>BTVI01000001.1:0-164919 GCA_045862955.1 Fimbriimonadales bacterium
TGCTGTTCGCTCTCTGCGCCGCTGGATGCGACCGTCTGGGACCTGTGGAGAGCGATTCGGACAAGGGGAAGCTGAAGATCGAACACCCGGGGGACTCGCCGGACACCGATAAGAAGGGTGATGTGAAAGGTCACCCCTCGGCCGTGGGCGGCGGCATCATCTACGACGACGGTTTGTAGCACCATCTGCCTTCTTGCAGGGAGTGGCAGAGATGGAACGAGACCGCCCGGCAGCTATGCTGGGCGGTCTCGCGTTTCTATTGCTTACCGTTGCTCCGGGTGCCCCCTACCCTCACCACGGCGAGAGGATGGGTCACTGGTGACCTCACGCTGAGCCGGTCGAAGCGCGTATTTGTGAGTGCCAGAGCCACACTGTGAATTCGAAAACGTGCGGCTGGCGGCCCCATGCTTCGACAAGCTCAGCATGACGACAAGCTCAGCACGGCGACAGGCTCAGCATGACGGCAGGCTCAGCACGGCGACGGGCCCAGCATGACGACAGGCTCAGCACGGCGACGGGCTCAGCACGGCGACGGGCTAAGCATGACGGTCCCGGACGGCTGCACGCTCTCACACTGACCCTTCCTCCCCGAGTGGTGAGGGTGGTTTCACCGGGCGTTATCGAGTCCTAGGCTCGGCGGCGCTTGCGAGCGGCCACCAGACCGGCCAGCCCCACGCCGACCGCCGCGAGAGACCCCGGCTCCGGAACCAGCCGCATCTGCCCGCGGATCTCTCCCCCGGGAAATGTCTGGGTGTGTACGTTCACATAGAGGTTTCCCGCCACGAGCTCTGCGAGATGAGTCGGGCTGAGGGTCCCCGCCCCGACGACTGGATTGGTCCAAACGCCCCCCGGGAGCAGGTTGAAGATGACGGGTCCGTTGATACCCACCGGCGCATTGTGAATGTGCGCGGCGATGATCGTCGAGGTGAGACCGTTGGCCGTCATCGAATAGGTGAAGTCGCCAGTGACCATGTTGACGTCGAAGAGGCCGTAGCCCGTACCCGGGCTGGCGTTCGGCGGGACCTCCTCGAGACCAGTCATGTTGACCTCCCACAGCGCCGCCAGTGCCGTGGTGGTGCAGACGGTGAGAGCCGCGATCGTGGCGGCACAGACACGGATTGTCTTCATTCGTCGCTTCCTTTCATGATGCGAGCATCGGGTGGCCGCGTCGCCGCCGCGTACCCCCCTCGCGGGAGGTGACGGGAGCAGCGCGGTATATCGCTTAGCACTACTAAATATACCACAGGTTTTCTCGATTCGACGGCATGGCTCTCGGCAGCTCCGACCGCGAGGCCGCCAGGTACCATATCGGCAACCACCGATTCGAAGGAGATTCAGATGGCAGAGCAGTTTCGCGCTCTTATCAATGGCGAATGGATCGCATCCGGCTCCCAGGGGACGTTCGAGAACGTCAACCCCGCAGACAACAGCGATGTTGTCGGTACCTTTCCGAAGTGCGGCAGGGAGGAAGTAGAGGCCGCAGTGGCCTCGGCCAAGGAGGCACAGAAGGCTTGGGCGCTGGTCCCTGCCCCGCGGCGCGGCGAGATCATCAAGCGGTGTGGAGATATCTTGTCGGAGCGGAAGGAGGACCTGGCCCGCTCGATGACGCGCGAGATGGGAAAGATCCTGGCCGAGACGCGGGGCGATGTGCAAGAGGCCATAGACACCGCCTACATGATGGCGGGAGAGGGCCGCAGGATGTATGGCGACACGGTGCCGTGCGAGCTCCCGAACAAGTTCGGCATGAGCATCCGCTGTCCCATCGGCGTCGCCGGGATGATCACGCCGTGGAACTTTCCGATGGCCATCCCCTCGTGGAAGATATTCCCTGCGCTGGTATGCGGCAACACGGTGGTACTTAAGCCGGCAACCGACACGCCGGCATCGTCCGCCCGATTCGTGGAGGCCCTCTTGGATGCGGGGCTTCCACCCAAGTGCATCCAGCTGGTGTACGGCAGTGGACGCGACGTGGGAGAGACGCTAGCAACCCATCCGGACGTCGGGGTGGTCTCGTTCACCGGGTCTTCGGAGGTGGGGAGGCGACTCGCGGCGGTGTGCGGCGAGCGGCTGAAGCGGCTATCCCTGGAGCTCGGCGGCAAGAACCCGCAGATCGTGATGGAGGACGCCGACATAGAGCTGGCAGTAGAGGGTGCGCTGTGGGGTGCGTTCGGCACCACCGGTCAGCGATGCACCGCTACGTCTCGCCTCATCGTACACCGAGAAGTGAAGGAGCAGTTCACTTCGATGCTGGTTGCCCGCGCGAAGGCGCTGAAGGTCGGCAACGGTCTGGACGAGAGCGTGCAGATGGGTCCGTGCATCAACGCCGCTCAGCGCGAGACCGTGCACGGGTACGTGGAGATCGGCAAGTCCGAGGGTGCGCGGTTGCTCTGTGGCGGCCACGCTTTGACCGAGGGGGAATATGCGAAGGGCTCGTTCTATGCGCCGACGGTTTTTGCCGACGTGACGCCGAAGATGCGCATTTTTCAGGAGGAGATCTTCGGGCCGGTGGTCGGCATCACCGAAGTGTCGTCGTTCGAGGAGGCCATCGCCGTGGCGAACGACTGCGCCTACGGTTTGTCGAGTTCCATCTACACTCGGGACGTGCAGCGGGCGTTCCAGGCGATTCGCGACATCCAGGCCGGCATCACTTACATCAACGGGCCGACCATCGGTGCCGAGGTGGGGCTGCCGTTCGGCGGCGTGAAGGACACGGGCAACGGGCATCGCGAGTCCGGTTACCAGGTGCTGGACATCTTTACCGAGTGGAAGTCGGTGTACGTGGACTTCTCGGGGAGACTGCAGCGCGCGCAGATCGATACCGAGAAGCTCAGCGGCTAGTGCCTATTAGGTCCTCTGCCGAGCCCCGAGCTCGCGCGGGCGTTTGACTATGCGATGAGCAGCGAGGGGGCGCACCCTAACCGTGTGCTGCTGACTGGAGCCACAGGCTACGTCGGCGGAAGGCTTCTGCGCGTTCTGGAGAGCCGCGGGCATCGAGTGCGGTGCATGGCTCGTAACCCGCAGCCACTGTCCTCTCGCGTCGGGCCTAGCACCGAGGTCGTGCAAGGAGACGTGACGGACTCGGCGTCGCTCCGCATGGCGATGTCGGGAGTTTCCGTCGCGTTCTATCTGGTCCACTCGATGGGCGCCAGCGGTCGGTTCGATAAAGAAGACCGAGTGGCGGCCCGCGCATTTGCGGAGGCTGCGAGCGCTGCGGGGGTACGTCGGATCGTGTACCTCGGCGGCTTGGGTCGGGGGGACAGGCTGTCTCCGCATCTCGCGAGCAGGCAGGAGGTCGGGCGGATTCTCAGGGAGAGCGGGGTCCCGACAATCGAGTTTCGGGCCTCGGTGATCATCGGCTCCGGCAGTCTATCCTTCGAGATGGTTCGGGCGCTCGTGGAGACGCTGCCGGTGATGATAACTCCCAGATGGGTGCGCACTCCGACGCAGCCGATTGCCGTAGAGGATGTAATCGAGTACCTCGCAGCGGCGGTGGACGTGCCTCTCGATGGCAGCCGCATCTTCGAGATCGGAGGGCCCGACCGCGTCAGCTACCTCGACCTACTGAGGGAGTACGCGCGGCAGCGAAGGTTGAAGCGGCTGATCTTCCCGGTTCCCGTATTGACGCCGTGGCTTTCCAGTCTATGGCTCGGTCTGGTGACGCCCCTTTATGCTCGGGTCGGGAGGAAGCTGATTGACAGCGTGCGCAACGAGACGGTGGTGACGGACGATGCTGCGCTGCGAGTATTCGATGTGAAGCCGCGGGGCTTTCGAGAGGCGATCGAGCGAGCCCTTGTCAACGAGGATCGGGAGTATGCGGAGACGCGTTGGTCCGATGCGCTCTCGTCGGTTGGCAAGCCGCAGAGCTGGGGACGAGGGCGGCTCGGACCTCGCATTGTCGATTCGCGTGTCCGGTGGGTTCGGGTGCCGCCGCAGGAGGCGTTCGAACCCATTCGGCGCATCGGAGGGCGCGCGGGCTGGTACTTCGGCGATTGGCTTTGGCAGTTGCGCGGCGCACTGGACTTGCTGGTCGGGGGTCCGGGCATGCGCAGGGGTCGTCGCCATCCCGTTGACCTGGCTCCCGGCCAACCGTTGGACTTCTGGACGGTAGAGGCATTCGAGCCGAATCATCTCCTGCGGCTTTCGGCAGGGATGAAGGTGCCGGGTCGCGCTTGGCTGCAGTTCGAGGTAACCCCTTCGGCGGGAGGGTCTGAGATTCGGCAGACCGCCATCTTCGACCCGGCAGGGGTCAGCGGCAGGCTCTACTGGTATCTCCTGTACCCCATCCATGCAGCCATCTTCAGTGGCATGCTGCGAGAGATCGCACGTCGTGCGGAGGCGGGTGGCAGCAAGTGACCTCCGTCGTTTGGTTTCGCAACGACCTTCGACTGTCGGATAACTCGGCGCTAGCCGAGGCGGTGGCATCCGGCGCGGTGGTTCCACTCTATGTGTGGTCGCCGGAGGACGAGGGTGACTGGCCGTTGGGAGCGGCGAGTCGGTGGTGGTTGCACCACTCGCTGCTATCGCTGGATGCGAGTCTCAAGAGGTTGGGTTCGAGGCTGGTCATTCGCCGTGGGCCTGCCCAAAAGGTGGTTCCGGCCGTGGTGCAAGAGGTCGGGGCGACCTCGCTGCAGTTCTCGAGGCGATATGAGCCTGCTGCTCGCGAAGTGGAGGCGAGTGTGGTTGCTGCCGTGGAGAAGCTCGGAGTGCGTGCAACGGTGCGCGGGAATGCGCTACTACGCGAGCCTTGGGAGGTTGCGACTGCGGACGGGAGGCCGTATCAGGTGTTCACACCCTACTGGAAAGCGTGTCTCGCCGGTCCTGAGCCGCCACTTCCGACAGGAGCACCGGCGAGGCTCCGAGCACCGAATGCATGGCCAGCGTCGCTAACCGTGGACGACTTGGAGCTGCTACCCAAGGTGGATTGGGCTGCAGGGCTGCGGGAGAGCTGGGAGCCTGGGGAGGCAGGAGCGAAGAAGCTGCTCGACCGTTTCGCCGGTGGGCCGGTTGACAGCTACGCATCGGACCGAAACCGACCCGACATCGAGGGGACTTCGAGGCTCTCGCCGCACCTACACTTCGGGGAGATTTCGATTCGCGAGGTGTGGCACGCATGCCGGCGGTCCTCTGTGTTTGCATCGGAGTTGGGGTGGCGGGAGTTCGCCTACCACTTGCTCTGGCACTTCCCCCACACGCCGACGGAGCCGTTGCGCGAGCAGTTCCGCGACTTTCCATGGGCGGACGACGCGGAGGCCCTCCAAAGGTGGAGGAAGGGCCTGACCGGATACCCGTTCGTGGACGCGGGGATGCGGGAGCTGTGGCACACGGGGTGGATGCACAACCGGACGCGGATGGTCGTGGCATCGTTCTTGGTGAAGGACCTGTTGATTCCGTGGCAGCAGGGAGCGAGATGGTTCTGGGACACGTTGGTGGACGCGGACCTGGCTAACAACACCCTGGGCTGGCAGTGGACCGCAGGGTGTGGGGCGGATGCGGCGCCGTACTTCCGCATCTTCAACCCCGTTGGGCAGGGCAAGAAGTTCGACCCCGAGGGCAGATATGTCCGTAGGTGGGTCACTGAGCTAGCCGGGAACTCATCGGGCGATGTTCACGAACCCTGGAACTCGCTGGAGGGCGTTGCAAGCGGGTACCCGGAACCCATCGTGGACCACGCAGCAGCGCGGCAAAGGGCGCTGGCGGCGTTCGAGGGGCTTCGCCGTTCGTGAGCGAGCGGCTGCAGTTTTCTACCAAGCTGGCGGCCCCTAGGGAGTTCGTGTTCGATTGGCACGAGAGACCGGGGGCGTTCGAGAGGCTGAGCCCGCCTTGGGACAAGGTTCGGTTGGTGGAAAGCCAGGGCGGTATTCGGGACGGGGGTCGGGCGACGCTCGAGGTGCCAATCGGCCCTTTTCGGATTCGCTGGCTGGCAGAGCACCGGGGTTACGATTACGGACGAAGTTTCGACGACATTCAGCTTCGTGTCCCATTCCGCGAGTGGCTCCATCGCAGGCGGTTCGAGGACGACGCGTCGGGCTGCAGGCTGGATGAGACACTCGAGTACCGCCTGCCGCTCGGACTGCTGGGGCGCATGCTGGCCGAGTCGGCGGTGAGAGAGAGGCTGCATCGGGTGTTTCAGCACCGATCGCGGGTACTACAGTGGGACGTGGAAGCACACTACGGGGCTAGGGAGCACGCGCCGAAGCGCATACTGATCTCCGGTGCAGGAGGGCTGGTCGGCAGCCACCTCCGACCGTTTCTCAGCGCAGGGGGTCACCAGATCACTGCGTTAGTGCGGCGGGCTCCGCAGACAGAGGCCGAGATCCGCTGGGACCCTGCGAAGCGTGAGCTCGATGCTTCCTTATTAGAAGGATTCGACGCAGTCATCCACCTGGCTGGAGAGAGTATCGAGGGCAGGTGGTCTGCCGAGAAGAAGACCGCCATTCTCAGCAGCCGAGTGGAATCCACGCGGCTGCTTGCGGAGACCTTGGCCAAACTATCGAAACCGCCTTCGACGCTCATCTCGGCATCGGCTATCGGCTTCTACGGAAGTCGGGGCGACACGGAACTGACGGAGGAAGCCACGCAGGGCGAAGGCTTCCTGCCGGAAGTAGCCGCTGCGTGGGAGGAAGCGGCTTCCGCAGCGCGCGAGGCTGGCATTCGCGTCATACACCCCCGGTTCGGGATGATCCTTTCGCCTAAGGGTGGCGCGTTGGCGCGGCTGCTGCCGTTGGCTCGACTGGGCATGGCGGGACCCATCGGCTCGGGCAGGCAGTTCGTTAGCTGGGTGGCGATGGATGATGTTCTTTACGCGCTGCTTCACCTGTTAACTAACAGCAGCCTTAGCGGGCCGGTTAACGTGGTCTCGCCGGAGCCTGTGCGTCAGCGTGATTTCGCTTCGGCCCTAGGAGCTGCGGTTAGCCGTCCCACCCTGGTTCCGACTCCAGCGCTGGTGGTTCGGATGGCGATGGGGAGAGAAGCGGCCGACTCGCTGGTGCTTGCGAGCCAGCGCGTGGTGCCGGCCAAGCTATTGGATTCGGGTTTCGTCTTCAAACTGCCGCGTCTTTCGGATGCTCTCGAGCATCTGCTAGGGCGTTAAGGATAGTGGGAGGTCGAGAGCGATGATGTTGTGGTTCGCGGTCATAACCGCGCTGGGCGTTCAGCAAGACGCTACGGTTTCACGGATGGACCTCGCGCGCTGCCTGTTGAGGCTGGAACGAGCAATGGTGTCGGCGCCCCCAGCGGCGGACAAGATTGCCGAGGCGAACGTCGCGTTCGACCGGGCAACGCTCGCGTTCTTCGCGGGAAGCTTCCAGCAGGCCATCGAGCAACTCGACCGGCTGACCGGCTCGCTGGCTCCGGGTTTCGGCAGCCGAGCTGCCCGGGTAGCTGCCTCGGTCCGCTGGAAGTTGGTGCCACCCTTTGCGCCCGCCAATCAGCAGGTTGCGCTGGAGCTGAAGTGCAGCCCGATCTACGCGTTGGCAGACGTGACCGGCGAGACGAAGCTAACGGTGAAGCTGATCGACCCGGCGGGATCCGAGCAGAAACAGTATCCCGTTATCGTGTCAGCCAATCGGACTGCCTCTGCCGAGATTCTGCTCCCGGAGAAGGGCCTCGATGTGGGCACCTATACGCTGGCACTGTGGTCTGACGACGCGGATACTGCCGTTAGTTTGCGACTACCCGTTTTGCCCAGTGCTCCCGAGCAGGCCGGGGCAGAAGCGACAGCACGGCTTCGAGCGATTACCCATACCGACCCGAAACTGGCCGATGCGATGACGTCCTGCCTCGCGCGGGCCAGAGTGCTCTCCTCGCCTTTCGACACGGAGCACGAGCTTTGCACCGACCTCCCTGCGATGATGTCCGACCTTGCGATGGAGGTGGCCAAACTGGAGGCGGGCATCAACCCTTACATCGGCAAGACGGGAGATACGTGGAGGGTTAGGACGATTGCCGGCAAGGAGGCTCCATTTCGCGTATATGCTCCGCCCGCAGCACCGGGAGGGGGGCCTCGCCCGTTGGTCCTCGCCTTTCACGGTGCTGGGGGCGACGAGCACATGTTCTTCAACTCGTACGGATCGGGCACGCTTCGATCACTCGCCCTGAAACATGGCTTCGTGGTGGTCACGCCTCGGACCACGGACTACCTCGGCAAGCCCGCCGAAGTTCGGAAGCTGGTCGAGCAAGTGTGTGTGGAGCAAGGAATAGACCGAACTCGCGTGTACGTATTGGGGCACTCCTTAGGGGGCGGGCTGGCGTCGCAGCTAGCCATGGAGATGTCGGACGTGTTCGCGGCCGCATGCTGCCTCGCCTCGGCCTTCGGGATGCCGAAGGGCGAGGTGAAGCAATCTGCGCCGACGTTGGTGATCACTGGCCAGAAGGACGCGGTGGTCCCAGCCGCCGGAGTAAAGGCGCTCGTAGAGAAGGTGCAGCAGGCAAAGCTTCCGGTCGAGCTAGTGACGGTAGGTGATTACGGGCACACCCTACTGGTGGGAGCGCAGCTGCCCTTCGCGATCGAGTGGCTGCTGGGGCACCGGTTGGGGGAAGGCTCCAAGCGTTAGGAAAGCGGTAAGGTCGTAGGCGATGAGGGGTCGTCACGTTGTCTCGTGAAGACCCCTAGGCAGCGATGAAGATAGGGGCAGGTCGATGGCAATCTCGAACGGCTCGGCTGAGGCATTACTGCCCGACGTGGCGCGCTGCATCGACTGCGACGCGGAATCCGCGGTACCAGCTTTCGTGTGGACTCCCAAGGGCGCGAACTTCGCGAAGCGACTCCCGGGGCGATGGATCGGAAAGCCTCCGCGCTTCGAGGACGCCTACGCGGTCTATCAGTGTCGTGATTGCGGGTCAGCGTTCCTACTACCGGCTTACTTTGCCGAGGCCGATGCCTGCTACCAAACGCGAAGGTACTTCGAGGGCTATTACCCAGATAACATCCACATCGGCGGCCACCCAAACGACGAAGAACACAAGTTCCCTAAGCTGAAAACCAAGATGGAAGCGGGCCGCGCTCGCTGGCTCGTAAGACTGGCCCAGCGTTACTCCAACGGCTTCCCCTCGATTCCCAGGATGTGTGACATAGGTTGCGCCTCTGGTTGGCTCGTGTTTGGCGCACTCACGGAAGGATACGACGCTTATGGGGTGGAGATATCGCCGCAAGCAATACGAGCAAAGCAGCGCTGTGGAGAAGAGCGCATCCACCATGGACCGTTCGATGAGAAGGTATTCGGAGGAGCGAAGTTCGACTTGGTTGTTCTCATGGAGACCGCTGAGCACATTCAGGACCTAGGGGCGCTGCTTCGCTCCATCCGTAAGGTGCTCACTGCGGAGGGTGTACTGGTGATCGTCAGTCCCAACGACCTTGCGGGCTACAGGCACCTCGTATGGAGGCGCCCGTGGTGGCTCATCCCACCGATCCATGTTCGCTTCTTCAGCCCACAGAGCCTGAGTCGACTTCTGGAGCAGAGTGACCTCCGCCTGCTGGGGGTCGAGACCCTGGGCACTTTCGGAGGTGACCTATTCATGGTGCTCGATTGGGTGGCGCGGCGTTTGCGGATAGGCCTGCCATCCTCCGGTGTACCATTCAAGGTGC
Source organism: Fimbriimonadales bacterium (assembly GCA_045862955.1). Classification (GTDB taxonomy): domain Bacteria; phylum Armatimonadota; class Fimbriimonadia; order Fimbriimonadales; family JABRVX01; genus JABRVX01. Next base: position 9,584 of record BTVI01000001.1, read on the forward strand.
TTCGTCAGGCATTCGAGAAAGCTTTCCGCCCACTCGACTGGGTGATTTGCCGGACGGTCGGTCACTCCGAGCTTGTCGTGGTTGCCGGTCCTGCTCGGCGTGCAGGAGTTGCCGACACAGTTCCGGAGGATGCTCGATAACACCGGGAGCGGGCTGACTGGGTTACTACGGCTTAGCCTGAGGCATTAGTCCGAGCGCTTCGCCCCAGCGGGGCCGGGGCAACAAGAGCAGCCCTGCGGTACCATACGAGGAACTGCTTGCTCACCCTGGCGCTCCCCTGAAGACACCGCGGAGCCCGCTTTTCCAGGCGTGGTACGAGTGGTACGATGAGATGGAACGCATCTCGCGACACTCGCGATGGCAGGAGCGCAGTGCTAGAGTCGAACGGCGACTAGTACCCCGCCACTCTGCGCTCTCAGAGATGCCTCTGCGAATTCCGCGGTAGATAGTCCGAGCAGTGCGCTTTGCTATCGCGCACACCGCACCAAAGCGCACGGGTTGCCGGAGATCTCACACGGAGTACGCTGTGATTCGCAGAGTGCGCGAAGATGGCTACTCTCGACCCCGCGAGCCGGTGTTCTCCGTGTCTCCGAACAACAACATTCGAACCCGCCAATCTGCTAATTAGCGCGCTGCGAACGACCTCGACTCAGAGCTCGCGGACGACGAGGCTGAGAATGTTCTCGTTGCCGTACCGAATCCGGTCCAACACCTCGGATGACGGCTTTGACGTCACGCTGATGTAGCAGATCGCCCCTCCGGCCTCCTCGAGCACGATGTTCTCCATTTCTTGGACGTTGATAGACGCCTTCTGCAACTCCCCTAGCACGTGTGCGATGACCCCTACGCGGTCGCGATGCCGGACCGCGATCAGGTGGCTGGCAGGCGACTCGGAGCGGATGTTCACCGCGTTCGGCGGCTGTCCCGAGCGTGCGAACTCTCGGATGATGCGCACGGTCTCTTCCGCCACCGCCTCTTGGGCCTGATCCGTAGAGGCGCCGATGTGATGTGTGACGTACACGTTGGGCAGGGTCATCAGTTCGCTGTTAACCTCGCCCTCGGCTGTGGACGGCTCTTCATCGAACACGTCGAGGCCGACGCGCAGGCCACGCTCCTTGGCGTACTTCAGCAGTGCCTTCTGGTCTAGCACCTTGGCCCGGGAAGTGTTGACGAGGATCGTACCAGGCTTCAGCCGAGACAACACCTGCTCGCCGATGATGCCCTGCGTCTCCGGGGTGAGCGCTAGGTGGATCGTCAGCACATCGCTGTCCTCGGCAACCTCCTCTATGGTTGGTCGGTAGCCCACTCCCATGTCGTCGGCGATTTCGGGAGTGATCCAGCGCGACCAACCGACCACCTTCATGCCGAAGGCCTTTCCGCGATGGACCACTTCTTGGCCAATATTGCCGAGGCCCAGCACGCCGAGTCTCCTGCCGTAGAGACCACGAGCTTTGGAGAACTCCTTCTTGTTCCACTTCCCTTCCCGGAACTGGATGACGTTATCCGGGATTCGGCGGTCGAGAGCGAGGATTAGGCCGAAGGTAAGTTCGGCTACGGCGATCGAGTTCTTGCCTGGGCAGTTGGAGACATAGATGCCGCTGCGGGATGCAGCCTCCACGTCTATGGTGTTGTAGCCAGCCCCAGCGCGCACGACTAGGGAAAGGGACGAATCCCGTAGCATCTCTTCGGTCACGACGGTGGAGCGAACGACGAGCACGTCGGGTCGGTGCTCTCGGATTGCAGCTGTCAGTGCCTCTTCTTTGAGGCTCGGATCACTCACGACTTCAAAGCCGCTGGCGGTAAGAGCATCCAGTCCGGACTGCTCGAACTTGTCGGCGACCAACACCTTCATTGTGTTTTTCCTCCTTCGGTTGCGGGCGGTCGTTGCCCGCTGCTGCGTACGGTCAGATTGGGTTCACGAACATGCCAGAGCGAAGCTTCGGCTCGAACCAGGTGGATTTCGGCGGCATGACGCCTCCGGCGTCCGACACACGAAGCACGTCTTCGATGCGGGTTGGATGGAGCAGGATTGCGGCACCTCCGTTCGCATCGGCCTTCGCCTGTAGCTCAGAGGCATCACGGATGCCTCCCACGAACTCGATATTTCTGTCGGTGCGCGGGTCGCCTATGCCGAAGACAGGCCCCAGCAGTTCGCGCTGAAATACGCTGACATCCAGGCCCTCGATAGGGTCGTCCGGTGGGGCGTTCTTGGGGCGAATCCCGTACCAGCGACCGCCAAGGTATAGTGCTGCGCTGCCGCGTGGCGGGGGAACCGGTCCCGTCAGGTCTTCGACCTCGAAGCGCTCGCGCACTCGCGCCATCACGTCGCCGGCGGGAGCCCTGAGAACCACACGATTGTAGGGAAGTATCTGCAGCTGCCCGGCCGGAAACATCACTCCCAGAAAGCGATTGTAGGGTTCGTCTCCCGTGTGGCTCGGGTTCGCTGCCCTGAGTTCCGCACGTGCTCGCGAGGCGCTCTTCGCGCGATGGTGCCCATCGGCGATGTAGAGCGCGGGCACCTGCTCGAACTCCCTCTGAATTTCGGTGCAGAGCGGGTCGCTTTCGTCCACCCGCCAGACCGTATGGCGAACGGCGCGGTCGTCGTCGAAGTCGTAGAGGGGGTCGCGTTGCATAACCGTGTGCATCAACTCGGTTATTCGAGGCCTGTCCCTATAGGTTAGGAACACCGGGCCCGTCTGGCACCGAGTGCGAACGATGTGCCGAGTTCGGTCGTCTTCCTTGTCCTGCCTGGTCTTTTCGTGCTTCTTGATGCGGTCGTCGTCGTACTCGTCCACCGAGCAGAGGGCTACCACACCTGCCTGCACGTGCTCTCCCATGCGCTGACGATACACGTAGATGGCAGCGGTCTGGTCTGGGACCAGCACACCCTGCCGCTGGAACTCGGCGAGGTTCTCCGCGGCTCGATCGTATATAGCTGGCGAGTAAGGGTCGGTACCCGGCGGGAAGTCCACTTCGGAGCGAGAGATACGGAGGAAGCAGAAAGGCTTACCCGCGGCGAAGGCTCTGGCCTCGGCTTCCGTGACCACATCGTACGGGGGAGCAGCCACTTGGGCAACCATCTCGACGGGCGGGCGAAGCGCTTTGAGGGGATGAATCGTCGCCATATCGGCCCGAAGGATACCCGAGCGGAACGCCACGGACGCATGCGACTCGCAGGGCCGGGGGAGCAATCTGACGAATAGGGAGAGCATGGTGCGGTGGAGAGTGCAAGAGGCAGACGCGGGGGTGGTACGGGAGCTGTCGGAGAGTCTCGATTTGGCGGAGCTGACGGCAAGGCTGTTGGTGAATAGGGGGATACGGAGCCCGGAGCAAGCGCAGGCGTTTCTCTCTCCTCAGATGTCGGACCTTCACGATCCCATGCTTCTGCCCGACTGTGGCGAGGCCGTAAAGCAGATTGCGTCGGCACTCGAGAACAAGGATACGATCTTCGTCCACGGAGACTACGATGTGGACGGGATCACCTCGGCGGCAATCTGGACTCGCTGCTTGAGACGGCTAGGAGGCACTGTGGAGCCTCACCTTCCCCACCGACAGAAGGATGGATACGGATTTCATCGCGCGGGAGTGGAGCGGGCGAAGGAACTGGGCGCGTCATTGATCATCACTTGCGACTGCGGCATTTCGGCTGTCGAGGTGGTGGAATACGCCCACGAGCTGGGCATGCGTGTGGTGGTGACCGACCACCACGAACCCGGTGCTCGGGTACCGAAGGCGGAAGCCGTAGTGAATCCCCTCTTGCCTACGAGCCAGTATCCGTTTCCATACCTCGCTGGTGTCGGGGTTACGTTCAAGGTGGCGCGCGCACTGGTGGCAGAGTTGGGCCACCCGCCCGAGTCTTTCGATAGGGCTTACTTGGACCTGGCTGCGCTGGGCACCGTGTGCGACATCGTTCCCCTGCTCGATGAGAACCGCGTGCTCGCGCGGCACGGCATCGCTCGCATAGCCGAGTCGAAGAAGCTGGGGCTTCGGGCGCTGATGCGGGTCGCGGGGATTGCTCGCACCGCCGAAGAGATGACGGCGCGCGATGTCGGTTTCGTGATCGGGCCCCGACTAAACGCCGCCGGGCGAATGGACGATGCGACCGATGCCCTTCGATTGCTTCTCACCGAAGACGCGAAGGAAGCCAGCGAGATAGCCACGCGGCTGGACCGGCACAACCGCGAGCGGCAACGCGAGCAGCAGCGCATCTTCGAGGAGGCGTGCCACCTGGTGGAAAGCCAAGGCCTGGCGCGACACAAGTTGCTGCTTGTCGCCAACGAAGGCTGGAACGCCGGAGTGGTTGGCATCGTGGCGTCCAAACTGGTGGACACGTATTGGCGGCCGGCTCTGGTGGGGTGTCGGTCCGATGGCATCGTTCGAGGCTCAGCGCGCAGCATTCCCCGGTACGATTTGTTCGGAGCCTTATCGGAACTGGGAGACCTGTTCCTTACTTACGGCGGGCATACCATGGCGGCTGGGTTTTCTTTTCGGGCCGAACACTTGGAAGAGGTGCGACGAGCCCTTGCTGAGCATGCTGACCGCCACTTGACCGATGAGGACCTGATTCCCGAGCAAGTCGCCGACGCCGAGGTGACGCCGCAGGAGGTGACGGAGCGGTTCGTCGAGGACGTGGAGGACTTCCGGCCATTCGGCCTGGGGAATCCGGAGCCGCTGCTGCTCGGGCGTAAGGTAACGTTGCTTAAGATAGAGCCGACTCGCAACCCGCTGCACCCCCGCGTGACGCTGCGGGGCGAGGGCACGAATCCCATCTTCGGCATGGCCTTCGGATTGGGAGAGCGCCTGAGCGAGTTCGGGCCGGGCGAAGAAGTAGAGATGTTGTTCGAGCCTACCTACGATTGGTGGCAGGGGAGACGCCGTCTTCGCTGGTTCGTCCGGGCTATCCGCAGGCCAGGAGAAGACGAAGCGGTAGTCGGTTCTGAGAGCCCAACCGAGTCGAGTGGGATGTCACGTTGAGTCCAGCTGGTGGTCAGCGATTGAGCGCAGAATGGGAGGATCCGGAGCCGCTTCAGAAGCTTCTGGAGACGGTGGCGGAACACTACACTCAGCCTCAGGCTGCACTGATTAGGGAAGCGTACTACTTTGCTGAGCGCTGCCATAGCGGTCAGTTGCGTGACAGCGGGGATCCCTACATAACACACCCACTCGCCGTGGCCCAGATCCTCGCTGAGCTCGAGCTGGACCCCGAGACGGTAGCCGCGGGCCTGTTGCACGACGTGCTAGAGGACTGTCCCGAGAACGCCACCATGGAGATGATCGAGAGGCAGTTCGGGCACTCGGTTGCCAAGCTCGTGCAAGGCGTGACCAAGCTCCGCTTTGCGCATCGCGACGAGCCACTAGGGCCTGCAGCGAAGAAGCAGGAGGAGATCCGGCGAGCTGCGGAAAGCCTCCGCAAAGTGCTGTTAGCGATGGCTTCGGACCTGCGAGTGATGGTTATCAAGCTAGCAGATCGGCTACATAACATGCGCACGATTGACGCCCTAACTGATATCAAGCGCAAGCGCATAGCGACCGAGACCATGCACGTCTATGCCCCACTCGCCGCTAGGCTGGGCATTTGGCAAATCAAGTGGCAGTTAGAGGATCTAGCATTTCGCGAGCTCGAGCCGGAGGAGTATGCGCGTATCGCCAAGCTGATCGACAAGACGCGCGCAGAGCGCGAGGAGGAGTTGCGCGAGGCGATGCTCGCCTTGAAGGAGCACCTGGAGCGAGCCGACATAGCTGCCGAGGTGACCGGGCGACCCAAACACATCTATAGCATCTACAGCAAGATCGTGAAGCAGGGCCTTACCTTCGACCAAGTGTATGACCTGCTAGCGATACGCATCATTGTGAACAAGGAGTCCGAGTGCTACCATGCGCTGGGCGTCGTGCACGACATGTGGAAGCCGATACCCGGCATGTTCTACGACTACATTGCGAAGCCCAAGCCGAACCTCTATCGGTCACTGCACACGAAGGTGGTAGGGCCTAACGGCGAGCCGCTGGAAATTCAGATTCGCACGCACGAGATGCACCGGTTGGCAGAGTTCGGCGTAGCGGCACACTGGGCCTATAAGGAAGGCACGGAGGCGCCGGCTGAGCGTCTGCCTCGCCTTCGTCAGCAGCTGTTCGACTGGTCACGCGAATCGGAAACCTCCAGCGACTTCCTGCGCAATGTATCGGAGGACCTGTTCACCGATCAGGTGTTCGTGTTTACGCCGAAGGGTGACGTGATTGACCTTCCCACGGGCTCTACACCCATCGACTTTGCGTACCGGATCCACACCCGGCTCGGCGAGCAGTTAGTGGGTGCAAAGGTGAATGCGCGGATCGTCCCGTTGAGCTATCAGTTGAAGAACGGTGACATCTGCGAAGTACTGACACGCCCGAAGGCGCAGCCGAGTCTGGACTGGTTGCAGTTCGTGAAGACCACCTCCGCGCGAAGCAAGATTCGTGCTTACCTGCGCAAGAGGGACATCGAGGAAAATGCGCTCCGAGGCCGGGACGCGCTCGAAAAGCACATCAAGTTCCTTGGCAGGGACCCACGGGAGTTCCTGGGTGAGGACAAGCTAACTGAGATCGCACCGCACTTCAACGCTACCACCGCAGAAGAGGTGCTGGCCAAAGTCGGCGCCGGGCTCGTCACGGTGAATGCGGTGATGGTCAAGCTGAAGGCGCTCCTACCCCAAGAGCAGGTTCAGTCGGCCGACAAGGTGGAGGGCAGAACCTTCGAGCAGCCGATCCGCATTGCCGCCGGTGGAGTGGACAACGTGATGACCCGGCGCGCACGCTGTTGTCAGCCACTGCCGGGAGACAGCGTTGTCGGCTACGTGACACGCGGACGTGGCATCGTGATCCACCGTGTGATATGTCCCAACGCTCAGCAGTTCAGCGAGACCGATCCGGGACGCGTGCAGCCCATCGAGTGGGAGGGCGACGGTGTTAGCGTCTACGGCGTCAACCTGCACATCGATGTCCTCAACCGGATCGGACTGCTAGCTGACGTCAGCCATATCTTCGGAGAGGCTAAGACGAACATCACCGCGGCACGCATACGGTCGGACAAGAACCAGATGGCATATATAGACCTTTCGATCGAGGTTCGGGATACCGACCACCTCCGTGAGATCATGGCGAAGATCGAAAACTTCTCGGATGTCGTGGCCATCCGAAGGGTAATGGGAAAGAAGCTCGCGTGAGAGCTGTGGTGCAGCGAGTTTCATCCGGCAGCGTCGAGGTAGACGGTCTCCGGGTTGCCAGGATCGGCAGAGGGATGGTGGTGTTGCTCGGCATTCGTCGCACGGACACGGTGCCGGACGCGGACTGGATAGCGCGCAAGCTGGCAGAGCTGCGCATCTTCGATGACGACGAAGGCAAGCTGAACCTTTCCCTGTCGGACGTCGGAGGAGAGGCACTGGTGGTGCCCAACTTTACGCTGTACGGCGATGCGCGCAAGGGCCGCCGCCCGAGCTACACCGAGGCTGCCGGGTTCGACCAGGGGCGCACCCTGTTCGAGCTGTGTTGCGAAAGGCTAGAATCGCACGGCATCCCGGTCAAACGCGGTGTCTACGGGGCCACAATGGCCGTATCCTTAACTAACGACGGCCCGGTGACTCTGATACTGGAGCACCCGGACACCCGTGCCGACGATTCGAGTGGCTGAAGAGCATGGAAGCAGAGCGACCAGAGCAGATCGAAGAGACGCTGACCGGAGCGGCCCGTCACCGCGCCGACGGCGACCGCTCGGTAGCCGAGGGTAACGTTAGCGAGGCCCTGGAGCACTACCGAAAGGCCGTGCGGAAGGAATCGAACGATGTAGCGAGCCGTGTATCGCTCGCGGACTGCTACGCCCTGTCCGAAGAAGGGCCGCAAGCGGTCGACCAATATCGCAAAGCTTTGAAGAAGAACCCCAGACAAGCGGCGCCGCACGTGGGGTTAGGCGAGGTCTATCGTCGCTATGGCCAGCACAGGGCCGCGATCCTGCGGTTTCAGAAGGCGCTCGAGATCGAGCCCGACAACGGCTTCATCTGGTTCAAGCTGGCCGACGCTCTTCTGACCTCGGAAGGGCCCGAGGAGGCGCTGGAGCCTGGGCTGAGAGCTGTCGAGAGCGACCCCCAAAACGCTTTCTACCGCTATTGGGTTGGCGAAGTGCTGATGGACCTGGGTCGGCCAGAGGACGCAGTCGTGCGCTACGCCGAGGCCGTGGAACTCTCGCCGGACGATGCCGGTCTGCATGCCCGGTTGGCCGTCGCGTACGCTGCGGCGCGCCGGTACCGGAAGTCGGCTGCGGGCTTTGCCCGTGCAGTGCAGATCGAGAACGACAATCGTGCGTATATCACTTTGCTGGGGGATCTCTACCGCGTGTGCGGCAACCAGGAGATGGCCGATCAAGCGCACCAGCAGGCGGGCGAGCTGGACGCCTACGACTCCGAGATGGTGCGAAGAGCGCGCGAGCGGATGAAGCTGCCGCCGACACCGGTTAGCGACGCCGAGTAGGCCCCATTCCATCGCTTCCGTGCCTAAACGTTTCGGCTGCCGACTGCGGATAGGTTGCAGTCGGGCTATCTCTCCACCCCCCATGGGGTGGAGAGACGAGAAGGCACGAGAGCCTCCATCCGAGGGCGGATGGAGGCATGGGAATGGGAGAGCGGCATGAAGCCTCCACCGCAAGCGGCGGAGGCATGCCACGCCACTATCCACTATCTCTCCACCCCCCATGGGGTGGAGAGACGAGAAGACACGGGAGCCTCCATCCGAGGGCGGATGGAGGCACGGGAATGGGACAGCGGCATGAAGCCTCCGCCGCAAGCGGCGGAGGCATGCCACACCACTATCTCTCCACCCCCCATGGGGTGGAGAGACGAGAAGGCACGAGAGCCTCCATCCGAGGGCGGATGGAGGCATGGGAATGGCACGGGAATGGGAGAGCGGCATGAAGCCTCCGCCGCTGGCCAGTGTTCGTGAATAATGCGGGCTAGTTCCTTGCCCGACGTGACCGGGCACCCACGGACGGCAACCCACCCGACTCCAGCAACCGGCGTAGCTCCATCATCTCGTCCCGCACACGCGCCGCCTTTTCGAACTCCATCTGCTTTGCCAGCTCCTTCATCTCCGCCTCGAGGCGGGCAATCTCGGCAGGCAAGTCCTCGAGCGACATCGCGCCGATCTCTTCGGCCCGCCGCTTTCCGTATGGCGACTTAGTCTCCTTCACCTCGTAGGCGCGGACGGTCTCCCGCACCACCTTCGCCACCGTGTGTGGAGTGATGTTATGCTTGCGGTTGTACTCGTCCTGGATGCGGCGCCGCTCCATGGTCTCGTCAATCGCACGTTGCATGGAGCCGGTGATGGTGTCGGCGTACATGATCACCTTTCCATCCACATGACGCGCAGCGCGCCCGATGGTCTGCACGAGTGAGGTCTCGCTGCGCAGGAAGCCCTCTTTGTCCGCGTCCAGTATGGCCACCAGGCTAACTTCGGGTAGGTCCAACCCCTCACGTAACAGGTTGACACCTACCACCACATCATACACACCCAATCGAAGATCCCGCAGAATCTCGGGGCGATCCAGGCTGTGGATGTCGGAGTGGATGTAGTTGACCTTGATCCCGACGTCCTTCAGGTACTCGCTGAGGTCTTCGGCCATCCGCTTGGTTAGGGTGGTGATCAGTGCTCGCTGGCCCTTCGCCACCCGCTTCTGCACTTCGCCCAGCAAGTCGTCAATCTGCCCCTCGGTCGGGCGCACCTCTACGTCGGGGTCCACGATTCCAGTAGGACGTATCACCTGTCGTACGATCTGAGCGCTATTCTCCTGCTCGAACGGCCCAGGCGTAGCGGAGGTGAAGATCACCTGACCCACGCGCGTCAGGAACTCCTCCCACTGCAGGGGGCGATTGTCGAGCGCAGACGGCAGGCGGAAGCCATACTCCACCAAGGTGCTCTTGCGCTGATAGTCTCCGTTGTACATCGCGCGGAGCTGTGGTATGGTCTGGTGCGATTCGTCAACGAAGGTGATGAAGTCTTTCGGAAAGAAATCGATCAGTGTGTACGGCGGTGTGCCCGGCGCGCGGTTCTCGAAGTAGCGCGAGTAGTTCTCTATGCCATTACAGTATCCGAGCTCGGCGATCATCTCCAGGTCGAACTCGGTGCGCTGCTGGATCCGCTGTGCCTCCAGCAGCTTGCCCTCCGCCTTAAACTTCGCGATCTGCTCCTCCATCTCCTGCCGGATTGCTAACACCACTTCGTCCAGTCGCTCCCATGGTGTCACGTAGTGCGTGGCCGGGAAGACTGTCACGCGCTGGGGCTCGTCCAGCACCTCGCGCGTCAGGGGGTCCACGATGCGAATGCGCTCCACCTCGTCACCATAGAACTCCACTCGTGTGATGATCTCCTCGTCCTTGGGTTGTAGCTCCAGCGTGTCACCCTGCACGCGAAAGGTACCACGCTCCAGTACCACCTGATTGCGTGTGAACTGCATTTCGACCAGTCTGCGCATGGTCTGTGCGAGGTCTAGCGGCTCGCCGACGCAGAAGGTCACTACACTCTGCGCGTACTCGTCCGGCGAGCCGAGTCCATAGATGCAACTCACCGAGGCGACGACGATGGTGTCCTTGCGCTCTAGCACTGATTTGGTAGCAGCGTGGCGAAGTCGATCGATCTCGTCGTTCACGCTGGCGTCCTTCTCGATGTACATGTCGCTCTGCGGTACGTACGCCTCTGGCTGGTAGTAGTCGTAATAGCTGATGAAGTATTGGACGGCGTTTTCCGGAAAGAACGCACGGAACTCCTGGCAGAGCTGAGCGGCCAGCGTCTTGTTGTGCGCGATCACTAGCGCCGGACGCTGGACCTGCTGAATGATGGAGGCCATGGTGAAGGTTTTGCCCGTACCCGTGGCACCCTTCAGTGTCTGGAAGCGGTAGCCGGCCTCCAAGCCCTCGACGAGCGCTGCGATCGCTTCTGGCTGGTCCCCCAGAGGCTTGTAGGTATCGGTCAGCTTGAACACGACGTTAGTCTACCTGTTTTGGGCCTCAGCATGCTTCGAGGCACTGGGCTTTCCGGCCTGATGCATGCCCCGGCGGGGTGCTTGGGGCGGCGGTGAATGAGAGGTTAGCAGTGCTTGGCATCCAAAACGTCTAGGCATGGCTAAAAGCCTCCACCGCAAGCGGCGGAGGCATGCCACACCACTATCTCTCCACCCCCCATGGGGTGGAGAGACGAGAAGGCATGCGAGCCTCCATCCGAGGGCGGATGGAGGCATGGGAAAAAACCCAGGCATGGAAAAAACCTGTCGCGAATGATCCGGGCTATCTCTCCACCCCCCCATGGGGTGGAGAGACGAGAAGGCACGCGAGCCTCCATCCGAGGGCGGATGGAGGCATGGGATCATGGCGCCTCCATCCGAGGGCGGATGGAGGCATGGGAAAAAATCCAGGCATGGAAAAGACCTGTCACGAATGATCCGGGCTATCTCTCCACCCCCCCATGGGGTGGAGAGACGAGAAGGCACGAGAGCCTCCATCCGAGGGCGGATGGGGGCATGGGATCATGGCGCCTCCATCCGAGGGCGGATGGAGGCATGGGAAAGGTTAGCAGTGCTTGGCAGCCGAAACGTCTAGGCATGGACGTCTAGGCAGGGCTTCGTCCAGGCATCGCACTAGCCAGGACTAGAACCGAAGGGTGTAGTCCACTTTGCCTACCAGGTAGTTGCGGCCGCGTCCGCTCGGAATGTCATGCTCGTATTGGGTGTGGGACAGGGAGAAGCTGAGCGCGTTTAGCGGGTTCAGTGTGTGCGAGTAGCCTACTGTAAAGGTATGGCCGATGGTGGAGCGGCCATTCAGCGTGCTGGCCTCCACGCCATAGCCCACGCTCCAGAGGGGCAACCCTTCTCGCGTCTTACTCGTCAGTGTCAGGCCTCCCTTGCGTGCTATCTGCCCCTTCGTCGCATCGTAGGTAGTCAGGTAGCTGCCTACCAGATCATAGCAGTCGCTCATCTTGTAGTTCAGCCGCCAGTCGGCCGCACCCGTCGGGTTGATGATAGTGCCGAATGGTACGTCCTTGTTCTCGCGTTCTGGGTTCGCTGTTAGGTCGTGCACGAGCGTCAGCCGATCTCCCAACTTGTAGTCCAGGTGATAGTTTCGGATGATCTGCTGCGTACCACCCGGCAGGGTGCGGATCTTGTAGTTCAGGTTGAGGTGAAAGGGCAAACTCGGCTCGGGATCGGTCGCGAATCGGAAGGTGCGATCCACGGCGCGAATCCCCGTAGGTGTCATGATACCGGAGTAGGTCCAGCCTAGTTTGTTCTTGCCCCAATCGGCGGTGATGGAGCCTGCCTTGTTCTCAACCTTGGTTACCGTTGCCTCGGCGAGGTTCTGGTAGCCGAAGGAGAAGTTGATGTTGCTGAGAGGCCCGAATGAGAAGGGATTCACGTTCTTCAGGCCGAAGGTGCCCTGCGCCTTCGTATTGGTCAGGTCCAAGCGATCCTCGATGTAGCCACCCTGGAACTCCAGGTTCCACAGCAGCGTCTTGCTCAGGCTAAGGTTCTGGACCGATTTGCCATTGCCCATGCTATTCAGCGCGCGGGTGTAAGCCCATGTCAGTTGCGAGCCTTTGCCCAAATCGTATTGCAGGTTGTAGGTGCGGTGCACCTCGTCCGCCCGCTGTTCATCGCGCTCGATGGTCTTCTCGGTAACACCGAACTTTGCGCGCGGGGTGAGGGCGCCGGAGATGCTTCGGACGCTCACGTGCTCCATATTCCCAGTGGTATCCGAAGTGCGCAGATCCTCGGCGAGAATCGCGAAGCCCCGGTAGAGAGAGCCTTCGTATCGCCAGTGGTCTACCTGCTTCTCGACCGGCGCAGCGAGCGACCCGCCTCGGACTTCGCGTTCGGTGAAGCCGCTGAACTTACCGAGGCTGCCGAAGTCGCGAGCATAGGTGGTTTTCTCATGCAGATAGTCGTTCAGACTGGCGATGGGACTGTCGGCCCGAATCCGATCGTTGAAGTGCGACAGGTCGGTGCGCTTATCCGGCTTCCAGGTTAGGAAGCTCTTCGTCTGTCCCTTGTGGATCTGCGCCGTCGGGTTATCCGCGTTGAACTGGAACAGCTCCAGCCGCAGCCCGCGGACCAGGTCCACCTTGGCAGAGAGGTCGTATTGTGAGAAGCCTCTCAGCTCCTCGAACAGCTTTCGTTCGGCGTCGGCGACGGAGCCCGCGCCGAGAAACGCCTCATCCACCTGCCTTAGGTTGGCGGTGACCTCGTACAGCCCGCTCTTTAGGTAGAGGCTCTGCCGTTTCAGGCCGCCTAGCTCGCCCGCAATGCTCAGATTTTGAAAGTTCAGCTTCCCTCCGCGTGGCAAGCCGAAACCGAGTGCCCACTGCGTCCGATGCATGCCGACCTCGCCACCGTAGAGAGCCTGCTCCATCTCGAACAGGTCGCCCATCCTTCGGAAGCCACGGTCTATGCGCTGGTCCAGGTAGCTGAAGGTAATGGAGCCAGAGCTGAAGCCCAGACGAAACCGGTCGATACCACCGCTCAGATCGTCAAGATGGAGGGTGTCGAACGAGAACTTACCGAATGGCCGGTGCAGGCTAAAGCTCTTGTAGTCGCGCGAGAGACCGCCCTGACGAAGCAGAAACTGCGGGTCCTTCTCAGCGATCTTATCGTCGCCGGGTACGTAGCCCTGACGAGCCTCACGGATCATCTGCTGCTGCTCGTCTGGCCGCAGGCTCGCCATGCCGGTGAAGTCGGCGTCGGTCTCGGTAGAGGTCCATTTGGCCTCCCAACCCTGCCCACTGAGTGCGAGGGACTGACGTTGCAGGTCGCCGGTCGGGGTATCCACGGTGTCCTGGCGATAGGTGTTCCAGACGTCCTTGCGTCCAGCAAAGTCCGCCACGCTTACGGAGAATCCGGACCGCTGCCAGCCACGCTCCTTGGCCCACTGTGCGCGCTCGCCCTCGGCAAGGTCGTTGAAGCGGCTGAAGCCGGCATCCACGCTCTGTTCGTAGTGGCTGAGCTTTACCTTCTCGCTCTCGAACCCGAGACTTAGGCGGTCAATCGAGCCTCCTGCATCGGTGATCTCGCTCTTATCGAACTTCAGCCCGCCGCCCGCGAAGCCGAGCGCCCCACCCAGGTTCTCACGGTAGATGCCGCGCTCTTTGGCCCATTGTTCCGATTCCTTCTCGGCAAGGTCCTTGAACCTCGTAAAGGAGGAGCCGATGGAACGGGAGTTCCAGTAGAACGACCCGCTGCCCAGCTTCAGGTTGACCGAGCGTCGTTCGATGGTGCCCTTGCCGTCCGAGATGCTGCTGAAGTCGGTGCCCACGTCACCGCCTTCCTTGCCGAACCCGAAGGAGTAGCCGAGGCGCTCGATGCCGCGCTCCTTCTGCCAGGCGTTCACCTGCTCGGCGGCGACGCCCTCTTCACGGAGCGCCTGGAAGCCGTTGAACTTGGCGCCGACTTCTTGATAACTAAAGCCTGCGCGGAAGCCTCCCTCCTTCACACTAAGGTCCTGCACGATTAGGTGGTCCAACACGTCCGCCTGCTTGCGCGTCTGCTTTCGCTCGGGCGAGGCGGGATCGGCGAATGCCTGCATCCAGCGCTGGTTCGAGAGGAAGAAGTAGCCGTTCAGGCCGGTTCCGCTCGAGAGTCTGAAGTTCGTCGCGAGTCCGTACGACATGCGCTGAACGATGGAACCGTCTGCTCCGCGTTCGGCTGCCTGCAGGCTGAAGATACCCTTCATCCCTCCTGCCTGACCGAAGCTGAGCGACATCAGGTTCAGGTTGAGCGCCTTCGCTTCGCCTGCGAGCTTGTCACTGTGGCGATAGGTGATTTGCACAGACTGGTGCTGCTTGACGGCGCTGTAGAAGGTCAGGGTGCCAGAAGGGTAGTCGAGCGTGTAGTCCGTTCCGCGATTGAGCATTCGTCCGTCTACGCTCACACTTTCTGAGCCGGGCACGATTCCTGCGTAGCGGAGCGCGTAGCCGAAGCCGGTTCCGTTGCCAGGGAGCAGATCGCATGCGGCCTCGCCGGCAACTTGCGGGAGGGACTGAGAGGGATCGCTGCCCGAGGTCAGAGAGCCCGTATAGCCGGTCTGGCACGCAACGCGCACAGCCATCAGCGCGACGCATGCTATCAGCAGCACGGTTCGGGCAGACGGGCTCACGGAGTACGCGGTCCTCCTCGCAGTTCTCCCATCGGGGGTGTGCCTAGAACCTTCCTCGAACGAGTGTCAAACCGTCGCCCTTGGAGGCGCGATAGGACGGCTGGTCGATCGTGCGTCGAGCATCGCCCTCGGCCAGCGAGATGCGAATGCGTGACTTGTTCTCTTCGGTCAGCAGCGTGGACTCCGGACGCTGGGGCGTAACTTCGGCCGTCTTTGCTGCCACTGTCGGCACGTCCTTGGCTCTCGCGAGGTTGATGACTGCCCCGCTGTCGTCCACGGACACGATGATGTCTGGTTCGACCGGCTGCGTGGCCTCGAGTTCGACGGCCTTGAACCGCGCGGGCTGGTCCGTCGGGTCGAAGGGGAGCGCGGCCAGCATTCTCGGCGAGCCGATGTGCCCCGGCCGGGCGGCCGATGCGACCATCGTCGGCGCTGCGGCGACTTCACGAGTGGATGGCACTCTGTGCACAACCGACCTGCGGACTGAGTGCACGGCACGGACAGCCGTCGGGGCGTCGCGCGACAACGTCGCGTCGGCAACCACTCGGTCGGGAGCCTTCAGTATGTCGCCCTCGTTCAGCTCGGCGATGTGGTGCTCGCTGGTGACCGAAGGCGAAACCGTCGGCAAGTGGCCGGGCCGGAACGCCACGTACGCGAGGGCAATCGCGGCTGCTGCCGCGCCGAAGCCAAGCGGACGCAACGTGAGGGCCAAGCGCACCCGGTCCGCGAAGGTGGGACGCCGCGTGGTAGCGCTCAAGATGGCGGAACGCAGCCGAGCGGGAGCTTCCACTGCCTCGATGGCTGCCATCTCGCCCAGCGAGTGCTCGAGCAGAGCGAACTCCCTAGCACATGCCGCGCAGGTGTCGAGGTGGGCGAGAAGCTCGCTGGCCTCGACATCGGAGGCCTCGCCATCGACGAAGGCGGACATCAACTCCCAGTACTTTTCTGTGCAGTTGTCGGGATTCTCAGGACCAAAAGACATGAGACACCTCGGAACACAATTCCGTGTCTTTTGACCGTATCGAAGGGTGAGTGTGTCGGGATTCGTCCTGGCGATTCACATAGGTCTGTGAACCTTGTGGGGGTCTCGTGCGTAGTTGGGGGGTGAGGTTTGCGGCTGAGGAAGCCGGCCGGGTTCGCCGATGAATGTGAGGGTTAGCCGCCCGACCCGAATGAGGCGACCCGCCGAGCGACGCCACTGTGCACAGCAGGGACGGAGGACCGGATGAGCTACGACGAAGGCATTGGCCCGACGCGACCCAGGGAAGGCGCGCCAGCACCTCTTCGCATCACCCGCGATGAGGCGATGGCACTGCTGTCGCTATGCATGCTCGCGCCGGATTCCGTGGACCCCGCGGCAGAGCGAGGTCTGTTGAAACTGGCAAACGCCTGTAGGTCCGTTCTCGGCGACGGTGCCGACTCGATTGCTCTGGACCTAATGCCTCGGTCGGACGAGACCCGAGAACCCGCCGACCAGCCGGCCAGCGAATCCGCTAGAACTGCGGACCGAAGGCATCGCGGAGACGTCTGACTCGGCTTTCTCCGACGCGAATGGTGCTGCGCTGACCCCTCGTGGGGGAAGGCTCGACGACATCCGCCCTAATCCGCCCTGTCCAACAGCATCCGGTTCCGGGCACACTTGGAGACCGTGGACGAGGCCGGCTCAGGATTCCATCGGAGAGACCCCGGCGTTCACTACAAGCGTTGCCTATGCGGATGATGCACTTCCGGCTTGCACGGGTGCCATGAAGTACCTATCGCTGAATCGAGCGACGGAGGCAGCGAGCGACACCGTCGCCACCGAGAAGAACGTCGTGCAGAACGCGCGGACGCTGGTCATCAACCGCAACCTCGGGTTTCGGTACGCCCGGAGAGTCGGAGAAGCGGCTAGGCTAGACGCGGGACTTGGCGGGTCCGGCAAGGCCCTTCTTGCGAGCTTGCTGACAGCGCGGACAGAGCGCCTCTCGGAAGGCCGCCACGCTGAGTTGCGTCTGGCTGAGTGTCAGCGCTTTACCGCACTCCCCACACACGCCGGCTGCCTTCGGAATCTGCGGCGCCGGTTCCGACGGACTAGATACCACCTCGCCGTCGGCCTCGAATACCGCACGCTCCGCGGGTCCGGTGTCGGGTAGCTCCTCGAGCGCAGCCATTCCCATGTTCACGGCATCTCGGAGTGCTCGGGCCTTTGCCCGGGTCTCGGCCATTCGGATCAGGCAGGTCACGAACTCGGGCGGGACGTTGTCGGGGGCTGCGTCTCCAAGGCCGTAGAACGTGCCCTTGGAAGTAACGACCTTTGCGCGGCAGATGGCAACTTCGCCGTTCATCGGTCCGGGCACCTGGATCAGCTCGGTCTCGACCGAACTTAGGCCCTGCGCATGCGCTTCGTCCAAGAGCCCCGCGTACAGCACGAAACTCCGCCCGCCACGGTCCACGATGAACTGCTTCTTAACCATCTGTCCCACCTAGTAGACGACAGTATACTACACTCTGCGGGTGCTAGCCGCGGAACATCCTCGTGAGCGTGTCACTGAGCACCTGCGAGGTGTAGCGGACCAAAGAGACCGCGGCAGCGTACCGCATCCGAGTGGGCCCGAGGACCCCGATGGTGCCCGCCTCTTCATCGCCGATGTAAAAGCGGCTTGCCACGATACTGCACTGGGACAGCGAGTCCTGCCCGGACTCCGAGCCGATCACTACAGCGCTCTCACCTGTGGAGGACCAGTCCACCACATCCTCCAGCACCGAACCCCGTTCGAGCAGCGCGAGCACTTCCTCTAGCGAGGCGACATCGCGACGAAACTCAGGCTGCGCGAGTAGGTTGGCTATGCCATCGTGGATGGTAGCGCCGCGGGACAGCGAGCGGGCTGTCGCTTTGAGCTCACGAAACGCTTCTAGGGCCAGCTCGGCAGCTTGCGGCGGAAGGTTGGACGTGTCTGGCAGTTTGGCTCTGGAAAGCTGCCGGAGCGATCTGCCGGCGGCCGCGCCGGTAATCAGCTCGTTGGCCTTGCCCAAGTCGGTTATGCTGAGCGTGCCAGACGCGGCCACGGTGCGGTTCTCCACGCGGCCGTTGCTGAGCACGAGCACGAGGAGCACGCGCTCGGGGCCAACGGGTGACAGGATCACCTGCTTCACGAAGACCGAGTCGCCTGCCGCAGTGCCCGCAAGGGCGATGTAGCGGCTCATTCGAGCGAGTAAGCGACAGGACTCGGCCAACAGCGCCACCAGGTCGTCTCCGGAGCGCCCGATCTCTCGCAACCGGGCCCGCACGTCTGGTTCCGGGGCTGCCGGTATTTCGGAGTGGTCCACGAAGTAGCGATAGCCGCTGTCGGAAGGGATGCGTCCCGCGGAGGTGTGCGGCTGCTTCAAGTAGCCGAGGTCGCTCATCTCGGCCATCTCGTTACGAACGGTGGCGGGTTTCACATCGAGGCGGTAACGGTGCACGAGCGCCTCGGAGCCTACGGGCTCCGCGGTCTCTACGTAATCCTGGACCACCGCCCGGAGGATCGCCCACTTCCGTGCGCCTAGTTCTATTCTGGAAGTGTCTTTCGGTTCGCTCATCTCGTGAGATACCCGCCCGCCGCCGAGCGGCGGCGACAGCAGAGCCCCGATTTATTATACGTTGCGTGGAGGCGGTTCGGGGCGGGTGGTACTAGTCGAACTGGTCGAGCGAGGCGCGCGCGTCTTCGGTGCAACCCAATCGGCCTAGGGAGTGTAGGACTAGCGGGCCCGGCGACCGAGGATCTGGCCGGGAGGAAGGGGGTCCCGATGATCGTTCAGATCGTTCAGACCGGAGTACTCGCGGTGCTCTGGTATCTCTGGTGGAAGTGGCCCGGCAAGGGGATGGTGCGTTCGTCCTTCACCGGCGTCACGGTACGGCAGCGCACGTCGAGCGGGGTTGGCGTGCTTGCATGGAACGTAGCGTTTTTCTCGCTTCTGCTCTCAGTCTGGGGCGTGCCGACTTGGATCACCATGCCACTGATGATCATCGCGGCCACGATTGCGCTCGTAGTCTCGATTTGGGCAAGAAACCCGGAGTAGCCTGGGAGGAACAGTATCTGGCGCGCTCGAGAGGACTCGAACCTCCGACCTCCAGGTCCGCAACCTGATGCTCTATCCACTGAGCTACGAGCGCGCGCCTCATCGATCTTACCGCATCGGCTAAGACCCGTTCAATCGGGAGCGTGCAGTGTCGGCCCTGTCGCAGCGGAGCTTCGTTCCGAGTACACGCGGGCCGCGAAGTATAATCGGTCGTTCGGTTGACGGGAGGCTATCATGCATCGGACCATGCTCTTTGTGGCTCTCTTGGCCCCTCTCATCGCTCTCGCCCAGGGCCCGACGCCGGAGTCACGTCTCAAGCTGCAAGAAGCGGTTGCAGCGTTCAAGGCCGGCGACATCCAGAAGGCGCTCGCCGGCGCGGAGGCGGTGTACAAGGAGACCCCCGACGACCTGTCTGCGATGACGTGGTACGGGTACCTGCTCCTTCAGGCCAACCGCGCGAAGGATGCCATCGAACCGCTATCGCGCGCCGTGGAGCGAGACCCCGAGAACGCCGAGTTGCGTAGCAACCTCGGCAACGCATATCTTTACTCGAACGCGGTGGACAAGGCGTTGGAGGAGTACAAGAAAGCCGTCGCTCTGGATGCGAAGCACGCGGACGCTTGGTATAACCTCGGGAACACTTACATGCGATTGAAGGACTATCCGAACGCGGTACCCGCTCTGCGTAAGGCAGCCGAGCTGCGTCCCCAGGACCCACACTGCCTGAACAACCTAGGCTTCGCGCTGCAGCACACGGGGGACACCAGCGGCGCCATTCAGCAGTATCGCAAGGCGTCCGACCTCTCTCCCAAGAGCCCCGTCTTTGCGGCCAACGCCGGCGTGTTGTTGGCGCAGCAAGCTCAGTGGCAGGATGCTGCGACCTACCTGGCACGTGCTGCGTTACAGGATCCGAACGACTACAACGTGCGCGTTACCCTCGGCCAATGCTACGCAAAGCTCGGAAAGCGACAGGAGGCCGCTGAGCAGTATCGAGCAGCGGCAACGCTCCGTCCCCAGGAGCCAGTCCCCCACTACAACCTCGGGTACCTCTATCAGGAAGAGAAGAACTGGGTGCAGGCAGCCGCGGCCTACGAGAGGGCGCTGGAGCTGCGGCACGACGACCTCGATGCACTGGGCAACTACGGAGTGGTGCTGTTTCGTTTGCAGCGATTTCGCGACTCGGCGGCGGCTTTCGAACGGTTGCTCGGGCTCAACCCGAACAGCATAGATGCCCGGATCAATCTCGCCGCCGCAAAGAAGCAGATGGGTGACCGCAAAGGGGCTATCGAGCTATGGAAGGAGGTAGTCCGTAGGGAGCCGCAGCGCGTGGACGTGCGCATGGCACTCGCAAACGCGCTGTACGCGGAAGGCCTGCTCGAAGATGCCGGGTATCACTACAGGCAGGTGCTCCTGGCGAAGCCGACCTCTGCCGGTGCGCACAATGGCCTCGGCCTGATTGCGTATCGAAATAACGACATGGATGGCGCGATGAAGCACTTGCAGGAAGCTGTGCGGCTGGACCCGCGGTTCGCAGACGCACATAACAACCTGGGTGTGGTATTGGAGAGGCTGGGCAAGCGCAAGGAGGCGGAAGACGCATACAAGAAAGCGTTAGCCCTTCGACCTAACTATCCCGAGGCCGCGGAGAACCTGAAGCGCATACGAGAGGCGAGCGGCAGTAGGTGAAGAACGCGCAGGTCTTCGCAGTAGCTCACCGGCGCGAAGCACCGCTGCTGGCACTGCGCGTCGCTGGGATTCTCCGCGACGCGGGGGTCGAGGTAGCGCTGGAGCCAACGCTTGCCGAGCACGAGGAGGCGGTCGGGTTTGCTGTCATCCCCTCCGAACGCCTCGGTGAGGCCGACATGGCGCTGGCCTTCGGCGGAGATGGCACCGTGCTGCGAGTGGTCAGCTATGCAGCGCGACATGGCACCCCCGTGCTGGGTGTCAACATGGGGCAGTTCGGGTTCATCACCTATTGCCGACCCGCCGAGGTAGAGACTGCGATGGCCAATGTGCTCTCCGGAAACTACCACGTAGAAGAGCGATTGATGCTACGTGCCGACGTGATGCGAGCGGGCACCTGCGCGGCCACCGCATACGGCCTCAACGAGATCGTGATGCAGCGAGGCACACACGGCAAGATGATGACCGTCGACATCTCGATCAACGACATCCCCGTGGTGGACTACCCATCGGATGGTGTGATGGTAGCCACTCCGACCGGCTCTACGGCTTACAACCTATCCGCGGGCGGTCCGGTGGCGTCACCGACGCTGGACGCAATGCTACTAACACCCCTGACAGCACATACGCTCGGTGCGCGACCACTGGTGCTCGAGGCGGGCAGCGTAATCCGCATCAGGATTGCGACCCGCGGGGAGGCAGTATTAGTAGCGGATGGCGACTCGCTGTACTTCTTGGAGGATTCGGACGAGATCGTGATTCGCAAGGCCGAGTATCCGGCAAAGCTGCTACTCACATCTCGGAACGACTTTTACGAGCGACTGAGAAAGCGTCTGCTTTTCGGCGTGCGCAGGGCCGAGCGACAGGACTGAGAGGACGTGTGCGACGACGCCGGATCCCTGCGATGAGATGGTGATTGACGGCGGGCGCGGGCCACGGCAAGGCGCAGTCAGAGATGCAGCCCCCCGATCCCTAAGGGTCGGGGGGCTGCATGACATGCAACAGCGAGTGTTAGGCGTCCTGAAGCGCGGCGACTCCCGGCAGGATCTTGCCTTCCAGAAACTCGAGTGACGCGCCGCCACCGGTGCTAACGTGCGTCACCTTGTCCGCAAAGCCGAACTGCTCGATGGCAGCCGCACTGTCACCACCACCGACAATGGTAGTGCCTGGGCACTCCGCCATCGCCTCGCAGAGCGCACGCGTGCCCGCTGCGAACGCCGGGTTCTCGAAGACCCCCATCGGGCCATTCCACACCACGGTGCCAGCGGTACGAACCGCGTCGGCAAACACACGCGTCGTCTCCGGACCGATGTCCACTCCCATCGCATCGGTCGGAATCGATTGGCACGGGACGACCGTGCCCTCGGTGCTCTCTATCGAGGGGGCCACCACCACGTCGGTAGGTAACAGCAGTTTGGGGCCGGCGTCTCGGACCACCGTTCGCGCGAAGTCCAGGCGCTCGGCATCCAGGAGCGACTTGCCGATTTCGTAGTCCCAACCCGCCTTCAGGAAGGTGAAAGCCATGCCGCCGCCAATGACGAGTTTGTCCACCTTCGGAAGCAGGTTCTCGATCACGGCGATCTTGTCTTCGACCTTGGCTCCGCCGAGCACCGCGACGAAGGGGCGTGCCGGGTCCGCCAGAGCATCGCCTAGGAACTTTAGTTCCTTCTCCATCAACAGGCCGGCGACGCTGGGCAGATGATGCGCCACCCCTTCTGTACTGGAATGTGCACGGTGTGCGGACCCGAAAGCATCGTTCACGTACACGTCGCCGAGCTTCGCCATCTGCGCAGCAAGGTCCGGGTCGTTCTTCGTCTCGCCCTTCTGGAAGCGCACGTTCTCCAGCATCAGCACGTCGCCGGGTTTCAGGGAAGAGGCCATGGCCTCGACCTCTGGCCCAGCGCAGTCCGGGGCTAGGCGCACTTCCCTGCCAAGCAGTTCGCTCAAGCGCCGGGCAACGGGTCCCAAGCTGAACTGTGGGTCCGGCCCTTCCTTCGGGCGCCCGAGGTGAGACATCAGCACCAGCGAGGCCCCACCGTCCAGCAGAAGCTGAAGGGTGGGGAGGGCGGCTCGGATGCGGCGATCGTCCTTGATTACGCCCTCCTTGATGGGCACGTTGAAGTCCACGCGAACAAGCACGCGCTTGCCGCGCACGTCTATGTCGCGAACCGTTTTCTTGGCCATCGCAGCCTCTCTACAGGCCCTTGTCGGCCATGTACTTGCACAGGTCAGCCACGCGGCAGCTATAGCCCCACTCGTTGTCGTACCAGGAGACCACTTTGGCCATCGTGCCGTCCAGCACCATGGTCAACGGTGCGTCCACGATGGACGAGAAGGGATTGCCGACGAAGTCCTTGGACACGAGCGGCTCGTAGGTAACGTCCAGGATGCCCTTCATTCGACCTTTGGCGGCCTCTTCGAATGCGGCGTTGAGCTGCTCGGCGGTCGCTTCCTTCGCGAGCTGCACCGTAAGGTCCACGCAGGAGACGGTGGCGGTAGGCACCCGGAGCGCGTAGCCGTGCATCCTGCCCTTCAGCTCTGGCATGACGAGGCCGATGGCCTTTGCCGCACCCGTCGAAGTAGGGATGATGCTTTCGGCGGCTGCGCGCGCCCGCCTCAAGTCCTTGTGAGCCTGGTCGGCCACGCGCTGGTCGTTCGTGTAGGCGTGGATGGTGACCATGAGCCCCTTTTCGATGCCCCAGCCGTCCTGGATTACCTTTGCGAAGGGGGCGAGGCAGTTGGTGGTGCACGATGCGTTGGAGACCACGTGGTGGTTCGCCGGGTCGTAATCCTGCTCGTTTACTCCCATCACGATCGTGATGTCTTCGTTCTTTGCCGGGGCGGTGATTAGGGCTTTCTTGACGGTGCCTCGGAGGTGAGCGGCGACCTTCTCCTTGTCCCGGAAGACTCCCGTGCCCTCGATGACGATTTGGACGCCGTGGTCGGCCCAAGGGATATTAGCGGGGTCCTTCTCTGCGTAGACGCGAATCTCCCGACCATTGACCTTCAGGCCTTGCTCGGTCGGCTCGACGTCACCCTTGAATCGCCCGTAGTTGGAGTCCCACTTGAACAGGTGTGTGTTGGTGATGGGGTCGTAGAGGTCGTTGACTGCGACGACTTCGAGATCGCCAGGGTACTTCTCCAGGATGGCCCGCAACGAGAGCCTGCCGATCCTGCCAAATCCGTTGATGCCGATCTTTGTAGCCATGGTCACTCCCAAGGTGCGGTATAGATGTCCGAGTCTACCCAGGGATGCCACGCTGGACGGTCACTTCGGGACTTCTGCGAAGGCGGTCTCTGCATGAACCCGGTCGCTCTGCGGAACCCGTGCGGGTTGGATAAGGTTGTAGAATAAGATGGGTCGCCTCAGTCGAGGCCCGATAGGAGAAGCCGTTGCTGCCGACATTCGCACTTGCGCTTGCTGTCCTTCTCGCACCGCCTAAGGGCGTGATTCTCGACCACCCGCCAGCGTTTACGGAGCTGACCAAGACCCTCGCATCACCCAATCGCGCGATCGTACGATTCGCCTCGCCCGCTCACCGGTTCGCGGCTGCCGCAGCTGGCTACAAACTCCTGTGGGATATCCCGCAGCTCGGCTATAGCGTGGTGCTGGTGCCCTACGGGAGAGTAGATACTTCGATTCGGCATCTGAAGGCGCTGGGTTACGTGACGGAAGCTTTTCCGGATCGAGTGTATCACCCTGCGTACACTCCGAACGATCCGGTATTCCCCGACCAGTGGAACCTGTTCGACCAGAAGATTCCGCAGGTATGGGACGTGGAGAAAGGCAGTTCCAGCGTGGTGATCGCCGTGCTGGACACCGGCGTGGACTACAACCACTCCGACTTGAACGCCAACATCTGGCGCAACACCGCCGACCCGGTGAACGGCGTTGACGACGACGGCAACGGCTACGTGGACGACTACTGGGGATGGGACTTCGCCTACAACGATCGCAACCCGATGGACGACCACGGCCATGGCACCGCGTGCGCGGGCATCAACGCTGCGGTGCAAGATAACAACTTCCAGATAAGCGGCGTGGCACCGCGATGTCGCATCATGTGCGTGAAGATCGGCCAGTCGGACGGCTACAGTTACGATTCGATGTTTGCTCCGGGCGTCGTGTATGCTGCGGATAACGGTGCGAAGGTGCTCAGCATCAGTTACTTCAGCGACGACCTGACGCCGCTGTTACGTGCTGCCTGCGACTATGCCTACGAGAAGGGAGCGCTGCTATCGGTAGCGGCAGGCAACTTCGACGAGGTGTTCCCGCTGTATCCTGCCGGCTATGATCGCGCCATCGGCGTCGCCGCTCACGGGCAAGGCGACACGAAAGCGTACTTCAGCAACTTCGGGACATGGGTGGATGTTTCCGCTCCAGGCATTGGGATCCCGGCTAGCAGTCTGGGCGGCGGATACACGACTGGATTCTCGGGCACTTCTGCGGCTGCACCGAACGCTGCAGGGGTGCTGGGGTTGCTGTTCAGCCACTTTCCCGGCGAGACTAACGAGCAGATTCGGCGTAGGCTCGAATACACGGCCGGTCCCATCCCACCCACCCGGGAAGGAGAGGTGTGCAACTACGGTCGCGTTGACGCATCGGCGGCACTGGGTTTCGGACTCAGCGATCCAAACAACGGGCTTGCGGGTCTGCGCGGCAAGCCTGCGGAGATTCGCTACGTCTCGCCGATGGTATTGCCGGCAGAGGGGGGGCGCCTCACGGTTCGTGGGCGCTACTTCGATCCGGGCGTCAAGGGGGTGTCCTTGCGTCTCGGCAGTACTCGCATCCCGGCGACCTACTGGTCCGATGAAGTGGTGGTGGCCGAGGTGCCACCCGGTACGCCGAGCGGTGTGCTCGTCGTCGATGCGCTGGGAACGTCCAACGGCATTCCCATCACCATAGCAGGACCAGGCGCGAGGTTCGAAGCGGTTCCGTCCGATTTCAACAGCGCGATCATCCCCGTCGGGGGTGGCTTGTCGCCTTTCGGCACCGCACGAGACATGTGGTTCGAGGACGGGCAAGTGGCCCGATTCGTTGCCGACTACGCGGGTCAGGATTTCGATATGAGGATCTTAGTCCGCGGTCTGGACAAGAACACGGTGAGCGAGCTAACCGCTTGCATCACCCGGTCAGTCGGTCCAGTGGGTCCCAATCCTGGGGGATCGCTACAACTCTATGACTTCTCGACGGGCAGCTACCCCTACGGAAGCTGGGCTACGGTGCTGACCGAGAACTTCAACCTGCAGGCCGGTACCGTCAAGGCCGCAGTGGGTGGTGATGTTTCGCGCTTCGTGTCGTACGAAGGTGACCTCTTCGTGCGCTATCGAGGTTTCCTCAAGCACTCTCAGGGCTACGTGGACGTGGATCGGCTGTGGTTCGAGTGGAAGTGAGCCTGCGCTAGGCTGCCTTCGTAGCAGGTGACGGGCGCCGCTCGCGGGCTATGCCTGGGAAGCGGAGCGTCACTCGATTGATCTTCCCTGGCTCGCTGATGCAGATCATCCGGCCGCCGTGCTCTTCCACGATGCTCTTGGCAGCAGCGAGGCTCAGTCTCGTCTGCTCGCTGGCTGCGAGGGAAGTCGGCCACTGGCCTTTCGAGCAGTCCTCATCTCGGAAGCCCGTGTCTGCTATCTCGATGACTGCCTGAGGCGGTCTTCCATCCTCGCGCCGTGTAGAAACCGTCACCTCGCCGCCTGGGCGGCACGTCTCGATGGCGCTCATCACGAGGGTTACGAAGACCTGTTGCAGCCTGCTCGGCACAGCGAACACCTCGGGCACATTCGGGTCGAGGTGCGTAGTCAGGACGAGTCGGGACTGAACCAGTTCGCTTTCTAACAGCAGCAGAGCATCACCGAGAACGGAATTCACGGAGACTCGTCTAGGCGTCGCCTGCTCGGCGGACGTGTACTGGATCAGCGCCTCTAGTACTCGCTTGGAGTGTCGAGCGGCCGTTTCGAGACGCTGCAGACCGAGGATGAGGTGCTGCTTGTCTCCCTCTGCGGCCGGGTCTGTCGATAGCGACTGCGCTTTCTCCGTCGCGTACTGAGCCAGATACTGGACGGCTTCCAGGGGGGCGCTGATGTCTCGGACGACCGTCTCGGCCAGCTTGCCTACACCGGCGTGCCGCCCTGCCGTGATCAACTCTTCGGCGCCCTCTTGAAGACGCCGCACGGCAGCCTCGAGGTCGGCTTCCAGACGACGGTTCTGGGCGCGTAGCTGGCGCGTATGCACTGCCCGCTCAACGGCTACGGTCAGCTCTCGGATATCGTCGAGCGGCTTCGTTAGGTAGTCGTAGAGGTTTCCAGCACGGACTGCTTCTAACACGTTCTCGAGGGAGCCGTAGGCGGTGAGGATGATGACCTCACAAAGCGGCCACCTATTCTTTGCGGCGTGCATGACCTCGAGGCCGTCTGCCTTGGGCATCCGCATGTCGGTCACGACTACGGAGTATTCGTTCGACTCGATGCAGGCAATGGCCTCGTGCCCGTCGGCGGCTCGGTCTACGGAGAAGCCGGAGATCTCCAATTGTTTGCTTAGGACAAGTCGGAGGCCCTCCTCGTCCTCTGCAACTAGGACGCGGTGAACGTGATGGGACACTGTGTTTCCCCCTCCGTACCCTGACATTATCGGTAGCGAGCAGGCTGCATCGGACCTAGTGCCGTTGGAGGCGCTGGGAGGTTGCGACGCGGGTCGTGCTACACTTCTGTGCTGTGGATCCCCTTCACGCACAGGTCTTGCGCTGGTCGGAGAGACTGCGCGCCATTGCACAAACGGGCCTGGCCTTTCGTCCTCACACGTACGACGAAGAGCGCTACTCTGAAGCGCTGCGGCTTGCCGCCGAGATGCAGGCATTCGCGCTCACCGCGGACGCCAAGGAACTCGAGGTCGAGTGGCGGGCCAGTATCGGCGAAGGACCCCGTGGGTACGTCACCCCGCAAGCCAGCGTCATCGCTGCCGTTCTGAACGACCACCGCGAGCTGCTGCTGGTCCATCGGCCAGACAGTCAACGCTGGTTTCCACCCTCGGGGTGGGCAGACGTGGGCCGGACGGCAGCCGAGGTCGCGGCCAAAGAGGTGCGAGAGGAAACCGGCTACCGGGTCCGTCCTATTGGCCTACTCGGCTGCTTCGACAGCATCGCTCAAGGGCTGTCCAGCTTTCATTTCTACTGCCTGTTCTTCGAGTGCCGACTGGAGGGAGGAGAGCTGCGTAGGAACGACTTAGAGGCGCTCGACATAGGATGGTTCCCCCGAGATGGGTTGCCAGCGCCGCTGCACGGTGGGGACTGGTGGGTTCCGGTGTGCTTCGGCCCGGCAGAAGGGCCCGGGTTCGATCCCGTGCCCGAGAGCATCTTGGAGGAGGTTTGGAAGTGAGCGACACGATGACGGTGCGCTGGACGGGAGGTATGAGCTTCAGCGCCACCAGCAAGTTCGGAATGGAGATGCGAGCCGACGCATCCAGGCAGGTGGGCGGGCAGGAATCGGCGCCCTCGCCGGGTGAGTACCTTTACTTTGCTGCGGCGGGCTGCACGGGCATGGACGTGATCAGCATCCTGAACAAGATGAAGCAGGAGGTCTCGTCCTACTCCATCACAGTCGAGGTCGAACGGCACATGGGTGACTACCCTAGGCCGATCACCAAGTTGAAGGTCATTCACACGCTTTCCGGCCCCAATCTCGACCCTGAGGCGGTGGAAAAAGCGGTGAAGCTCTCCGATGAGAAGTACTGCTTCGTAGCTGCCAGCTTGCGACAGCCCGTCGAAGTTTCGGCGGAGTATCGGGTCGAGTAGTTCCCGAACGAAACGGGGCGGTGCGCTGCGGCACCGCCCCAATTTCATTTTGGCCTGGGAGTAGGCTACTCCCCGGTGGTCTCTTGCTTGGGCTCGGGAGCCGGCGTCTCCTCCTTGGCGCCGCAACCAGCGATCAGAGCGACCGACGACGCCAGAACCAGAACGGCCAAAAGCTGAGCGATAAGCTTCTTCATTCTTCCCTCCATAGTTCAGCGTGGCCGCTCTGTGCGGCAGCCCGCTGAGATCTCACGTGCTCTTTCCCAATCGGTTTCGTTGGCGCGGCGGAGCATTCCTGCTGTGCCTACCCAAGAACGGTCCTTAGGGCTGCAGCGCAGCGAGCAGAACTTCCGCGGTGAGGTGGATCGAGTCCTTCTCGACACGCTCCGTCACGCCGTGCGCATCCTTGCCCCACGGGCCTATGTTGGCGATTGGGCAGCCGAGCCCCGAGAGGCCGACTTCGGGGACAGTATAGCCCAAACGGCGCGCTTTCCACTGCGGCGTGTTCGAGGCCAGTTCGGCGACGTGCTCCGCCTTCTCCGCTCCGCCGATGTAGCTGACGTCGCTGATGTACGGGTAGAAGTCTCGAACGCACATTCCGAAACGCCTGCCTAAGGCCTCGATGCTTGTGCGAAATGCGGCGTCGCGTACGTGAACGTGAGGGTAGTATGGCGGAGCCAACAGGATGAGGATGAACGGCCACTCGATACGTGACCGCTCCACGGCGGCTCGCGCAACAGCTAAGCTGATGTCCCTGTGGTCCGGCTCGCCATCGGTCTGCGCAATGACGTCGGTCATCGCGGCCTCTCTAGCCTCGGCTGGCAGTTCTTCGTATAGAAGCACCCGTGGACGAAGCTCGGCTGGAGTTTCCTGGTCTTGGTCGCCGGAGTAGCGGGCTAGGCTCTCGTTGCGGCGCTCTAGTACCTTCTGCACGGCTTGGCAGGCAAGAGACTTCAGTGCAGCTAGAGCGTCCCCGGGACCTCGCGAATAGGTCATCAAGTTGCAGTAGGCGTACGCCTCGAAGGCCGTCTGCACGTCATAGTTGCGCTTTAGGTCGCGAAGGCAAAGGGTAACGGGGGGGACGGATACCTCTTCGCCAACCCTGTCGCACAGGTCGGGATTGAGGTGAATGAGCGACACCAACTCCGCTGCGAGTGCGCAGGCATCCAGACCGCGATACGGCTCGCCGACATGGGTCTCGATGCCGCCGATGAGGAACATGGGAAGCAGCTTGCCGATGGAACCCAGGTATATGTACTTGGTCTCGTCGCCGGGGAAGCGCGGCGCCGTGTAGTCGGAGTTGAGCACCCCGCACAGGCTGAGACCCTCCGCTTCGGCCATCGCCTTCACCTCTGGCAGCGCGCTCAGGATGCCCGCCGACGCGGCTTCCTCGTCCGGGCAGGAGAGAAACAGCACATTTGCCTTCGGCCGGGATGCCAGCACGGCGATCTGAGCCGCAATGCCCGACTTCATGTCCAGCGCGCCACGCCCGAACAGGTACCGCCCGGACCTCGCATCGTCGGCCACTTCTCGCCCGTAGCGCCCGGTCGCGAACGGCTCGACGAGGGTGTGTGGCCGGAACGCATCGCCTCCGGGGATGCCTGCGTAGTCGCCGATGCCGACGGTATCGAAGTGGCTCGTCAAGACCCAAAGCTCATCTCCAGCGCCTCCTCGATGCAGCGTCCACACGCTCCTTCGACCGTCCGTCGTAGGCCAGAAGCCGGGTCGTAGGCCGATGGCTGCCAGTTCCTCGGCGATGAGGTCGGCCATGCGGTTTTCGGATGCGACATCGCCCGTCACACTGGGCTGGGCCACGAGTCGCTGGGTTAGCAGAATGGGGTCGATCTTCATTTGGAGCCTCTCCGTCGAGTCACGCTTCGTTGCGCGTTGATCGAAAGATACCTCCATGGACCCAGCTTTGCGAGTAATGCGGTTCCGAGCGGATAATCTATAGGGGTGGGGAGCAGCGTGGCTCCCCAATCTCTACCGAAGGAGTTGAGACGAAATGGGTTCGAAAGTCAGGCGCCGGGTCGTGATCATGGGTGCCGCGGGGCGAGACTTCCACGTGTTCAACACGTATTTCCGGGGGAACGACGGGTACGAGGTGGTGGCTTTCACCGCGACGCAGATACCCAACATCGAGGGCCGTGTGTACCCTACCGAGTTGGCGGGTGAACTGTATCCGAACGGAATCCCGATCCACCCAGAGGGCGAACTAGCCGAGATCGTGCTGAAGCACCAGGTGGACGAGGTGGTGTTCGCTTACAGCGACATCACGCATCTCGAGGTTATGCACAAGGCGTCGCTCGCACTCTCGCTCGGTCCCGACTTTCGATTGTTCGGCGCAGATGCGACGATGCTGCATTCTAGCAAGCCGGTGATTGCCGTGTGCGCGGTGCGGACCGGCTGCGGAAAGAGCCAAGTGACGCGCGCGCTGGCGACCGCCCTAAAGGAGATGGGCCTGCGAACGGTGGCAGTGCGTCATCCGATGCCGTACGGTGATCTTCGGAAGCAGGTATGTCAGCGGTTCGAAACGATCGAAGACCTCAAAGCGCACCACTGCACCATCGAGGAGATGGAAGAGTACGAACCGCACATCGCTGCCGGCCACGTGGTGTACGCAGGCGTGGATTACGAGCAGATTGTGCGTAACGCCGAGCAGGAGGCGGACGTGATCCTGTGGGACGGCGGCAACAACGATGTTCCCTTCTTCCGACCCTCCCTGATGATCGTCGTAGCCGATCCGCACCGACCGGGACACGAGATGCAGTATCACCCCGGCGAGACGAATTTGCGCATGGCGGACGTGGTAGTGGTAAGCAAGACCGACACGGCACCTCTATCGGGGGTGGAGCAAGTAGAAGCCAACGTGCGCGCGGTCAATCCGAAGGCACGCATCCTGCGAGCCAAGTCACCTGTTAGTGTGCCTGACCCGTCGGCTATTCGTGACAAGAGCGTACTACTCATCGAGGATGGTCCGACGGTCACTCACGGAGAGATGTCCTATGGTGCTGCCTACGTTGCGGCGAAGAAGTGGGGCGCTGGCGAGCCCATAGACCCACGACCCCATGCGGTGGGCACGATCAAAGCGACATTCGAGAAGTACCCACACCTGGAGAAGGTGCTCCCTGCTATGGGGTACGGCGACCGCCAGATTGCCGACTTGGAGCAGACCATCGCGGCGGTGCCTTGCGACCTGGTTTTGATTGGGACGCCGATCGACCTGTCGCGCGTGGTGCGCATCGAGAAGCCGGCGATGCGGGTCAAGTACGAGCTGGATGCAGAGACGGTTTCCGCCCTTCGCGCGGATCTGGAGCGCACGGTACAGGAGAGCCGATTGCCGGCACCGGGTGTAAGGGCGTAGGGGACTCGTTCTGACGGCTGATACGCAAGCCCCAGGGTGCCTAACCTCACCTCCTTGGGGGCAGCCGAAACAGCGGTTCGGTACGGTCAGGTGGTTGCGCAGTCTCGCTGCAGGCGGTCCCAGCGCTCCTGGACATCTACGGTGAACTGCGCGACCATCTCTGGCGTAAGGTGTTTGAAACGACCCTGCACCCTCAAATACTGCTCCACGCTGATCGGTCGCTTCGGGTGATAGGTGATGTGGTACCGGACTCCGTCTTCCACCTCATAAAGCGGAAACACGTTCGATTCAACGGCCATGCGTGCGATCTCGACCGTCAGCTCCGATGCCATCTTCCATCCTGCGGGACAGGGGGCGAGGATGTGGATGAAGCGCATTCCTACGATGCCTTTCGCCTTCAGAAACTTCCGCATCAGGTCTTCGGGGTACGCAACGGATGCGGTGGCACAGTAGGGGATCCGATGCGCCGCCATGATGCGGTCTATATCCTTTTTCCGGTCCGCTTTAGGTGACGTCTCTGGCGTGGTAGTGGTCCACGCGGAGAATGGAGTCGCAGACGAGCGCTGGATGCCCGTGTTCATGTACGCCTCGTTATCGTAACACACGAACAGGATGTTCTCGTTCCTCTCCGCCGCAGCGGAGAGCGCCTGCAATCCGATGTCGAAGGTTCCCCCATCGCCCGCCCAGGCCATCACGGTGACATTCTCGATCCCCTGCATATCCAGGGCCGCACGTATGCCGCTGGCAGTTGCCGCCGCCGTCTCGAACGCACAGTGATACACGGGCACCCCCAGATTGCAGTAGGGGAACGGGCCCGCAATCACCGACCAGCAGCAAGCCGGCAGTGCTATCATGGTGCGCTCCCCCAGCGCCTTCAGCGCATAGCGCATGGCCAAGGTGGCCCCACATCCCTGGCAGGCTAGGTGTCCCGAGCCGCACAGTTCCGGGGCTCTCAGGTCTACGGCTGTCTCGGTCATTGGTTACTCCTTCAGCTCCAGCCAAATGGGTGTGCCATCAGAGGTGTCGCTCTCTAGGGTCATCTCCAGGGCCTTGCGAATCGTATTCGGTGTGATGTCGCGTCCACCCAAGCCGACGATGTACGGGTGGATTTGTGGTGCGGACGGCACGTTGCACATCGCAGCCTTCACTTCCTGGGCGAAGATTCCCTCGGCACCTGCGCTGATGTTACGATCCAGCACTGCCACCTTCTCGAGAGGCGCCAAAGCGGCTCGCAGGATCGCCGTCGGGAACGGTCGGAACACACGTAGCTTAATCAGGCCCACTCGCTTGCCCTCGTCGCGCATTCGGTCCACCGTCTCACGCGCCGTTGCGGTCATGGAACCAGCACACAACACCGCGACCTCGGCACCTTCGCATCGGTAGCACTCGATCAGGCCGTAGTCGCGACCGAAGGCTTCTCGAAATCGCTGCCCCTCCTCGACCGTCACTTTCAGTGCCTCACCGAAAGCCAACTGCTGTCGGTAACGCAGCTCCATGTAGTGCTCGGGCGAGGTAAGTGGGCCGAAGGCCGCAGGCTTGGCTAGGTCCAGCTTGTACTCCGGCCTATAGGGCGGCAGGAACGCGTCGACACTCTCCTGATCGGGGACATCCACTGGCTCGTAGGTGTGGGATAGTAGGAAGGCGTCCAGAACTAACATGAGTGGTAGTCGGACCTGCTCCGCTACCTTGTAGCCGAGGATCACGCCGTCCAGGACCTCTTGATTCGTCTCACAGTACCACTGCATGAGGCCCGTGTCGCGCTGGGCTAGCGCGTCGGTCTGATCGCTCCAGATGCTCCAACCCGGTGCCATAGCGCGATTGACATCCACTAACACCACCGGCAGTCGGCCCAGGCCCGCCCAGTGCAGCAGCTCGTGCATCAGCGCCAACCCCTGCGCGCTGGTAGCAGTAAACGCCCGGACACCCGCAGCGGACGCGCCGATGACACTCGCCATCGCCGAGTGCTCCGATTCTACTTTGATGAACTTGGCATCCAGCCGGCCGCTCGCGCAGATCTCGGACAGCTCCTCCACGATCTGTGTCTGCGGCGTGATTGGATAGGCCGAGATCATTTGCACACGAGCACGCATCACGCCCCACGACACGGCGTGGTTGCCCATCAGCACCTTGGTGGTGGCCATTCCGCCCTTCTTACCCTCCGTTACCGTACGGGTCCCTTCCACCGTAGCCATTCGTCACACCTCTGCCCTCTCGGGGATCATTTCCATGGCAGCGCGAGGGCATTCGTGCACGCACACGCCGCAGCCTTTGCAATAGTCGTAGTCTATCAAGTAACTGCCATCCCCCATCGGGGTGATCACTGCGTCGGGGCAGTAGATGAAGCAGTTATCGCAGGCGATGCAGTTGCCGCAGTGCAGACAGCGCATCGCCTCCGATATCGCTGTCTCCTCGTCGATGTCAGGGTGCACCTCTATGAAACCGGCGGTGCGCGCTGCAGCTGCCTGCTCGGGTCTCGGCTGTCTAGTCAGCTCGTCGAAGTAGAAGGTGTTCAGCAGTTCGAAACCTGCCACTTCCGGCACTGGCTCCACGGCTTCTATCCCCTCGCGCAGCACGCGCAAGTAGGTCTCCATCGAGAGGCCGGGGCAGTCCGGGACGCGGATGCGTTTGAGCACCTCCCTGAAGGGGAGCCCCCGTTGCTCACAGTCCATTGCAATCGCCGCGCGCTTTCCGCTGGCGATTGCGTCGATCACGGTGCGCGGCGAGTCGGTCATGTCGCCGCCCGCCCACACTCTAGGGTCGGAGGTGCGCATCTCCTCGTCCGTTGCTAGCGACCCGTGCTCTTTCGAGAGGTCGGGGGCGAGTTCCAGTTCGGCCTCCTCCCCGATAGCGGATAGCACGAGTCCCGCGGGCAGGCGGAACTCCGACCCTGGGATTGGCTCTGGTTTTCTGCGGCCGTCCGGCCCGGGCTCTCCCAACTCCATGCGGATGCAGGTCATGGCTGCGAGGCCGCTCTCGTCGTCCACCTTCGATGGCGCCACCAGGTACTCGATCTCGACACCCTCCGCGAGCGCCGCCTCTATCTCGTCCTCGAACGCAGGCATCTCCTGCCGTGTGCGGCGATAGAGGATGGCTACCCTCGCGCCGAGGCGCAGCGCTGCACGGGCCGCATCGATAGCGGTATTCCCTCCGCCTACCACGTACACCCGCTCTGGCACCTCGGTCCTAACACCTTGGGCCACGTCGGAGAGAAAGCGCAGACCGGGCATCACCGATGGGTGATCTTCGCCCGGGACACCCATTCTCCGCGAACGCTGAGCGCCAAAGGCAAGAAACACCCGGTCGAAGCCCTGTTCGAACAGATCGGCTACCCGCGGGGCGACGCCGGTATGGAAGCGTATTCCCATGCCCCCGATTCGGTCCAGCTCTGCATCCAAAACGTCCTTCGGCAATCGGTAGCTGGGGATGCCGTAGCGAAGCATGCCGCCCAGTGCCGGCATTCGCTCGAACACTTCGACCTCGTGCCGCAGCCTACGCAGGTGGTAGGCTGCTGCGAGTCCTGCCGGTCCCGATCCGACCACTGCAACGCGTAACGTTTTCGCTGGGGGCACGTCGTGCGGGGGAGCGGGCGGCGCACTGGTGGTCATATCGCCGATGTGCCGCTCCAGCATGTTGATGCCCACCGAACCTTCCAGATGCGAGCGGTTGCAGTGCGACTCGCACGGGTGAAAGCACACACGGCCGAGAATCGCCGGCGAGGGATGCTCCAGGCGAATCGTCTCGAGGGCCTTGTCATACTCTCCCTTCGCCACGTACCCCATCCAGCGCTCGATGGCAGTGCCGGACGGGCAGCCTCGGGTGCAGGGTGGCGTGCGATGGGTGTAGGTGGGTCGTACGTATCGCCACGAGCCGGTGCGGTTCCAACCCATGTCACCCACGGACACGCAGTTGTCCGGCATGTCGCGATACGAGCGGAAGGTAATCTTCGTGAGGGTCTTGGGCTTCATGCGGGCACCGCCATCAGCACTGCGTCGTAGGCCGCGCGGGCGGCGGCCGCGTTCTCCTTCGGTTTGATAGGTACGTTGGCCTCGATGGCCTCTGCAACCGAGTCCAGCGAACACAACGGCACCACGCGCACGAAGGCCCCCAGGATGGCGGTGTTTACGATGGGCGCCGCCTTGCTGCCCAATCGGTGCTCTACGGCGATGCGCGAGGCGTCCACCGTGGCCACACGGAAGGCAGCGAGATCCGGGAAGCGGTCGGGCGGCTCGGGCGTGTTGATCAGCACCACCCCTCCGGACTTCAGCCCCGTAGTCGGGATGCCGGTGGCGAGCAGCGTCGCGTCCAGTACGATAATGTGGTCCGGTTCGTAAATCTCGTTGCGCAGGCGAACCTGGCTTTCGTCAATGCGGATGAACGCGGCGACCGGAGCGCCCCGCCGTTCGACTCCGAAGGAGGGGAACGCTTGCACCCACTTACCTTCGGCGAAGACGGCTTCGGCCAAGACTTTGGAGGCCACGACCGCGCCTTGGCCCCCCCGGCCGTGGATCCGAATCTCGATCATGCACAGACCTCCGTTGGTCTGAGAGGTGTCGGGGCTTCGCTCGCCGTTGAACGCGCCCCGCAGGACAGAGCCATTAACATTATACGCCGATTCGCTCCCAGGCCGGTGGATTCCTGCGTGCGGGCCAGGGCTGTTTGCAGGTGGCGGCGACGCCCGTCTGGTTCCACGCACTGGTTCTCGCTGGCCGGGTGGAGGCTGGAAGCCCCCGATCCCCGTGACAGCAGCACCACCCGTGCCGGGCTTACGACGCTCGTGAGGTCCCGAGCTAAGTCAGCACTTCAGTCCCCGACTACAGCGGCCTCAGTCCCGGGCGCCTCAGCGCCACTCTCACGGAATTGCAGCGCGACCAGCCTGGAGCGCTGCACCGCTAGACGTTGCACGCGGGCCGGAGCTCGATACGGCACCCCGAGAGGCAGCTACTTTCGGTCCCGATAGTGACGGAGGAAGGCGGGGACCTCGAGTTCTTCGTCGCTCAACCCGGCACTGGGTGAAGGGCGAATCTCGGGCGGGTCCTCGTGCTTGCTCTCCGGCGTGGGCTCGGCGGTTCTGGCGACCTCGGTCTCGCGAGGGACAGGGGCCGGCTCCGGGCGACTGCGCGCCTCCATGCGGGAAGGAGGCACTTGCATCTCCACTGCAGCGGTGCTCGGCAGCCGCCTGGCCTCGCGTACGGGGGGCGTCGGCGTCCACCCGCTGCCCACACCAGCTGCCAACACCGTGATCCGCACCTCGTCACCCATACTCGGGTCCTCGACATGGCCCAAGAAGATGTCAGCCTCGTCGGGGTCGGCGAGCTTCTGGATGAACTGCATCGCCTGGTTGGCTTCCACGAGCGTGAGGTTCGGTCCGGCGGTGATGTTCACCAGCATTCGCTTGGCACCCGCGATGGAGGTCTCCAGCAGCGGGCTCGACACGGCGGCTTCTGCCGCATGAACCGCTCGCTGGTCTCCGCTGGCAACGCCGATACCCATCAGTGCAGGCCCCGCGCTCTCCATCACCGACCTCACATCGGCGAAGTCCACATTGATAATGCCCGTGTCGGTGATGATGTCAGAGATGCCTTGCACGCCCTGACGCAGCACGTCATCGGCGATGCGGAAGGCCTCTTGCATGGTCGTACGTCGATCCACCACGTCCAACAGCTTGTCGTTGGGTATTGTGATGATGGTATCTACGCGATCCCTCAACTGAGCGATGCCCTCCTCTGCAATGCGCTTGCGCCGCGCGCCCTCGAAGCCGAAGGGCCTCGTCACCACAGCTACGGTAAGTGCTCCGAGATCGCGTGCCATTTCTGCAACCACGCCGCTCGCACCAGTGCCGGTACCGCCACCCATGCCTGCTGTCAGGAAGACCATATGCGCGCCTTCCAGCGCCTTGCGGATGTCGGTGCGGCTCTCCTCGGCGGAGTTTCGGCCCACCTCGGGGTCACCTCCCGCACCGAGACCACGCGTCAGGTTGCTCCCCAGCACGATCTTCTTGCCGGCCTTCGAGCGGTCGAGCACCTGCACATCGGTGTTCATCGCGATGAACTCCACACCTTGAATGCCCGCCTCTATCATGCGGTCCACCGCGTTAGACCCGCCACCACCTATGCCGACGACTTTGACCGTGATCGCCACTCTGTAATCATCACTCAACGAAGCCATTCCTCCCCCTTCCCGGGTTCATGTAGTATCTGCTCAAGTCCCTTTTTCGAACAGCCTGCGACGGATGTTACTCAACCAATCGCCTGGCTGTTGCGAGTCGTGCTCGTTCCGCATGCCTTCCCCAGCACACTGCAGCAAGCCGATCGGCGTCATCCACTCCGGGCCGTTAGACGGAATGCACGGACCGCCATCCTCGACTGCTGCCATTCGCACGGACGCACCGTCCATCACCGTAGCGGCTAGTGCCAGCACACCATCCAACTTGCTACCCCCGCCGGCCAAGACCACTCCGCCGGGCAGGAGGCGTTTGTGACCGAAGTGCTCGACAACCGAGCGCGCCATGGCGAGCAGCTCCATCATGCGCGGATGGATGATCTCCGCCAAGAGCTTCCGCCGCAACAACCGGGGAGTCGGGGAGCCGAGCTGCCGCACTTCGACCAGCTCCTCCTCGGATATCTCCGTGTGTTGGGTGGTGCCGAACTGGATCTTCAGCCGCTCGGCATCCTCCATCGAGGTACGAAGCAGCTTGCTCAGGTCCGAGGTGACATGCCAGCTCCCGATTGGCACGAGCCCGAATCCGTGGAGCACGCCGTCGTGAAAAAGTGCGACGTTAGTTGCGTTGCCACCGATATCGAGCAGGATCGTGCCGACCTCGCGCTCGGAATCGCTCAAGGCAGCCTTGCCCGCTGCCAGCGGCTCCAGAATCAGCTCGCTCAACTCCAGGTCCGCCCTCTCCACCGCCTCTGCCAAGGTCCGAACGGGGGCCGCGCTTGCCACGACTACGTGGGACCGGACTCCGAGACGTGAGCCCACGATGCCCACTGGGCGGCTGAGCCCGTCTCTACCGTCCACTCGGTAGGACCAGGGTATCACGTCGAGCACTTCCTCATCGTGTGCCAGCGGCACAGAGCGGCTGTTCTCGACCGCGCGCTGCACGTCGCCCGCCGTGATCGCCCGCGCAGCTCCCCCGACCATGGCCTGCCCTTCGCCGGGGACGAACCGAATGTGGTCGCCCGTCACGCCGGCCGACACCGCTTCCACGCGCACGTCGCAGGACTTCTCAGCATTCTCCACCGCGGCTCGGATAGCGCGGACTGTTTCGTCCATGTCCACCACGGCGCCCTTTCGAACACCGGTGCAGGCTTCGACACCACTGCCTACGGGGATCGTCGTGCCGTCAGAACGCACCTCTGCGATCAGGCAGGCGACCTTCGTAGAGCCTATATCGAGAATGGCAACATGCCCTATCATTGGCCAGTCGGATCCGCTGCAGGAGGCGCGGAAACCTCCCCTCCACCGTTGGTTTCGACGCGAGAGAGCAGGTGCCTGCGAATGAGCGAGAGATTGACGAAGATTCTGCCGCCCAACACAACCACGGCGGCTAGGAACAGGTCCAGGCCGATCTGGTCTCCGAAGTAGGCAAGTCCGGCCGCGGTGATCATGTTGACTGCAAAGCCGCTGGCGAAGACCACACGGTCGAAGCTCTTCTCTAGCGCCGCTCGCACCCCGCCGATGATGGTGTCCATTCCCGCCAAGGCCGCCACCGAGAGGTAGTTGCCGAAGACGCCCTTGCTCGGAGTCGGCAGCCACCACGCAACGATGACACCGACGATCAAGGCAAGCAGGGGCATCCAGATCATGGCTTCACCGGTTCCGCGGGCCTTGCGTACAGGATCTTGCTGGAGCCGCTGTAGGCCGGGATGCGCAGTTTCTCCTCCACGATGACCTCGACCATCTCTTCATCCAACGCTCTCATCCCCGACAACACCCCTCCCGGCATGTTGACGGCGGACTTGAGCGTCTCCGGGTCGCCGATGGCCTGGATGGTGAATGGGGAGGAGACCGGGACCCCGTCAACGTGGATGACCGGGCCGACACAGCGGATGGCGCTGCGCGAGGTAAGTCGGTGGCCGTCCACCGCAAGCACTTCGGCGCCTGCAGCCCGCAGCTCGTTGACCACGCGCACGATGTCAATGTCGTGGATGAGATAACGCTCGGCGATCTCTGGCGAGACGATGGCAGGCACGTTGGGGCTGTCCCGAAGCAGGATCGTGACTCCTGGGCCTTCGACGTCTACGAAGCCCGCGAACACGCGCACGGACTGCATCTCATCGGACATCACCTTGGCCAGCTTGGACCGCTCGGCAGCCGCTTGCTCTAGTTCGGCCAGCTTGCCACGCAGAGCGATGATCTCTTCACGGTACTCGTCGTCCTGCTGGCGCGCGGTCTTCAGAATGGAAGTGGCTAAGGGCGTGGCACGGCCGCCGCCCGTCTCGCGATTGATTACCTCGTTTTTATATGCCCAAGTGCCCATTAGACCCAGCAGGGCGCAAGCGATGGTAAGCGGCATAAGCCAACTACTCTGCCGGGTCTTCCTTGTGGAGGGGTCCATCTGACGCCGCCTCTTTCGCAGCCTCTTGCGAATCGTTCTCCTGTTGACGCTTCATCTTCAGGGCCGGAGCACCGGGGTGCTTCAAGTCCAAGTACTCAGCCCTCGCGAGGAGGGTAGGGTCGCGGCCAAGGATCGATCGGAGCGTCGCCAGTTTCTCGGAAACGTTCTCGCCGGACCCGAAATGCACCGGGGCCGACGCGGGCATATTTAAGCATATCTCGCCCGAACGGTCAACCGTGATGGTGGCCTGGCGGGCAAGGTCGTTCGCTCGAAGAAAGTGTAAGATTTCGAGCGGAACCTGCAACGTGTCCACACGGCGACCCAGGGGAGGCGGGGTCGGGCGCATGGAGACGATGCGGTAGGGCCGGAGCACGGCAGAACGCCGGAACGGAACGCCGTCTGCGTCGATCTCAACGGACCAGTCGGGCCCCTGCCAGCGTGCATAGGGCTGCCGATACGTCAAATGCAGTGTCATGCGCCCGTCCAGTCCGCGGGCGATGCGAACGTTCTTCAGACGAGGCTCTTTCAGCAGTTCTCTCTCGAGGCTCTTTCGATCCAAGGACAGGGCAGGCGTCCCGGCCCACGGGCGAAGTACCGACGCCAGCCAAGCACGATCACCAACGTCTGCGCCGACCACGACTACGGTCCTCAGTCCCGTCCACGGAGAGGTGAAGGGGGCGGCGACAACCTCGGCAACGATCACGAGGATCCAGATCCATCTCCACGGGAAGTGACGGGGTTTGCGCTTATAGGACCGGGCGACGCGCATCCGCAGCCTCCAGGGCAAGTCTCACGAGGCGCTCGCACAGGTCGGAGAAGGACATGCCCGCAGCCGCAGCCGCACGCGGGAAGATGGAGGTAGGCGTCATGCCGGGGACCGTGTTTACCTCCAACACCTTTAGCCCGTCTTTGGTAAGCATCATGTCCACCCTGCAGAAGCCCGCGCAGCCCAAGACGCGGTGACAATCGCCAGCGATGCGCGCTGCCTCCGCTGCGACCTCCTCGGGCACCCGAGCGGGCACGATCTCCTCGGTGAGACCCGGTGTGTACTTGGACTCGTAGTCGTATGCTCCCTTCCGCGGCACGATCTCGACTATCGGCAAGACCTCGGGCTGTTGGTTGCCCAGCACGCAGGCCGACAGTTCCGTACCGCGCAGGAGAGGCTCGATCAGCGCCTCGGTGTCATATCGCAGAGCGACTTTGACGGCGTTGCGTAGCTCATCCGACGTGGTTGCAAAACCGAGTCCCACCGACGAGCCCTGGGAATTGGGCTTCACGACGGCAGGAAGCGGTAGGTCGTCTGGCATTGGGTCCCTCCTCGTCAGGAGATACCCACTCGCAACCGGTAGGCCGGCTGCACCTAACAGTCGTTTTGCGAGGTGCTTGTTCATGGCAAGGGCGCTTGCCAGAACGCCGGAGCCGGTATATGGCAGGCCGGCAAGCTCGAGCAGTCCTTGGAGACACCCATCCTCGCCACCGGGTCCATGCAGCGCGACGAACACCACATCGGGAATACTGGCACCGGCACGACGGGCCGATTCTGTGACCGAGCGACCCGCGATCAGGTCTCGGAGCACACCGCGCAGCCGTGAGGGATCGAAGGTGTCAACTTCGAAGCCTTTTTCCTTCAGCGCACCTGCTACCATCTCGCCGGTTGCACGCGATATTTCTCGCTCGGCGCTGTGTCCACCGGCTACCACTAGCACCTTCATGGGGGTGGCACCGGACGCAGCCAAGCGCTCACGGATCGGACCGAGCACCTCGTTGATGTCTCCCGCACCCATGGCCACCAGC
This sequence comes from Fimbriimonadales bacterium, assembly GCA_045862955.1. Taxonomy (GTDB): domain Bacteria; phylum Armatimonadota; class Fimbriimonadia; order Fimbriimonadales; family JABRVX01; genus JABRVX01. The sequence continues at coordinate 51,959 of BTVI01000001.1, forward strand.
ACATCACCCTCGTGCAGGCTCGGAAGCACTGCTTCTGGTAGGTCGTGCAGAGACGGGACGTAGGCGAACGGCATCTCTGGACGGATGCGCGTGACCTCTTCGGCGAGACGGGCGGAGCCTATGCCGGGGATAGGTGCTTCGCGTGCCGGGTAGATGTCGGTGAGCAGCAATGCATCGGCCTGGGTCAGTGCTTCGGCGAAGCCGAGCAGGTAGTCCTTGGTTCGCGTGTAGAGGTGCGGCTGAAAAGCTACCACTAGCCTTCGGTGGGGATAGCGCTGTCGCAACGCAGCGATGGAGGCTCTGATCTCGGTGGGATGGTGTGCGTAATCGTCTACGAGGGTCACACCGCGCACCGTGGCCTTCTCTTCCAAGCGCCTCTCGGCAGTGGTCGGCCTCGCCATGGCTCGTGCAGCTGCGTCGAAAGAGCACCCGCACTCGAGCGCCGCCGCGGTGGCAGCCAAGGCGTTTCGCACGTTGTGTTCACCCGGAATCGCAATGGTTAGTCGGCCTAACACGTCGCCAGAACGCCACAGGTCGAAAGCGGTTCCTTCTGGCTTCGGTTCCAAGGCGACTGCACGATAATCCCCCTTCGCGATGCCGAAGGTGAGTACACGACAGCGCGCCGATGCCGAAATGCTGCTACATACGTCGTCGTCCGCCGGCGAGATGAGCAGTCCGTCGGGTGGGAGAGAGGCAACGAACTCCCTCACACATGCTATCAAGTTCTCGAAGCTGCCATGGTAGTGCAAGTGGTCCGATTCGAGGTTGAGAAGTAGTGCCACCTGAGGACGCATGTCTCGGATGGCAGCATAAGCTTCGCAGGCTTCTGCCACGAACCAGCGTCCCTTACCGATTCGCAGACTGCCACCGAACGCTTCGACCTCTGCACCCACCACCACCGTCGGATCCAATCCAGCTTCTATCAGAATAGAGCCGAGGAGCGTGGTGGTAGTGGTCTTGCCATGGGTACCCGTTATGGCGATACCATCTCCTTCACCCATCAGGTGTCCCAGCAACTGACTGCGTCGCCACGCGGGGATACCCTGCGCCCGTGCCGCTTCGATCTCCGGGTGATCGGATGGCACGGCGTCAGTGTAGATTAGCCAGTCCGCACCGGCGACGTGCGAGGGATCGTGACCCTGGTGGATAACTGCACCGAGGGCCGCCAAATGATCGGTGACAGGTGTTAGGCGCTGGTCACACCCGGAGACCGCGAGTCCTCGGTGCAGCAGCAACTGGGCTAACGGGCTCTGGCCAGCACCCCCGATGCCGAGAAAGTGCGGTCTTCGGCAGGCCGAGAAGTCCTCCGCCATTCGCTCACGACACCTTCCTTCGGCGGTCAGAACGGATCGGCACCTGGGCGGCCTCGACGAGCAGGTCGAGGATCGTCTCTGCAGCGTTGGGCACGAAGGCTTTGCGAGCGGCGGCAGACCTCGCTTCACGGATCTCGGGATGCGTTCGCCACTGTTCGATGTGCTCGGCCAGGACCGCGGGCGCGAGGGTGCTCTGACGCACCAGCACGCCGGCACCGGCCTGCTCCAGTGCCCGAGCGTTATGAAACTGGTGATTTGCTGCAGCGGTCGGCAGCGGCACCATCACGATAGGCAGTGCCCATGCCAATGCCTCGTTCAGGGTCCCCGACCCGCAGCGAGTCACCGCCATATCCGCTGCGCGGAACGCGTTGCCTACGTCGGCGCCTTCCAAGAAGCCGAATGCTACGTAGTTTCCATTCAGGGCGCAGCGATCCGCCGAGGCGCGAACGGCCGACACGTGCTTTTCGCCAGTGACGTGAAGCCACTGCACGCTGGTGCTACCCATGAACTTTGCCGTGCTGAGCACGGCTTCGTTGAGGGCCTGGGCTCCTTGCGAGCCACCATACACCAGCACGGTCCAGCGGTCGGGGCGCAGACCGAACCTCTCGCGGGCGGCCTCCTTGGTTAAGTCCGACCGGATCGCCTCGTCTCGCAGTGGCATGCCGGTCCGAACGACCCGTGACCGGGGAAAGTCACGAGTTGCCTGCTCGAATACCACACACACCAATGCAGCGTGCCTGCCCATCATACGATTTGCACGTCCGGCGATAGCATTCTGCTCGTGGAGGACGTAGGGGCCGCCTCGCTTTCGCTGCGCAATCAGCACAGGAGCGGCGGCGTATCCGCCCGTACCGAATACGACGTCCGGCTGGAAGGCTTCGAGGATGTGCGCGGCCTCGCGCTGGGCACGCGCAAGCTTGAGCAGGCCCTTGAGGCCTCGTGGGGTGAGAGGAGCGCCAACCGGTTCGGCGTGCACGCGGTCGAACGCGAAGGGCAGGTCCCGGGCAAACTGGTTCTCGATTCCGCGATAGCTGCCGACGTAGAGGACGTCACATCCTCGAGAAGCCGCAGCGAACCCGATACGAAGGGCTGGGAACACGTGTCCTCCCGTCCCTCCGCCGCAGATCACGAGTCGCATCCTGCGCTTCCTCCTTCCGCTCGGCAAGCCTGGTAGCTTGAACGATACCCAATCCGAACGCCAGCGCCGTGAGGCTACTACCTCCCATGCTGAAAAACGGCAGCGGCACACCCACGGGAGGGACGATCGCAGTCACCATGACCAGGTTCATAGCCGACTGCGCACCGATCCAACAGCCGAGTCCCGAGGCGACGAGTGCCCCGAATCGTGTAGGAGCCCGGGCTGACAACCAAAACAGCCTCCAAACTATGCTGGCCAGTAGGCCGACGACGATGAGCGAGCCGAGTAGGCCAGTCTCCTCGGCGATGGTAACGAAGACGTAGTCTGTGGTGGCGGCTGGGAGCGCATACTTGGCGAGGCCCATGCCGATGCCCTGACCGGTTATACCTCCCATGCCGATACCCAGCTCGGCACGCACCGGCTGAAAGCCCTCGGCCTGTGCGACCGCAGGGTCCCAGCGCTGGTTGTGATGCAAGATGCGCTGCAAGCGATAGGGCTGCATCTGCACCATCACGATAACTGCCAGTCCCGCAAGACCGACGATACCCGCAATGGTAGTCCAGCGCACCCCACCCAGCCACATCATGCTGAGCAGTACTACCATTACCACGGCGGCAGTGCCCAGGTCTGGTTGTCGTTCGACCAACACCGCCGCAATCACGATGGAGCCTACCACCGTGAATCGCAAGATGCGGCCCGCGTCGGTGCGTCTTTTCTGCGGCCTTCGCTCACGCTTCGGCAGCTTCTCGAGCAACCAAGCCATTACTAACACGACGCCGAGCTTGAGGTACTCGGACGGCTGCACGGTGAAGCCGCCCGGGAGCGACAACCACCTCGAGGCACCATTCACCTCGAGGCCGATGCCAGGTACCATCACTACGACGCACCCGACGAGCGACAGGACGAACAGAGTTAGTCCCACGACGCGCAGCCATCGTGCGGAGAGGCGACTGCCAACCACGTACGCCAGTAATACTAACACCAGATACACGATCTGTTGGCGCACCTGTACTAAGAACGTGCCCGAGCTGATGGCTCTGGGGTATACGGCGTCTAGGACGAAGAATGCACCTAGCACCGCGGCGATAAGCCACATGGCGGTCAGATAAACGTCCCGCTTAGGGCGTACTGCTTCGCCGCTCACGTCCTGGCCTCCGCAAGGTGTCGAGCAACCAACTGACGGAATCGCTCGGCCCGCTCCAAAAAACTCCCGAACTGGTCGAAACTGGCCCCCCCTGGCGCGAGCAAGACGGTGTCGCCCGGGCGAGCCAGGCCGACGGCGTTTGCAAATGCTTCATCGAGGGTGTTCACTCGTACGTGGGATACGCCGGCGGCAGCGAACAGCCCTGCAAGCTCGCCGGCCATCTCCCCATAAAGGACTGCTGGCCGCTCGAGCGCGCGGCAGGCTGCCACGATGGGTGCAGGGTCATTCCCTTTCGCCACTCCTCCGATGAGTGGGAGCGTGAAAGGGCCCGAAGACGTGATTGCGTTCGCGCACGAGGTGGGGTTCGTGGCTGCAGAGTTGTCTACGAAGGTGATCCCCATGTGTACCCCTACCACCTCCATCCGGCTGTGCAGACCGCGGAAGCCTTGCAGCGCCAGACGAATGGCATCCGTGCGAGCCCCGAACAGCCAAGCCGCGGTCGCCGCTGCCAGCGCGTTGTCCTTGTCGGCCGAGCTGCGTGTTTGGAGGTCAGCGTGCTCGGCAAGAAAGTGCTCTTCACCCTCCAGCCGCAGCACCATGTGCCCCTCTCGGTGGAATGCGCAGTCTCTCGGCAGCTCCTGCGGAAAAGAGATGCGGCGCGACGCCACTTCAGGCACGTCCGCGTACCCGATGACGGCGAAGTCCTCTGGAGTCTGCCTGCGGAAGATTCGACGCTTGACTGCCGCGTACTCCTCGAAGCTCCCGGCGTATCGGTTCAGGTGGTCTTGATCGATTCGTGTTAGCACCGCGATGCGGGGACGGAAGCTATCCACCCATTCGAGCTGAAAGCTGCTAATCTCTGCAACGAGCACATCGTCTGGATCGGCATCCATGGCAGCTTGCGTGGCAGGCTTGTCCTCGGCAGACCTCGCAATGTTGCCGCACAGATGGGCTCGAAAGCCAGCTGCCTGCAACATCCTGTAGGTCAGGTAGGTGGTAGTTGATTTGCCGTTGGTACCGGTGACAGCGATGATGGGTGCCTTCGAGATACGGTACGCCAGTTCGGGTTCCGACCATACCGGTATGCCTCTGGCGACCGCGGCACGCAGAGCGGGATGCTCACGCGCGAAGCCGGGGCTGGTGACAACCAGCTCGAACGGCTCGCTGGGAAGAGTGCGATCCCAGTTGGCTACGACTTCGCATTCGGGCAGTACGACATCACTCTCATCGTAGATAGTGACACGCACCCCTGACGCCGACAGGGCCTGGGCTGCTGCGCGACCGGACTTCCCCGCCCCGAGTACTGCTGCACGCGAGATACCCGCTATCATCGCACCAGAATCCCGTAGGCTAAGGTGCAAGCCGCTTGGACGGCGAGGAAACCAGCAACTACTCGTCGCTCTGGGACACCCGCAAACTGAAACGCATGGTGGATGGGTGTGCGCAGAAACAGCCGCCGCCTGAACAACTTCACCCATAGAATCTGCAGCGGTACCGGGACTAGTTCGGCGAGAAGCACTGCCACTAGCAGCAGCAGCCACGGGGACGCTTGCGGTTGAGCTAACAGCGCGAAGCCGAAGCCCGCACCGAGCATCAGGGATCCCGTATCACCCATGAATAGCCTCGCGGGTGGTGCATTGTACACGAGGAAACCTAGCGCGCAGCCGGCGATCACTGCACAGAAGAAAGCATCGCCACCACCCATGAATAGCCCGATGGACGCCAGAACCATCACACCCGCCGCCAGCCCGTCCATACCGTCAGTGAAATTTACTGCGTTCGCAACCCCGACAACGATGACAGCAGCTGTCGCGATGGCGGCGATGTCTGTGCCGACCAGCCACGCGGTGCCGTCTTGGGAATTCAGGTACGCAGCGCATACCGGGACCGCGACCGCGAACTGAAGGACGAGTTTGGGGATCCATCCAAGGCCGCGCTTCGTCGTCACTCGCGGCAGGATCACATCATCGAGGATTCCGATCAGCGCGAAGCCAACCGTGAGCACGAACCACAGACCGGCTGAGGCAGGTAGCCGGGCCTGCCCGTCGCGGGCCAGGATGCTCATGGCCCACGCCGCGAGAGCAGCGAGCAGCATCATCAGCCCGCCGGCCGTCGGGGTCCCCTGCTTCTCGCTGTGTTCGGGAACGTACTCGCTGATCTTCTGTGACACGCCTAGACGGCGAAGCAGCACCATCACCGGCCAGCCGATGATCGCTGTGGCGAGCGCCGTCACGAGCATCGTCTGCATCATGATCGAGCCTCGGCAAGAGCGTCCAGCAGCCGCTCCATTCGCAGTGCGCGCGAGCCTTTGATCAAGATCAGGTCTTCATCTTGTACAAATCCGGGGAGCCACTCGGCTGCCGCCTCTGTCGTTTCGAGCCGAGTGACTCCCTCCTTGGGCATGGATGCCTCTAGCGCCGCGTCGGCAATCCATCCGGCTTCCGTGCCGACCACGCCCAACTCGTTCACACCGAGCTCCGCCACGAGCCGTCCTATCGAACGGTGCTCCTGCTCGGCAAACTCTCCCAGTTCGAGCATACTGCCCAGGACCGCGACCCGCCGCTTAGCCGGCATTTCGGCTAGTGTTCGGAGGGCGGCCGCCATCGAGTCCGGGTTGGCGTTGTACATGTCCGCCAGCACTCGGACCTTTCCGAATCGAAGGGTTTGCATCCTTTGAGGAGGAAACGCTGCGTTGCGCAGTCCTGCTGCCGCCCTCTCCACGTCCAAGTTCAGCGCGCCGGCCACCGCCAGGGCCGCGGCTGCATTCTCGGCCTGAAACCTGCCTAGCGCATAGATCTGCCCTACGACCCTTCGCCCGAACGCGGTGAACGAGACCTCCATGTGTGTCTCTGCAGGTTCGATGTGCACCACCTGCACATCTCCACCAGGGCCGAATGTGATCACCCGGCAAGTGGCGCGGGCTCTCAAGGCGTTCGTCCATCGGTCGCCGACGCGCAGTATCGCGGCGCCATCGGAAGGCAGCGCCTCGACTAGCTCGCCTTTCGCCTGTGCCACGGCCTCTGGCGAACCGACCTCCGCTACGTGAACGAGACCCACGCTGGTCACCACTCCGACGGTGGGTGAAGCGATTCGGCACAACTCGGCGATTTGGCCGAGACCTCGCATCCCCATTTCGACCACGCTGAGGTGATGCCATGGCATCAGGTCGAAGAGAGCGAGCGGTACCCCGATCTCGGTATTCAGGTTCCCCTCGGTCTTGTGGACTTTGGCGTGCACCGACAACGCAGCGACCGTCAGTTCCTTGACACTCGTTTTGCCCGTGCTTCCGGTGATACCAATCACCTTTGCAGGCATTCGAGAGCGGTGCCAGGCTGCAAGGTCGCCGAGAGCGGTTACGGTGTTATCCACTGCGATGTGTGTCGTCTCGGGCAGGGCGCGGCCGCGGTTGACTACCGCGCAGACCGCGCCCCGCCGAAACGCGTCGCGAATAAAGTCGTGACCGTCCACACGCGCGCCGGGGATTGCGAAGAACAGGCTGCCATCGGAAGCTTGGCGGCTGTCTGCAACGACCGAGGTAACACCCTCGTCGCGCCCCACCAAGGTGCCACCCATTACGTACGCTGCTTGACTGAGTCGGAAGAGCACGCCGTTAGAGTGGTGCCGGGAAGCGGAGGGTGTCATGTTAGCGCCTCACGCACTAACTCGCGGTCGTCCAGGTGGATCTTCGTGACACCAATAATCTGATAGTTCTCATGCCCCTTTCCGGCAACTACCACCAGTTCTCCGTCTCGAGCGGTTTGGATGGCACGATGGACTGCGCGGCGGCGGTCGGGCTCCACTTCGACCGCCGTCGCATGAGTGGAAGTGATCCCTGCCAAGATGTTCTCGATGATGCTATTGGGGTCTTCGGTACGTGGATTGTCCGAGGTGATGATCACTCTGTCTGCGAGCTCCGCGGCGATGGCTCCCATTCTCGGGCGCTTGGTTCGATCTCTATCGCCGCCGCAACCGAAGACCACCGTAAGTCTTTCGGGGCGGAGCTCACGGCACGCTTCGAGTAACTTCTCCAGCGCGTCGGGGGAGTGGGCGTAGTCTACGATGACGGAGAAACCGCGCCCGGTGGGAATAGCTTCGAAGCGACCCGGAGCGGGTGTAGCTACTGCGAGCCCCGAGGCAATCGTGTCGGGACTGAGCCCCAAGGCCCAGGCCGTGGCGGCGGCGGCTAGCCCATTCGAGACATTGAACCTGCCCCCGAGGGGCATGACGACATCGGCCGACCCTGACGGTGTCTCCAGAGTGAAACGTACCGAGTCTGCGGCAACCTGTGTCCCGGAAGCGCGGATGTCACCATCTAGCCTTCCGTAGGTCACGACCCTACCGCGCACCTCGGTGGCCAGACGGCTCCCGTACAGGTCGTCCACGTTGATGACCCCGACGAAGCTTTTCCCTCCGGCCTCGGCGAGATCGGTGAAGAGCCGAGCCTTCGCGGCGTAGTAGTCGTTCATGTCGAGGTGGAAGTCCAGGTGCTCTGCGGTCAGATTTGTATAAGTTCCGACGTCGAACCTGCACCCGTCGACCCGACGAAGCGCCAGAGCGTGAGAGCTGACTTCCATAGAGATCGCCTGGATGCCATCGTTTGCGGCATCCGCCAACAGCTCGGCTAGGTCATGGGCGAAGGGCGTGGTGTGGCCGAGGTCCCGATGGTGATCTCGCCATTCGGCTCCGAGCGTTCCGACGTAGGCGCATGCGGTGCCCGCGTGGTCGAGAATCACTCGAATCACGTGCGCTGTCGTCGTTTTCCCGTTCGTGCCGGTAACTCCAATCATCTTCAGGCGGGCCGTGGGGTCGGCATACAGCGCGTGCGCCATGCGCCACAGAGCATCGGTGGCATCCGGCACCTGTGCCCACGCGACGCCATCGGGCAGCTCGGGGACCGGCCTGTCGGTTACCACCGCTATCGCGCCGCCGTCCACCGCATCGGCTATGAATGCGTGTCCGTCGGCGTGCTCTCCCTTTAGCGCAACGAACAAAGTGCCCGGGCCCACTCTCCGCGAGTCGACCGATATCCGAGCTACATCGATCTCCTCCGGACCGCCGAAGACCAGGGGACTCGCGCACCGGACCAGTTCACCAAAGGTCACTGGATCACTCCGTTCTCACCAGCGTCAGGCCTGAGCCGCCAGTGGGTCACCAGGTACGAGGCAATCTTCTGGAACACCGGCCCTGCCACGAGGCCGCCATAGTAGCCGTTGCGCGGCTCGTCGACTAGTACCAATACCACGGCCCGCGTGTTCTCGCTGGGCACCAGCCCCACGAAATAGGAGTCGTATAACGAGTTCGAGATTCGCTTGGTGATCGGGTCGGTGCGTTGGGCCGTACCCGTTTTTCCGCCGACGTGAAAACCAGGAACAGCGGCGCTGTGACCCGTGCCGGCCGGATCCTCCACGACGCCGGTCAACATCTGCCTCACCAGCCGAGCGACTTCGGGAGACACCACCTGCTTACCGGGTCGAACCGGATAGTCGCGGCCGTCCACGCTCGCAACCAGTCGGGGATGAACCGCTCGCCCGTCGTTTGCGAAAGCACACATCGCAGCGGCGAGGGCCAGAGGCGTTACCGACACACTCTGGCCGAATCCGAGCACGGCGAGTTGGTGTGCAGGATTGCCCCACGTCTCGGGTGGTGGCAGCAATCCTCTGGTTTCGCCGGGAAGCCCAACGCCAGTCTTGTCTACGCAGCCGAAGGCGTGGATGAACTCGACGAACCTTTCGGCGCCCAACCGCTGCGCAAATTCACCTGCTGCCAAATTGCAGCTCCTCACGATCGCCATATAGGGGTTCAGCGCGCCATGGGCACGTTTGCCACCATGAAGAGCGCACCGTGTATCGCGCCCCCCGAACTTGCGTACGCCTGGGCAATAGGTTTGCGTTTCCGGAGACACCACCCCGGTCTCGAGAGCCGCAGCCACCGTGAACACTTTGAAGACCGAACCCGGCGGGAAGGCCAAGCTGACACACGAGTTGCGCAGGGGAGACGAGTTCTCGTTCCGGTATCTCGTGCGAAGAGCCGCACCAGGATCGTTGGGGTCGAAGTCGGGCCAGCTAACCATCGCAAGCACATCGCCGGTTTTCGGCTCCATAACCACCACTGCTACCGTGGAAGGTGTGTGTTTGGTGATCACTTCGGCAATGGCCTCGGTGGCGGCTTGTTGGATGTCCAGGTCTATGGTCAGTCGCACGGTCTTACCGTGGCGCGCCGGCGTGTACCTCTCCCGATGGCCGGGTAGCACGTATCCTCGAGCGTCGGTCGGCCCGACGATGACACCATCCACCCCAGTCAGTATTGCGTTCTGCGCCTGTTCGATGCCGCCCAACGCATCGCCGGCTTCGTTCACGAAGCCTATCACATGCGATGCCAAGCGACCATTGGCGTACACCCGCTTCGAGACCGACTCCAAAGAGAGGCCATCTGCTCTCCAGGAGCGGGCCAAAGCGCGTAGTTGGGCGGCCTGTTCCTTGCTGAGGCCCGTGGCGACCACGTGACAGGCATTCGGGTTGCGCAGGAGGAGCATACTGACTTCGGCAGGCGAGACGCCGGCAACCGAAGCAATCGCAGCATGAAATGCCGGACTTTCGGGACAACGACTCGGGGTCAGTCCCAGGCGGTAGGTGACTACGGAAGTTGCGAGCGGCCGACCGTTCCGGTCCGTGATGTCGCCTCGCCTCGCGGGCACTGGAACGCTCTTTTGCAGTCGTGCTTGCCCTTCGCGCAGATACTTCTCATAATCCTGCACCTGCATCGCCCAAAGGCGCACGACAACGGTGCAGAAACCGGCGATCAGCAACAGCGCCGGCAGGATCAGGCGACGACGAACGGCCCGGATTTCACGTGCGTCCGTTGCCAAACGTACCTCCCACGCTAGCATACGGCGTGGTGCCGCCCGAGTCCTCGGTCCCGCGGCCTCCCTGCTCGTCGAGCACTACCAGGCTGCTACCTAGCACCATGTCATGCGCCGCAGCCCAACGGGAGATTCGTAAGGCCGCCGTGCGCTCGTCCACTTCAGCGCGCAGCGCCTGGTTTCGAGCGACTACCGCCTCCAATCGCCCTTGCAAATTCACTACATCGGCTCTCGTCTGCTCGGCGAGGATGGAGCCGACAAACCCGAAACCCAGGTGGGCTGATAGCGCTAGCACGACAAAGCCGTAAGCGAAGGGCAATGCTCGCTTTCTCGGTCGGCGTCGGACTCTCGCGGTGGGGGACGCTACCACACTGCTTTGCCCGGCGGCGTTGGACTGCGGCATGCGGACCCGCACGTCGGTGGCAGGCACACGCGCGGCAATTCTGCCTCTCTTGCCCTGCCTCTCCTCTCTTACTCTCGGAGCAACCTTCGTTATCATTCTCGATCCTCTTAGCCTGATATGCGTCGAGCCACTCTCAGCTTCGCGCTGCGTGCGCGAGGGTTCGTTCGAATCTCTTCGGCGGTAGGCCGAACTGGCTTTGGTGTGAGTACCTCCACCAGTTGCACCTTGCCGCAGCGACACTCGGGGACGCCGCGTTCGCAAATGCACTTTCCTGACAGCCGAGCAAAGGCACGCTTGATCTGCCGATCCTCTAGGCTGTGGTATGCGAGCACGGCGATGCGGCCTCCGGGTGACAGCAGACCGATAGCCTGCTCCACCGCGTCCTGCAAGCCCACGAGCTCGCCCGTAACCGCGCATCGGATGGCCTGGAACGTGCGGGTGGCGAAGTGGATCCTTCGGTCCCGCGCGTGCGGAGGCACTGCATCCGATACCGCCGCGACAAGGTCGCCGGTGGAGCGCATCCTGCCTTGTCGTACGCGGACGAGGATAGCCCTGGCAATCGCGCGTGCGTGGCGTTCCTCGCCGTACTCTTTCAGGATGCGCTCCAACTCGGCTTCGCTGGTGCTCCTCAGGAGATGTTCCGCTGTCCGACCCACCTGCGACCGGTCCATCCGCATATCGAGCGGTCCCTCCTGTTGAAAGGAGAAGCCCCTCTCAGCCCGGTCGAGGTGGGCCGAACAGACACCCAGGTCAGCGGTGATGACATCGGCGTGCCGGATACCGAGTTGCCCGAGCACTGCCGGGAGCTTCCGGAAATCGGAGTGGATGAAGTGCTTCCTGCACACCAGCTCCGCAAGCCTCTCCTTGGCCCGCTCCAAAAGCTCCGCGTCCCAATCCAGACCTACCAGAGTCCCTTCCGGTCCAATCGCCGTCCCTAGCAAAGCTGCATGACCGCCCAACCCGAGGGTGGCATCCACTACGGTCTCGCCCCGTTGTGGAGCGGTATATCGAATGACCTCTAGGGCCATGACGGGCAGGTGCCCGGTCATGCCTTACACTCCGGGTGTGTTGTGTGGGCCGGCGGAGGGCCGAAGCACCATGCGCCTAAGAGGCGTGCGGTTCTTTGCCTTGTACTCGGCGGGGTTCTTGCGCATTTCTGCGTAATCGTGGCCCCTCCAAATCTGAAGGTGGCCGCTCGAGTCCCACACTAGGACCACTTCGGTGTTTGCGTCTATGTGCAGCTCTTTTCGCAAATGCTCTGGGATAGTCAGGCGACCGTTGGGCTTGATCTCTTGTCCATGCTCCGCAGGCTGCTCCACGGCGGTCTTGATCGTCCACCAGTCATCCTCGCTGTAGCACTTTTCCCGGAGACCAGCGATGTAGCTTTCAAAGTCCTCATCCGAGAAGCAGAGCAGTTCGCCGAGCAGGCCGCTGGTTAGGGTCACGCTGGAGCCGAGCGCTTCACGCATCCGCTGAGGGATGACCACCCGACCCTTGTCGTCGGTTTTCGTGAACTCCCTCCCCAGACGCAGGGGTCTCGGTTGCTCCGCGCTCGATCCGCCCAAATCTGCCTTCTCACGAACAATTCTGCCACTCGGTGCCACGAACGGCTCCGTTTCGGGCAGGCACATCATATCACAGCGCCACTCAGCTGTCAAGCGTTGAGCAAGGATTCCACCGTACTTTCACAAGGATTCCACCGTACTTTGCTCAGCTTAGTAGAGAACACGTGGAAGTCCGTCTACTTTTCTAGGGGAGTTCGGCTATAGTAGACGCTTATCTACTACCGCAGTAGAGACTGCGTAGCGACGTCGCTGCCGGCTGGACAGGCACAGAACCCGCTGCCCCCATCCCAGCTGTCCGACTCAGGCGGCCAGCAGCTGGCGAGATGCCAGTGACTTCGCCGTCTCGGCGAAGTATTCGTCCGGCGAACCGGCGGAACTACGCCGTCCCGGAGACCTTCGCTCCGGCGGGACGGCGAAACTGCGCGTGGCGGAAGTGCCCGCAGCGCAACAATTGGCCGGCTCGAGGATATCGAGCCGGCCAACACGAGCTGCCGCTGTCAGCGAACGAGGGGTCTGTGACTGCTACCCGCCTCGGTGATGTACCACTCGTATCCGCGCCGCTCAAGGGTGTAAGCGACATATACGGTTTCGTAGTAGTCGTCCACGTTGACGAAGGTGTGAGTGGCGTACACTACCACCATGTCACTGCTCCTGCGCGCGACGCGGTCCACACTGAACGACTTGGTACGAACGTTCAACACCGCGTCCCTCGTGATGGCTGCATAGTCGTATCCTTCCATCGAGTAGGAGTACTCGCCGTCGAGGAAAATCGCGATTCGATCTTCTGGCCGGACGTGTCTCTCGATGAGCCCCGGATCGGCATAGCGCCACGCGTCTACTATGTCCGATATGGCACGATCCAGCGGTGAGTACGTCGGTCTCTCTAGGTAGTACCCAGAGCGGACGTACACCCAAGAGATGGGTCGCTCCACATACACTACCACTGGATACGAGACCCACACCACTCGCAAGTACCACACATACCCAGGAAGACAGCCATAGTAGTAGTAGAGGGATGGGACCGTGCAGCGAGGAACGGGCACGTAGCAGTAGTAGTCCCAGTACCAGAACCGATCGCACCACCACGGATCATAGTGCCAGTAACCATGACGCCATCCATCCACGTTCACGATGACACCCGCGCGATCTCTCTGCCGCTCGAGATGCCCGAAACGAATAGGAGCGGGTTTCTGCACCATTACGCCGGCGTCCTTGCGGTTCAGGTTGTGGTTGCCTCCTTTGTCGGGTGCAGGGACCCCGCGGATCTCGTTAGTGCGCGGATAGGTGATGCCCTGTTCGCGGTTATAGTTCTCACGGCCCGATCGGATGCCATCGAGCAACGCGCCGGCACTCTCACCTCCGCGCAAGTTCCCCGATGATGTTCCACCGCCAGGCCTCGGGGCCTCTCGCACATGGCCGCCATCGTAGGAGCCTTGTCCACCACTCCGAGGAGGTGTCACCACCGAACCACCCGACTGGCCGCCACTCCGAGGTGGTGTCACCACTGAACCACCCGACTGGCCGCCGCTGCGAGGAGGTGTCACTACCGAACCACCAGACTGGCCGCCACTCCGAGGTGGTGTCACCACCGAACCACCCGACTGGCCGCCACTCCGAGGTGGTGTCACCACCGAACCATCCGACTGGCCGCCACTCCGAGGAGGTGTCACCACCGAACCACCCGACTGGCCGCCACTCCGAGGTGGTGTCACCGCTGAACCACCCGACTGGCCACCGCTCCGAGGTGGTGTCACCACTGAACCACCCGACTGGCCACCGCTGCGAGGAGGTGTCACCACCGAACCACCCGACTGGCCGCCACTCCGAGGTGGTATCACCACCGTGCCACCCGACTGGCCGCCACTCCGAGGTGGTATCACCACCGTGCCACCCAACTGGCCGCCACTCCGAGGTGGTGTCACCACTGAACCACCAGACTGGCCGCCGCTGCGAGGAGGTGTCACTACCGAACCACCCGACTGGCCGCCACCCCGAGGAGGTATCACCACTGAACCACCCGACTGGCCGCCAATACGAGAAGGCGTGACCACCGAGCGCCCAGACTGACCTCCGCTGCGAGGCGGAGTAACCTGGGGACTTCCAGACTTTGCCGGAATGGAGCCCGACGAGCGGTACCTAGCCGGTGGCGTGTTCTTGGCATCAGAGCCTTTGTCGGCCGGCGCCTTGGAATCTGCTTGCGCAAAAACGGCAAGGGCCGCGCCGGCTTGCGCATGAGCCCCAGGAACTAGGCCCATGGTCGCAAGGAACAGAATGCCCGCGCCGACCCATATCGCCTTGCGAAGAACCGGGGCTTGCTGGCTGAAAATCATCTTTCTCGCCTCCCAACCTTGGAGCCATCTGCTGCTCCAAGGAGTCAGACGCGCGAAGGCTGTTCGGCGTCAGCCCTTCTTTCGTCTGCCCCAAATAGCGTTGTCGAGAGACACGGGTCCGCCGCCCGCAAGAACGAAGTACAAGCCCATCGCTGCCAGCGCAAGGTTGTACTCGAACCCGTTGTCTTTCAACGAGAACCCGTGCTGGCCGTGTACCAGGGCGATCGCAACGGCCATGACCACGACGATGCCGAGCCCGCAGAGCCGCGTCAGGAATCCCAGGACGAGACCGATCCCGCCGCCGAGCTCCGCGAGAATGGCGAGGTAGGTGAGAACGGGAGGGATTCCCAGACCCTTGAAGTTCTGGACCGTCTCCGATATGGAGCCAGTGCCGAACAAGCCCACCTTGTCAGCACCATGGTAGACAAAAACAGCTGCCAGAGCCAGTCGCAGAACCAGCGCTCCGAACTCGCGAAGCGCAACCGAGCCCTTCTTCTGCGATCCGTTGCTCATACTCTATGCCTCCCTTCCCGTGACCTGCCGCACTACACGCGACAGGGCACGATGTTCGCTGCATCTATCACGTCCCGAAGGGTGCCCCCTTCGTCTAGCCCGCGCCGTCAGACTTGCAGCGTGCATCCGAGCGACTGATTGCGCGGGCGTATACCGCCTCGACTCGCTCCAACATCCTAGTATGCGTGAAGTTTTCGCGCACTCGCTGCTTACCCCGATCGCCCATCCGGATTCGCTTTTCGTCGTCCGAAAGCAACTGTCGGATTGCATCCGCAAGTCTTCGGCTGTCCTGCTCGATCAGCAGGCCGGTCTCTCGGTCCACTACGACTTCCTCGAGGCCGCCGGTTCGGGTCGCGATCACGGGACGACCTCGGGCCATGGCCTCGATGGCCACCATGCCAAAGGTTTCCTTCTCGGAAGGAAGCAAGACGATCTCCATGGCATCCATCAGTTGCGCAACGTCGTCGCGGTCACCCGCGAGCACTACATAGCTTGCCAGTTCGTGCCGAGCGATGGCTGCCTCGAACTGTTCGCGAAAGCCGGGCTCTATCCGCCCAACGAAGAGGAAACGCGCCTTCTTTTCTGACTCGACGACTTGCCTCGCTGCCTCGAGGGCGATGAGGTGGCCTTTCTCCCGCGCGATTCGGCCGACTAGGCCGATAACCCGAGCATCCGACGGGATGCCGAACTCCCCACGCACGTCTCTCGTCGTCTCGCTATCTGCCAAGAACTCGGTACCGTTGTGGACGAGGTCAATGGCATCGGCTCGGACACCGGCAGCGACGAGGCTGTCACGCACGGCCCCAGAAACAGCGATCACGCGGGAGCCTCGCCGAGCGACCAGCCGGTACACCGGATCGCGCGTGAAGACGTGAGCAGTGGCCACTTGAGGCACTCCGGAAAGGACTGAGAATAGCAGCCCGAGGTAGGTAGCTCGAGTTAGGTGGGTATGCACTACGTCATACCCTTCCCGGGACGAGGCTCTGAGCAGAGTCCGGAGCACCACCAGAGACCCTAGGCCCCGCATCCTCAAAGGAAGGACATCGAAGCCGTCTCGACGCGACCACTCTGCGGAGGGGCATGCGACTGTCACTCGATGTCCGGCCTCGTGCAGCAACCGTGCGAGCAACTGGACGTGTCGCTCACCGCCGGAGTTCTTCGTGCTCGATACGATCTGCAGCACGTGCAAGGGGCGGTCGCTCATTCCTTCCTCAATACTAGGATGTGCTGGTGGACGATGCTCGGGATAAAGGCGTAGCGATAGCCGTACAGGTGGAGCTGCTTACTCACATCGTACCAGACGATATCCGCTTTTAGTACCCAGCCTATGTTTTCCAACGAGTTGGCAAGGTCCGCCGACAGCAGGTGATAGCGCCCACCTTGGTACATGTCGCCCACCAGGATGGCGCAGTATCCCTTCGGCCGCAGCAGATCGCGGCAGAGGCCGAACGCGGTGTTCATCTCTTCCAACCACTCCGTCTTGCCCCGTACTTCCCTGTTGTTGAAACGGCTCAGCCTCTTGCGCAAGCGTCCTTCCTCGGCCTCTTGCCCGAATCTCTTCCACCTCCCGTTGGATCGCTTTGCCGTGTCCATGTTCCAAAAGGGAACGTCCGTCAGCACGAAGTCGAACGGTCCTTGGAGCGACGGCAGCACCTGGAGGCAGTCGCCGACATGCGTCTCCTGCGGCGTCAGCCCCTCGCGTCGGCACACCTCGTGATAGATGTCCACCCACCGCGGCTCGATCTCGATACCGACGGCGCGTCGTTCCGTGATCGAGGCCCCGATCAGCGTTCCGCCGACCCCCATAAACGGGTCCAGGACGCTCCCCTCGCACTTGGTGAAGGTCCGGATCAGCTCTGCGCACAACTCGGGCGGCTTCTGGCCACCGTGCTGATTCCGTAGCTCGAATTGGAAAGAAGGGGGGTACGCCTTGGGGATCACCGAGCGTGTGGCGAACACCCACTCTCGTCCGGTGAGGTCGTTGAGGCGGTTGCGCGGGTCGTAGAGGCCTCGACTCGTGCCGTCCGGCTCGAACAGCTCCACAATCTCTGTCGGCATACACAGAAGCGCTTCGCCGGAAGGTAGTCAGCCTCCTACTGATTGGCCCCCTGGGGAAGCCGAGTACTCGACGGCCTCTGTACGTGTGAATCATGCCCCGGCGCGGTCCTTGGGTTCGGCCTGCGCGCTCAGTAGGCTGGAAGCGGCGGACGCGGGCCGGGGCATAGAGGTACCAGGAAGCCCTTCGCCGGAAGGTGGGCAGCTTCCTACATCAGCTCGATCTCGGGTTGTCCGGTTACGAAAACGGGACCGGTTCCGGGCCAGCGCACGGCGAGCACTCCCCCTTTCGAGGCCACGCACAGGTCGCCCTGATGCAACAGCCCATAGGTAACCGCGGCTACTGCGGCAGAGCCGGTCCCACATCCCAGTGTTTCGCCAACGCCACGCTCCCAGATTCGGATGCGCACGCTACCAGGGGCGAGGGGCTGCACCCACTCCACCGATGTGCGCTCGGGGAAGGCCGGGTGGTTCTCCAGTTGCCGGCTGAGCGCCTCGAACTCAGCGTCGCTTGGCAGAGAGTGCACGATGATCGCCGAATGTGCGGTGCCCGTGGACACGGGCCGAATGGGGTATGGAAAGCCGGGCAGCACGACTTCTGCCGGCAACGGGTCCGGCAGCGCGATCGGGATGGCGCTGGCGAGGCGAGACGGTTCCGGTAGAGCAACCGTCACCGCAATCGGCTGGTCGGTATCCACTTTCAGCGATATCGGAATTTCCGACGCCCCGTGGCGAATCGCAAACTGCTGCCGAAGGACCGCTCCCGTGAGCCATGCATAGGCTCCTGTGCAGATCAGGCCGTTCCCGCAGAAATCTTCCGTGCCGTCCGGGTTGAACATCCTCAGGTGCAGGGGCTCACCGGCCTCGAAAACCAGCAGGCCGTCGCACTCGGCGCGAGTGCGGTCTTCGCCCCAGCAGACGTCGAGAGCCAACGCCGACCAATCGCGCGCCTCGGTCTCACGGAGGTCCACCAGCAGGAAACGGTTCTGCACGGAGGACACGCGGTGCAGCTTCATCGGCGGCCTAGGCGCGGGTCTCGTCGAACACGAGGTCCGCAGGCGCGCTACCGCGGTCATCCACCAGGTACACCCATACGCCGCGACACGGGTGCAAACAACGGAGCACCTTCAGCATCAGTTCGTTGTCTCCCCGTCGCAGCTCGGCGCTGGTGATGTAGGGCGGTTTCGGCAGCGGCACTGCTTCGTGATGGTCGTGGTACCACAGCTTCTTCTCGCGGTTGACCCACAAAACCAAGCCGTCATCGGTAGCGGCAATGATGCGCACCGGTCGGGCTTCTGCGCTAACCACGATGGTCCGGAGGTACACGACTCCTGGGCTGTCCCCGAAGTCCTCGGCGAGTGGGACCCAGGGGCCCTCCACCCAGCGCGGCTGCCACTTGCCCGGCAGGTTCGAGCGAAGCATGAATACCTCGTCGCGACCGTACACATCCTCGGCGCGATAGTGCTTGTCGAAGGCCGTGCCCTCGGGGTTCGGAAACGGCCCGACAACCATCCAGCCGTTCGGACGCAAGAGAGCTGCCTCGAACGAGCAGTCTCCGATGCGCAGTGCGAGGCGCCCCCGCTCTGGCGGGTGGCCCGACGGAGACTGCGCCACGACGCAAAACTCGTAAGCGGATCCTGGCCTTAGTAGGGCCGGTTGCGGCCGGCACGCCAGTGTCCAATCATTTGGTGCCGTCACGCTCGGCTCGGCGCTGACGTCCCGGTCGCCTAGGTTCTCGACCGTTATCCTCGCCTTGTTGGAGCGACCGGGGTACACCACGGGTGGTTCCTGGAAGTCGAAGGTGACACGTAAGCCACAGCACTCCACGATCTGCGAGTTCGGGTTGAGCGACCACAGAGGGCGGCACAGCGCGCTATCTTTCATTGGGAGCAGCGGATCGGGTGGCTCTGACTGTGGGGCTGTCTCGTCGCCGGTCACTTCCGCTTCAGGTGTTGGCGCAGGCGCCAGAGCAGGCACCTCACCCACGGTGGCCGGCGCTCCCTCGCGGGCAATTCTCTCCGCGACTTCGCCCATCCGCTGAGCAAGCGCCTCGAAGGGCACCGCATCCTCGGGTCGTCGGATGTCCGCAGTGCTCAGCAGGCGGTCGCCGAGCGGGCCTTTCCACTCGTCCGAGATGCCGTCCGCACCGACGAGGATGCCCATCGCACCGCCGACTGCCACACCGAGCGGTGCCGAGTCTCCGCCGAGCGAGGCAGCGAGACAGACACTCTCGCCGAAGGAGCCTCTTCCTGCCAGCAGCGAGTAGACGAAGAACCCAACGTTCAGCGGGCCGAATGCGTGACTGGGTTCTCTGGCCGCCTGTTGGATGCGCTTACGAGCCTCTGCCGGAGCCGCGGGTGCCTCGAGGGCCGCGTTGACTCCGGCCCGCACGCAGGCTGCGGTGTTGGATTCGGCAGGGACCATCTTGAGCGCGATGCCCACCGCCTCGGACAGCCGCTTGGTGGCGAACAGGGTAGAGCAAGCTGCCGCCACGAACATGGCGCACAGCACCCCCTCGCGGGCGTGGTCCACCGTCGCCGCGAGGCCTGCAAGCCGGGCGGTCTCGGCCGGGTCGCCAGGGCAGAGGCAGCCGAACATCGCACCCGAGGCAGCAGCACCGAAGCCCTGAGCCAAGGCATTTCCTACGAACCCGGAGGCGGGGGCCGTGAGACCCATTTCGAGGTTTCGGTACGCAAACGCCCCCGCTGATGCCCGCGTGTTCGCGGTGTCGCGATAGCGGGTGCAGAAGGGATGCGGCGAGTTCGGTCTGCCGTGGTCGGCAAGCAGCGACAGCCACGTGAGTTGGAGGTCCAGAGCGGGTAGTGGCCTCATCGCGGGCGGTATCGGGTTGAAGCCCCTGACAGGAAGGTAGGCGCCACCTCCGGCTCGCTGTGCACCCAGAGTCCCGCCCGCCGCGGCCCCGTACAGGAAGCCGAGACGGCTCTTTGACGCATCTGCACTCGGGATATATATCGCCGTGCCTACCATAGCAATTCGAAGACCCTAGGGCCGTAGCTCGATTGGAGGCTAGCCGAGTTGACTTTGACGCCCGGCTGTGCCACACTCTGCGAGCGGAGTCTCATGGTGCGATTCGTCATGATCCGCGAGTACCTCCACCCTCGCTGGAACGAGCGAATGATGGCAGGTTACCTCGGAGGGTGACGGGGCACCGGAAACTTGGGTCCGAATCCCCCAGAGAGCATCCCCGGCGAGCCTCGGGGTACCACTGAGAGAGTGCAAACGAGAATGGCCAATTGGAGAATTCTGATAGCAGACGATGACGAAGCCGTTCGTCAGGTATTGAGGGAACATCTGGAGAGCCTCGGCCACCTGGTCGTCGCCGAGTGTCTCAACGGCCTGGAGGTAGTGGAACAGGCCGCTCAAGTGTCGCCCGACCTCATGATCTTGGACATACGCATGCCCGAGATGGACGGTATCGAAGCGGCGAAGCGAGCCCAGCTCGTGAGTCCTTGCGCCGTGCTATTCCTCACGGGCTACGTCGAGGATGAGCTGATCCAGCAGGCGGGTGAAGTCGGGGCCGGTGGATACCTGGTGAAGCCCATTCGGGGCGAGGAGATCCGCCCGGCCATCGAAATCGCCGTGAAGCGCTTCCGTGAGCGCGTGGCCACGGAGAAGGAAGCCGAACACCTTCGGGAGGCGCTGGAGGCCCGCAAGCTGGTGGATCGTGCTAAGGCGTACCTCATGAACTCGAAGGGGATGACCGAAGAGCAGGCGTTCAAGACCATCCACTTCGGTGCTCGCAACTCGAGCCGCACGATGAGGGAAGTTGCGATCGAAGTGCTCCAGCAGGCCGGAATTCCGATCTAGATTCGGCGTAACCCCCTGAACTGACCGATAATCCTTCCGAGGAGCAGGGCAGTTCATGGTTACACGGCGGCGCTTGGGTGAAATACTGGTCGCGGCGGGCCGCATTACCGAGCCACAACTCAAAGCTGCGCTCGAGGAGTCGCGCAATTCCGGCCGGCGCCTAGGCGAGGTGCTCGTTGCGTCTCGGCTGATCGGTTTCGACGATCTGGGGCGCGCCATCGCCGAGCAGTTCGAGGTTCCTTACGAACCGATGTCCGACATCGCGCCCACTCCCGAAGTGCTCGAGTTGGTCCCGGCATGCACCGCATCGAACTTCCAAGTGTTCCCCCTCAAGCTCGATGCGCATGCGTTCTCTGTTGCGATGTGCAACCCGGACGACCTCGAGGCTCAGGACTGGCTCCAAGCCCGAACCGGCAAGCCTCTGGATGTTCGTTATGCTCTGCCTGAGCGAGTGGAGCGAGCGATCTCCTTCTACTACGGGGTCGCGGGCGGCTGCCGCGAGGCCGGTGCAGAGGCGGAGGCGGCGCCTGTCGAAGACGAGCCTGACGGGTTCTCGGTCGAGAGTATGCGAAGGGCCGGTCAAGAGGCACCGGTCATCCGGCTCGTGAACGACATCCTGGCGGAGTGCGTGCAGGCCGGAGCTAGCGACATACACTTCGAGCCCCGGCGTACCGGGCTGGAAGTGCGGATGAGGGTGGACGGAGTGATGCGGCGGATGCGCCAGCTCCCCAAGTCGCTCCGGCCCGCGGTAATCTCCCGGCTGAAGCTAATGGCCGATATTGACATCACGGAACGCAGGAAGGCGCAGGACGGCCGCATCTCCATTCGACTGAACCAACATCGCATAGATATCCGCGTCAACACCTTGCCAACCCGATGGGGTGAGAGAACGGTGCTCCGACTGCTTGACCAGGAGGCCGGCCCCCGTCCCCTCTCCGAGCTGGGCATGACTCCCGAGATAGAACAAGCCTTCCGAGCCGCGCTCACTCATCCGCACGGTCTTATTCTGGTCACGGGCCCCACCGGAAGCGGCAAGACGACTACGCTCTACTCCGCCCTCCGCGAGCTGAACGACGAGAGGATCAACATTCTAACTTGCGAAGACCCCATCGAGTACGAGCTGGAGGGTGTCGGGCAGTCGCAGGTCAACGAGAAGGTGGGCCTGACCTTCTCGGCCCAGCTTCGGGCGGCGTTGCGCCAGGACCCCGACGTAGTTCTGGTCGGAGAGATTCGCGACCTCGAGACAGCCGAAGTCGCAGCTCGAGCCGCCATGACGGGTCACCTGGTGCTCTCGACGCTGCACACCAATGACGCGCCGAGTGCCATCCCGCGCCTCATTGACATGGAAGTGCCGCCGTACCTAATCAACTCGGCACTGATCGCCGCAACGGCCCAACGCTTGCTGCGCCGCCTGTGTACCGAATGCCGGGTGCAACGAGCCGTCTCAGCGGAAGAGGCCGCAGAGCTGGGCCTGCCTCCCGGAGCGACGATCTGGGAAGCCAAGGGCTGCACTAGCTGCATGAACTCGGGCTATCGAGGGCGCATTGGCGTGCACGAGGTACTGACCATGAACGACGAAATCCGTGCGCTGACGCTTCGGCGTGCCTCGGGCACGGATATCCGCAACGCCGCGGTGCGGTCCGGGATGGTGACCATGCAGGACGACATCCGGCGCAAACTGATGGCCGGCGAGACTTCTGCCGCCGAAGCCAGCCGCTTCCTTCTGGCGCACACGGCGGAGAGTGAGACCGAGGAACTGGCAGCGTAAGACGTCAGCCTAGGGTCCCGGTTTTTCCGCAGCCCCCGGTTCTTGCGTTTCCCCCTTGGCGGTGGCTTGGCAGCGGGACTTGCTGTACAATTTGGAATCATGATCGGTGCGGCGTTTCTCGTCTTCCTCGGGGTCTGCGCGCAAGTCAGCGTGCAGGACCAGGCGCTCCTCGACGAGCTCTCCTACAAGGCCTTCCGTTTCTTCTGGGAGCAGTCCAACCCCACGACGGGGTTCACGAAGGACCGTGCCGCCAATCTGGCCGGGTCGGACTCTTACACGGTGTCCAGCATCGCCTCGACGGGCTTCGCGCTCGCCGCGAACGCGATCGGCGTGGAACGCGGTTGGATCACCCGAAACCAGGGCCTCATGCGCACTCGCATCACACTACAGAACCTGAACAGTGTCGCGCCGCGAGTCAACGGATGGTTCTACCACTTCATCCACTGGCAGACAGGCGCCCGGATGTGGAGCAGCGAGGTGTCCTCGATCGACACGGCCATTCTCTTGGCCGGTGCGGTGATTGCCGAGCGGTACTTCAAGGATGCCAGCGTGACGAACGAGTTCAATGCGATGCTGGGCGCAGTGAATTGGCAGTGGATGTTGACGGACGGCGGCACGAAGCCCGGCTCCCTCACCTTCTGCCACGGCTGGACCCCCGAAGCCGGGTTCATCCCGTATCGCTGGGACAGCTATGCCGAGCACATGGTGCTGTACATTCTGGCCCTCGGGGCCTGGGAAGGGATGCCCAATGCCTCGTGGACGGCATTCTCGCGACCCGTGGTCACCTACTACGGCTACAAGTTGTTCGGGGGAGGACCGCTGTTTCTGCATCAGATGTCGCAGAGCTTCCTGGACTTCTCGCGCACTCGGGACGTACTGGGGCTGGATTATTGGACCAGCGGGAGAAACCACACGCTGGCGAATCGCCTGTACTGCATCAACAACCCGAAGGGATACGCTGGTTACGGGCCCAACTTCTGGGGGCTATCTGCGGGCGACACTCCAGACGGCTATAAAGCACTCGGCGCTCCGGGCTGGGGCGAGGACAACGGCACCGTCATCCCGACGTCGGCCATCGCCAGCATCATCTACACACCGGCCGAGAGCATGGCGGCCGCCGAGCACTTCCGCAACAACTACGCGAACGCGTACGGGCGCTACGGTTTCAGCAATGGCATCAATCCTTCGCGGTCGTGGGTGGGTCCGGATGTAATCGGAATCGATCTCGGCATGATGTTGCTGGCGTTGGAGAACTACCGCAGCGGTCTTCCCCACCGCCTCTTTCATTCGCATCCGGTGGTGGAGCGCGGGTTCAAGCGAGCGGGGTTCTGGCCCCGAAGTCAGGCGCTGGATTGAGGCCGGCAGGGGCCGCAGGGCCGTCTTTCGGGCTACTGCCATGGTGCGGAGCCTGTTCAGCGAGTAGACTAGCGGGCGTGATTCCTTTTCGCTCTCGCGGGCCTCTCGGGTGAACAGCTTGACCGATTCCGTCCGACTGCTCCCAAATCGCTATGGCCACTTCGATCCCGAGACCTCGGAGTTCGTCATCACGGACGTGTTGACGCCTCGTCCCTGGGTCAACGTGCTGGCCAACGAGCGCTACGGCGCGGTGGTGAGCCAGGTCGGAGGCGGCTTCTCTTGGTTCGAGAACTGCCAGCTGTTCCGGTTGTCGCGTTGGGACCAGGACCTCTCGACCGACGCGATGGGTCGCTTCGTGTATGTTCAAGACGCAGATAGGCCGGAGGCCATTTTCTCCACGACTTGGCAGCCTACTAGGCGGTCTCAGCCGGGCGAGAGGGTGCGGCACGGGCTCGGCTACACCGTGTACGAGCGTGAGCTCGACGGCCTGGCCACCTCGCAGACGGTCTTCGTGCCGGTGGACGCGCCATGCGAGGTCTGGTTGATAGAAGTGCAGAACCGCCGGGCCACTCCCCGACGCGTACGGCTGACAACCTATCTCGAGTGGCACCTGGGCGGGGTTGCCGACTGGCACCGGGAGTTCCACCGGCTGTTCGTCGAGACGCGCGCTCACGGGAATACCCTCCTTGCGCGCAAGCACCCCGGGCTGCATCCCTACTCGCGCGAAGTCGCGGATGGGTCGGTCGGCGCGGTGTTGGCCATCGCCGGCGCGGGCGACGTGGAGTGGATTACGGACAAGCGCGCATTCTTGGGCAGACAGGGCGACCTGGCACGACCCCAGGCCCTTCTCGACCCGTCGCCCCTCGTTCCGTGCGAACGAGGGACGGGCCGATGGGATGACCCTGTCGGCTGCGGGAGCGTCACGTTCGAGCTGTCTCCGGATGAGAGCAAGCGAGTGGTAGTCGTCCTCGGCGCGGGCCACTCGGACGAAGCCAATCAAGGGATGGTACAGCGCTTCGATGCGGATGCCGCCCAGGAAGCCCTCGGTGACGTGAAAGCGCACTGGCGCTCGCTGTGCGCCGACGCGTCGGTGATCAGTCCAGAGCCTGCGCTGGACGTGTTGTGCAACGCGTGGCTTCCCTATCAGGCCATCGCCGGCCGGATGCTGGCGCGGTGCGGCTACTACCAGCAGAGCGGGGCGTACGGTTATCGAGATCAGCTGCAGGACAGCCTCCTCCACCTGCTTACCGAGCCGTCACGTTGTCTCGAGCAGATCCGGCTCCATGCGGAGGCGATGTACGAGGACGGCGGAGTTAGGCACTGGTGGCATCCGGGGACCGACATTTACACCGAGAGCCGGCACAGCGACGCCGCACTGTGGCTTCCGTTCGCCGTTCTCGCGTATCTGGACGAGTCGGGCGACACCAGAGCACTAGAGCAAGAACTGGCGTACCTCTCGAGAGACACGCAGTTGCACGGCAGCACGGGGTCTCTGCTCGAGCACTGCATGCGAGCACTGGACCGCGCCCTGGACCGGCTATCGCCACGCGGGCTGCCTCTGATCGAATCGGGTGACTGGAATGACGGCCTGAGCCATGCCGGGATCGAAGGTCGCGGGGAGTCCGTGTGGCTCGGGATGTTCCTCTTCGCCATCCTCGAACGCTGGAAGGGCTGGCTGGAGCGGCTGCGCCTCGGCGAAGTGGCGAAGCGCTACGCAGGCTGCGCCGAGTCGCTGCGGCGTGCGGTGAACGAGTGGGGATGGGACGAGGACCGGTATGTGGGGGGGTATCGTGACGACGGCAAGCCCTTCGGTGCGAGAGAGTGTGCCGAGGGAAGCCTGTATCTCAACCCGCAGACGTGGGCGGTGATCAGTGGTATCGCACCGCCAGAACGGGCACAACGCGCTTTGCGAACCGTTCGGGAGCAGTTGCTCGAGCCCTATGGCGCGCTCTTGCTCCGGCCCGCTTACACGGCGCTCGACCCGTACATCGGCTACATCACCCGCTACGCGCCTGGGCTGCGGGAGAACGGCGGGGTGTATTGCCATGCCGCCACGTGGGCGGTTCAAGCCTTCGCGATGATGGGAGACACGGATACTGCTCTCGCGGTGTACCGCTCACAGTGTCCGCCCCTGCGGTCGGGCGAAGCCCCAGACCGGTATGCAGCCGAGCCTTACGTGATGCCCGGCAACGTGGACGGCCCGGACTCGCCACACGAGGGCCGCGCCGGATGGACTTGGTACACGGGCTCGGCCGCCTGGATGAAACGTGTGGCCTTCGACTGGCTATGCGGGGTGCGAGCAGAGCCCGAGGGACTCCGCGTGCGGCCATACCTTCCCTCGAGTTGGGACGGTCTTCAGATCCGACGCCCGTTCCGTGGTGACGTTTTCGAGATCGAAGTGCGTCGGCCGCCGCAATACGGGGGGCCGGCGGATGGTCCGATTGCCGATCTGCTGGTCCAGTCGAGCGGGAGCGGGAAGACGCATTCGATTAGTCTTCCGTAGCGCGCCGCGTTCGCTCTCTCAGTTGCCCTGGCCGGATGAAGAGGTACCTTGCGGGGCGGTGCCACCGCCCGGAATCGCGGGCTCGCCGATGCCTAGCTGCTCGGGTGTACTGCCGCCGTCTCGAAAGAAGAGGGCCCAAGCGACGACCGCCAAGACGATCACCACGATACCGATAACGACGCCTGCCACGCGTCCTGAGACCTGCATGTTCATCCTCTCACCGCCTTGCTGAAACGGTTATGCAGCCGATTCGCTGGTGCCCCCGCACCCTCCTGCTGAAAAAGGTAATTTACGATACCCGATTTACCAGGTAAAAAGACCTGATTACGCCCCAGATGCTCTCTGAGTGTGCCAATCCGGGCGTA
This sequence comes from Fimbriimonadales bacterium, assembly GCA_045862955.1. Classification (GTDB taxonomy): domain Bacteria; phylum Armatimonadota; class Fimbriimonadia; order Fimbriimonadales; family JABRVX01; genus JABRVX01. Next base: position 79,099 of record BTVI01000001.1, read on the forward strand.
GTGTGTTACACTACTAGGTGAAAGGTTTCAGCAACGGTGTCGAAACGCAAGACCATCGAAGACGTGGCGCGCCTGGCCGGGGTGAGCAAGGTCACCGTAAGCTATGTGCTGAACGGGCGAGCGGCACAGGCGAGGATCAGTGACGACACGGAAGTCCGGGTGCTCGCTGCAGCGCGAGACCTGGGCTACCGCCCGAACGCGCTCGCCAAGATGCTTCTGAGGCAAAGGACGGACTCTTTGGCCGTGGCGTTTCAGTATGCGACCTTCTTCTCGGCCTGGTCGAGCTTTACGTCGGAAGTAATGCGTGGCGTGTGCGACGCGTGCGTGCAGGCCGGCATGGATTTGCTGTTACACACTCGCGGAACCGAAGGCAGCAGTGCCGACGCCGACACGCTATCGGACGGCCGAGTGGACGGAGCCCTGATTCTGCGTGATGCCGACGACCCTACCCTTCTCGAGCTGATCCGGCGCAAGTTCCCTTGCGTGCTGTTCTTCACGCGTTCCAGTGATGCCGAAGTGCCGTTCGTGGATGCCGACAACTACGCGGGTGGCCGCATGGCAACGCAGCACCTGCTGAAGCTCGGCCACCGGCGCATCGGCATGATTCGAGGCTCAGCGAGTTCCATCAGTTCGAACGACCGTTTCAACGGGTATCGCGACGCGCTGGAGATGGCCAAGATGGAAGTCGACCCTTCCTTGGTCCTAACACTCGAAACGCCGAGCGCCGATCCGACGGCTTTCATGGACCTAATGATGAGAGAAGACCGCCCGACCGCGCTCTTCGTGTGGTCGGACGACGTGGCGTTCGCCCTGTTGCGACGGCTCTCGGAGCTCGGGCTCTCGGTGCCCGATGACGTGTCGATCGTTGGCTTCGACAGCACGGAGGCCTGCGAGCGCGTGTCCCCCCCGTTGACGAGCGTGCGACAGCCCATTGTCGAGATGGCACGCGAGGCGACGCTGCTGTTGGTGTCTCTAGTTCGCCAGGAACCGGTTTCCCGAACCCAGATCATCTACCCGCCGTCTCTAGACGTGCGGCAGTCCACCGCGCCACCGAAGGCGCGGTAGCTCAGTACGGAGGTTACATATGAGGCGAGTACGTCTTGCGTTTACCTTGATCGAGCTACTCGTAGTCATCGCAATCATTGCCATCCTAGCGGGAATCCTCTTCCCGGTCTTTGCGCGTGCGCGCACGTCGGCACAGATCACTACCGCTCTCTCCAATATGAAGCAGATCGGGATCGGCGTGCACCTCTACACGGAGAACTATGACGGCGTGCTGTTCAAGATTCGCCACGAGAACGGGCGGAAGAGCTGGAAGCACGCCATCCAGCCGTACCTAAAGAACGCCGACGTGTTCCGAGACCCTATCAATCCTGCTGCCAAATTGCCGGACGAGCAGGCAGCGCAGACCAACCCGTTCAAGCCAACCTTCGTACGTGGGTACTTCTACTACCGACCGTTCTTCAAGACTGGTAACTGGCAAGACCTGGCCAATTACACCATGCGATCGGTACACGAACCAGCTAGGGCACTGCTCATTGCCGAAAACAAGGACGTGTACCCTGACTACGGGCCGTGGATGCAGTACCTATACAACGGTCAGAACGGATGGAAGATCCCGAACTGGGGTGGTTTCAAATTCGAGGACAAGAGGATGGTAGTGATCTTCATGGACACTCACGCGAAGATCACTGGCCTTCGAGAAACCTGCCTTCCGGACGACGGCGAGAACATGTGGCAGTACACTCGTGGCAAGTACGTTTATCCGATAGACGGGAACGACACGAACATGCCCTGGCTCGACACGTTCTGCTCGACGTTGCCTTTCTAGCCGCCTGGGCAGGACACACCGGACGTGTTCTCAGTCGCTTTGGGAGCAATCTTATGGGCAAGTGTCACCGGTGCTCGCGGTGACCTTGCCCTTCTCGATTCGCTCTCGCGCTCGGCCTTTCGCTACTTCTGGGAGCAGTCCAACCCTACCACCGGATTCACGAAAGACCGGGCACGCAATTCGGAGCAGGGAGATCTCTATGACATCGCGAGTGTGGCTGCCACCGGTTTCGCGCTCGCTGCGTACCCGATCGGCGTCGAGCGCACGTGGGTGAGTCGCGAGGCCGCCCTCGAGCGGACGCTGCGTACCCTGAAGGCCCTGCGAGATGTGGCGCCGAGGGAGCATGGCTGGTTCTACCATTGGTTTCACTGGCAGACCGGCGAGCGCATCTGGCAGTGCGAGGTATCCAGCATTGACAGTGCCATTCTCTTTGCTGGCATGATCGTGGCCGAGCGTTACTTCGCGGATGAGAATGTCACACGACTGGTTGGGGCGATCCTGGACGACGTGGACTGGATGTGGATGCTCACGGACGGCGGTGACCGACCGCAATCCCTTACCTTTAGTCACGGATGGACGCCGGAAATGGGCTTCCTTTCAGTTCGGTGGGGCTCGTACTGCGAGCACATGATTCTATATATCCTAGGCCTCGGCTCCGATGACAGGGTGCCCGCTGGCGTCTGGGAGGCATGGGTGCGACCCGTGGTTACCATCGAGGGGTACGACATGCTTGCCGGCGGGCCCCTGTTCATGCATCAGCTATCACACGTGTTCGTGGACTTCCGAGACCGACGCGATAGGCTCGGATACGACTACTGGGTGTCTAGCAGGAACGCGACTTTGGCCAATCGTCAATACTGCCACACGAATCCGAAGGGCTTCCACGGGTACGATGAAGACGTGTGGGGTCTCTCCGCGAGTGATCACCCCGAGGGCTACACGGCGCACGGGCTTCCCCCGTGGGGCGACGACAACGGGACGATAGCACCTAGCAGCGCAGTCGCATCGGTGTTCCTGTGCCCGGAAGAGAGCATGGCAGCGGCACGAGCGATTGCCGAGCGGTATCCCTCCATCCTCGGCAGGTATGGCTTCAGCATCGCGTTCAACCCGACTCGTGAGTGGGTATCGCCCGACGTGGTCGGCATTGACCTAGGTATGATGTTGTTAGGTATCGAGAGCTACCGCACGGGGCTTCCACAACGGCTGTTCATGAGCCACCCCGTTGGGCAGCTGGGCATGCAACGGGCTGGGCTGAGGGTGACCACGGAGGGCCCGGCTTCGCTTCGCCGGCTGTGGCTTGCGCCCTCGGCGCCTGCTGGGAGAACATCGCCGGCCCTGCGCCGCCTCCAACCTCGCACCGCTTTCGGGGGCTGGTAGGGTGCACTCCGATGTCATGACTCCCTCGTGCACTCGACAGGCACATTGCTACCAGGCTCGCCACGATTCCGACGCCGCCATGCTGAGTTTGTCGAGGATGGCCGACTACCCGGTTCGACCCGGCTCCGTCATGCCGAGCCTGTCAGGGGCATACCACCACCCGAATCGTTGCAGGTCCGACGCAGCCGTGCCGAGGTCATCGAAGCCCAGTTGCAGCCCAACCCGCTCCGACACCGTCATGCTGAGCCTGTCGGTGGCATGTCACCACCCGAATCGTTGCAGGCTCGATGCAGCCGTGCAGAGATCATCGAAGCCCAGTCGCAGCCCAGCCCGCTCCGACACCGCCATGCCGAGCCTGTCAGGGGCATACCACCACCCGAATCGTTGCAGGTCCGACGCAGCCGTGCCGAGATCATCGAAGCCCAGTCGCAGCCCAACCCGCTCCGACACCGTCATGCTGAGCCTGTCGAAGCATGCGGACACCTGCCGCACCCTATCTCCGTCGTGCCGATTGGTCGCGGCTAGGGATGTCATGCTTCGACAGGCTCAGCATGACGGGTTGATACCGGAGCCTCCGATGACTCGGATACCGGAACCTCCGATGACTCGGATACCGGAGCCTCCGATGACTTGGATGGTTGGCTGTCCCTACGTGGCCCTACTCCTCAAGCTCCTCGTGCTCGTTGTCATGCTGCTCGTTGCCTGCGCAGTTGCAGCGGAAGACGTGCATCTGAGGTTCGTCGTGTTCGACGGCGACCAGGGCTTGCGTGTGCTGCGCGAGGTCGTGCGCGAGTTCGAGAAGGTCCATCCCGGAATCAAGGTCAGCTTGGAAAACGTACCCTACGGCTCGTACTTCCAGAAGCTGTTAGCGCAGTATGCGGCCAACGTTGCGCCGGACGTCGCCATGATGGACTTCGTCAGTTTCCAGAAGCTGGCACGACGCAAGGCCATTCTCCCGCTCAACCAATTCTTCGAACAGACACCCGGGTTCGATATCAACGAGTACTACCGGCCCATCGTACAGGCGCATTCATTGGGTGGTCAGCTATACGTATTGCCTCGCGACATAGCACCCATCGGACTAATCTATTACAACAAGAAGATCTTCGACGAAGCGGGGCTACCGTACCCGGATGGAAGCTGGACTTGGGACTTCGAGCCTCGACCGCACCTCCGCGAGAAGTGCTTCACCTGGACCATGCAGTACCTCACGAAGCGCGACGCGCAGGGACGGATCGTGCACTGGGGCTTCACGCCCGGATGGATGACTGCGTTCGCCGACTTATGCACCTTCTCGACGGGCGCGCGATATGCAGATGACAACGAGTCGGTTCGACGGGTGCTCTACGACGATCCGAGGGTAATACGCGCATACCAATTCGTTGCCGACTGCGCGCTGAAGCATCACTGGATGCCTACGCCGACCGAGATCACGTCAGTTATGCAATCCAACGCCTCGCAGCTATTCCTCAGCGGCAAAGTCGCGATGTTTCAGTCCGGCATCTGGGAGGTGCCTCGGTTCCGGGAGGTATTGCGCCCTGGGGCGGAGGGCTTCTTCGAGTGGGATATCACGCTAGCACCAGCCTTCAAGGATGGCACGCGCGCGGCGCCTACCGGCGGATCGGGTTATTCGATCATGTCATCCACGAGGCACCCGAGAGAGGCCTGGTTGCTTACCAAGTGGATGGCAGGAGAACCGGGCATGGTAGCGATGGCACGAGCCGGTCTCGCTCAACCTGCTATCCGGAGGCTGGCCATCCGCGAGCCGTGGATTCCGGGACCTAACACTCCAGTCGAACAACGATACCCAGCGAACCGCATCGTCACCGACCAGGCAGTACCCTACGTCGTGTTTCCACCCACCTCGGATAAGTGGCCGGAAGTAAGCAGCTACGTTGCGAGCGAGATCGAGCGCATTTTCAATGGAACCTCTACTGCAGAAGAGGCGCTTCGCCGCGGCACCGCACGAGCACAAGCGAGACTAGACACCCTCTTGAAGGAGGAGCGCCTGCCCAAGTTCGACTGGTGGCTGGGAGGTGCCCTATGCACGGGACTGCTCGCCGCCGCCGTCGGCTGGGTGTATTGGCCAGAGCGAGGACGTCGGCTTACACGAAGAGAGAAGGCCGACAACCGCGCTGGCTACCTACTTATCAGTCCGTGGATCATCGGCATGATAGTGTTTACTGCAGGCCCGATGGTGCTCTCCCTGCTTATGAGTCTGTCCGACTGGGATATTATCCAACCTGCGAAGTGGCGAGGTGTGCAGAACTATGTCGAGGCTTTCGGTGAGGATCCGCGCTTCTGGATCACGCTGAGGGTTTCCGCGGTCTACACGCTGGTATCGGTTCCCCTCGGTATCATCGGGGCGCTGATGCTCGCGTTGCTGCTGAACACCAAGGTCCGTGGTATGCCAATCTACCGCACCTGCTTCTACCTTCCCGCGCTGGCGAGTACGGTTGCGTCGGCCCTCATCTGGCGCCGCATCTTCCAGCCCGAGGGGGGACTGCTGAATCTGCTCATCTACGGCGCGGACGGCAAAGGCAACTTTCTCGGGCTTGCCACCTTGCTCTCACCGTTCTCCACCGATGGTCAGCCCGTCAACTGGCTCGGCAACGAGCACCTGGCGCTCCCCGCACTCATCATCATGTCACTGTGGGGAGTAGGTGGTGGAATGGTCATCCTGCTAGCCGGCTTGCAAGGCATTCCGGAGTTCTACTATGAGGCGGCGACGCTGGATGGTGCTGGCTGGTGGGCACGGTTTCGCGCAATCACCCTACCGCTCCTAAGCCCTTCCCTATTCTTCACTCTGGTAACGGGTGTGATCGGTAGCTTTCAGGTGTTTACGCAGGCATTCGTCATGACCGGTGGAGGTCCGAACGACGCGACGCGCTTCTACATGTTGCACCTCTACGAGCAGGCTTTCGGCTCGCTGCGCATGGGATACGCCTCCGCCCTCGCATGGGTGCTCTTCGTAGTAATCCTGGGCTTCACCCTGCTGCAGTTCCAGCTCAACCGAATCGTGTACTACGAGGCGGGCGGACGATGAGCCGACGAGGACACGACCCAATGCTGCTGATCCCGCACCTGGGCAAGTTCTTGGTGCTCGGGCTGTTGGTGGTGGGGTCATTGGTGTTCCTCACGCCGTTCTACATCTCGGTAACCATGTCGCTCAAGTCCGCTGCCGAAGTAGCACAGACGTCGGTGTGGTCGCTGCCTAAATCGGTGACTCTGGAAAACTACCGCGAGGTGTTAGCCAACCCGAATGTCAGCTTCCTGCTCTTCTTTCGAAATACGGTAGTGATCGCTGGGTTCTCCACGTTGGGAGTGGTGCTCAGCTCTAGCATGGTAGCCTACGCATTTGCTAGGGTGCAATTTCGAGGGCGCGACAGGCTCTTCATCGTACTGCTGAGCACGATGATGCTGCCCGGCATTGTGACGATGATCCCTACTTACGTGCTGTACAAGTATCTGCACTGGGTGAATACCTTCTATCCCCTCACGGTACCTGCTTTCTTGGGTGGAGGGGCGTTCAACGTGTTCCTTCTGCGGCAGTTCTTCTTGAGCGTGCCGGTCGAGTTGGACGAAGCGGCGAAGCTAGATGGAGCCTCGCACTGGACGATCCTTACTCGCATAATCATGCCGCTGTCTGGTCCTGCGCTTGCCACGGTGGGTGTGTTCACGTTCATCGGTAGTTGGCGCGACTTTATGGGACCGCTCATCTACCTGAACGATGTGAACAAACAGACGCTGGAGCTCGGCCTTAGTACCTACGCCTCGCTCCGAGCGGAGCAGTGGCATCTGTTAATGGCAGGTAGTGTACTCGTAACGATCCCGCTCATCATCATCTTCCTGATCGGCCAACGATACTTCGTCAAGGGGATCGTGATGAGCGGCATGAAATAGGTGCTGTCATGATCGCATTCGTTGTCGCACTCTCGCTCAGTGCCGTATCCCAGGAAACAGCTCGGCTAGACGACTTCGAAGATCTATCGTCCTGGAGGCCTATCACCTCCGAGGGAGTGGTGCTTCGCCTATCCCAGGCGGAAGGGAGGACCGGCAAGGCGCTTCGCATGGAGTACGACTTTCAGGGCCGGGGCGGATTCGTGATTGCCGAGAAGCGTATCTCCCTGCCCCTACCCGAGAACTACGAGTTCAGCTTCTGGATACGGGGAAAGTCGCCGGTCAACAACCTGGAGTTCAAGCTAGGCGATGAGAGCGGCGAGAACGTGTGGTGGAACAACCAGATCGGCTACGAGTTCCCCAGCGAGTGGACGCAGGTGCGGCTACGGAAGCGACACATCCGCTTCGCATGGGGGCCTCGAGGTGGAGGGGACTTGCAGAAAGCTGTCACCCTGCAGTTCGTAGTTGCCGCATACACCGGCGGCAAGGGGGAGGTACTCTTCGACGACCTTCGGTTTCGCGAGCTTCCACCTGTTAGGAGTTACTCCGGTGTGCCTGCGGTGTCTGCGTCGAGCGAGGTGCGCGGCTTCCCGGCTCGCAACGTGACTAGTGGGGATCGCGGTTGGCGTTCTACTACCACGGGCGAACAATGGATAGCGCTCGACTTCGGCCAGCAGCGTGAGTTCGGCGGTCTCGTGCTGCGATGGGATGAACAGAGGTATCCCACCCGATTCCGCATCGAGGGCTCTGATGATGGACGGTCTTGGAGCACACTGGAGGAGGTGGCGCAAGCGGCGGGTGGAACGACCTACCACTATCTGCCCGACTCGGAGGCACGACACCTTCGCATCGTGATGCATGACGGGCCCGGTGGTTGCTACCACCTGAATGCCCTGGAAGTGAAGGATTTGTCCTTCGGTGACGGGCACAACGCCTTCTTCAGAGCGATTGCCAAGGATCACCCACTCGGTTGGTTTCCGCGAACGACGCGTGGGGAGGCAGGGTATTGGACGGTGGTAGGCGCTGCAGGCGGGCAACGCGAGGCACTAATCAGCGAGGATGGTGCAGTCGAGCTGGACAAACGCAGCCTCTCGCTGGAACCGATGCTGTATGCAGACGGCAGGCTATGGACGTGGGCCGATGGGCAGACCACCCAAGGACTAGACGGTGACACCCTACCCCTGCCCTTCGTGACACGAAGCCACGGGTCATTCGAGCTTCGAGTGACACCGTTCATGACCGAAGATGATTCGGAGACCCTTTGCGTTACCTATGAGATCGCAAACCGAAGCCCAGATACGCGAACATGCACGCTCTACGTCGCATTGCGACCGTTTCAGGTGAATCCACCATACCAGATGCTGAACACGATAGGTGGGGTGACACCGATTCGCCGCCTGTCACTCTCGCGCGATCAGGCACTCATCAACGACTCGGTTCGGCTGGAATCCGTCCCACCGGCCACGCGCGTCGGCGCCGCCCCGTTTCATGTGGGTGATATCACCAAGTACCTGGCGCAGAACTCCCTGCCCGACCGCGACGATTTGACGGACAGCTTCGGGTTTGCATCGGGAGCCTTCGCTTACGACCTGCAACTTCGGCCCTGGGAGCGCATGAGCGTCACGCTGGTCTCGCCACACTCCGACAAACCGACGGCGCTTCGTACTCAGAGAGATCTAGACATCCAGCGCATGAGGGCTCGCGGTGTGTGGCGTGCGAAGGAGGCTGGCGCAGCCGTCTCACTGCCAACGGCCGTAAGAGACTATGAGCGGCTGCTGAAGGCCAACATAGCGTACATACTCGTGAATCGGGACGGACCGGGCATCCAGCCCGGCTCGCGCTCCTATGAGCGCTCTTGGATGCGCGACGGCGCGCTAACATCGGCTGCACTCTTACGGTGGGGATGCACCGAGGAGGTCCGGCAGTTCATCGAGTGGTTCGCATCGTACATCCCGCCAAACGGCGCGGTGCCCTGCGTGGTGGACCGCCGCGGTGCCGACCCGGTGCCGGAGCACGATAGCCACGGGCAGTTCCTGTACATCGTGGCCGAGTACTACCGATTCACGAAAGACCACGAGTTCTTGGAGCGCATATACCCCACCGTGTGTAAGGTGGTGGATCACATCCGCACGCTGCGCGCGAAGCGCATGACGTCGGAGTATCAGACCGAGGAAAAGCGTGCCTACTATGGGCTGATACCCGAGTCGATTAGCCACGAAGGATACTCCGCCAAGCCCATGCACTCCTACTGGGACTGCTTCTTCATCGCCAGGGGCCTGCGCGACGTGGTCGAGATTGCACGCGCTCTCGGAAAGAACGACGAGGCGGATGACTTTGCAGCCCTCGCCGCCGACTTCAGTCGAAGTCTTCGAAACTCGCTGGATCTAACCATCGAGAAGCACGGCATAGACTTCGTGCCGGGGTGTGTAGAGCTCGGTGACTTCGATCCTACGTCCACTGCCATCGGTGTATTCCCGTGTGCAGTAACGGACTGTGTGCCGGCAGAAGCCCTCGAGCGCACCTTCGACCGGTACATGGAGTTCCACCGGGACCGTGCGTCGGGCCGCAAGCCGTGGGACGTCTACACCCCCTACGAAATCCGGATCGCGAGCGCCCTACTTCTGATGGGTCGGCGGGACCAGGCGCACGAGATACTCGGCTTCTTCCGAACGCACGTTCGGCCACCAGGCTGGCTCCACTGGGCCGAAGTAGTGCGGCGCGATCCGCGGAAGCCTGGCTTCATCGGCGACATTCCCCACACTTGGGTCGGGTCGGAGTTCGTCAAGTTCGTGCGCAACGTGCTGGTGTACGAGGACGACGACCGCGGCGCTCTGGTTCTGGGTGCGGGCATCCTGGCGGCTTGGTTCCAGGACGGAGAGTGCATAAAGGTGGCAGGATTGCCGACTCACTTCGGTAAGGTCTCCTACGAGGTTGCTGCCGAGGACGACGTCATCGTGTTCTCGGTGCGCCAAGCCCCCGCAGCCCCTGGCGGCATCGTCGTCAGAAGTCCGTACGAGCGCACGGCCCGAGCGACGGTGAATGGGCTGCCCGTCGAGCTACTCGACAACGGCGTAACCATCGAGGGCCCCGCCGAAGTGCGATTCTGGCCCCGCTAGCACGTTTTTGGGAGGATTCTCGACGATATCGGCGTTCAGCACTTGCCGTTCAGCGGAACATGTGTTATCATAATCCTGCGTTGCTGAAAGCATTCAGCAAGCCAATCTAGACGTGGAGCGAGAGGACGATGATGTCACGCACTCTGGGCGCCCTGGCCCTTGCCGCGCTGAGCGCCACTTTGGCCAACGCCCAATTCTCGTCGATCAAAGTTATCGAAAGGGTTTGGAACGATAACCCCAGCTCCGTGCTGACGGTCACGAACAACTACCCCGTGAGCGTTCAGTTCGCGGAGACCGGGCTCAACAACGGCATCAACCGCCATCTATGGTACTTCTCTGGGGATGGCGGAGCAACGGAAGCGACTTTCAACAACACGGATTACTGGCATGTCGCCATGGACGTGAAGATTGACCCGACCCCGAGCGGCACTCCTCGTCAGGAAGCCGGCATTTATTTCAACTACAACGGCTGGGACGGCGTGATGATGGTCGCGTCCGACGGCGAGGTTGCTTGCTTCGGGTACATCCTGCCATTCTGGTCCGTCCCGAACGGCTACACAGCCGGCACGACCATTCGTATCGGCATCCGATACTTCTACGATCCCGTCGAGGGAAAGAACAAGTTCGAGTATTACGCCGGCAACAATCGCGTGATCCTCACACCGGGCAACCTGGAGCAGGGAATCATCAACGGCACCAAGATCGGTGCGTACATTCAGCACCAGGGCTCGGCATCGAACCCGCGCGACGTGACGACCACCATGAGCCACATCGTCGCGGGCATGGACGACGTCGACTTCGCTTCGGTGCGGATCATTCCTCGGGTCTTTAACGACAATCCGCTCTCGAATCTAACGATTACTGACCAGTACCCGAGCTACCTCGAGTTCCTGGAGACTGGGCTCAACGTGTGGATCAACCGCCACGTGTGGTACTTCTCTCCGGACGGTGGCGCCACCGACTCGTCCTTCGACAACAACGAGTACTGGAACATCGCGATGGACGTCACGATAGATCGCCTGCAGGGCTCGGTCCATCGGCAGGAAGCAGGCATGTACTTCAACTACAATGGCTGGGACGGCCAGTTCATGGTAGCGTCCGATGGCGAGGTGGCGGTCTTCGGCTATATGTTGCCATTCCACACTTTCGGCAACATCTACACGGCCGGTGACACGATCACCATCGGCATGCGTTACTTCTACGATCCGACGGACGGGTTGCGCAAGCTCGAGTACTATGCCGGCGATCAGGTAGTCGTCAAGGTCCCCGACAACGCCGAGCAGGGACTGCTCGACGGCACCAAGATTGGCGGCTACGTGCAGCACTGGGGATCGTCGAGTGACCCGACCGATACGATGACAACGATTAGTCACATCACTGGCGTGAAGCTGGAGGCAGCGCCGCCGGTCGCTACGCTAGAAGGAACCGTGAACCTCGACCTGTTCGTGGGCGATCCTGCCACGCAGTCTGCGAACCTAGAGCTTCGCTCGCCGGGAACGCAGACTGTCTTGTACAGCTACCCAATCACCCTGTCCGGCTTCAGCGGTTACCTCGTTCCGAATGTCGCGACAGGAACCTTCGATATCGCACTGAAGTTCCCGCACTTCCTGCGGTCGGTTGCGACCAACGTGGTGTTGGGTCCCGGCGCGAACTACCAGGACTTTAATGTCACCAACGGCGACGCGTTCCCCGACAACTCGGTGGGGCTGCAAGACCTGAATGCTGTGCTCATCAACTTCGGTGGCGCGGATGCGCTCTCGGACCTGGACGGAGACGGTACGGTCGCCATCGGTGATCTGAATATCATCCTGATTAACTTCGGCAAGGTAGGCGACCTGTAGTCTGCCGCGCTGATAGATGCTCCTAAAGCGGCCCCGGCGAATGCGCCGGGGCCGCTGCTCCAAAGCTGACGAGGGCCGGCGCGTCGAGTAGTGTTCGGCCGCAGTCCTGCGGGTGGTGGGCATGGTAGCGCGCTGTCCCATACGGGCGCCCCCTTTTACCACTCGAGAGCAGCAGCCCAAGACAGCCATGCCACCGGCCCGCCACCCGCTCGAGCGTGGCCGGAAGGCTGGGCGCATGCTTGGGTAGAATCGCGCAATCCAAGAACCGGGGGGTTGTGGGGACATGCCTCCTCCAGTCAAAGTGCCTTTGCCCACGTTAGAGCGTCTGGCAACGTACCTGCGTCTGCTGTACGAGCTAGAGCAGCAAAACGTACCGACGATCTCGTCCGCGGATGTGGAGCAGCACACCGGGATTGCCGCGCCGCAGTTCCGCAAAGATCTTTCTTACTTTGGCGACTTCGGCAAGCCAGGCGTCGGATACGACGTCGCGGCGCTTTTAGCCTCTATTGCCCGCATTCTCAAGGTGGATCGAGCACGACGCATCCTGCTCATCGGGACGGGAAACCTGGGTGCTGCGCTCATCGGGTATCCCGGCATGAGCGAGCACAACTTTCACATTGCAGCCGCATTCGACAACAATCCGGCCAAGGTGGGGCAGCGGTTCAGCAACCTGCACGTGCGAGATATTAGCACCCTAGCACACGCGAACCGCGAGATCGGTGCGAAGATGGCTATTCTCGCCGTGCCTGCCAGCGCTGCGCAGGAAGTGGCGGATGCATGCGTCGCTGCGGGTGTCGAAGTGATGCTGAACTTCGCTCCCACCCACATCCGGGTGCCCAGCCACGTCCATGTTCGTAATGTGTCGTTCCTCCAGGAGCTTGCCGTGCTGTCATACAACCTGGACGACCGCGATGCCGAGACGTAGAGGATGCCCACTGAGCCGAGCGACACCGAGCAGTTCGACTTCCTGGTAGTAGGCAGCGGAATCGCTGGTCTGACCTTTGCGCTGAAAGCAATCGGCCACGGGTCGGTGTGCGTAGTCACCAAACAGGACCTACCGGAGTCCAACACCGCATACGCCCAAGGAGGGATCGCTGCGTCGGTCGGGGAGATGGACTCGTGGTCGCTGCATGAACAGGACACGCTGACCGCTGGCGCAGGGCTGTGCGACCCCGACGCCGTCCGGCTCGTGGTACGAGAGGCGCCGCGGCTCGTCCACTGGCTGATAGATATCGGGGCGCAGTTCGACCGAACGCCGGGGCCCGACGGCCTTCCGCAGCTTGCTCTGGGACGCGAGGGGGGACATAGTCGCAATCGGATACTGCATTCGGCTGATCGCACCGGTTGGGAGATCATGCGGGCCTTGGCCGAAGCGACCCGCTCGCAACCGGACATTCTGGTGCGCGAGTACTGCTCCGCAGTTAGGCTATCGGTGAGAGACGGTGAGTGCCTGGGTGCATGGGTCTGGGATGCTCGCGCGCAACGGCTAGTGGCCATCCGTGCCCGCGCTGTGGTGCTGGCTACCGGTGGCTGCGGGCAGGTGTACCGTTACACGACCAACCCGCCTATCGCTACAGGGGACGGGATCGCGATCGCTCGCCGGGCCGGAGCGGTGCTTGCCAACATGGAGTTCATGCAGTTTCACCCTACCTCGCTCTACCATCCGCATGCCCGAGCCTTCCTCATCTCCGAGCGGGTGCGTGGGGAGGGCGCGCGGCTGATCAACGCAGAGGGCAAACGGTTCATGGAAGGGCTGCACCCGATGGCAGAGCTGGCTCCACGCGACATCGTGGCGAGGGCGATAGACACCGAGATGAAGCGCACCGGAGCGGAGTGCGTGTATCTGGACATGTCCCACCTGCCTGCGGAGCGGATCCGTGACCTGTTCCCGATGATCTACGAGCGGTGTCTGTCGGTGGGTTTGGACATCTCGCGTGAGCCGATCCCCGTGACTCCTGCCGCGCACTACTCGTGCGGAGGGGTGTGGACGGACCTATGGGGGCGGACCAGCATCTCTCGGCTCTATGCGTGTGGCGAGGTCGCCTGCAACGGCCTGCATGGCGCAAATCGCCTTGCCAGCAACTCGTTGCTGGAGGCGCTGGTATTCGGTGAGCGCGCTGCAATCCAAGCCGCCGAGCTGCCTCCCGTTCAGGGGAACTTGCCCGATGAGGCGGGCGAACCGCTGCCCTCCGTCGGGCCGGACCCCGGTGCGGTTCGGACAGGAGTGCAGAACGTGATGTGGCAGGACGTGGGCATCGTTCGGACCGATGTGGGGTTGCAGAGAGCACTGCTATCGCTTCAAGCGCTAGCGGGCAGTGTGGGCAGACCTGCCACCACTGGCACGGTTGCCGAACAGATGGAAGCGGCCAACCTACTCACCTGCGGAGAGGCCATTGTGCAGTGCGCGTTAATGCGAAGAGAAAGCCGCGGCGGGCACTTCAACGCGGACTGCCCGGATCGAGACGACCTTCGCTGGTCGCACCCGACGCTGCTGGGCCGATCCGAATCGCAACCGCAATAGGCCGTTGCCGCTCCGGTACCGGAACCATCCACTTGCCCGCTGCGCCTCTCGCGACGCTGGTCTCGAGACCATCCACCTCTACCGTCCGGACGCGGGAGCCGTCTGGACCTCCGATAGCGAAGGCGGGCCCAGGCGCGAGCCTCAACCGGACCACCGACGCGTTGTCGGCATCGTACTCTGCCCGCAGTAACCGACCGAGGGGCGGATGTTCCAGGACTAGTGGGGGCTCATCGCCCTTTGGAAATCGGGGAGCGGCCAATGCGAGTCGGGCCGCAAGGTAGCGAACCCGGTCGAAATCACGAGGCTGCCAACGCACCAACAGCGCCCGCGCGGCGACATCGGAACACTGGGAGAGGAGCTTCGCGTGCGGCAGTCGGCCCTCCGGCATCGGCAGCAGAGTTGCCCAGTCCATGTGCAGAGCCACGATGGCGAGACACCGAGCGAGGGCATCCTGCCAAGCGGCATCGGGGCCGCACCAGTCGAGAGCTGCGAGCAGGAGCGCGGCAGCCTCCGTGTGCTCGGCTAGGTCTGCGCCTCGCGCACGGATGAGCGTAGGCACGCCTCGGCGGGTAATCGGCTCGGTCCAATCCTGCCACGACGCCTCCTTCGCCAGCTCCGTCGCAAGGGCGCGCAGACGGTTGCGGAGCAGCTGCTGATCGTCATCGGTCAGTAGGAACCGGAGGTCGTAGGCATGTAGGTAATCCGCGACAGAGCGCGCGGTGCGCATCGCCTCCGCCGCCTCGCTGCGGCGTGCCACATTGGAAGGCTCCACCAACGCCGACGGTGGCGCCAGCGAGTAGCTAGCCGACCCCGACGCCAGAACACGGAGCGTTCCCTCGGCGGTCTGAATATCGGCGAGTCGGGAAGCCGATGCGGGTGGCGCTTTGGCCACGACCGCGGGCGGTACGAGCCCCCAAGCCTCGGTGATCGCGAGGCGCCCAGTTTCCGGCTCCCATCGGAGCTTCGGCTCGCCGCTCGGCTGCGATTTGGCGAGTACATCGGCGATTGGTGCGACCCGCGCAGCGAGGGCCCCCAGATCGGCCGCACCACCGGATGCCACGTGCTCGATCCCCAACGGCGCGAGTAGGCGGACCCATCCGAGCCTCTCTGCCTCGACGCGCAGCACCAGGTCACCCCCGGTACGGACAAGCAACACCTCGCGGGGTGGGCTGGAAAAACAGATGGCTAGGCACGGTGCATCCGGACTGCCCGACAGCAGCAGCCACGGCTGGTCGGTCGGCGCGGGCACACCTTCGCCAACGCTGCCACCGGGCCAGGTGAGGAAAGCCTTGTCCCACCCGTTTATTCGCAGGTTCATGGTCGTTGCGAAAGCGAGGTCGAGAGCCGGCAGGGCCACATGCAGCCGGAGCTTTTCGGGCCCGCCTGTAGCACCACCTCCCGCGATGACCTTTTGCAGGCAGCTTGTGCTAGAAAGCACCGCCCCGCGCACGGGAGCGGCGAAGCGGAAGTCCGGCCCAGCAGTCCGGAAGCGGAATCCATCCCGCTCTACGATGAAGCAAGGGAGTGTATACGGGAAGGTACCACTGAGCCTACCGACGGCTACGACCTCTGCATCGGCCCCAGCCCAGAGAAGCCCTAGGAGCGCGAGCACGAAGCTCATCGTTGCACGGCCTAGAACGGTGCAGCCAGCATCTCGATGCCGAAGCGCCGATCAATGCTGGACCAGCGTAGGGCAATCTCGCGGTAGCCGAGGCGGTAGCCGAGCAGGAACGAGTGATCACGGAACGTGGACCCCGGGCCGTCATCCCAGGTATAGCCGAATCCCACGCGCCACAGCTTCGAGAGGCCGATGGACGCATCACCGAATAGGGTGGTCGCATCTTTGTCCAGGCTGCGGATTGCGTACACGCTGGCGGAGAGCGAGCCCGCGTTGGCCACCAACTGGGTGCTGAGCCGGTGCATCCCGAAACTGGAGACGCCGAACTGGTTGCGGTTGTACTCGTAGTTCAGGGAGAGCGAGGCGGTGGGACCGAGCATGTAGGAGGAGCTGACCGTGGCGAGGACAGCCAACCCGTCCCCTGCCCCGCGCCCCCATAGCTGGGTGAGCACCAAGCCGGTGCTCAGCGAGCCGCCTGCCACCTGCATGGGCACCGTTCTGGCCCGGTAGCGCAGGCCGTAGCCGCGGCGAGTCGTCATCCCCTGACCTGCATCGTATTGCTGATAGGTCGCGGTAAGACCCACACTGTGATAGGCGGTCTTTCCGAAGAACGGGATGGGGGTCGTCTCTAGCGAAAGGTCCGCCCGCCGGTCGGAGGTCTGGGTCCCGCGCAGGGCCGTCCGACCCGAGGCGGACAACGACGCAGAGAAACCGTCGAACAGTTGGGAGAGCTGTGCGAAGCCTGCGAGGCTCTCGTGGCGGGGAGAGTCGAGCAGGAAGAAGCCGTCCAGCCGGTCGCCGAATCGTTGGTTGTGCCTAAGCGTAACGCCCCAGCGATCAGGCGACAAGTCGCTCAACGTGAAGTC
This sequence comes from Fimbriimonadales bacterium, assembly GCA_045862955.1. GTDB lineage: Bacteria > Armatimonadota > Fimbriimonadia > Fimbriimonadales > JABRVX01 > JABRVX01. The sequence goes on from BTVI01000001.1 coordinate 96,169, forward strand.
ACCCGAGTAGGCCCAACCGTCTGAATACCGGCTCACCCAATCTAGCGTAGTTCCTCGAGAGCTGGTATACGCCCGCCCTGCGGCGTGCTGCGAGCGCAAGCGCAGCGAGTTGGACTGCCGCGGCCCGAGGCTCAGGTAGTAGGGCAGGTCCAAGACCAGGCCGTTCTGGTTCACGCCGAACATCTGCTCCGACACCAGCGCTCCGGGGCGCGTAAGATCGAGGGCGTAGTGCGGCATCGTGAGCACTCGATTGCTCCCGACATAGACGCGGGCGCCGTTGAAAAGCGCTTCCCTGCCCGGATTGACCACCACTCGACGAGCGACAATCACGGGTTGCGGTCCGAACAACTCGGTAAAGCGAAAGTCGTCGTAGCCGGCAGGGCGGCCCGCTTCACTCGCATCGGTCCCCTGCAACTGCACGAAGACCGCCCGGCCTTCCTTTTCGACTACGGCGACACCCGTGCGAGAGCGCAGGTTGTACGCGAGCTGCAGTGCCTCCAGCTGGGACGAGCCGACCCGAAGAATGGCGTTGTATGCGATCACGGAAAGGGGATCGAGGTCCAACTGGAGGTCGTCTGCTTCGATACGGATGGACTGGTACTCCACGTGCGCTCCACGGTCCGGCCCGGTAGCGGCAATCATGCGAAGCTCGACGTGATAGGCGAGATAGGAGGAGCCAGTCACATCCAGGAACGAAGCGACCTTGCGCAGCTGTGCTGCGTCCGCTACGAACTCCACTTCGATGTCCGCAACGGCGCGGTAGCCGGTGACAGAAGCAGTGATCTTCGACCGACCGGGCACGCTGGATGCGACGAGAATACCACGAGCAACACCGCCCGAGGTGGCCACAGCGGGCTCCCGGAACTGTCCAAGCGACGCGGTGAAGGAAACGAGCGTACCATCGGGCACGTATCGCCCGGCCATATCGCGAACCGTCGCGCTTACGGTTAGGGTGCTCCGCGCGTCCGCAGGAGCGGCTTCGGGGTAGACCGATAGCTCTACGGCTGCCAGGTCCTGCGCGGCCAATGGCCACAGACAGCAGAGGAGAACGAATGCGACCAGCGTCCGAAGGGCCTTATGGGCCATCCCCTGCCCCTAGCACTTCGCCTCAGTCTCCGAAGAGCAGCAGCGCCAGCACCACACCCGCGGCGGTTAACAGAAAGGCGGTGCGTGTGAAGCCGCCGGATATCTGTTTCCTCCGCTCGGGTGAAGACGAATCGAGGACTGCCTTCCCTATTCCAAGCGGCTCCGAGATCTCGGCCATCATTTTCGTCGCGGCATCGTCGATCGCCGCAGTCATGACGCCGACTTCGTCACTCTGCGAGTCCCCGCTCGCCTTGCCGGTCACCGCGGCGCTGACGACGACGGTGTTTTCTTCGACGTTGTACACCTCGAGGCTGACGACGATACTGCCGCTCCGTGTTGCCTCATCGTAGTGGTAACTCTCAATGGAACCGGCGAGCGCAAAGGGCGTGCGGAGGATACGTCCTACCTCGACAGCGCGCCATGTGTCGCCCTCCGGGACGTTGAAGGGTGGTTCGGCCTTCGAGAGCGGCAACCGTCCGTCTTCCAGCGCAAGCTGAATCGGGGCGGAGCGGCGGCTATAGTAAAGCGGCCGATACTCGCGCGTCGCCTCCAGCTTGGCGAACAGGGAGGAACGAAGCAACTCCGCGGGGTGGAAGTCCTCGGGAGGCGCCAGGTCGTCCGGTACTCCGAACTCGAACACCGTAATCGGGGTCTTCATATACCCCTTCTGGGCGAACACACCCGAGGCCGCCAGGATCAGCAGTAGGACTGCCGCCGGCCACATCCGATACCGCATGTCTTCTCGTCCTCCTTGAAGCCTAGCGCGTCAGCACGTGCGGTCGGACCACTCGTGCGACCTGTCCGTCCTCAGTGACTGCCGCGACCTCGATCACGTACGTACCCGGGGGCATCGAGACGCCGCTTGTGTCACGCGTGTCCCAGACGTGCTGCTGCACTCCGCGAGTTTCCGCCCTGCCTGCCGCAAGCGTCCTCACCACCTGGCCCGAAGCGCTGAGGATGCGCACGGTGGTATTAGCTTCTGCGCTAAGCGAGTACTGCACGTTGACACCGCCCACACCGCGGGTCTGCGTGACGTTTAGGCCGGTGATCATCACCTTAGAAGGCGCGGCCGGCGTCATCTCCAGCTTGAAGCGCCTCTGGCCCTCCGTCATCTGGAAGGTGTAAGCGGAGACGCTGCGCAGGTTGCGCACCACGCCCGTCTGCAGGTCGGTCAGACGGAACCCCACGTCCTTGGGCAACTGCGAGAGGTTGGGCCAGGTGAGCGTCACCTCACCGTCCCGATCGGAAGTCACCGTGAAGTACCAAGTGGCCTCGCGGTCCGAGGCTGGCCGAATGTCTTGCGCGTATGGGCCCGAGTCTGCCCCCCAATCGTTGTTTTCGATGGCCACCCTCAGCCTGCCGTCCGGTGCGGGCGGCGGCTTGGGCACATCATAGCGGTCGATCCCCACTGACGCACCTTCGGTTACACCGAAGAAGGTCTTGGTGTCGGCGGAACCGTTCGAGCGCGCGGCAACCTGCAGGCGGAAGTGGCCGGGGCGCGGTGTCCACGGATCGGGTCCAGCCGCCCGCGGCGAGCCACCGACGCCTACGGTGAAGACCGGCGGCCAGATGACATCTACGGGCCGAGTTGCCGTGATCCGCACCCAGTAGCCGCGTGCAGGCTCGATCGGTGTGGTGAGGTCTTCGGTGAAGGTGTACTCACCGAGTGCCTTGTCCCACCGATACAGCACGCCGCGAATCCAGCCGAGGCCGATGGCCTGCTCCAGGGAACGTGCCTGGCTAGGATCGTCCGCACCAACGAATACGAGCTGCCCGAATGGAATGGGATACAGCCAGGGATTGCCAATCATCCGCCAGCCGGGCTGCAGATTGATCTTGAAGTCACTGGTAACCTGCCCCGGCGGTGCGCTGGCTCCCTCCAGTGCGAAGACCGTGTCCTCGCCTGCGTCCAACCAGATCCCTTCGCCCCGAACAGCGTTCGTGACAGGGATGTAGCGGCCGGTGGTCGGGTCAACACCGATCGTCCGCAACCCCGGAGTGCCGAAGATGGCCTCGAAGCGGGTGTCACTGAATACGAACGGCAGCGTGACCATGTCGTATCCGTCGGTGACCTTCATCTTGTTCACCGCAGGGATGTAGATGCGGTTCGTGACACTCTTGGCATTCGCAGGGGGCGGGCTGACGATGACGCGGTACTCGACGATACCGTTCACTGTGCCGTCGGCGACCACGTTCCACTTGACCGTAGTCGAGCGCCCAGCGGCGATGCGAGGGATGATCTTTTGCAAAGTCTCGCCGGGAGCTACCGAGAGGCCGGGGGGCAGGGAGAGCAACACGCTGACGTTCGTGAGGTCCACCTCGCGGTCAACGACCGAGTACCCGTTCGCCACGAGGGCAGAGATCGTGAAGGGGCTCGGAGCCAGGCTGTTCGGGCTGCTGGGATCGAACTGCAAGGCTCGGGGGGCTTCGGTCGTAACGGCCACTGGCACCTCGATGTTACTAGCCGCATTCGCCGAGCTCATGTACTGCACGATACGTCTCCCGGGCCGCACCCCGAGGTCGCCGGGCACGTTGACGGGAACGTTGATGGGATTGTGGAACACCGCATAGGACGGGTCGATGATCGGGAGGTCCGGTACCGTGAAGCCGTTCCATTGGACTCCCTGCAATAGGCGCCCCACGGACATGAACTCGATTCGATCGGCTGTGGTCAGGTCCGGGTGACCGGAGTCGGGTTTGAGCCAGTGCCGGAAGCTAGGATAGGGGTCGCTCTGTCCCCAATACACGTCGAAGTATGGGGGGAACTGCGCAGTGCCGACCGAAGTTCGGTCTGCGATGTAGTCGGTGCTTCTCGGTCGCAGTCCGGGAATCAGCACGTACAGATTGTCGAGGAACCCGCGTCGGTCGCCATTTACGAACTGCCCGGGCGCGCGCTTTCGCATTGCGGTCCAGTGGCCGAAGCGCATCCCGATCTGAACGGGGTTTTCCGTGAAGTTATAGAAGTCCCACTGGAAGCGCCACGTGTCGCCTAACACGTCGATGCGCAGGTCCACCCAGACGTTGGGACCTCCGAAGTCCCACAGCCCCCGAATGTATGCGCCGCTGGCACCGATGTACGGCGCCAGACGCCAAGAGGTTCCCTCGCCGAACACCTTGTCGGTGGTAGTTTCCCCCTCGATCACGCGGATCGTCGCATAGCACCAATCGCCACCGGCGAAGGGGTAGCCGAAGGTAACAGCACAGTCGTCATCGGCTGTCGTCTGCTCGGACCCGGTGCCATACCCGAACGCGAACCTACCGCTGCCATCGGCGGAGATCGTCGGGTCGAAGCAGCCTTCCTCGGAAAAGTTGTAATTCTGCTCCGGGTCCCCCGTGGTGTCGTCGGCATCGTTGCCCCACGTCACCTGTCCGACGCTATTAGTAAAGATGTTGATGACCCCGTTCGTGAGCCCCAACAGGTTCTCCAAGTAATTTCCGGCGAACGGTGCGTCACCAAGACAGCCACGCCACGTCTGCGCAAGGGCAAACGTCGGCACGAGCATCATAGCGGCGATTAGGACCTGCGCGACCTTACGTTGGACAGCCATACTCGTCGTAACTCCTTCCTAGCGCGTGAGCACCACGGGGCTCACGACCCTAACCTGTTCGCCGTTCGAGCCGGTGGCAGTGACCTGCGCCAGGTACACACCCGGCGGCATCGAGACGCCTGCCTGGTCTCGGCCATTCCACACGGCCTGGTTAGCACCGGCAGCACGAGAGCCGGTGGACAGCATAGCCACTTGCTTCCCGGTCTGGGAGAGGATGCTAACGCTAACATGGGCCTCGCGGTTCAACGAGTACACCACCGTGTAGCTCACACCTCCTCGACCTTTGGACGACGTAACTCCCAGTCCCGTTACCATTAGCTTAGCGGCAGAGCTCGGGGTTGCCACGACCTTGAAGAGCCTGGGTGTTCCATCTGCAGCGGGTCGGAAGCTAAAGCTGCTCGTATGGTTCATCGAAATCCTGCGCCCGGATACCGTATCCACGAGCGTGTAGGACACTCCCGATGCCGAGCGGACGATCTCCTCCCACTCCAACGTGACTTCACTATCGTTGTTAGGCGCCGTTACCGCTAGGGTCCATTCGATGTTGTGCGCGCTAGCGGGCTTGAGAACCTGGGCGAACGGTGTCCGGCCGTCATCGCCGACTATTGTTAGTCTCACCGAGTCGATCGGTGCAGGGGCTTTCGGCACCGTGTCATAGGACGCATTCGGCTCTGCGGTCACACCGATGTAGTTGCGTGCGTCGCGCATGCCGCCTGCCGTTGCGGCGAGACGCAAGGCCCATCCATCGCCACGAATCGCGGGGCGGTCATCACCCGGAGCACGGGAGGACGTCGGAAGGGGGTGAATGATCAGCCTGCACTCCTTGCGGCAGTAGACCCAAGCACCTTCCCAAGGATAAAGCTGGCCCTGTGGCGCTGCGCGCCAACTATATGCGAGCTCCGTGGGGGACCAGCGATAGATCTGCGGCCGGATGAACTCGTCCGCGATGGCCTCTTCCAGGCTCATTCGCTTGTTGACGGACTGCACCTCGACCGAGTTCCAGTCCACCACGAATGGGAACGGGTTGCCGAACATCTGCCAACCCGGCTTCAGTCCGATGCTATACGAGTTGTCGGTGTCCGGCGGGTTCTGCACCGGGAGGGGCGTTGCCAGCGGGATGGTGAGGAAGTAGCCTACTCCGAAGGGTCGGAAGTCGCCGGAGACACCAACCTTCGTGACGTCGGCATCGGGCGGAGCGAAGGATGCCCTTGCGTCGCTGGTATCCGACTGGGTGTAGCGCGCCCACTCCCCATCGGGCACCGGGTTGCCGTTTCGATCCTGGTAAACGAAGCGCTGAAGGCGGAACGTACCGGCGATCAGTTGCTCGGGTCGAGCGTTCCCAACACCGTACGGCACTGCGAACATGGCAGTTCCGGCGGGCTGTACCCTGGGTTGCACTCGGAAGGTCCGCGTCGGCACAGGCGAGATGGGGTTACCGTTGATTGCACTAGTAGCAGTTACCGAGAGTGTGTGGGAGCCGCTGGAGAACGCCCGCGTGAAGTCGATCTCCGAGAAGACACTGTCAATCGGTGTGATGGTGCCGTGCGGGATCACGGTCGTGCCGTCGCGCACTACCACCGATTCCGGCACTACGTTTCCGAGTCGGATACGCACTCGAATGTTCGTGTATTCGAACACCTCGTTGGCTGCCGGAGACAGGAACTGAACCGACCCGCCGAACCGTCGCAGTGCCTCGAACAGGTCGATCTCCCCGTAACCATAGTCGGGGTTCGGAACACTCAAGTTGTGTGTATTAGCGGAGGAGCGGAGCACGTCGAATACGTCTGTTGCAGCGACTCCCTGAGAAAGCAACATCGCGATGGCCCCAGACGCCATAGGAGCGGCAAACGACGTGCCTACTGCCGTAGTGTAGATGCCACGCATGTCCATGACTGTAGTGGCTTCCGAAGGCCCGTATCCGTCTCCAGCCGGTGCTGCGAAGTCGACCTTGCGGCTTCGGTCGGTGGAACCCGGATTGGAGTAGCTGGCAATAGAGCCGCCCCGCGCTGTCGCTCCAATCGAGATGACGTTCGTGTAGCTCGCTGGCCAACCTGCCAATAGGGGTCGGTCATTTCCCGACGACGCGACGATCAGGGTGCCTTGGTTGAATATCTGGTTGATCAGCTCCTCTTCTCGTGCACTTCGGTTATAGCTACCAAGGCTGAGGTTGAGGACCGCGACTTTAGGTGTGCGCGAGTTGTTGTAGTCAACCACCCACTGGAGTGACTCCTCGTACAAGGCTGCAGAGAAGAACCAGGGGTTATCTGTTGCGCGGATTGGGAGAATCTTGATACCCTCCCAGCACACGCCGGCCATGCCGATCGCGTTGTTCGTTGCCGCGGCAATCACACTGGCAACCATCGTTCCATGAGAGTCGGGCCAGTTGGCGTCCGGGCTAGGATCGTTGCTGTCGTCATCGGCGTTGTAGCCGGGAAGCATTCGGGACTGCCCGCCTCCGAGTTGGAAGTCGGGGTGCGAAATGTCTACCGACGTGTCCAGCACGCAGACGACGATTCCGTCTTTGCCCTTCTGGAAATCCCAAGTCAGATGGACGTTCATCTGCTTAAGATTCCACTGCTGTGGATACAAGGGATCATTCGGGGTCTGCTCGTGGCGGAAGTACTTCCAGTTCGGCTCCGGGTTTCGGACTCCGGGAAGCTCGGCAAGTTCCTTCGCCTTCTCGATAGCAAGCTGAGAGGCGTTCGGCATCGCTGCCTGCTTAATGCGGAGCAGAAAGGAGTTTGGCACTCTCATAGCACGCACGAACTCCAGCCCGTTCGCCTCGGCGAAGGCTCTCGCCTGTGCAATGGTAGTACCTGGTGCCAGCGTCACACGGATCTCTCCGTTGACGACGTCACCCGCCTCACTCGACTGTGCAGCTCCTGCTGCTGCCAACGCGAGGCCCAGTCCAATCAGCCATAGTCTCATCTAGACCACCTCGAATGTCCGAGTTCGCACACCGTGTGAGCTGCCAACCTATTTCCCCGGCGAAGGGGGCGGCGGCGGCTCGTCAACCGGAGTGAACTCCCATGGCTCAGAGAAAACGAACCGATTGCCATTCTTATCCGGCACAGGTCCGGGCGAGTCGTTCAGGTTTCGTGCACCCACCCTCCAGTAGAGCCGCTGGGCTCCAGGGAACAATCCGCGAATGTCGAGCGTGTCACTACTCAGTATCCCGCTCTGCTGGGTCGTCGGCAGGAAGAACACGTTGCGCACCGCTGTTCCTCGAGGGAACGTAAGGTCGCGCGATACCTGCACCACGTAGTAGTTAGCGCCGGGCACCGCTCGCCACGAGAAGCGAACGCTCTTCAAGTTCACGCTTTCCGACCCATTGACCGGCTGTTCGAGCCCCACCTGTTCTAGGACGGTAGCCGTGCCGCGGGCGTTCACCGGATCGCTCTCGAAGAAGCAGTCCGTCTGCTGGTCTCCTCCACCACCGGGAAGGTCAATAGACTTTACGCGGTAGACCAGCGAGAGCGAGTAGTTGTAGGTGCGCCCCGGGACCAGGGCCACTTCCGTCCCTTCCTCAGTGCCAGGGTCCTCGATGCAGTCGGTACCGGGGCCGATTAGCTCGATCTGGCGCCAGTTGAATGCGAGTGGCGCGGTGTCGTCAATGAAGAAGTTCTCGGTTCCGAGCACTACACCGATGGGCGCGTTCGCCACGTCGTTCCGCCAGATATGCCACTCTACACGGGTGTAGTTTGCGATTGCGAAGAGGTTCGGGTTCCAACTAACCTTCACACCCGACCCCCGAGCGGGGTCGAATATGGCTTCCGTCGTGAGGTCGTTGGTCGCCGTATTGCTCCCGCCTCCTCCCGGACCCGTGATGAGAGCCAGGACGAGCCCGACCACGAGCGCGGTTACGAAAATATTGCCGAGGTTCCTCTGTTTCGGTGCCCCTCGGATCACCTTGGTTCCGACAATCTTGAGTTCCTCGACGGGGAAGATGGCCCTAGCTTTGTCCCCTGGCCGAACACCTTTCGTGCTTTCGACCACGGCGGCTTCGGCATCATCGGCGGAGACTTCGATGACCTTGATAGTAGCCACATAGTCACCGTAGCGGAGGACGAGCATCTCCATGCCGGGGCGGATGCCTTCGCGCGCACCCTTATTCATCAAGACTTTCTGGGGGTTCGCGAACAGGATGGTAGCATCCGGGATTTTCAAGCTAGAGATCGTGGTGACGGCCTCGAGGGCGGCAAGTTGGATGGCCTCTTGCACGAGAGCGTCTTCGCCACCGGTCATTCCGACCCGGCCCGTGCTTTCACCGACCACGCCACTGGCGCCACGAATAGCCCTACCCGACGCGGAGTCGTACACGTACACACTCATCACGACGCGCGCCCTGAGGGGGTTCTTCGTGATCAGTACTTGGTCCACGGTGCCAGACACGATGGCCTCGCACTGCAACTCCTGCCCGATCTTCAGGTACTTCAGACGATCGAGCGGAGGCGCCATGCCCAGGTCTTTGAGCGTCTGGTCCACGGTGTTCTTTGGCAGCACGTCGTATCGCTGGCTCTTGCTCAGCTCGATGCGGACGCTGTCGGTTGCCATGGCTGCGGTCGCTGCGCCGCCGTAGTCGGATCGGTTCACGAACTCGACCACTGCCCAGCTGGGTAGCTCGACCTGCGCCTGCGCTCGTCCGGCGGAGAACCCCTGGTAGCAAGTCAGGAGCATGCTTACCACAAGCACTCGGCTGATAGTGCGCGCCAATGGCGTATTGATGAAACGTCTCACTTCAGTTTCTCCTCCGTAATCCGGATTCTCATACCGATCCTTGGTGTGCGCCTTAGCGCTTCAGCACAACAGGCGTCACGGCGCGAGCGATCTGGCCGTCTTCGGTCGTGGCTCGCACTTCAATCGTATACATGCCGGGCGGCACGGACACGCCGCGGCCATCTCTCCCATCCCAGGTCACTGACTGCACGCCGGCCGACGCTACTAACCGATTGTCGATCACACGCACCGGCTTGCCGGACGGCGCGATCACGGTCACCTGCACGCTCGCCTCGGTCGAAAGAGTGAAGCTGATCGAGGCGGCACCACTCCGAGTCGCCTGAGCGACGGGGTTGGTGATACGTAGCACTCGATTCGCCGAGATCGACTCGATGCGGAACTTGCGCACTGCACCGTCCGAAGGCACGAAGCTGTAGGACGAGGTTGACCGCATGAACACACGCTTGCCGGCTTGCTCGTCCACCAGAACGAGGTTCAGATTGCGAGGCAGTTGGCTCATCGCGGGCCAGCGCAGTGTTGCCTGCGTCCCAGCGCCGCTTGTCTCCACGACGAAATTCCACACTTGTGTTCCGGCGACCGGGCCGCGAACGTCGGAGACATACCTACCCGATCGTGCACCCCAATCCGTGCGAGGTACGTACACACGTACATACTTTTCTTCATCGGAGGGCGGACGCGGGAAGTCGTATCGGCTGTCGAAGCCGTCCGTCGCGCTGTTCGACACCCCGATGAACGCTGCCGTATCCTGAAGCCCCGTCTCTGTGTAGACGTGGATGGGCAGACGCCACCCATCGCTTAAGCGTGACCAATCCGACCCGTCGGGTCCGTATGCCCTTCCGTCACCACCTGGTGCAGAGCCACCAGACGGATCCACTAGCAACGTTACGTCCTCATAGGCCAGGAACCATGCACCCTGATACTGTCCGAGTGTTAGGCTCTCGTCCTTCACCAGGAAGCCAGACTGCATCTTCCAGATGATAGGCACTACCCAACCGGCAGCCACTGCCTCGTTATATCCGAGCACTCCTCCCGGCCCACTGACGAAGCTGTTACCCAGCCGCACATCGAACTGGAACGGATCGCCGATGAGGTTCCACCCGGCCTTGATAGCGATTGGATAGATGTTATTCGGGTCGGCCGGCGTGCCTGGCGTCGTGAGCGCCATGTTCGTGTCGTTAGATAGGAAGTAGCCTCGGCCTAGGCGGAACCGGTCTGCCGGTGCCATTGGGTAGTTGAGGAACAGCTGCCTGTCCACGTCCCAAGCCGTCAGCTTGAAGTTGGGCCCGCCATTGAGCAACTGCTTCGGGTCTTCGGTCAGGTAGTTGAACGGAACCGAGATCAGGTTAGTAAACCGAGCGAAGTTGGCCAGCGGCGTCAGAATGATGTCGTCAGCGTACTTCGGCAAGCCGTCCGGCGGGGTATCGCCGTCCGGTACCGTCACGGTGATAGGCGCCGGCGGCCGGAATCCGGTCCCAGTGGTATCCACATGCACCGTGTACGCATTGATGTTATCACCGAGCTTGCAGCCAGGCGCGGCGAACTCGTAGTTGTAGACGTTGCCGCCCGAGGTGATCGGGGGCGAGAACGTCACCGTGTTGCACACCGTCACGTTGTTCAGCTTAACCAGCACGGGCAGACCAGCGGGTGCGGCCTCGTAGCTGCTACCGCTGAGTCTCGTCTTCACGTAGCCGCGGAGTGTGCGAGGCGCAACTGGCGACAACTGAACGTCCTGTGTGATGGTGAACCCTGACGGCACATTCACCGAGATATCGTTGCGGGTCCGGAATCCGAACGCCGACACCACTAGAGTGTAGTTGCCTGCGGGAAGGTCTATGCCGCTCGCCGCGAAGTCGTACTGACCATTCGCGTCGCTCAGCACGGGACCATACGTGACTTGCTGCCCGAAGCGCGTGATGCGTGCGTTGAGCTGTGCACCAGGGATGACTGGGTTTCCAGCTTCTGTCGAAGTCACGGTCCCTATGAGGTTCCCAGGCGGTCTAAAAATGATGAACGTGTCGGAGCCGGGTGGGTCCGGGTTGCCGGTATTGATTGTGGTCGTCACCCCGGCATCCACCACTACCGTAGCGGATGGCGGCTGGCTGGTATCCGAGAATCCAATGGCGGTACCATCTACCGTCACCGTCCAGTTGCCGCGGTTGCAAGTGATCAAGAAGCGACCCTCGCTGTTCGTGAGACCAGAGACAGGCGGAATGGTCGGGAAGTCCGATGTCAGTGTGACCGTAACGTTGCCCACTGGCGAGCCGTTCTCGTCGACGACGCGGCCGGTAACGGAACCCGGCGGCTCCTTTGTAATGATCAGGTTGATAGTATTAGCATCTTCCTTGTTGACCTGTCCACCGTGGATGCCCAGGATCACTTCGGGGTGCTGAATGCGGAAGCCGGGCTTAACCGCATCTACGAAGTAGTGACCCGGCAGCAGGCCGGTGATCACATACTCACCATTGGAGTCTGTTAGGGCCGCTCCCAGAACTTGGCCTACCGTCGTCGGATCCTTTCCATTGCCACTGATCCAGCGCACCAGGACGCCGGGCTCGGGCTTCTTCTCCAAAGTATCCGGGTCGATCGCCTCGACCTTGCCATACGCGCGGGCCGTTCTCATCCAGCAGAGCATGCCGTGGAGCTGCTCATAGCGCCGACTGTCCGACCAGGCCACGTCCCCATACAGCGGTACCGTAATGACGCGGTGCGAGGAGTGCACGCCCTCCAATCCGTAGGACAGGAAGACCGTCTTCGCCCGCGATGCATGGGTAGCAGCTACCGAAGCGAACCCACCCGACGCATATCGGTATGGTCGCCACACCGACGGAATCGAGATCGTACCGACTGCGTTGATCGAATCGATCCAGAGCTGATTCCACGCACCGTCAATGGTGACCGACCCGGCAACTAACACACCCGGAGTCTGGAGCTGCAGACCGAAGGGGGTCTTCACTAACTGCGCAGGATCGGCCAAGAAGTTCTGCGTGGACCAATCGTCCAGCTCGCCATCGGGCCTAGGCCAGTGGTAGTCCCATGGTCCGAGGACAACTGGGTCACCCGGTCCACCTTCCACGACGTCGCCGGAGTCGATCAACCGATGGCGTGAGGCGTTATAAGTGCCCACTTGGATATCCGGTCCGACGTCGTCCACATACTGCACTTTGAAGTAGTTGGTCAGGAAGGTGCTGGGTATCTGACCACCCTGTGTTAGTGCCCAGGCTATATCCTGGCCACTAAGGACGAGACGGCCTCCCGCATCGAGATACTGCTGAACGACCTGTCGCACCTCTTGTATGTGGATACCGACGCGCTCGGTCCACAGGTCCCCCGCGTATGGTGCCGCCCACACTACCGCGCGTTCCGCCACCAGCACTTGGCGGGTCTGCAGCGGGTTGTTCGGATCCACCTGTTGATCGAGTCGTGGCAGGTACTGCGCAAGGGCGGTCAGCGGGATGGGACCCCGGCACTGAGTTCGCCAGATGTCGGCTTCTTGATAAACGGCGGTCGGGCCGAGGGTGTCGAGCGTCTCGCCCGTTCTGGGGTACGGCTCACCCCATGGGGCAGGCAGATAGAACTTGTCGCGAACGCCAGCCGTGGTATAGAACCATGCGTTCTCTCCATGCGTGGCGGGGTTGCGCAACCAATAGCTTTCTACCGGTGCCCATGTCGTACGTGCGAACAGGCGGCCGAGCAGCGGATCGAAGTTCAGGTCTTGCGCGAAGAGCTGACCTGCTATGTAGTCCGCAACGAACAGGATCGGGTTTCTAGCAGCGAAGAGCTGCGTAGTAAAACCGGAGATGTTGTCGTAAACGAGCTGATTGCCTGCGACGTCCTCTACGAGCAGGTCGAGGTAGAAATCGCTCGGCTGCAGGGGTGTCACCCATGTGTTCGTGTACCAGTTGTCTCCTGCAACCTCACCTTCCGGCTCGTGGCCCCCTTCGCTAACCGGTCCGTCGTCGAAAAGCTGGAGGCCGTCTCTCAGATCGGATTCCCCCACCGTGCCGACGAACAGTACCCAAGGGAAGGCATAGTTGTAGGTATATGGATTCACTACCTCTTGCCCGATCTCGACGAACAGGTCCATCTTTTGGCCGGTTGCCGGGAAGGCACGTTGGCCGAACGGATCCGGCAGGTCTCCGCGGAGCTTGAGGTAAAGGCGATGCTCAACGCCTTCGCTGTCCACCTCGGCGCCGTCCGGGTCCTTGAACTGAGCGTACACGTGCTTGACGCCGGTCTGGAGGTCGGTGACCCACGCTTTGATTTTGATCGGTTGCCCAGGCATGCCCTCGCGTGGTTCGACGATGGGCAACACCTCGAGCATGGGCGGCGACGAGTCCACGAAGAGCCCGATCCAAAGGTCATGGAATCCGTCTTTCTGATTCACGGGTGGGTTCGGCCTGTCCGAAACATAGACTAGCCAGTTGAGGCGGAATGCCTCCGTCGGATCCGTCGCACCCTGCTTACCAGTGGTATCTCCCGCGGGGTCCGCCGTGTAGGCGATTGGGGTATTGAGCGCGTTGTCCTCAGGGACCTCGGGGCTGAACTGATAGATATCGTAGCTGTTACCAACGCTGTTAGCCGCCACACGGATGCTCAGCTTCCCGTCATACCGAGCTTTGCGCGTAGAAGCGAAGAGGATTCGTGCGCCATCGCTCCGCCAGACGGGGTCGCGGTCTTTGGAGGGCGTGCCACCAGACTGGAAGTTGGTCCAAGGCATCGCACCATCCAACGGCATTCCCAACACGTACATGTACAAGCGCTCACCGGTGGCTGTGCGGCGCGTGAAGATGATGCGCGAGCCGTCAGGCGACCAGTCGGGGTCCACGTCATCCGCACCCGGGGGTGGCTCGGTTAGCTGCCGGGTGAAGGCCCCGTCCGGATAGGGCGAGCCGTCCGCCCGAGAGCGATAGAGTTTGTACGGCCCACCGGTTGCAAGCCGGGCCGCAAACACCACCTCGGTCCCTCCGGGGGAGAAGGCAGGGTGGATGCTGTCGCCGAGGGGGCGCACCGGATCGTAGTTCACTCGGATTGGAGGGACGTTGGTGCTGAGATATCGGACGTAGATATCGAAGTTACCCGACCCGACCGTGCTGCGCCGCGAGTACACGATAGCATTCGAGGCCAAGTTGCTGTCTGGATAGCGCTGCTCGCCGAAGCGTTCCTCCGGTAGGTTCGGATCATTGCCCGTAATCTGCTGCGCGTTCAGCCCCTCCATATCACATCGCCAGATATGGTACGCCTGGTTTACACCGTCCCACACGAGACGCCCGGTCGAATCGACGCCGCTCGCATTCGAGGAGAACCAAAGACGTGTATCGCCCTGGGCAAACTTGGGCTCTAGAACGTCGGCGGCAGTCAGCGTGATGTCTCGGTCTTGAGGCGGGCCGCCTCGGGTAGTGCCTTGCCACCGTGCGGCGAGGCTCTCCTTCGAGAATGGCAGATGCCTGGCGATCTCGAACGGGGTCTGTATTACCGGGAAGGTGACCACGTTCTTCTCCGGCACCCCCGGAATACGCTCCACCGACTGCGCTGGAGGAAGTTCCTTCCGATACTGTTTCGTTCGGACGAGACCGCTCCGGTCGGCGAGCTTCGCTGCGTCCCCGGGCGGGGGAGGGGTCTGCGAGAAAGATGAACCAGGAGAAGCGAATAAGAGCGCGGCGCTGAGAATAACGCCAACCACCGTAGCGCCTTTAGGTTTCACTGGGCACTCGACCTCCTCAATCACCGTCGCCGGTAACGCCTCCATGCGTAACGCGGGATTATAGCATAACCCCTTCTGCGTTGCACTTTCGAGGCGGGCGGCATCCTAAACATGGACGCGCGACGTTCTTCGCAGGTTCGCCAGAATCGCCTCCACGCGCTTTCGAACCTTTTCCGGTGGGCGATTCGTCGTCACCACGAAATCAGCATACGGCCTTCTCTCCGCGTCAGAGAGTTGCGCCGATAGTATTCGACGGGCCAGAACCGCATCTCCTTCCCAGCGTTCCACCAGTCTCCTCATCTGCTCGTCTCGTCCGCAACGACACAAGATCACGCGGTCGAACTCACCTTGGACGCCGGCTTCGACGAGCAGTGGGATTTCGAAGCAGTGGACGCCGCCAGCAGACTGCGCAGACAGCTCTTCGAGCCGAGCCAAGATAGGCCCGTGTAGCAGCGATTCGAGCGTGTGCCGAAGCGCATCGTCCTCGAAGATGCGTCGGGCGATGAACCGTCGGTCGAGTTCGCCATTCGGCAGCGAAGACCCAGGTCCCACGGCTCTAGCGACTGCCTTTGCCAGCGGACTACCTGCTCGGGTTAGCTCGCGAGCCACGTCGTCGGCGCTGAATGTGGGCACGCCGAGCTCTGCGAAATAGCCGAGGACAGTGGACTTCCCGGTACAGGCGCCCCCGGTGATCGCCACGCGGATCGGAACGCGAGGTTCGGAAGTCTTAGTGCCGCTTAGCGAACGCGAAGCGGCACCAGAGTTCGGTCTTTGCAGCACCCGGCCGGCCGTCCTAGCCTCGCTAGGAGGGCGTCTCATCCGAAGCGGTGCCTACGGCTGGAGCCTCAGTGGTCGCGTCCACGGACTCCGCTTCGCCAACGGGCTCTGCTGCCACAGGAGCTTCGGGAGCCGAAGGATTTTCGACTGCGGGCTCCACTGTGCTCTCTGCCTCCGCAGCGGCTTCGGGAGCGGACGGCACCTCGGCGACCTGCTCAACTTCTGCCGCAGCATTCTCCTCCGATTCCCGGGTGAGAACATCCCTCAGAGACCCAAGGCGCTCGCCGATCGTCGCACCACCCCTGTGGCTGGTACGACCGTGTCGTTCGACTTCTTCACGCTCCGCGCGGCGCTCCAGCGCCTTCAGGCTGACCACCATGCGTCGCTCTGGCGCCCGAATTTCTATCACCTGGCACTGGATGGTCTCGCCCTCTGTGACCAGTTCCGACGGGCGGGCGCCCCGTCTGTGGGTCATCTCGCTAATCGGTAGCCAGGCCTCCACACCCTCGTTGAGCTTTACGAACGCTCCGGACTGCACGAGGCGCGACACTGGAACTTCGATGATCTGGCCAACCTTGTATTTGTCCGCGACGATGCTCCACGGATCGGGCTGAACCTGACGATAGCCCAGGGAAATCTTGCCGATCTCCGGGTCGAGGCGGAGGACCTTGACCTTGATTTCATCGCCTTCCTTCAGAACCTCGGACGGGTGGTTTATGCGTGTCCAGGACATCTCGCTCACGTGCAGCAGGCCGTCCACGCCGCCGATATCGACGAAGGCACCGTAGTCCACGATCCTGCGCACCTTGCCGTCCACCACCTCGCCGACGCGAAGGGAGCTGAAGATGCGCTGCTTCGCCTCTTCGCGTCGCTCCTCTTCTGCCAGCCGGTTAGACAGAACCACCTTACGCCGCTCTCGGTCGATTTCGAGAATGCGAAGCGGAAGGCTCTGTCCGACGAAGCGCTCGATGTTCCGGAGTTTGCCATTGCCCACGTGGGTCGCCGGGACAAATCCACGGACTCCAATGTCCACGACGAGGCCACCCTTGACCCGCTCTGTGACCAGTGCGGTAATGATTTCCTGACGCTCGTAGCAGCGCTCGATCTTGATCCACCAGTCCTCGAAATCCGCCCTCTTCTTCGACAAGACCGGGTTGCCATCGGAACCCTCGGTGTTCAGAACGACCACAGAGATCTCATCGCCCGGTTTCACGACACCCTCAGCAGTCGGGATGGGCTCGGCGCTCAGCTCGGCAAGCGGGATAATGCCCTCCGTCTTTCCTCCCATGTCCACGAAGACGCGTTCGGGTTCGACATGGACGACGATGCCGCGAACCAACTGCCCTTTAGAGAGGCGACGGAAGGACTGGTCGTACTCCTGCCTCAACGTGTCGTCTTGGAGAGCCTCTTCCATAGAGGCAGGCTCTTCCTCGCCTCTGGAGACGGCCGTACTCGGCTCAGGCTGGGAGGCCCCGGCTGCGGTCGGGATGTCGTCGCCTGGTGTGTCGGTCGGAATACCAGGCTCAAGTTCCTCGTCAATCATCACTGGTCACGCTCCAAAATCGTGCAAAGGACTCGCCAAAACGGGCCCCGCGCACCTCGTCGCACACGGTACGGCATTATTGCACATTTGCAGTCTTCCTGCACCCTCGAACCCCGCCAACCACCGAGCAATTCGCGTTTCGGCTTTAGCGATGGCACGGTGATACACTTTGTCCATCATGCGGGTCCAAGACATTATTGTCAAGAAGCGCGACGGCAAGGCAAACACACCCGAAGAACTCGAGGAGCTGGTCGGTGGCTACGTTGCCGGCCGCGTTGCCGATTACCAGGTCAGCGCGTGGCTGATGGCATCCTATCTCCAGGGGCTTTCTAACCAAGAAACCCTGGCCCTCACTCATATCATGGCCGATAGCGGAGAGCAACTCGATCTGGCGACGCTCCCCGAGCCACATGTAGACAAGCACTCCACTGGCGGCGTAGGCGACAAAACTTCACTGGTGGTCGTGCCCCTGTTGGCGGCATGTGGGTGCACGGTTGTAAAGATGTCGGGCCGTGGGCTCGGCATCACCGGAGGCACGGTGGACAAGCTGGAGAGCATCCCCGGCTTTCGCACAGCGCTGCAGCCGGAGGAGATGCTGCACGTGGCGGGCGCGTGCGGCTGTTGCCTCGCAGGCCAAACGGAGCGCCTAACCCCCGCGGACCGCCTGCTGTACGCGCTGCGAGACGCCACGGCCACGGTGGGCAGCATCCCGCTGATCACTGCGAGCATCATGTCGAAGAAGCTTGCCGCGGGGGCGGATGTACTGCTCCTAGACGTCAAGTGCGGCAGCGGCGGCTTCATGCAGACCTTGGACGAAGCGCGAAAGCTGGCCATCTCGCTTCTGGAAGTGGGCAGAGCGGCGGGCAAGCGAGTGGTAGCGTGCATCACCGATATGGAAGCGCCGCTCGGCCACGCCGTGGGGAATGCGCTCGAGGTGATCGAGGCTATAAATACGCTGCGGGGCGAGGGGCCGCCGCGATTTCGGGACTTCTGCCTCGCGCTGACGGCGGAGGCGCTGGTTGCCGCGGGCCGGGCCGAGGATGTGCCGAGTGCGCACGGTCTGGCAAAGCAGCGGCTTTCCGACGGGTCCGCCCTCGACCGATTCCGCGCCCTCGTGGAGTTGCAGGGAGGCGACCCCAGCATCTGCGACGAGCCCGAAAGCCTGATGGGGAGTCTGCACGTCGAGACGGTGCCTGCCCAGGCCGACGGGTACGTCTCGGCCATTCACGCCGGCTCGGTCGGTAGGGCCGTGGTCGAACTCGGCGCGGGGAGGCAGCGGAGGGAGGACCCGATCGACCCGCAGGTCGGGGTCGTGATGGCGGTCGAAGTCGGGGACCGTGTCGAACGGGACATGCCTCTTGCGAGGGTGTACGCCCGCGACCGCCAGGCCGCGGAACGGGCCGTAGCGACCGTGTCGCAGGCCATACGGCTGAGCGCGGAGCCAGTAGCGGCAAGACCCGTTATCTTGGAGAAATTGTCGCAGCCGGTGGGATAGCAGCGCGGCCCAGGTGTCGCAGAACGCGACGTGAAAGCAGCCCGGCACGATCGCGCCAGTTCAGACCTCCTCGTCGTCCGCCCTCCAACCGGGGTCAACGATACACAGGAACTCGAGGGGGCACCCGCCCTCGTTGACGAGCCACTGGGTCGCACCGGGCGGCACCAGGACGGTGTCTCCTGCCGTCACCGAGGCCTCTTCGCTGCCGACGTGCATCCGACCCTGCCCATGCAGGAAGTAGTAAACCTCTGACGATTCCTTCAGCCGATGCGGCAGGCTCCTCGCTCCGACGGGAAGGCTTGCCCAAGCTAAGCTGTAGCGAAGGGGCATGCCCTCGTTGGGACCGTGTAGGAGCTCCCGTAGGTGTGTGTGGTCGCCCGCCAGGATCTCCTGTCGCTGGGACAAGCGTCTTATGTCCAAGCGTCTCACCTCCATGACCCAGTGTAGCCGCACGAGCCGGTCCTTCGATGGTACGATGCGCGCACGAAGGAGGTCACATCGGGTGCCAAAGCTGCGAATCGAGAGTTTCGGTGAGTTCGAGGTCGAGTCGGGAAAGAAGCTGGTGCTGGCTATCGAGGACTCGGGTGTGGACATCTCGCATCGCTGTGGCGGGAAGGCGAAATGCACCACATGCCGAGTGCGCTTCCACAGCCCGGAGCCGCCGATGGGAGAGGTGGAGCGCCAGTGTCTCGAAGAGGACGGGGTGCTCGGCGAGTTTCGCCTGTCGTGCCAGAACCGAGTCACGGACGACATGCACGTAGAGGTGTTGATGCGCGCCAGCGAGCAGGGATGGGAACCCGGCCCGCGGCCGGAAGACTAGCGGTCGCTAGGCTCTAGTCCTGCTGCGTGGGAGGCTGGGTGCTGAGTCTCTGCTCTAGCTCGGCCAGCTCTGCCTCGACATCCTGCTGAACGGACGAGGGGATCTGCTGCGTCGTTGGCGCGGGACCTGCCAGACCCATCCGCTGCTCGAGTTCCTGCAGTTCCTTCTCCGCTGCTGCGTCCATCGTCTGGTCTTCGAGCTCGAGCATCTTGCCTTGCAGACTGGAAGCCATCATCTCTTGTCGTGCGGCAGCTTCCGATTCTGCATGGCGAATTTTCTCTGCCGCGACGCTCCAGTCTTGCTCGGTGGTCTCGAAGGTCAGGCTCTCCATGGCCTTGTTGATCTCTTTGGTAATCTGTGCCTGCTTCCATCGAGCCTTCAGTGCCAGCATCTCGGCATACTTGGCCTTGACCTGCTCCTCCTGACGCCGCATCGCCACCTTGATGGCTTCCACGGTCTCGGTCGCTTGGGCAAGTGAGGCCTTCAGACCCTCGAGTGTCTGCTCGAGATGCGCCTTCTCACGAAGGAGCTGGCGCGCGAGGTCGCGGTTTCCCTGCCGCAGCGCCTGTTCGGCGTTGGCCTGCAGAGCGGCGATGCGTCGGGTGTGGTCATCCACCAGATGCTGCAGGTTGTTCTTCTGCGTGATAGCCTGGATGGCTCGCTCTCGGTTCGAGGCGAGGTTCTCACGCATTTCGCGGCGGGCCTGGTCGAGCAGGATCTCGGGATCCTCCAGCCGGTCCATGGTTCGGTTGAATAGCGCCTTTATGTAGTTCCAGAGACGACGAAACATTCGCTAGCCTCCACACCCGAAGCACCTCCGGGCGGCGTCGGGCAGGTTTCGACGGCAAGTTTGGCACATATTGCCCGACGACGGGGAGGTAAGTAGGCGATCCACCGCGAAACGTACTCGGGCGGGCGTTTCGGTACAATCCGTCCGCATGTCCACCCACGCTTCGTTTACGCGAATAGCCCCCCATTACGACACTCTGATGCGGGGGGTGCCCTATCGCATGTGGGTCAGCTACTTCGAGCTGCTCTGCGAGATGGTGGGTCACAAGCCGAAGAGGGTGCTCGATGCATGCTGCGGCACGGGCACCGTCTGCCGCCTGCTCGCCGCAAAGGGGTTGAGCGTCACGGGAGTCGACAAATCCTCCGCGATGATCCTGGCTGCGAAGGAGAAGGCTGAGACGACCGGGCTGGACATCACCTTCTACGCCCAGGATCTCGCCGAGATGAACCTACCAGAGACCTTCGATACGGCGCTCAGCTTCTTCGACAGTCTGAACTACATTACCGAGCCCGAGAGGCTCCGTGCCGCGCTTCAGCGCATCGCAGCGCACTTGGAGCCGGACGGCCTGCTCGTGTTCGACCTGAACACCGAATACGCGTTCGTAAGCAAGCTGTTCGACCAAGAGGTGCTGACAAAGGGGGCACCCGTACGATACAAGTGGCGCAGCAGCTATGACGAGGCAACGAAGTTGTGTACCGTACGGATGGAGTTCTGGACCGAAGACCCGCCCGAGAGCTTCACAGAGGTCCACGTACAACGCGCGCACTCATCGGAAGAGATTCGGTCCTGGCTGAAAGAAGCCGGATTCGGGGACATTCGGGCCTACCACAGCTACTCGCTGGAGCGTCCCAGACCTACCAGTGATCGGGTCCACTATATGGCTAGGCGTATGCGCTGAGAACCTGTCTCATGGCCGACGCGAGTGCCCCGTCGGCAATCGGCTCCGGCTCTCCCTGCGCCAGCGAGCGCACTGCGTCCGCCCCCGAAATCTCGCCGCGGGCCAGCCTCCCAAGTATGTCGTGAGCCTCTTGCCTGCTAGCCACCAGGGTTAGCCCGTTGACTTTGAGAAGGCACAAGGTCGCAACGAGTGCCGTGATCTCATTGCCTTCGTCGAACGGCTGCCGGCGAAGCAGCCCCTCGAAGAAGCGTCCTGCATCCCGGTAGACCTCTGGCTCTCGCTTGTAGGCGTACTGATAGCCGACGCACTCCTCGAGGTCCATTACCCGAAACCCGACGACTCGCTTCAGCAGCTGGGAGTTGATCCAGAGAAGGTCCTGATTGGTTAGATATTTCACGCGTCCCTACCTGCAGCCTCGTCCATGACACCTGCAAAGTACCCGTGAGGGCCACTAGCTCGCAAGTTCCCGGCAGGACGGGCGGCGACTAGGACGAATCGGACTACCGCTCGCGCGATGCGGGCAGGAGGACCGAACATGGCCAAGCTGCGCTTCGACCGTTACTATCGCTACGCCGACATCACCCGCTTCCTCAAGCAGTTCTCTCAACAGCGGCCGGACATCTTCCGGTACGAGTCGATCGGCAAGAGCTACGAAGGCCGCGATATCTGGCTGTGCACGATTACGCGCTTCAAGACTGGGCCGGACACGGAGAAGCCCGCGATGTGGGTGGACGGAAACATTCACGCCTCCGAGGTATCGGCGTCGTCGGCCTGCCTTTACCTCATTCACAAGCTGCTCACCGAAGACCCGAAGAACGAGTCGATTCGGTCGTTGCTGGACAACCGAGTCTTCTATGTTTGTCCCCGGTTGAACCCGGACGGAGCAGAGTGGGCACTAGCCGACAAGCCGAAGATCATCCGTTCTAGCACCCGCCCATGGCCCTACGACGAGGACCCCATCGAAGGTCTGATCCGAGAGGATATGGACGGCGACGGGCGCATGCTTCAGATGCGAATCCCCGACCCGAACGGTTCGTGGAAGCCGCATCCCGATTACCCGAAATTGCTGGTGCCCCGTGCGCCGGACGAGACGGGTGGCACCTACTACCGTCTTCTCCCAGAAGGCAGAATCGAGAACTACGACGGATTCCTGATCCCCATGGCTCGGACCAAAGAGGGGCTAGACCTCAATCGCAACTACCCCGTCGGGTGGCGGTTGGAAGGCGAGCAGCACGGCGCGGGGCCGTTCCCCACTTCGGAGCCGGAGATTCGAGCACAGGTGGACTTCATCTGCAAACATCCTAACATCACGGGCGCCGTCTGCTTTCACACCTTCAGCGGGGTGCTGCTGCGACCCCCGAGTAGGTTTGCGGAGGACGAGCTGCCCGCTGAAGACGTATGGAACTATAAGACCATCGGCGCGAAGGGTACGGAGATCACGGGCTATCCGGCGATATCCGTATACCACGAGTTCCGCTACCACCCCAAGGAGATTATCACCGGTGTGTTCGATGATTGGATGTACGAGCACCGCGGCGTACATGCATGGACCGTGGAGATATGGAGCCCTCAGCGACAGGCAGGGATAAGCGAGTACAAGTATATAGACTGGTACCGGGAGCACCCCGTGGAAGACGACATCAAGATGCTGGAATGGTCGGAGAAGGTGCTGAAGGGCAAGGGCTACATCGAGTGGTACCCATTCGAACACCCGCAGTTAGGGAAGGTGGAGCTAGGTGGCTGGGATGTCGCTTACTGCTGGCGTAACCCACCCCCTCATCTGTTGGAAAAAGAGATCGCGCCTTTCGCCGACTGGCTGATGTTCCACTTGCGGATTGCGCCCAAGCTGGAGATCATCTCCAGCAGCGCGAAGGCGATTGGCCAAGGTGCGTATCGCGTCGAGCTAGTGCTGCAGAACACGGGCTGGCTGCCCACCTACGTCACCAAGAAAGCGCTGAATAACAAGCTGGTGCGACCGATAGTCACCGAGATCGAGCTGCCACGTGGAGCCACACTCGAAACCGGCAAAGTGCGCGAGGAGCATGCGCAACTCGAGGGAAGGTGCTATCGTGGTGCTGCTGGCGTGTGGTCTGCAGACAGCACCGACGATAGGCTGCGACTCCTGTGGACGATTCGTGCCCCGCGTGGTGGTACCGTAAAGATCACCGCACGCCACGAACGCGCCGGCACCGTGCGCTCAACCTTGCGACTGCAGTAGCGAACGAACTACGAACTGCAAGATGCCTCCGTGGCGGTAGTACTCGAGCTCGCGGGGAGTGTCGATTCGCGCCTCGACATCGAATCGCTGCCACCGGGTACCCTCCTGGGCGGATACCTGCAACCGACGCCCGCCAGCAAACCCGGAGGCGACAGCGTTAGACAGTCCGAGCACGTCGAAGTGCTCGCTACCCGTCAGGCCCAGGCTCTCTGCACTCTCGCCTGGCAGGAACTGAAGTGGCAAGATCCCCATGCCGATCAGATTCGAGCGATGGATGCGCTCGAAGCTCTCCGCTATGACCGCTCTGACACCTTGCAGATACGGCCCCTTTGCCGCCCAATCGCGGCTCGATCCGGAACCGTACTCCTTGCCCGCTAGTACTATGAGGGGTGTTCCATCCTGTTGGTAGCGGACGGACGCATCGTAGATGCTCATCACCTCGCCGGTCGGCAGATAGGTGGTTACACCCCCCTCCACGCCAGGGACTAGCTTGTTCCTTATCCGCACATTCGCGAATGTTCCGCGTACCATCACCTCGTGATTGCCGCGCCGCGAGCCGTAGGAGTTGAAGTCTTGCCACTGCACCCCGTGCTCGAGCAGGTAACGTCCCGCAGGCGAGTCTTTCTTGATGCTCCCTGCCGGGGATATGTGATCGGTCGTGATGCTGTCACCCAGATACGCGAGAACGCGAGCGCCTCGGATGTCGGAAGCCGCATCAGGCGGATCGGCGGGCATCCCGTCGAAGTACGGCGGCCTGCGCACGTAGGTGGATTCTGGCTGCCACTGAAAACGTTCCGAGCGCGCTACGCTAATCAACTCCCAGTTCTCATCGCCGCGAAAGACGTCCTTGTAGTTGCTCTCGAACATCTCGGACCGAATGCACTGCTCGACTGCAGAGGCGACCTCGGCGTTGGTAGGCCACAGGTCTTTCAGGTACACGGGCACTCCCGATGCGTCCAGCGTGAGCGGCTCGGACGTGAGATCGAGATCGATTCGTCCGGCGATGGCATACGCTACAACGAGTGGCGGTGACATGAGATAGTTCGCCCTCACTTCCGAATGCACACGCCCCTCGAAGTTGCGATTGCCGGAAAGCACGGAGCACACGACGAGGCTACCTTCCTCGATTTCCCGTGACACCTCTTCGGGCAGCGGGCCCGAGTTACCGATGCATGTCGTACATCCGTAGCCTACCGTGTGGAAGCCGAGCTGCTCCAAGTAGGGGGTGAGACCAGCCCGATCGAGGTAGCTGGTAACCACCCGCGAGCCGGGCGCAAGAGAGGTCTTGACCCATGGCTTGCGTGTCAAGCCGCGCTGCACGGCTTTCTTTGCCAGCAAGCCCGCTGCCAGCATGACGGCGGGATTCGACGTATTCGTGCAGCTCGTAATCGCCGCGATCACCACGTTCCCGTGTGTCAGTGTCCCTGCGCCAGCGGGCTCTTTGCCGTTGGGTCCGCGCAGGTCCGGCAAGGCCTCTGAGAACGATTGGCCGACGCGGCCGAGTGGCACGCGATCCTGCGGCCTTCGAGGGCCTGCCACGCTGCTCTCTACCCGAGAGAGGTCCAGCTCCAGCACCGCGGTGCACTCGGGATCAGGGGTGCTTCGGTCTCGGAAGAGGCCCTGCTCCTTGGCGTACGCCTCGATCCTTTCGACGAGCTCGGGGGGACGTCCCGTCTGTCTCAGGTATCGTAAGGTTTCGTCATCCAGGGGGAACATCGCACATGTGGCGCCATATTCGGGACACATGTTGCTGATGGTAGCTCTATCCGCTACGGGCAGGCCGTCCAACCCGGGGCCGAAGAACTCCACGAACTTCCCTACCACCCCGTGGGCGCGCAGCATCTGGGTGACTGTCAGAACGAGATCGGTGGCGGTGACACCTTCCGAGAGCGCCCCGGTGACACGCACCCCCACGACTTGGGGTACCAAGATGGATACCGGCTGCCCGAGCATCGCTGCTTCCGCCTCGATCCCTCCTACACCCCAACCCAACACTCCCAGGCCGTTGATCATGGTAGTGTGCGAGTCGGTTCCTACCAGCGTATCCGGGTACGCCAGGCGCTCACCGTCAGCATCTTCCACGAACACCACCCGCGCGAGATACTCGAGGTTCACTTGATGCACGATGCCCGTGTTCGGTGGTACGACACGAAAGTTGCGGAACGCACTCTGCCCCCACTTCAGAAAAGCGTATCGCTCACGATTCCTCTCGAACTCCTTCGCGACATTCAAGCGGTTCGCCTCGGGGGTGCCGAACACGTCCACTTGCACGGAATGGTCGATAACCAGTTCCACCGGCTGCTGGGGGTTCACTCGGGAAGCATCCCCACCCATCTCGGCAACCGCGTCACGCATCGCCGCCAGGTCTACGAGGCACGGTACTCCGGTGAAGTCCTGCAACACGACACGGGCCGGCACGAAGGCGATCTCTTGCGTCGGCTCCGAGGCGGGGTCCCAGTTGGCCAGGGCAAGCACGTGCTCGGGAGTGACGGTCACGCCGTCCTCACGCCGCAGCAGGTTTTCGAGCAGCACGCGCAGCGAGAACGGCAACCTAGATAGCCGAATGCCCTGCCGCTCGAGTGCGTCGAGGCGGTAGATGGTGTAGGAATCGTCACCGAGCCGCACCGATGCTCGGGCGCCGAAGCTGTTATTCATGAACATCCCCCGATGAGCCGTGGTACGACCCTAGTCTACCTTCAGGCGCGGGGGCAACAGGAGGAGGCTGGCTCACGGGGAACCTAGAGACCATGCGCACGGTTATCGAACCCTTTCGCATAAAGAGCGTGGAGCCGATCCGCTTTACGACTCGAGAGGAACGTGAGATACTTCTGCGACAGGCACACTACAACCCCTTCCTACTTCACGCAGACGACGTAATGTTCGACCTGCTGACGGACAGCGGCACTGCCGCCATGTCTTCGGCACAGTGGGCTGCGATCATGCAGGGCGACGAGAGCTACGCCGGCAGCCGGAGCTTCTACCGCTTCGAGGAAGTGGTGAAGGATATCACCGGACTGAAGCACGTGATCCCGACGCATCAAGGCCGAGCAGCGGAGAGGATCCTTTTCTCGCTGGTGGCGGGTGAGGGCCTGGTAATCCCCAGCAACAACCACTTCGACACTACACGCGCGAACATCGAACACACCGGGGCGGAAGCACTGGATCTCGTGATTCCCGAGGGCAAAGACCCGTCCTCGATGCACCCCTTCAAGGGGAATGTGGACTTGAACAGGTTGGAGGACTTGATCAAGGAGCTTGGCAGGGACGGCATCCCGCTAGGCATGGTCACAGTCACCAACAACGCGGGCGGGGGCCAGCCGGTCTCGATGGAGAACATTCGCGAGGTGTCTCGCTTGCTCCACGAGAACGGGATTCCCTTTTTCCTCGATGCGTGCCGTTTCGCTGAGAACGCGTACTTTATCAAGATGCGCGAGCCGGGCTACGAGGACAAGAGCCCGAAGGAGATCGCGCGCGAAATGTTCTCGTACTGCGACGGCGCCACGATGAGCTGCAAGAAAGACGGCTTGTGCAATATCGGCGGCTTCCTGGCACTCAACAGTGACGGTCTGGCGCAGCGGGCGAGGGCCAACCTCATCCTGACCGAAGGCTTTCCGACCTACGGGGGGCTCGCCGGGCGCGACCTCGAGGCGATGGCGGTCGGCCTGACCGAGGTGCTGGACCCCCACTACCTCGAGTACCGCATGGCAAGCACGCGCTATTTCACGCGGAAACTGAACGAGGAAGGCGTCGCGACCGTACAGCCGCCAGGTGGTCATGCAGCCTACATCGATGCGAGAGCGTTCTTGCCTCACGTGCCCATCGAGCAGTACCCCGGCCAGGCCCTGGTCTGTGCTCTCTATTTGGTAGGGGGTATCCGTGGAGTGGAGATCGGAAGCGTGATGTTCGGAAAGCACACGGCTTCGGGAGAGACCTTCGCCGACATGGACCTGGTGCGCCTCGCCGTGCCGAGACGGGTGTACACGCAAAGTCATGTGGATTACATGGCGGAGGTGATTCTCGAGGCATTCGAGCAGCGAGAGTCGGTGCACGGGTACCGAATCACGCAGCAGGCGCCGACCCTGCGACACTTCACGGCACATTTCGAGCCGCTAAGTAATGCAGGATAGATAGTGCAGTTTTCCACGAAATAGCGTCCGACGCGTCCCATTTCGGCGCAAATCCTGCTAGAATGCACGAAAGAAGCAACGGGCGAATCAGCGTTCGTCGGAATGCGCTTTCCTGACTGCACAACGTGAACCTTACGACAGTTGCGGCGCGGCTCGCCCCCCCAAGACCGCGTCAGCGACTGGAATAGCGGCCGCAACCTCCCCCCGGTTGCGGCCCGCTCTATTCGTGCCGCAGGGCTAAGGAACCTCGCCAGCGCGAGTCATGTTTAATACGACTGTCTGCACAGGCCCCGTCACCGTGGAATGGCTCGATGGCGCCTCGGGGCTTCCCGGCCAAGCCGAGATGCGAAACCGGCCGGGTGCGGATTGTGAGGAATCTAGGAGGTACTGCATGTTCTTTCGTCTCTCGCGCTTGGCGCTTCCCTCCTTAGTGCTGATTCCGGCGATGATGTTGGCGGTGTCGGCGCTGGGGCAGTCGGAATTCGATGGCCGAGACCCTGTGGCCACAGTTACGGTAACTCCGCCCTCCGTCGTGGAGGACGAGATGGACGTGTACAACCGGATGATGCTCCGGCCGTTCGAGCTGACTTGGTCATGGCGACCGATGAAGCAGGACAACACCGAGCCACCTAAGATCAAGCCTGGGAAGGTGTGGAACTTCGACATCATTCAGCGGGGCGGAAGCGAGGTCGGCTTGGCGGATATCGGCTGGGATAGCGTGTCGTCGGGGTCGGTCTGGCCGCCCGACCCGATTCTAGCCGTAGGGCCCAATCACGTTCTGGTCGCGACGAACGCAGGCTTTCGCATCTACAACAAGTCCGGAAGTCAGACTTACTCTTCTTCGTTCGGGACCTTCTTCAGCGGGCTTGCGGGGTTCACGTTCACGTCGGACCCGCGTGTGATTTACGATCATGATAGCGGTCGGTGGTTCCTGCTGATTTTAGGGCTCAACAACAGCTACTACTCGTGGTACCTGCTCGCAGTCTCCGACGACAGCGATCCGAACGGCACTTGGAAGAAGTACGCTATCGACTCCACTCTGAACGGGGGGACGAGCACTAACAACATGTCGGACTACCCCGGCATGGGTGTCAGCCAGGATGCGCTGTATATCACGGCAAACATGTTCAACCGGAGCACATGGAGCTTTCAGTACGTCAAGCTGCGCGTGATCCCCAAGCAGCAGTTGCTGGACTTCGCTAGCAGCATCACCTACAGCGACCTGTGGAGCATCACGAACGCAGACGGCAGCACGGCCTTCACTATCCAGCCGGCTCAGCACTGGGGCACGCCACAGGCACCGTTTCTCGCGGATGTTCAGGGCAGTAACAAGGTGAACGTCTTCGGTGTGAACAATCCGCTCGGCACCCCGTCGCTTACGAAGCGGAGCGCTACAGTAACATCGTTCTCCGCTCCGCCGTCCGCAGTTCAGCAGGGCGGATCGGTCCGACTCGACACCATCGACACTCGAACGTACAACTCCGTGTGGCGCAATAACTCGATCTACTTCGCGCACACCATCGGGCAAAGCAGCGTAGCTGCATGTCGCTGGTACCAGCTCAACACGTCCAACTGGCCGACTTCGGTGAGCGTCACCACGAGCGGCACCGTAATCACGAGCGGCGTGTACCAGTGGTTCCCGTCGGTAGCAGTCAACCAAGATAACACGTTGTTCATGGGATTCTGCCGTGCCAGTAGCAACGAGTATGCGTCCATCTACTATGCCTACCGACTGGCATCGGATCCGCCCGGCCAGATGACGGTACCGACGGTCATCAAGGCAGGCACCCGATACTACACCGGTGAGGGCGGCAGCCCGGTACGGTGGGGCGACTACACCGGCACCGTCGTAGACCCTCAGGACGACAGGACCTTCTGGCATTTCAACGAGTATCCGCACGCCACTTCGAGTAGCACCTGGCGGACATGGGTTCAACAAGTTACGTTGACCCCACCCGGCGATCCGACGACACTCACTGTAGCCAACGTGGCTGGCCAGATCGGCGCAACCGTCACTCTGAGTGCCACACTAACGCGCGACTCGGACGGAGCTCCCGTTTCGGGTAAGTCCATCAGTTTCAAGGTGGCATCGAACAGCGTCGGGTCCGGCACCACGAACGGTAGCGGAGTAGCAACGGTCAACTACACGATTCCGCCTAGCCTCGGCACCGGCATCAAGTCCATCCAGGCCGACTTTGCCGGGGACGGCACCTACGCAGCCTCCACGGGTAGCGGAAACCTCAACGTGTCAAAGGCCAATTCCGTGGTCGAGGCCTACGACGCATCCGGACACCTCGGCGAGAGCGTTAGTCTGAGTGCGAAACTCACCCGCGCGACAGATGGGGCGCCGCTCCAGGGGCAGAGCTTGAGGTTCAAAGTCCAGGGCTCAATCGTTGGAAGCGGAGACACTGGTACGAACGGCATTGCCACCATCAACTACACTCCTCAAGAGGGCGATGGCATCGGGGTCAAGACGCTAACGGTCGAGTTCGATGGCGATACGCTGCACAACGCATCCAGCGGCACCGCAACCATGACCGTCCTAGCAGCGAACACCTCGGTGACACCAAACAATGCGAGCGGGACGAGCGGGCAGCCGGTGACGCTGACTGCGACGCTTCGACGTACCACGGATAACTTGCCCCTAGTCGGACGAACGGTGGCCTTCGACGTCGGTGGCTTCTCGGCGGGCTCCGCGGTCACGGGAGTCGGTGGAGTCGCCACGGTTAACTGGGTCATCCCGCCTGCCTTGGGTACTGGGCCTAAGACGATTACCGCGTCGTTTGCCGGCGACAGCCTTTACAACGCCTCGAGCGGCACAGCCACACTCGATGTGGCCCCCGGCGGCTCGACGGTGAGCGGCGTCGTGACGCTCGAGCAGTACCTAGGCGGTCCTGGCCAGAGCGCAACGATCGAGTTCCGCGAGATCCCGTCGGGCACAGTGCTGCACAGTGCGACGATCGTGCTGGACGGCGCGGGGAACTACTCGACGCCCGATGTGCCGAATGGCACCTACGACGTGGCGGTCAAGTTCGTCAACTGGCTCCGGCAGGTGGTGCCCGGCGTCACGGTCTCCGGCCCGACCACGGTCAACTTCTCCTTGTTCAACGGCGATGTGGACAACTCGAATGGTGTGGACCTCGTCGACCTGAACGCCATCCTGGCAACATTCGGGAATCCGGGGGGCTACGGTGACCTCAACTGGGACGCCGTCGTCAACCTGGTGGATCTGAACATCGTTCTCGCAAACTTCGGAATGACCGGAGCACCGTAAGCGGCCCGCTCTGAACATTCGACCTCGGAAGGGGCGCCTTTTCGGCGCCCCTTCTTTCTAGATCAGGGTTAGGCGGCAAAGCGGGGAACCGCTTCGGCACGCTATGTGTTGACTCCTAACGCAGAGGTTCCGATTCGGAATGTGCTGGCCTTACCCGCGTTTTCGGGTGATCTGCGGGGGACCGCGGATTCCGAATCGACTTTTGCTCATCCGCGCACTGAGCCCAGGCTAATCGCGAGGGCCGCGGTGCATACATCTAGGAGTTTGGAGGCGAACCTGTGCTTAGGTTGGCATTAGCCGCAATGGCCGTGGTTCTGGCGCTGGCCGCCGGAGCGGCAGAGAGCAAGCAGGCCGCACTGCAGCGGCTGGAGCGCGATTATCCCGCCGTTCGGTTTTTTACATCGGAGGGCAAGCTTAGCCGTGTTTACGGCACCAAGATGTCCGCGTTCGGGACCCCGGAGCGGTCGGCCGATGCGTTCTTGAGGTCCTATAGCGCCGCGTTCGGCGTTCCCGCCAGCAACCTCGTGTTCGAGGCCCAGCACGAACTGATGCGGGGCAAGTTCACGGTGTTGCACTACCGACAGTTCTGCAACGGTCTAGAAGTGGACCGAGCCTGGCTCACCGTGCTGGTGAAGAACGAACCCGGCTACCCGGTAGTGTTGGCGTCCGCCAACGTGTACGACATCAACAACGTGGCCTTGACACCCATTCGGATCGGTGCCCAGGATGCAATAGCCCGCTGGGCACGCTGGTATCCCGACTTCACCTTCGGGCAGCCGGAGTTCATCGTGTATGCGCAGGACGGTATGGCTACCTACGCCTACCGGTTCACGGGCAGCAACGGCAACCCGGATGACCCCGAAGCCTACGAGTTCATCGTTGACGCGTCGAAGGCCGATGCGCCACTGCTGCGGATGGAAGACCGCATCCTTTACGTGGATGTCACCGGTCAAGTGCTGGGCTACGCGACGCCCGGCGTGAAGCCAGACCGCGCGGACAACCCGCCCACAATCCAACCCATCCGGGACATCTGGGTCAGGCTGACAGGCGGCAACGCAGCCTACACGGACGCGAGCGGCAACTACGTGATCCCGCACGGTGGCAGTTCGGACGTTACGCTGAGCACTTCCGTCGGCGGATCGGGCTCGACGCAGGCTGGTCGGTGGGTCAGGATTACCACTGCGGCAGGCTCTATTCTGTCTATGTCGCAGACGGTGACGCCCCCGGGACCCGGCAACTTCCTGTACAATCCGACCCCGTCGGAGTACCTAACGGCGCAGATGAACGGCTTCATCTGGACGACGAACATTCACAACTTCGTCAAGCAGCACGTGCCCACATACCCGGGTGTGGACGTTCAGCTTCCGTGCAACGTGAACCTGAACAACACCTGCAACGCCTACTACGACTATAGCTCGATCAACTTCTACCGATCGGGCGGTGGCTGTCCGAACACGGCATACTCCTCGGTCATCGCTCACGAGTATGGTCACCACATCGTGTACAGCGGCCATACGAGTGCAACTGGGGACTACCACGAGGGTATGGCCGACGTGTCGTCAGCGCTCCTCCTACAGGACCCGTGCCTCGGCTATGGCTTCCTGGGAGGCAACGCGTGTCTACGCAACTGCTATAACTCGGTGAACTACCCCTGCTCCGGCGAGGCGCATCTATGCGGGCAAGTCCTCTCTGGCGCCTTCTGGCTCACTCGAGATCAGTTGATGATCACCGAGCCCGTGGAGTACCACAACATCATCAGCGAGCTGTGGCTCAACTCGATTCTCCTGCGCCCGCCGTCGGTCAGCCCCGGCATCACCATCGACGTGCTAACGCTCGACGACGACAACGGTGACATCGCCGATGGCACACCACACTACAACGAGATCGCGACGGGCTTCGGGGCGAAGAACCTCACAGCCCCTCCGCTCTCGCTGCTGAAGTTCACCTTCCCGGACGGGCAGCCCGAGACCGTGAGCCCGGCAGGCGGCACTACGATGCGGGTCGTAGTGAGTGCTCTGTCCAAGCAGCCGCAGCCCGGCACCGGCAAGCTGCACTACAGCACCGGCGGTGGTTACACCGAGATACCGATGAACGAGGTTTCGCCGAACGTCTACGATGCGGTGTTCCCAGCCGTACCGTGTGGCACGACGATCAACTACTACGTGTCCGCAAGGACCACGGAAAACACCCTGGTCACCTCGCCATCCAACGCTCCTACGAGCACCTATAAGACCATCAGCGCAAGCAGCCTGGTCACCGTGTTCAGCGACAACTTCAACACGAACCAAGGTTGGACTGTGCAGAATAGCTCTGGGCTCACCGCGGGAGCTTGGCAGCGCGCCATCCCGAACGGTGGTGGAACCCGAGGCGACCCGCCTAGCGACTACGACGGGTCCGGCTACTGCTACGTTACGCAGAACGGAGCCGGTGACACCGATGTGGACGGCGGAACTACCTACCTGATCTCGCCGACGTTCGACCTAAGCGGCGGTGATGCCATCATCAGCTACGCACGCTGGTACTCCAACAACTTCGGAAACGACCCGTACAACGACGTGTTCATCGTGTCCGTCTCCAACAACAACGGCGCCTCGTGGGTCACTGCCGAGGTGGTCGGGCCCACTGGGCCACAGGTCGAGGGCGGCTGGTACACCAGCTCGTTCAAGGTCGGTGACTACGTGACGCCCAACGCGACCGTCAAAGTGCGCTTCGAGGCGGGCGACCTGAACGCCGGGTCGGTTATCGAGGCCGGCGTGGATGCCTTCAAGGTAACGCAGATCGGATGCGAGATCCCGGCATCGCTGTCGGGCACCGTCACGCTGAACGGTCTGATCCCGTCGCCAGCGGGCATCAACCTCACCATCGAGTTCCGCAACCCCGGGACGCAGACCGTCGTGGCCTCCTATCCGGTCACGCTGAACGGCTCGGGCGGCTACTCGGTGCCCAGCGTTCTATCCGGCACGTTCGACATCGCCGTCAAGCACGCGAACTGGCTTCGCCAAGTGCTCGCATCGCAGAACGTGAGCGGCGCAACGGTAGCCAACTTCTCGCTGCTCAACGGCGACGCCAACTACGACAACTCGGTAGACCTGGTAGACCTGAATGCCGTTCTCGCCGCATTCGGGTCGACTGGACAATCCGACCTCAACTGGGACGGCACGGTGGACTTGCTCGACCTGAACATCGTGCTCAATAACTTCGGGTTCGTCGGCGCGCCGTAGACTGCGCTGTACCGACGGACGGATCCCGAGCCCGAGGGCTGGTGCCCTCGGGCTCGGCGTTTGCGTGGGACCAGCGCAAACCTCCTCGGCCCCGCATGCGTTAGCTAGTACAATGACCGAACTTCGAGAGGAGGAGACTGACTATGCACTTCATTGAGATTGCGGCAAAGCCGCTGCCGGAGAAGATCTACAACACCGAGGCGAACGGCATCTCTCGCCGAACGCACGACGAGCACTACAAGCTGTATCAAGGGTATGTGAACAAGACCAACGAGGTCCGAAAGGCGCTCGCCGCGCTCACGGACGAGGACTTCGCCGCGGGGAACCAAGTGTATTCAAAGATTCGGTCGCTGAAGACCGACCTGACGTTCGCACTGGGCGGCGTGTACAACCACGAGGTCTACTTCGACATCCTCGGCGGCAAGGGTGGGCCGCCCACGGGTCGAGTGGCCGAGCTGATTCAGCGCGACTTCGGTTCCTACGAGAATTGGGCACGGGACCTGAAGGCCACCGGCATGGCCGCGCGTGGCTGGGCCTGGACCGCTGTGAACCACGCGACCGGTGAGCTATTCAACTATCTGGGTGATGCGCAGAACACCTTCCCGGTTTGGGGCGCGACGCCGATTCTTGCGCTGGACACCTACGAGCACGCGTACTATCTGGACTACGGCGTAGCGCGCGCGGGTTACATCGACGCGTTCCTGAAGTCTATTGACTGGGACGCCGTGAACGCCCGCCTGGCTGCTGCCCCTGGGCAATAGAACCGCTCTTCCCGGCTCATCGTCATCGGTAGGCAAGCGTAGGCCGCGGCACCTCCCGGTCCGCGGCCCGACGTCCCTAGGGAGGACCGGGCCTCGATGCCCTGGCCCGCGCCCGCCGAATGGCGTCCACACATCGCACAGCGCGAACTCGAGGACCGCGCCGGGGCATCCCTAGAAAGTGCCGAGAGTGCCGGCGATGCCTGCCTCTCTCAGCGGGCATACTGGGCTCCTGTGGGGAGCCGGCGGCCACGGTTCGCTGTGGTTCTAGCTAGCGTGCCGGTGGTGGCTGGGCGGCGGCTTCCTTCGCCTTCTGGGCTTCCACGAAGGGCTTGATGTAGGCTTGGGCCTTCTCCTTGGTGCTGATGTCCGGGAGCTGCAGCGGCGCGGTCGCACCCAGCTTTGCCCGCACGAGCGTCGTTGCCAACCGGCTCTGCTGCGCCAAGTCGAGCGCCTTGGCCAGAACTCGCGCACACTCCTGCGGCGCATGGAAGCCCATGCCGTTGTTCGCGGCAACATAGTCCCAGTACATCTGCGCTTTCGAGATCAGCTTGCGCGGGGTCTCCAGTTCGGCATCGGTCGCACCGAGCCTGATCGCATCACCGATCTCCAGATGGCCCGCTGTGATCGCCTCCTCCGCACGGGTCAGCATCTCGCGGTTTTTGTCTTGAATGGCGGTAACCCGGCTGCGTACTTCCTGTTCGGACCACTTGTGGCATACCTGGCAGGAGTTGGCAATGTTGTACAGCGGGCTGCGCACTTGGTGATCGGTGAACTTCACGCCGCCTTCGGTCTTGTACGGCATGTGGCAGTCGGCACACGATACGCCACGGAATGCGTGGATGCCCTGCATATACACTTCCCAATCGGGGTGCTGCATCTTGATCATCTTCGCTCCACTGATGGCATGCACCCAATCGGTGTGTTGCACTTCGTCGTAGAACTTCTCCATTGCCTCTGCGGTCAGGCCGTACTTCCAAGGAAAGACCAGGTAGTTCTCCTTCTTGCCGCGGAAGTAGTACTCGACGTGGCACTGGGCGCACACGAGGGAGCGCATCTCCTGATGGGTAACCTTCGTGATGTCCTTGCCCATCGCCTGAAAGGCCTCGCGCAACGCCGGACGGGATATGCGCAGGGCCATCGTCTTATTGTCGTGGCAGTCCGCACAGCCGATAGGGTTCTTGACCTCTCCCCGCATCGCGAGGAAGTTGCCGGAGTAGAACTTGGCAGGCCCCATCTCGGCCATCAGCCTCGGGACGTCGGGGCTCTTGCAGGTGTAGCAGGT
The DNA here is from genome assembly GCA_045862955.1 of Fimbriimonadales bacterium. Lineage (GTDB taxonomy): Bacteria > Armatimonadota > Fimbriimonadia > Fimbriimonadales > JABRVX01 > JABRVX01. The sequence continues at coordinate 132,447 of BTVI01000001.1, forward strand.
GCCGGGGGACTTGTCGGTGATGCGTTTGGTCTTCAGCACGTCGTTCAAGCTATGGTAGTGCCCACGAGCCTGAGCATAGTCTTTCGCGAAGGCGTATCCCGCCCACATGATCACCAGCCTGGGATTGTCAGCGAGGTAATCGCGGAAGCCCGAGCCGCCGTACTTGGTGTTCTCGTCGGTCTTCTTGGTCAGCTCCCACGAGTTGTACTCGCGAGGGAAGTTGACACCCCACTTGGAGTTGTCGGACTCCCACTCAGCGATGGGCTGGATCATTTGCAACGCTAGGTATCGGGTCTCGGCGCGCCGCTCGGTGATCGAGGTGGCGAGCAGGCCGAGAATCACGACCCCCAAGACGCTGCCGAGAAAAACGAACCATCCGAGCCAAGTGCTCCCCTTCCTCTTTGGTGTGACTTCCATGGCTATCTCGAACCTCCGGTCTTTTGGTCTCCTCGTACCCACGGCGGCATGATGGGGCCGGGACTGGGAACGCTTGCATTCGGCGTGGACGAGAGGCTGTGCTCCCGACCGTGGGGGACTTCTCGGTGACAATCCGTGCACTGGCGCGTGAAGTCGCTGTGGATCGGGGCGCCGACAGCATCGAGCGTGCGGGCGTGACACCGGATGCAGTTCTGCTGGATGACGGCCTTCGACTCGGGAATCGCCTGAATCACCTGCCGCTCCTTCCTTAGAGTAAACAGTAGGCTGTGGCGGAACCCGTCCTTCATCTTGAAGTAGTACTTGGCGAGCACGCTGGTGTGCGGGACGTGGCAATCGTTGCAGTTGGTTACGCGGGCGTGGCTCGAGTGTCGCCAAGTCGTGTACTGCGGGTTCATGATGTGGCAGTTGACGCAGGCCCGAGGGTCGTCGGATAGGTAGGATGCTGCCTCCGAGATGCGACCAACGTAGATGGCCATGCCGATGAGCACGACGACTGCGCCGAGGCTGAGCAGCCTCAGCGGTCTCGGTAGACCCGCAGCCAGAACCTCGTCGAATAGCTTGAGCATCGTGTGGTCGCTCCCGTCCGTCGCCTGGGCACCCTGGACACCATTATCCGATTGTGCGGAAACGCGCAATATGACCACGATCATATTCGCTGCAAGGCTCCGGTGCCTTTGCCACTCAGAGGGCGAGCATCGGGTGGGCTCGCCCGTGTCGCTCCGGAACGGGCTCCGCGGGTTGAGTGACACGGGTGAGCCGCCGAAGGCGCAGAGGCGCACTCGTTGGTATACCTTCGGAAACTGGATGGATTCCGAGATTCCCGGGTCAGACAGTTGCCATTTTTGTTTGGGTGCGCTAAACTATTTCCATCTGGTCACTTCGCCTCGAGAAGAGGCGAAAGTGGCATGTTTTCTGCGCTTGGATGGCAAGTCCTGACGAAAGGTAAAGGAGTTGCACAAGATGCGCATCATCATGGTGCTGTCCGCGCTGGCAGTCTGCGGTGCGGCTTTCTCTCAGAACTACGCTCCCGTATCCGGCGAGCTGCAGAGGTGGCGGATCGGCAACGGGGCTCCGACGCCCGGACCGGTGACCCTGTACGACAACACGGTTAACTACTTAGGCTACTATTTCCCGGGTAACTGGTGGGGTCCGGACTTCTGGGGCATTTGTGACGACGTACACATGACCGGTGGGGGCCTGATCAACGGCTTCGAGTTCGTATATTACGATCCGGCCGGCAACACCGCGTTGACGCAGGTCGAGTGGGCCGCGTTCGACATGACCACCTACGACTCCGGTCCGGTCGGCAGTTACCTAGGCGGGGGCGTTCTCACTGGCCTTCCTGGCGATGGTTTCTGGCTGGTGCAGGTGGACCTCACAGGAAGCGGCGAGTTCTTCGCCCCCGGAGGAGACATATGGTTCTGCCTTGCTTTTGGGGGCTACTACTCCGACAGCCCTGAAGCAGGCTGGGTCATCTACGATCCGCCGGTAGTCGGAAGCAGCCACGATCTGTTCCTGAACTTTCAGGATCAGGGCATCTACAACTTCGGCGGGTTTCCGGCTGCCAGCTTCGGCCTCCGCGTCTATGCGGTCCCTGAGCCGGGCACAATCGCCGCTCTCGGGGTCGGCCTCGCAGGTCTGCTGGGGCTGCGCCGCAGGAAGTAACCAACGGCTCTCTGTGCCGTAAGTTGGACGGCTCCCCGCTCTGCGGGGAGCCGTTTCCCTTTGCACCCTTGGTACACTGGCCCCGATGGACGAGCACACACTGCTCTTCGGAGCCGACGAGACGCAGCGCGTCGTTGCGGTAGACACCGCGGGCAGCCAGGCAAAGCTGTTCATCCGCACGCAACAGGGGGTACGCAGCGAGCTGCGCGAGTGGTCGCCGTGGATGTTCGCGGACGAGCGGTACACCCTGAAAGGGGCCCACTGGTCGGAGCTTGCCGCGCCGGAGCAGGGTGTTTGGCTACGAAATCTGGCACGGTTCGACAGCTGGGATGACCTGCGCGCGGCGCGCGAGGCGATGCAGGAAAGGGGTGCGCCGTTCCTCGCACCTGGCTCACGTGCGCGACAGTTCCTCACCGTAACGGGCATCACTTTGTTCAAGGGAATGGGCTATGCCGACCTGCACCGCCTGCAGCTCGACATCGAGACCACCTCGCTCGACCCGAGGGAGCAGGGTGCGAAGCTGCTGATGGTTGCGCTGTGCGACAACCGTGGCTACGAAAACGTCATAGCGGGCGATGAGCGCGCGATTATTCGCCGCTTGAGCGAGGAAGTCCAGCGACTAGACCCAGACGCGATCGAGGGCCACAACCTGCTGGCATTCGACCTCCCGTATTTGCACGAGCGGGCGCAGGCAGTCGAGGAGCCGCTGTTGCTCGGGCGAGAGGAGCGCGAATTGACGAAACTCGGATACGCGCGGTCACGCTCGTGGCGGTGGAGCCAGTGGGAGGTGTACGGTAGGCATCTCGTGGACACCATGCACGCCATCCAGCGGTTCGACGTGGGGCGTGGCGAGCTGGAAAGCTATGGGCTGAAGCAAGCCGCAGTGGCACTGGGTGTTGCTGAAGAGAACCGTATCATCCTAGATCGCACGGAGATGCAGCGGTTGGCGGAGCAGGACCCCGAGAGGGTCCGCGAGTACGCACTGCAGGACGTGCGCGAGACCCGGTCGCTGGCCGATCTGGTGTGCGCGACCGACTTCTACCAGGCACAGATGGTGCCCGAGTCGTATCAGGCGGTCGCCGAGATGGGCATGGGCGAGAAGATCAACGCGCTGATGCACCGCGCGTACCTCGCCGCAGGCCACGGCATCCCGCTGCCGAAGCCCCCGGGGGAGGTCCCCGGCGGCTATACCGAGGTAAGGCGAACGGGCGTGCTGCGGCCCGTGGTCAAGGCCGATGTTCAGAGCCTGTATCCCAGCATCATGGACCGCTTCGAAATCGCTCCGAGCAGCGATGTGCTAGGGGTGTTCCTGCCGATGCTGCGCGGGCTGACGCGAAGGCGCCTCGAAGCCAAGACCCGCATGCGTGAGACGGAGGGGCAAGAACGGACTTATTGGGACGGCCTGCAGAGCTCGTTCAAGGTGCTGATCAACTCCTTCTATGGTTACCTGGGGACCAACGTGCACTTCAACGACCCGCAGGCAGCGGCAAAGGTGACAACCCAGGGCCAGGCCATCGTGCGGCGAGCCGCAGAGCAGATCGAGCGCTTGGGTGGACAGGTGATCGAGGTAGACACGGATGGCATCTACTTCGTGCCCCCTGAGGGGGTTGCGGGGTCGGAGGACGCGGAGGAGGCGTTCGTCGCTCGGGTGGGTGAGGCGCTGCCCGAGGGCATTCACTTGGTGCACGACGGAAGCTTCCGCGCGATGCTCTCGCTGAAGGTGAAGAACTACGCGCTGCAGAGGGAGGACGGCCGACTCGTTTTTCATGGAGCGTCGCTGCGCAGCCGGGCGGACGAGCCCTTCGGCCGTGACTTCCTCAGCCGGGCGGTGGCGATGCTGTTCGAAGGAGACCGTGCGGGGCTTACCGCTCTGTACAAGGAGACCGCACGGGCCATTCTGCAGGGGGAGCTGCCTATCGAGGCGCTGGCCCGGCGTGAGCGGGTGACGGAAAAGACGTTCCGCAGCAGCTCCAAGCGGCGGGCAAAGGAGGCCGCCGAGGGGATTCAGGCCAAAGTGGGCGACTACGTGCGCGTGTACGAGGCGCAGGGCGGAGTGCTCAAGCCGCTCTCTGCCTACTCGAACGACGAGAACCGCGATTACTACGTGGACAAGCTGCACAAGTTCGCTTGTCGGCTGGAGCCTGCGCTCGGCGAGGACCTCTCCTCCGTGTTCCCGCCTCCGTCGGTGCTGAAGGCATCCTTCGGCGAGCAGCCATCGCTATTCGAGTTCTGAATCCTCAGGCAGCCGACCTGGGCTACCCATACTCGGCGAGCGAGACGTAATCCCGTCATCCCGGCGGTCCTTATCTGGCTCCCGAATGCCGCGATGCGGCATGTGCGCGCCAAGCTCCAGGGCGGTGTTTACCACGTTGTGCGGTGCCTCCCACAGCGCGTGCGTGGGGCCACCGGGATTTCAATCTACTACGGCCACGCCGTGCTCGCTTCCACAGCCCGTGCGCGGGGCCACCAGCACCGGAAGTCCTGCATAACGACCTCCTCGACCGGCCGCCCATCCCGTGTTGTCACGGTAGCGGATGGTGTCCGGGCAAACCTGCCGGGGCTGAGCTTTGTCGGGCAGTTGTGCCGGGTCCTTGGCATGCTGGCTGACGCGGGTGTGCGACGATAGGGCGAAGCCGGCCACGCCACGGGACTCGCATGCAGAGTGCCGCAGGATGAGCCTCGCTCCTCGTCCCTGCGTCACACCCCCATCCACCACACCCCTACCCGTCATGCCCCTACCCACCACACCCCTGCCCGTCACTCCGCCTCCCCGCCACACCCCCTACCCACCACACCCCTACCCGTCATGCTGAGCCTGTCGAAGCATGCAACCGCAAGCCGCAAGCGTTGCATCGGAAGCCGCAACCATGCGGACGACGAGGTCATGCTTCGACAAGCTCAGCATGACGAGGTTGAGCGCGACCAGGGCCAGCATGCACAAGCTCAGCGTGACAAAGCCCAGCTCCAACCTAGACCGACAAGCTATAACCTCGGACTCCTTAGGGGCGTCATACCCCTGCCCACCACACCCCCTACCCGCCATACCCCTACCGCCTCACCCCTGCCTCTCACACATCTCCCGATCACACTCCTACCCGTCATGCTGAGCCTGTCGAAGCATGCAACCGCAAACCGCAAGCGTTGCATCGGAAGCCGCCACCATGCGGACGGCGAGGTCATGCTTCGACAAGCTCAGCATGACGAGTTCAGCGTGAACAGGCTTCGAATGACAAGGTTCAACAGGACGAGGTTCGGCATGACCAAGCCCAGCATAACGGCAATCGATGCGGCTGCTGGAAAGCGTCCGCCGACAGTGTTCGAGCCCGACACCTCGCAACGCCAACACCAACACCCCGTCCTCTCACACCCCCTACCCACAGAACCCCTACGCGCTATACCCCCGTCCACCACACCCCTACCCGTCATGCTGAGCCTGTCGAAGCATGCAACCGCAAGCCGCAAGCGTTACATCGGAAGCCGCCACCATGCGGACGGCGAGGTCATGCTTCGACAAGCTCAGCATGACGAGGTTGAGCGCGACCAGGGCCAGCATGAACAAGCTCCGAATGACCAAGCTCAGCATGACGAGTTCAGCGTGAACAGGCTCTGAATGACAAGGTTCAACAGGACGAGCTTCAACATGACCAAGCTCAGCATGACGAGGTTCAGCACGAGCTGGTCCCAGAGCCGAGCACAGCAGTCGCTCTGTTGTGTGGCGCCGCACTGTTGGCCATGCCAAAGCGGCGGAGAGGATAGGTGTCAGGCGTCGCAGTATAGGGGCATCTCGACGCCTATTGCGGTGGGGACCCCGTGCGGGTCTCGGGTGGGCCGGGGGGAAGGCCCTCGGTAGGGCGGTCCGGAGGGCCGGTCGGATCGGGGATCGGAGGCGGCGTCTCCGGCGGCACCGTCTGTGGAGGCGCGGTCGGCTGGAGGGACGAGTGCCACCATGGTCGCTCCAGTACCGCGAGGACATCGGCCTCGGCAGCGTTCTGCGGGAGTTGCAATGCAGCACGTCGGACGTCCGCAGTCAACAGCGTTTCCGTCTGCCCATCCACCGGTCCGAGAACGATGACTCGAACGGAGACCGTGTCTGCGTCCGACCGAAAAACCGCCGCGGCTGCCTGTACGGCTAATGCGGCGACCGAGGCCCGCGTGAGGGGTGGTGCCGCGAGAAGGGTGAGAGTGGTCTCCGACGTGCGCGGGTCGAAGCTGAGGCCGGCCACTTGCGCAGCGATGGTGGCGTCGGCGGCCCCGATGCGCCGCAACACCTCCGCCTCCCGAGCCGTCTGCTGTGCAGCGGGCGGGCCGTGGTACTCGAGGCGACGCTGCACGAAATCGGGGTCGGGTTCGGGGGGTGCCTCCGCCATTCGTCTGCCTGCGAGGAAGCCGGCTGCCGCGACCGTTGCGGCAACTAGCAGGAACAGCCCCCAGACCCACGGTCCCAGGCGGTCACCAGCTCGAGACGGCGCGCTCTCATTTGCTGAGTTCGGGCGTTGCGCTAGGTGCTCGAGCCGCGCCTTGGCTTGCGTGTTGGCGGGATCGATCTCCAGGGTCGAGAGGAACCATTGTCGGGCATCCTCTTCCTTGCCTTGGTCGAGCAGGATGTCTCCCATGAGAGCATTTGCGGTCGCGTGGTTCGGGTAGCGTCGAAGGATCTCCAGGCAGACCTTCTCCGCCTGCTGCACTTCTCCCCGCATTCTCAGCAGGTTGGCGCGCGCGAGTGACGGATACACTTCCCTATCCGCGCCTTCCACGGCTTCGAAGCTGTCGTCGAGCGGCGCGCCACACTCGGGGCAGTGCTTCCTATCGGGGCCGACCTCGGCCATGCATTTGTCGCAAATCCTCATAGTGCCTCTTTTCCGGTATGACCGAAGCCGCCGCTCCCGCGTTCCGTCTCGGGGAGATCGGTTACCACTCTGAGCTCAGCCCGGCTCACCGGCGCGATTACCATCTGCGCGATGCGCTCTCCCGGCTGTATGGTGTACGGCTCTGCGCCCCAGTTGATGAGGATTACCTCGATGACACCGCGATAGTCGGCGTCCACCGTACCCGGCGAGTTGACGAGACCGATTCCGTGCTTGTCGGCGAGACCGCTCCGCGGCCGGACCTGAGCCTCGTATCCGTCTGGCAGGGCGATGCGGACCCCGGTAGAAATGCGTGCTCGCTCGCCGGGTACTAGCTCTACGGGCTCGTCGCAGTAGGCATGCAGGTCCATCCCGGCACATCCGCTCGTTGCATACGCAGGCGGTCGCGCTCCGGGCTCGAGGCTCACTTGGACAGGTACGAATGCCGGTTCGTCGCTCACAACCCCGCATTGTGTCGCATTCGCCCTGGCTACGGCAGTCCGCGGCGAAAACCTTGGTTCCCGGGCCCCGACAATGGAAGAACGGAATTAGCGGAAGTATTGCGATGAGGAGACGCTCAATGAGCTTATGTGTTCGACGACTGTGCCTCGGGATAGGCGCTTCGGCCGCGGTGACCCTGTTCTCCGGCTGCGGAGCGGGCGGCGGGCTGACCAGTGGAGAAGACTGGGTCCAGGACTTCGAGAACGGCTTCTCAGGTCGCGGTCGGGGCGTGCAGGTCTTCCCCATTCCCTCCACGGGCCCGGCGGTTTTCATCTCCGCGGCGGGAGGCGATGTAACCTCGCTTGCATTCACTCCCACGCCGACCCTGTTCCGCAACTCGAAGATCGCTTATGCCTCGAGCCGGGCGGGCAACTACGATATCTACGTCATGGACTATGACGGCACGAACGTAAGACAACTCACTACTCATCCGGGGGCAGACCGCAACCCCAGCATCACCGCCGACGGCACCAAGGTGTTCTTCGAATCGGATCGCACGGGCACGCCACAGATTTGGGTTATCAATACCGACGGCACCGGCGAGCGTCAGCTCACGTTTACCTCCGCTTCGGAGACGCAGCCGCACGTGTCGAGGGACGGTAGCATGGTCGCGTTCGTGAGCAACCGCTTCGGCAACAGCGAAGTGCTGATGATGGGCCCGGACGGGCTGAACCAGCGCAGGCTGACCGAGCACTCCGCTGTGGACGAGCAGCCCCAGATCTCGCCGACCGGTACGCACCTGTGCTGGGTGAGCACACGCGCTGACGGGCGCCGCCACGTCTTTCGCATGGACCTCTCCACCGGCACCATCAACCAAGTGACGAGTGGTGGGGGCTCGGAAGTGGATCCGCGCTGGTCTCCGGACGGTCAGGTGATCGCGTTCGTAAGTGCATCCGGCTGGATCTACACCATCAAGCCGGATGGCACCGGGGTAACACCCGTTCTGACTGGACTGCCCGTACGCTCTCAGCCCGACTTCTCGCCAGACGGCCAGAAGATCGTCTACACCGCCGACCTGGGAAACAACTTAGACCTGTACGTTGCCAACCGCGATGGCACGGGCACCCCGGTGCGACTGACGAACGAGCCGACGTTCGAGATGGCGCCGTCCGTATCCGGGTCGGCGTTGCCCCGCCGCGTTTTCGTGGGAGCGGCCGGAAGCGATATGGGGCGGGACCCCGTGTTCGGGAGTTCCATCGGCGGCTTCATCTGCAGCCTCGCAGGCTCAGTCGTTGGAGACGTGATCTCGATTGACGGCAGCCAGCGTTCGGCCCTCTTGATAGACCCCTTGTATCTCGGCAACGACGCGGGGCTGGTGGGAGCGCAAGTCACCGGAACGACCATCACCAGCATGTTGCAGGACAACGGAAGGCTGATGTCGCCCACTCGAATCATCGGAACGGGTGGTATCTTTCCGGCCACCTCGGACGCCCTTCAGTTGTTCTTCAATCCGACGACGGGAAGGCTAATGAGCGTCGTGCCGATCGGTCGCGGCCGGGCCGAAGAGCCGGGTGGCGGATTCGAGAACGGTCGGCTGGTCATCCGAGGAGCGGTTCGAGCGGCAATCGATATGGAGCGCAAGGTCAACATCGCACCGGACGGTGCGACGGAAGTCTCGATCGACCCTGCCACCGGCCGCATCATGTCCGTGCAGTAGTCCTCCTAATCCGCTCACGCGAACCGCGGCCCGTCCGCCTCGGACGGGCCGCCCCCGTTTGCCGGGCTGGGGCAGCCACGGCCTGCGGGTAGAATCGCGTGACCATGCTGCAGCTCCTCCTGGCCCTCTCGCTGCTTCCGACTACCATCCAGTCCCCAGCGCCGAAAGCCGTTGTCACCAAGCTGCCGTCGGGTGTCACGCTCGTAGTGGAGCGGAACGCCTCGACACCTACCGTGGCCATCGAAGTGATGGTGCGCGCGGGCTCGGCGAGGGAAACGGCCGCCCAAGCAGGCTGTGCGCACTTGCTGGAACACCTCGCCTTCGCGGGGACGCCGAACCATCCCGGCGACGCCATCGATAGGCGCGCGGCGGAGCTGGGCTACAGCCTGGAGGCCAACACGCAGTCGGAGATTGTCCGCTACTTCACCTCCTGTCTGAAAGCGGACTGGATCGAGGTGTTGGGGTTGCTCGCTGATGCGGTGGTGAACCTGGCACCCACGGAGGAGGCGTTTCGAAGGCACCAGCGTGTGGTGTTGCAGGAGCTGATTGCGCGGCGCGACAACCCGCTGCTGTTCCTGTCTGAGCATGTGCATGCACTCGCTTACCCGTCATCGGGGTATGGGGGCAGCGCGGCGGGCAGACTGGAAGATGTGCGGCGGCGCACTTTGCAAGACGTGCTGGAGTTCCACAAGCGATGGTACACGACCGGCAACACGGTTGTCGCTGTCGTCGGTGACGTGGACCCGGCTGAGGCTGCCAAGCAGGTGGAGACCTGGTTCGGTGGGCTGCGAAGAGCACAAGGAGAGCCATTCGAAGCCCCTCCGCCCCCGGGGGCCAAAGTGGTGGACGAGGCGGGCCCCTACACCAAGGCCGCAACGGCTCTCGCCTACCCTGCGATCCCTGCATCGCGTATCGAAGACTCGGCTGCGCTCGACGTGCTCGTCGCGCTGTTGGAAGAGCGTGCCGCGACGGGCCCGCTAAGAGACTACGCACTCGCCTTCCAGGCGCAGTACCAGACGCTTTCGCACCCGGGATTGGTGGTCGCCGCGCTGTTCTGCGACGAGGAACGCGCCAAGGACGCTACAGCCAAGCTCGTCGAAGAGATAGGACGACTTCGATCGGGGGACTTCTCTGAGGCTGAGTTTGTGTTCGCACGAAACCGGGTGCGAGCGCAGGAGCTATATGCGACCGAGACCAACGCGGGTCGGGCGCACGCCCTGGGATACTGGCTGATCGTCGGTGGCGAAGGCATCGCCGAGCGCTACCTTGCCGCCCTGAACAGCCTCTCGGTCGGAGATGCTCGTCGTGTGGGCGCCGAGGTTTTCGATCCAGCGAAAGAGATCCGTGTCCAGTGGCATCCCCCAAAGGGTGGCGGGCGATGAGGAGGTTGGTGACGCTGGCTATCTTCGCAACCGCGGTTGTCATCGCGGTCGCGCAGCCCGTACGCACCGTGCTGCCGAACGGAGCAACGATTGTCACGTCACCCGAACCCGGCGCACCGTGGGTGATCGCGATGGCCTTTCTGAAGGCGGGCGAGGACACCGATCTGGACAAACCGGGAACGAGGTGGGTCACCGCGCAGGCAGCCTATCGCCGCCACGCGCTGCTGTCGCCGTCGGAACTGCAGCATATCGCAGCCGCGGTGGGTGGTGGCGTGAAGCTGTTCATAGAGCGAGACCACCTGCGGTACGAGGTGTACACCACCGGGAAGTGGCTGGAGAACGCCCTGTTCCTGCTGGGCGGTGCGGCCAAGCACGGAGAGCTGACCGCAGACGAAGTGGAGGCTGCCAAGAGCGAGGTCAAGGCCAGCATGACTGCAACGGCCGGCCCAGCAGCCGATGCGGTGAACATGCTGCTGCCTAGGGCCTTCGGAGGGCATCCTTTCGGCAGACGACCGACGCCGGAGCAAGTGGATGCAGTGACGCTTCAGGACTGCCGCGATTACTACGCCAGGTTCTTTCGACCCAAGCTGCTCACGTTGGTGATCGCCGGCGACATCACGGGGGACGAGGCGCTGAAGATCGCCCGGCAGACGTTGGGCAGCTGGACAGCATCCGGCCCAGAGCCTTCGCCGCCTGCGGAGATCCTGCCTCCGGACGAACCATTCGAGCTGGTGCGCACCGCAAGCACGGCTTCGGCCTATCTGGCAGCAGGCTTCGTGGGTCCTGCGCCGGCGTCCAAAGACTTCCCTGCGTTCACCCTTGCCTCCGCGGTGCTCGGCAAGGGAGAGACCTCGGTGCTGGCGCGAACGATGAGAGGAAGCGGGGCGGCGTACCAGGTCGGAACGGGTATCGTTGCCACCGCTTCGGGCAGTCTGTTGTTTGCCACCGTGCAGTTCTCGCCGGTCGAGGTCGATCCGAGCACACACAGGCCAGAGGTGGTCCTAACCAAGACACGTGATCTGGCCAAGGACGCGCTCACTTCCTTGGCCAAAGAGGGACTGGGCGCAGACGAGCTCGCATCGGCGAAGCGACGGCTAATCGTAGACTATCTGCTCGCCGACCCGCCCAGAGCCATGCCGGCTCCGTTCGTGCAGGGCCACCAGCGTCTGCGCGATCGGGCCTTCTGGCTGGGATGGTGGGAGATGGTAGGATGCGGATACGAGATGGACGCCGGGTTCCCTCAGGCGGTCGAGCGTGTTACCGCGGAGGAGCTGCTCTCTGTGGCGCGCAAGTATTGCTCGCAGCCCAGCTCGGTGCTGGTGGTACCGCTCGAGCCGTAGCGGAAGCATGGGCTAGACGTCCGATGTGCAGGTACGGAAAGGAAGGATGCCGGTGAAGTTTATTCGATGCGTGGCATTGGCCTTCTGCCTTGCGGCCGTCCTCTTCGCTGCGGGATGCGGTGGGGGCGGAGGAGGAGGCACGGGGCCGACGGTCACCCAACTGGTACTGAGCCTTCGGGGTCCGCTTAGCGTGGCCACGGGCTCTCGCCTCGCCATCGTGGCGGATGCGGTCTACAGCAACGGCGCGGTAGTGCGCGTTAGTCCGACCTGGTCGAGTGCCGGGGGCGTGGGTGAAGTCGACTCACAGGGGGTGTTCACGGCATCGGATCAGGCGGCATTCGGTACCCTCGTGGCCAGCTTCCAGACTGCTACCGCGAGCTTAGTGGTGAAGGTGGTGGCTCCGGGAGTGCTGTCGGATGCCAGGGTGGAGGCGCCGGAGGGAGTGGTAGCTGGTGCGATCGCGCTCGGCGCCGAGGTGCCGTTCTATGTCACTGCAGAGAGTAGTGACGACGGACGCATCTATGTAGGAGCCGACTCGGGATCGTGGTCGGTAAGCGGGGGCGTAGGCACCATTAACGCCAATACGGGGCTGTTTGCGGCGGGGGCGCCAGGTGTCGGCACTGTTAGTGCATCGGTGGGTGGTAGCCCGGCAACCCCACTGCAGGTCCGCGTGGTACAGACCGTTCGAGTAACCGGCAGCGTTCGCAACGCGAGGACGCTCGCAGGGATACCGAATGTGACGGTTGCTTTCTTGTACGCGGACCGCACCGAGTCGGCACGCTTAATCACGGGTGCCGATGGCACGTTCCAGGGCCAAGTCCCGACGAGCTCGAGCATGCTGTACGTGCCGACCGTGTCGGCTGCGTTCTTCGACATCTTTCGGTACCAGGGGGTGAACTACTGGGTGGGCAAGCCTGCAACCTGTGCGGCTCCCATCGCGACACCCACCGAGGGACGCAACTACGGTTTCGTGTACCTGTTCTCGACGAACGACCCACCGCCGCCACCCCCCGGCTGTGACTACTAAAGGAGAGATAATGTTCAGAGACCTGCCTCGAACGCGGTGCGTCCTCCTTGCCGGTGCATGGGTTGCGCTGGCCCTTTCGGCCGGCTGCGGGGGAGGAGGTGGAGGCGGTGGAACCTCCATACGGGAGATTGTTGTCAGCATCCCGTCTGGCTCGCGACTGCAGGCCGACACGCGGTTCGTGCTGGGCGCGGTAGCCGTCTACTCGAACGGAGCGCGCGTAGAGATCAGCCCGACGTGGGAGGCTTCGGGAGGGATCGGCACCATCGGCATCGATGGGGCGATGCAGACCTCGGACACTCCCGCCGACGGTACGATCGTCGCGACTTACGGCACCCAGAGCGCGGTAGTTGCAGTGTCGGTCGTGGCGCCCGGCCCACTTTCGGACCTGCGAGTGCAAGCTGGCGAGGGCGCGGACACTGCGGCGATCTCCCTGAGCGCTAGGCCGCGGTTCTACCTGACGGCATCCGACGGCTCTTCCCGAGTGTACGTCGCGCCGGACCCTGGTAGCTGGAGATGCACGCCTAGCGCGATGGGCACGCTGGACGGCGACGGGGTGCTTACACCTGCGAGCGATGGCCAGGCTAGCATCTCGGCGAAGCACGGCGGTGTGGACGCCGTCCCCACATCCGTCAGGATCATCGCACCAAAGGTCAGCGTGCGAGGCACGTGTCGCTCAGCCGACGTAGGTGCCCCAGTGCCAGGTGTGGTAGTGGTGTTCTGGAATGCCGCCGGAGTGGAGGTGGGGCGCGCCACGAGCGGGCCGGACGGAAGGTGGAGCGCAGTGATCTCGACCACGGCCACACACATGTTTCTCGAGTCGGTGCCGAGCGGTTACTATCGCAACTGGCGGTACGGCTCTGGCGTGTACGACATAAACTTCGGTCCGGACGCCTGCAAGGCGCCAGTCGACGCGCCAACGCAGGGCAAGGACTACGGCACCATCTACGTGTACCCTACTTCCGGTGGTCCGCCACCGCCGCCGACGTGTTAGCATTCTAGCTTCTGGCGTGCAGTAGAAGAACCGGACCTAACAGGCCCGACGGCAGGCGCTCGCTCGCCTCGTGCAACATGCCGGCCCGGCGAAGCCCCTCCCACTCTTCGGGCAAGAGGCCGGGCAGCGGTCGGGCCGAACCGAGCGACTGACGCCATGCTTGCACCGAGTTGAACGCGAGGTTGGTGACCCGGACCGCGAGGCGGTTGGTACCCACCCGCAGATGCGGGTCGAGGCGGAAGCGGTGGGGTCGGCACAGAGTGACACCGATCGGCACGTCGTTCAGCGACAGCTCTGCCATGATCTCCACTTCGCCGAGGTCCAGGAGAATCGGTGGCGGAGGAAGCAAGTCGAGCTGAAGATCGAGCCCGTACTCCAGAGTGCCCGAAAAGTCGGCGAGACCGGGGATGGTAGTCCAATCTTCGAGTGCATCCATTCGTCGAGTGGTGCCATCGGGAAGCGTGAGGAGGAAGGGGCCGGAGAGGCGCTGCGACACGAGCAGTGGGTAGGGATCATCGGAATCCACTGCTCGTTGGGATAGCAGCAGAATGATAGGCTCCGCGGCTGACAGGCGGAGGCGGACGACCAGGCTACCGTCTTCCACTTGGGGGTTCACTCGCTCGAAGCGGCCGGACCACGCGGCGATGTGGGTTACGTGTGGCATGGAGGAGTCCGACCCCCTCCCCAACCCTCCCCCTTCCGCGAGGCTCCATGGGCAGGGGGTGGCGGACACGCCTGTATGCTGGGGGAACTGGACTACGACCTCTTGCTCATCTGGGAGAGAACAGACGAGGCGATAGGGCATCGGGTAGGTGCATCCTCGAACGCGCGGGCCGATGAAGAAGACGTCACCGCCTTCGAAACGCCGATGTTGGTACGTGGCTGGACCGGGAGATACGCGGGCGGCAGGTGCTAGGTGTAGCCGTTCGATAGGCGAGACGAAAGGGTGTAGGACCTCGGGAATAGGTGCCTCCGCGTAGACCGGCACACCGGCAGCACCTAATCGGCGCAAGGCATCGGCCGTCGCAGGTGGGACGTACTCGAGCTTAGGCAGTACGAGGGCCGGGTACTCGAGCTCTCCCAGGCGAGCCGATCCATCGGACGCTGTCATGTTGCAGATTGCGTCGTCGTTCACCCAGTCGTAGCAGTATCCTGCGAGGGAGGACGGCTCGAACAGCACACTTCGCTTATCATCCCACGAGAACAGCTCTTCTACGGATGACCCTGGTTTCCGTCGCCACACATCGTGGACGGGCAGGTACACCGCCAGATCGGGCACCGCGACTCCCAATCGCATCAGGCAAGACACTCTTGTTAGGTACTTGTTGAACTCACGCAGCCCGCGTGACCACGTCAGTGTGTGGTTGAGATGAGTGGTAGCATAGAAATTTCGGCCCGGCCCATCATAGGAGTTAGGCGAAGATGCAAAGCCGTGGCATATTACCTGCTGCACGCCGTACGCGAACTGCTGATCGGCTGTCAGCTTCAGGTCGTCGGGGCGCTCGGCGAACATGCGTACGTCGGGCCAGCCATAGGGGCAGGTGAAGGTCTCGCTGGTAACCGGGTTGCGTCCGTGAAGGCGGCCTGCGGATGCCGCCAGCCGCGAGTTAGCGAAGGGTAACAGCATGGTCTCGGTTTCTGGGATATCCATCGCACCGTAAGACTCCAGCGGATCGGTGGGAGAGCCGTGCGTCTGCACTCGCGCGAGAAAGCCATGTGCCCTACACCAGGCCGCGAAGGGCCGGTAGAAGTTCTCCATCGCCAGCTCGTGTAGCGTCTGCCGGTAGTCGTGTAACGCCTGTGCGATGGCGTCTGCCGATGGCGCCTGCCAGAAGCCGAGGATGAAGGGCATGAGCGGGACCACGTCGTACCCCCTCCGCCTTTCGAACTCCTGTGGGAAGGCGGAAGTCCAATATGGCCCCTCCACCTCCCAGCTATCGCAGAACAGCGCGCGTATGGGGCCGGCCCGCGCCACTTCGATCAGTGGCGGGCCCCACGCTGCCAGATGCGCCTCCAGCGCGGCTTTGCGAAAGTGGTCCAGAACCGGCCCCTGCTGACCCGGCGCCGCACGCTTGACCTGCTGACCCGAAGGGCGCTCGATGACTCGCGCGACAGCGTAGCCGGACGGCGGATCACCCTCCGCGCGCTCGGCGCCTGCTGGGTCCGCAGTCGGAGGCGAACCGTGCCTAACAAGAGGTGCTACAACCGCGGCAACCCTGTGCTCCTGCGGGCCGACCGCCTCTTCACGATGAGCGATCCGCACGGTCCGCGCGGTCAGTCCCGCCGGAATGTGTGGACCGCCGAACGGCCAGCCACTGCCACATGTGATGTCTAATCCGAGGCCCAACCGTTGTGCCGTCCGCGCTGCATCTTTCAGCAGTTCGGTCCACTCGCGAGAGAGCGGCTCCGGGCCGGGGTCCGCGCCGGGCCAGGCGTATACGAACGCTAACTCGACGCCACCATAGCCGTGGTCCGCCATGAAGCCCATCTCGCGCTCGATCTGCGCGGGTGTGATGTCCGCGCCGAACCACCACCAGCGGGTCCAGGGACGGCAGTCCGCGGGTGGGTCGGCCAGGAGATTCGGAAGGTCCACTGGCTAGCGGCTCGCGAGCAGCTCGTTCAGCTTGCGCATCACCTCGAAGGCGTCTGCGACGTACAGCACATCGGCTTTGCCCTGCGCCCAGCCGCAGTTCGGATCGAGGTTGACGGCTCGCCGTTCTGTAATGAAGCGCCAGCCCACCACGTGCGGCTCCTCGCCATGGCAGCATGTAGCGAGACCTTTCGGGTGCCGCGGAGACGAGCCGGTCTGGCCCACCTGGTTGAGGTGCGTGAGCAACGAAAGCACTTGACCCCCCTCGCCCGTCTGCTCCACCAGCGATTTGCTGCTGCCTAGCGATGCACCGCTTCTCTGCAGAAAGGTCCTAATCAGCTCCTCGGCTTCCGAGGCATGGACTCGACCGTCGGCCTGCTTCTTGGTCCAGCCGGCGCCCGCGACGAAAAGCAGGTCGGCATCGGGGCGGATCGTCTGCTCGCCGACGCTCGCGGCTTCGGTGCCCTGCACCTGCGTACGGTCCCATGCGGGTTGGGCAGGCACTTCCACTCGCTCCAGCTGCACGTTGGCAGGCGAGCCTGCCCACGCGGGTGCGATGCCGGCTTCGAGCTGCAGAATCCAGGGCCGGTCGCTTCGCGTGAACTCGGCGACGATTCGCTGACGGTAGAACCATCGCTGCGCCATTGGTCGGCCATCGGCCACGGTCAGGCCCGTGATGCGGGTGTCCACACGTCCGCCGATGCGGACAGCGGCTCCGGGCAGCGCCCTGGCCCATCGCGAGGAGGCATGAGCAAGGACGATCTGGGCACCGGACTCGCGAATGAGGGCTTCGGCAGCGGCTGCGTCGGAGGCGTAGCGCGGCTGCGCAACCGCGGGGCCTTCCACGGAGAGGAAGCGGACGGCGCCGCAGCCGCCAATCTGCTGGGCGGCGTCTTCCGTCTGCCCGCCGAGCAGCCCAACGGTGAGAGGCGAGCCGGCCTCGGCAGACAGCGCGAGCGCCGTGCTCAGCCCTTCTCGCGCGCTCTTCGGCGTAGAGCCGTCTTCTCCGGTGTGCAGCAAGTAAAGGATTGCCATGCGTACTTCCTATCGTCCTTTCTACACTACTCGTTAGGCCCGGGCGTCACGACCCGCGGAGCCATTCCGCCAGCTCCCGCGCGATCTCGTCGGCAGGAATATCTTTCACGATTCGAGTGTCACGGCGTTGCTTAGGCGTTTCGACCCGACCGAACGCCGCGTCTCTGCCGCTAACGCCGACGGCCTTCGCCTTCTGCAGAGCCGGCATGATGGCGCGCATGTTAGTCATCCCCACCTGCGGGTTGTTGGGAGGTTCGGGGAGGTTGCCGGTCGCCCAGGCCAGCACTGCCGGCGGGCCGGCACAGTGCGACACTTGGTACCGGCCGCCTTCGATTCGTTCCTTCACCCTGAACGACCCGTCGGGCATCGGGGCCAGCTCGTCGACTCCCGCGAACTGGTCGAGGATGCCGAGGTGCTCACCTACCATGTGCAGGGTGACGCCGGCATCGCGTGAAGCCGAGGACCAACCGCCGAAGAGGAGCAGGCGCGACCGCTCTAACCCTTCGATCTGCTGGATGGCGTCTGCAAGAGCGATGGCTGTTTCGTGCGCATCGGTGAAACCGCCTGCGGGCCCATCGAGCGCAACCAACTCGAACGGTGCCTTCTGCGCTACGGTCATCATCAGCTGCTGGAGCTTGGCCTTCGGTCCGAGGCTCACCAGCCACACTCGGCTCTCGGGCGTTTTGGCGGCGAGGTATGCGGCCTCGTAGAGCGCGTGCGCTGCCCACGGATCCAGCACCGAGGGCAGCATGGCTTCGTTCTTCAGGCCCGGACCGCTCGGGGTCTCGACCGGCTCTAGGGTCTGAAGCGGGTCGGGCACCAAGCCTCCGCACACTACGATATGAAAACCAACGCCCATGGAGAGCTCCTATGCAAATGGCTTATACAGATTTCTAGTTCTCTGCGGAGTGCAGGCCTCCTGCCGCCGCGCGCAGCCGGACGTTGCCCCGGGTGCCGTCAGGTAGCTCCTGCGGACAGCTCCACACGCAGGCCCCGCAGTGCACGCACTTCTCGCGGTCGAAGGCAGGCACACCATCCTCTCCTGGGGTGAGCGCCTGACCCGAGCAGATCTCCACGCATAGCTGCACACCGCACTGCGTGCACAGCTCGGGGTACACGAACGCGATGTGGTCGGCGTAACCCGGCGCGCCCTGCACCTTGCCGCCGAGCAACAACGCGTCCTGATGCGACACGAGCAATCGGCCGTCGTACTCGATGTCCGGCCACCCGGCTCTTCGCATCAGCGCATCGTGAAGGGCGTTGCCTGCGGCTGCCGACTCCCGCTTGGCCTCCTCGATCTCGCTATGCGAAAGGCGACCCTCGTAATACTGCTCGAGCGTGGTGCGAGGCTTTCGCTTACCGGGCCAAGCAAGCCGGCCGCCCGTGTATGCCGCCAACCCCATGCCGATAAGGCCGCGGAGGAAGCCCCGAGTGAACCCGTGTCGCGCGCGTCTCGCCACTCGGCCCTCTCGCTCCAGCCAGCTGCTCCGCCTTCGGGCTAGGTAGGTGGCTTCGAGGTTTTCGCGCGTGAAGGGCTTGCCCTGGCGCAGCAGGTCTAACACCGCTTCGGCGAGTTGAGCCCCGGTGGTCCAGGCCTCGTCGACACCCGAGCCCGTGAGCGCATTAGTGCTCCCCGAGCCTTCGCCAATCCGCGCAAAGCCGTCACCGACGACCGCCGGCTGCGCGGCGAGTCCGCTCTCGTTCAACGACTTCGCCCCCCACGAGCGGAGCTTCGCTCCCTGCAAGTGGCGCCACAGATAGGGGTGCTGCATCCAGTGCTGCAGATAGCGGTAGGCGGCACGAACGGGGCTATCAAGGAAGGAGGGCACGAAGATGCCTAGCGACGCGATCTTGTCCGGGTGAACATACAGAAAGCCGAAGATCTCGGGCTCGGGGTAACCGAAGGTGTGCAGAACGGTGCCGGGCTCGAGCGCGGTGCCCTCGGGCAGGTCCACCACGAACTTCATTCCCACGGCCCAGTGTTCTGCCTTATCGTCACTCTCGTTGGGGAAATCGTGAGCCAGCTGCCGCCCGACCGCACCGACGGGTCCGTCACCTACGACCGTTAGATTGGCCCGCACCTCCATGCCGGGAAGGAAGGACGGCGTTGGTGAGCCATCCGGCTCCAGCCCCTGGTCGGCTAAGCGGATGCCGATGACGCGCCCGTCTTCGCGCAGAGCTTCGGCCACCGGGCTCGCCGGCCAGAGTTGGACGGTGCCGGTAGCCATCACACGAGACGCGACCCACTGGTTGAACTGGCCGATGGTCAGGACGAGGCCGCCGTGCTTCTGCAGGAAGGGAGGGATATAGGGCAGCTCCACCGCCCAGTGCTTCGTCAGCGGCCGGCTAAGCGCATCCAGCAGCTTGGCACCGAGAGATCGGCGGCTGGCGCCGAAGGGATCGTGAAGGTACACCAGCCTCTCTTCCGTGACCGGATGCGCCATCGGGATGTCGGCGGGATCGAGGTCGGGCATTACCTCGCGGATGCCGCGTGCCCGGGTCACGACGCCCGAGACGCCAAAGGCCAGATCGCCCGCCCGTTCGAAGCAGAGCACCTGTGGCGGCAGTCCAGGCATTACCGCACTCTGAAGCGTTGGGTCTTCGGCAAGGGCACGACTAAGGACGGTGAGGAACCCGCCCATAGCTGGACCGAAGCCCACGCAGGCGATGTCCGCCTCGATGGTCTGCCGCGGGACGTCCGGGATCGAATCGAGGGTTCCGTCAGTCACAGCGTCACCAGATTAGGTCCCCCGTTGCCCCCGACCCCCTCCCAGACCCTCCCCCTTCCGCTTCGCTCCAAGGGGAGGGGGGTGCCGAAGCGTCGGTCTTGCTCTGAAAGTGCACTGTGTTGGTAGGGCCTATCCGATGCCTCCATCGCAAGCAGCGGCATGAGGAGCCTTGGCAGCGATGTGCGCTTGGGAATCACTGCGGGTAGTCCAGTGCTTCGGGGATCATCACGTGGGTGAGAGCCTCGGCGGCACGGTCCTTGGCCAGTCGCGCGCCCGTCAAGCAGCCGTCCAGACGCGCCCGCAGCCGAGCGAAGCTCTCGTAGCCGCTGAACCCGACGCACGGGCCGGCCTTGTCCGCGTGCAGACCGGATTCGTCGATCGTGTCGCCCTCCACCAAGGCACTCGCCCCCATGCCGGGTATCAGGCTCTCCAGCGCGATAACGTCCGGGGCCGAATAGCAGGCATCGGGCTGGCCGTCCCAGGCCGGGTGCCGATTGTAGCCGTAGATCAGCTCGGAGCAGATGCGGCCCACTTCTCCGGCTGCGCGCGCGGCCTGTACGTGCGCCAGGTCTGTGAAGAACTGCACGTATGCATCCAGGGCATCGCGAGGCATTGCGGATTCCCCGTTCTCTTCCAGCGCCAGCACATCCGAGATGAGGCACTTGGCTGCGAGCAGCCAGCAAAGGGCGTCCGCCATCGGAAAGGCCACCCCTTGCCTGCGGCTGTGGAACAGCGCTTCGCCGTTGGCGTCCTTCGCCTCGCGCAGGTGCCGCAGCGTGAAGAGCCACAAGTCGAAGGCAGAGGCAAGCGTGCAGGCTCCGGTGCCTGGTCGTTTTCCGGCGACAGCTCTCAGCTCTCTGATCCACAGTCGGACCTGCTCGAGGAAAACTTCGTTCACCATGGTGACCGAAAGCTGGCGGCGCTGTACCGCCTCTGGGCCTTCATAGGTCGCTTCGAGCTGGGCATCCATCCACTTGTGCCCGAGGAAGCCAGGGCAGTCTTCGGTGATGCCGTAACCGCCCATCAGGCTCACGGCCTCGCGCATCATGCTTGCGCCATGCCCGGTGTTCCACAGCTTGCATGCGGGGCAGAGCACTTGTGACAGGGAGTCCAGAACGACGTACTGAACCAACGGATCAGCCTTCAGTTCGGCATGTCTGGCACCGCGCCGCGCGGGCGGGAGGGCATCCATGCGCAAGAAGTCGATCGCGTCTGGCGTGAGCCTCTGGAACTCGCGCAGTTGCGCGCGCCCCCCTTTGATGCCCTTCTCTTGGAAGATGCGATCCTTCTCCTTCTCCAGTGGGTCGAACTCGTCGAAGAGGCGTGCCGCAGCGAATCCGAGCGACGCGCTGGCCTCGCCTGTAGCCCACACGTCCACCAGGCGGTGTAGGGCGTCTTCGTTTTGCTGCAGACCCTGCTCGTAGCGTGGCGTTCCAGGTGTGGCGGCGGTTCCACCACGGAACCGACTGCGCTGGTATCGGATCACCGGCTCGATGGCTGAGAGGAGTTTCGCCGCGGTCATTAGTCCGACCGTGACTCGGGTGCGGCGGAACACCGCCTCAATGATCGCGGAGTGGTTGTAGTTGGGGACGATGACCCCGTCCTGCACCGTGTAGCCGCCGACGATACGCGAGGCAGGAACGCGAAGGCTAAGCACGGGATCGCGTGTAGACGAGAGCTGGTGCACCAGCTTGCGGGTAGGGACGCCTCGGTCGAACGTTCCTGGGTCGTCCTCGTGCAGGATGACGACGAAGCTGCCTTTGATCCGCTCGTCGGTGGAGGTGACGGCCGCCGTCACGAAGTTGGCAAATGCCATGTTCGTGATGAAGCGACCGCGCTTGTCGATCTGCAGGATAGGCTCGCCGTCCTCCGGCCACTCGGCGATGCGCGCTGCCCCGGAAAGCACGTTGGTGTCCACACCGACGTAGGGGAGCGGCTCGGTCAAGGCGAACGCGCCGCGCCACTGCTCCCTATTCTCGCCGGGCTGTGGCGGGACGCAATGCGAGAGGTACAGTGCGCGCTGTTCGGGGGTGCCGCGCTCGTGAATGGGTGAGAGCGCTAGATTGCCCGCGAGGCTGCACGTCGCCGCGCCGGCATCCACCCATGCCAGCTCGAAAGCGATGAGGGCGAGAGCGAGGTTCTTCGGACCTTCGATATAGCCGCCTTGCTCCGGGTCCATGAAGGCCGTAGTGATGCCTGCAGCATCGAATTCAGCGAGCAGAGAGTGCTTGGTGTCCGTCCATTCGTGGGTGTTGCGACCACCTTCGGCAACGACTCGTGCGACGGGTCCTCGGGCCACCCCTCGCGCGGACTGCACGAGCATCTGCAGGTCGTACCGATCCGCGAAACGCCACATGACCTGCCGGACTTCGTCGCCGGGAAGCGCGGGCAGCTTCGTCACTGCGTTAGGGGCTTGGGCGTGAGTTTCCATCTGAGACAGGTCCTTTCGCACGCACAATTCGCCGCGAGGCCCGTCGGCTCCTTTCGCCGATGGGTCCTTCGCAACGGGGTACGAGCCACATCGTACTCCCCTTAGGACCGACCTTGGGAGGTCCGACGGAGCGAGCGTGGAACTCCGATGATGGAGTGCGGGAGACGATAGGCAGAGGGAGGTCCTTGCCTTGAGATCGTTCGAGGCGCGAAGCGACAAGCCGGGGCGGTGGTGCCGCGCAACGTGTGCGGTGCTGCTGCTCGGCGCGTCGGCACTCGCGCTCGCCAAGTCCTACGACCACCCGCTGATCGAGCAGACGTTCCACCTGCTGCCGAACGGGGACGCCGAGGTCACCGATATCCGCACTTACCGTTTCAGTGGCTCCTTCTCGTGGGCAGACTTGCGGCTGCAGACCACGGGGCAGTACGGCTCTTACGGCATCGAGTACCAGGGCGCGAAGGACGCCGACACGGGGGAGGTGCTGCCCTCGGAGCAGTTCTCGGAAGGTGAAGAGCAGGTCCTTAAGTGGAGCTACAGGGCTCAGGACGAGACCAAGCGCTTCGAACTTCGCTACCGAATCACGGGGGCCGTCCAGCGGTACCACGATGCCGCTCACTTCTACTGGAAGGCCATCGAGGACAAGCACGCGCCCATCGAGACGGTGCGCATTCGGATCGTCCCGCCCAAGCCGAGCCCAACTCTGTTCAAGGTGTTCGTACACAGCCTCGCGGACCCTGGGAAGCTCACGATTGCCGACGACTTCAGCCAGGCGGACGTGGAGCAGTCGCGTATACCCGAGAGCAGCTTCGTTGAGCTGCGAGTGTTTCTCGATCCGGCCATCTTTCCGAACGCCGGAGTGCTATCCGGCCAGACCTACGAATCGCTCTTGGAGGACGAGCGGCAGAACTTCGAGCGCGTGAGCGCCGATTATGCTGCGCTGCGGCTCAGGCAGAAGCTGGATAAAGGTCTCTGGGCGCTTGCCGGCCTGCTGTTCGTGGCTCAGATGGGAGCGCTCATATGGGCGTATCGCGAGCATGGGCGCGAGCCGCGGATCGCCTACGACGCCGTCTACGAGCGAGAGCCTCCTAGAGAGATACCTCCCGCCGTGGTGCCCGCCATTCTGCCTCAGGTAGGTTACGACAGATCGGCCATGGGCAACGCCTTTGCAGCCACGCTCCTGGAGGCGGCGAGGCTGGGTTACCTGGAAATCAGGGAGGTCGAGGATTCGGGCCTTCTCGGCCTCGGGCTTTTCAAGGGTACGGACCTGGTGTACTCGCTGACCGACAAGGGCAGAGCTTTGCTTGCGGGCCGCCCTGTGGACCTGAAGCGTAAGGAGCGGCCGCTGCAACCCTTCGAAGTGGATGTTCTTCGTGTCGCATTCGTCGAGGCGGGCTCGGGCGATACCGTAACCAGCGACATGATCGAGAAGTGGGGCAAGGAGATGGTGGGGCAGAAGAGCCGGTTCCTAATCTTCATCGAGAGTTGGGGGCCGGAGCTTCGGACGTGGTTCGAACGAACTTACTTTCCGTTGGACGATCAGGTGAGTGCGCGATGGAAGACCATGCTCACGGTGACGAGCTTCTTGATACCACTACCCCTGCTCTTCACCACTCCGCCCGTGGGATGGGTGGTCGGCTTCCTCGCAGCCGGGATGTGTGTGCTCATCGCGCAGGCATCGCTCGGCAGGCGCACCCCGGAGGCCGCACTGGAGTATCACCGGTGGCAGGCGTTCAAGCGGATGATGACCGACTTCACCGCGCTGAAGAGCGCCGGTCCGGAGTACCTGCCACTCTGGGAGCTGTACCTGGTATATGCAACGGCCCTCGGGGTCGCGGACAAGCTGCTCGACAACCTGAAGATGGTAGCGAAGGAGTTCCAGCAGGACCTACCGGCCGCCGTGTGGTTCCACAGCCGAAGCGGGGTGCCGGGTCAGATGAACCTCGCGTCGCTCAATGCGCTGTCATCCTCTATGTCGAACTTCAACAGCATGGCGAAAGCCCTCTCGAGTAGTACGTCGTCGGGAGGTGGATTCAGCGGCGGCGGAGGTGGTGGAGGAGGCGGGGGAAGTAGCAGTGCGGGTTAGTGCCACTGGTCGGGTTTCGGAGAGAAGGAAGGAGATAGTCGGAATATGGTCTGGGTGTTAGCAATAATCATTCTGGCAGTCCTGATTGTGGCTGCCTGGCTCGTGGGCTCGTACAACCGCCTCGTTACGCAGCGAAACCGCTGCCACAACGCGATGGCGCAGATCGACGTGCAGTTGAAGCGACGACACGACCTGATCCCCAACCTAGTGGAGACGGTTAAGGGCTACGCCACGCACGAGAAGGAGGCCTTCGAGAAAGTGAGCGAGTATCGCGCGAAGGCCATGTCGGCGGGCACGGTGGGGGAGAAGTCGCAGACGGAGAACATGCTGACGCAGGCTCTTCGCTCGGTGTTCGCCATCGCCGAAGCCTATCCAGAGCTGAAGGCGAACCAGAATTTTCTGCAGTTGCAGGACGAGCTGAGCGATACAGAGAGCAAGATCGGCTATGCACGGCAGATCTACAACGACAGCGTGATGCTGTATGAGAACGCGCGCCAAACGTTCCCGACCGTGTTGCTCGCACAGATGTTCGGCTTCGGCAAGGAGGAGTATTTCGAGCTGGATGCCACACCGGAGCAGCGCGAGGCACCGCAGGTGAGGTTCTGAAGGGCACACTCGAGTGCCTAGGTGGTAGTGTTGTTGGGTGAGATATCGGAGCTAGACAGGTCCCGGTCCGTCAGGCTGAGCGCGTCGAAGTATGACCGTGCCTACCGCGCGTGGACGCCTTCCGATACCACGCTGGCCCCATGCGCCGTCATGCTGAGCGCGTCGAAGTATGACCGTGCCTACCGCGCGTGGACGCCTTCCGATACCACGCTGGCCCCATGCGCCGTCATGCTGAGCGCGTCGAAGTATGACAGACCGAGAAGGAGTAGAAGAACATGAGGGATGTAGTAGCACTGATAGCTACGCTGATGATGATCATCAGCGGTGTGGCGCAAGTGATGTCGCCGAGGCCATCGGACAGCAATAAACCCCCGGAGGTGATCAAGGTGCAGACCTGGGAAGTGGATCCGTTGGTCAAGCTTTTCCCCGACAGCAAACCCGAGGGGCACTCACCCATTGTGTGCGAGGCTGCCAAGGGTGAGACCGCCACATGGCAGATCGCGCTGCGGTGTGACCGGCCGGTAACCGACCTCGAGGCTGCCGTCAGCGCGTTCGCGATACGCGGAGGCGACGCACATCTTTCGGGAGCGCGAGTGCGCTACGTGGGATACGTACCGGTGGATCGCGGGCTGCCGGCGCCGCCGGCAGATAGACTCCGCGTTCCTCCATGCCTCTACCCCGACCCTCTCCTCGAGCGAGCACCCGAGATCGAGGCAGGTACCACACACGCTGTGTGGATCAGCCTTGCAGTCCCGATGGATGCGAAGGCCGGTGAGTACGCCGCCACGTTGACACTGTCAGGGCATGCCGAGGGCAAAGCCGTGGTGGGAAAGCACGAGCTGCGCCTACGCGTCTATGACGTGACAGTGGGCAAGTCGCGCCTATGGGTGACGAACTGGTTCTGGAACAACGCCCGCCACATGGAACTGAAAGTCGAAGTGGATACGCCGGCCTACTGGGCCCTGCTTGCCAGATATGCGCTGAACATGGCGGAGCATCGCCAGAACGTGGCCATCGTTCCCGTACTAGCTCTGACCGAGTTCCGCCCGAAGCAGGGCGGCGGATGGAGCATGGACTTCTCGCGCTTCAACCGGTGGGTCAATACGTTCATCCGAGCAGGCGTGATCGGTAGGATCGAAGGCGGTCACATCGGAGGGCGCGAGGGGGACTGGGAGTCGCGGTTCCTAGCGCAGGTTCCCACCGTGGTTGACGGCGCGGTGCGCATGACGAATGTGCCTGCGGATAGTCCCGAGGCGGACGCCTTCTACGCCGAGTTCTTCCCTGCCCTCCTAGAGAACCTGCGTAGCAACGGGTGGCTGAACATCTATATGCAACACCTGGCCGACGAACCCATAGCCTCCAACATCGCCAGCTACCGAGCTCTAGCAGCTCTCGTCAGGAAGTACGCGCCGGGAGTACCGATTATCGAGGCGTGCCACACGAAGGACCTCGTCGGCTCAGTGGACGTGTGGGTGCCTCAGCTCAACTATCTGCACCAAGACTTCGAGCACTACCAGCAGCGGCAGGCGGCGGGCGAGGAGGTTTGGCACTACACCTGTATCTATCCGATGGGGGAGTATGCGAATCGCTTCATCGAACACCCTCTGATAAAGACCCGTCTGCTGCACTGGATCAACTACCGCTATGGCATCACTGGGTACCTGCACTGGGGCTATAACCACTGGGGCGAGCGAAACCCCTATGAGAACCTGACAGGACCCTTCGACAGTCATGGGTATCTGCCGGCAGGTGATGCGTGGATCGTGTATCCCGGAAAGGATGGACCCATCGACTCGATTCGGTGGGAGACGATGCGTGACGGGATCGCGGACTACGAGCTGCTGTGCATGTTGGGCGAGCGCGACCCTGAAGCAGCAAAGCGCCTGGCGGAGAGGCACATCCTGGCATTCGATCGGTACGATACCGATGTGACCGTCTTTCGGCAGACGCGGCGAGAGCTGCTGCAGCGACTCTCCCGGTAATGCCGGGGTCCCCCGGGCTCGCGCGATAACGTTACCGCGACGGGAACTATCTCGTCGGATCGAGCCTATATCTTCATCAGGGGGTGAAGACAAGTTGGAGAGTCAGGTCGCGACGTTTGCCGCCGGTTGCTTCTGGGGAGTGGAAGAGGCGTTTCGGCAGGTAGGGGGAGTGCTGAGTACCGAGGTGGGCTACACGGGAGGTACGGTGGCGTACCCGACCTACCACGAGGTGTGCTCGGGGCGCACCGGCCACGCAGAGGCGGTTCGCGTTACGTTCGATCCGGCGGTGGTCTCTTACGGGGAGCTACTGGACCTGTTCTGGAGCATCCACGACCCGACCACACTCAACCGCCAAGGCCCAGACATCGGATCACAGTATCGGTCCACCATCTTCTACCATTCGCCCGAGCAGGAGCAGGAGGCCAGGGCGTCACTGCGGGCGCAGGAGAGCTCCGGCCAGTACGGCCGGCCCATCGTGACGCAAATCGAACCAGCGCAGGAGTTCTACCTAGCAGAGGAATACCATCAGCAGTATCTCGCGAAACGTGGATTGGGCAGCTGTCACGCGCGTCGACCGAAGTTGTGATATATTATTGAAGAAGGTGTCACACGATGGGCTTTCGGTTTCAGCGGCGGTTACGTCTCGGGAAGGGACTGTGGGTCAATCTCAGCAAGAGCGGCGCCGGCTTCAGTGTCGGCCGACGCGGTCTGCGGTTCAGCATAAGCCCGAAGGGCAGGAAGCAGGTCTCGGTGGGAGTTCCTGGAACGGGCATGTCGTACCGCACGGGGTGCCTTCTGCCCTTGGCCCTGCTGTTACTCGCGCTCGCCTCGTTCCTGCTCAGATAACTCGCCAGATGTGCACCAGGCAATAGTATAATCCGACGAGCACGAACACGGTGCCCGTCAACTTGCGCGCAACCGACTCGAACCGCGTGAGGGCACGGTGAGCGCGGGCAGCGGCCTGCACACCCATCGCGAGAAACAGACCACACACGAGTACCGGGAGGCCGGTCGCCACACCATACACCGCTGGTACTAACACGTTCGACTTCGCCTGCACTGCAACCGGCACTAGGCTGCCGAAGAACAGCGCCGCGGACGCTGGGCAAAACGACAGCGCAAACAACACTCCTAACAACAACGCACCGAACAGACCCATCCGCTCTGCGCGCTGACCAATCGCTGCGCTAACCGACACTCCTGGCGTTTTCGGTGTGAGCATTCCGAGCAACACCATTCCGACGAGGATCAGTAGCGGACCCAGCAGTTGGTTCATGTATCGCTGAAGCAGGCTAGATAGGTACGGCGCCGAGAGCAGCCCGGAGACGAGCAGCACCCCCAGCACTGTGTATGCGATGGTCCTGCCTAAAGTGTACAGGGCCCCAGTGGCCACTGCAGAGCTTGTTCCATTCGCCTTGCGCGAGACGAAGGAGAGCGCGGCGAGATTCGTGGCCAGCGGGCATGGGCTGACAGCGGTCAGCAGGCCCAGCCAAAAGGCCGTCCCCGTCGCCAGGAGCACTTCGGTCATGACTTCTTGCCGGCAGCCAGCATCACGTTGATCTCGCGGGTCAGGTAGTCGCGGAATTTTGCAGGCTCACTCGTCAACAGCCACACTTCGTCGAGGGACTTCCACCCTGCTCGCTTCCCCTTCTCGTAGCGGGCCACGATGACGCTGCTCGAGATGAGCTCATACTCCCTAACAAACGAATCGTTCCCCGGCTCGTCAACGTTGATCACCTGAAACACCATGCGACCGCTCTCGAGTTCCTTAGCGTACACGTCGTGAACGATCTGGCTCGTCAGGTCCTCGATCTTCAGGCAGGTCGGGCAGCGCTGCGTGCGATGGAAGTAGAAGACCATCAGATCGGGAGGTCGAATCTCCACCTGCCGTGTGGTCGCGGGATTCGATTCCCTCTGGATACCCTGCGTGTTGCCCCCTCCCAGCCCGAGATAGGCCAGGCTTGCACCGACGAACAGGAGAAGTCCCCATTTCACCAAACTGCCAGCAAGCATCAAGACACTCCTCTTAGTACCTGGACAATCGAGTCGTACACTTTGTCGACATTCTCGGTGGATACCGGCGTGTTGCCCTTCTCCATACCCAGTTCCTGGAGGGTGAAGTGCATCATGCCCACCACTCCCACACTCTCCAAGGTGCGACGCGCGCACTCATGCTCGCACCCATCGATTGCGATGATGGAATTGGCGGCCTGAGCTTTCTCCACCATCTCCTCTACCCTGCCACCAATCGCCGCGATGCAGCTCATCGTCGCCAACCGACGACGCGACAGCTTGCGAGCCACCTGGTCCGTTATTGCGCCGACATCCGACGCACCGGAGCATGCGAATACCAGCGGTAGGCCGTTGCCACCGCATCCACAACCACCCACCATTACGATTCCCCTTGCAGAAGTTGCTTGATCGCCTCTTTCGACAGGACTTTGCCTGAAGATACGACCTTCCCATCAACGGCAAGGCCCGGAGTCATCATCACTCCGAGTTGCATGATCTGTCCGATGTCGGTGATCTTCTCTATCTCGTACGACAGGCCCAGTTCCTTCGCAGCCGCCTCCGCATGCTCTGTTAGCAACTTGCACTTCGGACAGCCAGTGCCCAGAATCTGTAGCTTCATAGTTTGCCTCCTATCGTTCTCAATCCGATCGTTACGACTAAGTCGTGTCTCCGAAGAACGCTCCGAACACGATTCCCGAGACTGTTGCTAACACGATGACCAACGAGACGAACGCAATGGTCTTGCGCGTTCCCATCACGCTACGTATCACCAGCATATTCGGCAGCGATAATGCGGGACCTGCGAGTAGTAGAGCAAGAGCCGGTCCCTTTCCCATTCCGCTGCCCACCAAGCCTTGAACAATGGGTACCTCGGTGAGTGTCGCGAAGTACATGAACGCGCCGGCCACCGACGCGAACAGGTTGGCCCACAGGGAGTTCCCACCCACGGCCGCGGTCACCCACTCGGAGGGAATCAGACCTTCGCTTCCGGGGCGCCCCAGCAAGGCTCCGGCGACCAATACGCCTCCTAACAGCAGCGGCATGATCTGCTTTGCGAAGCCGTAGGACGAGCCGAACCACTCTCTCCCCTCGTCCGAGCCCGTTGCTAACACGATGGAGAGTCCGACCACTCCCGCGGCGAACGGAATCATCGGGACGCCGGGCACCACGATTGCCAGGATCGCTACCGGCAGCGCGACTAGAACGAGCTTCCACGCCTTCACGTCCATCCACGCTGCCATGACGAGTGCCAGTGCAACGGCGCTGAGCGCCGTCAGCCACCACTTCACGCCGTAAACGCTTGCCCAAAACCCAACCTCTTGTTGAGGCTTGGCCCAGTTCGCGAAGACGAGCAGAGCGATCATGGATGCGAAGAACAGCACGTTCTTCCATAGAGGGCGAGAGGCTTCGATCTGCGTAGCGTTGGCGGCAGCCGACGCCTTCTCCATCTCCTCGTTGCGGAAGAAGAAGTGCATGCACACACCGATGACGATGCTGAATACAACGGCCCCTACGGCGCGCGCCACGCCGAGTGGCAATCCCAAGATTCGCGCGGTCAGGATAATGGCAAGTACGTTGATGGCAGGGCCCGAGTACAGAAATGCCGTAGCCGGTCCCAAGCCCGCACCCATCCGATAGATGCCTGCGAACAGTGGTAGCACCGTGCAGGAACACACTGCTAGCACGGTTCCAGAAACGGATGCCACGCCGTAGGATAGCAACTTGTTCGCGCCCGCCCCGAGGTAGCGCATTACAGAAGCCTGGCTGACGAAGACCGCCATGGCACCGGCGATGAAGAACGCAGGCACGAGGCAGAGCAGCACGTGTTCCTGTGCGTACCACCTTGCCAAGTAGAGCGCTTCCCACAGGGCGTTCTTGACGCGGTGCGATTGCTGGATCCATTCGATTGGCAGATAGAAGAAGGCGAGAAAGACGCACAGCATGAGAAGAAGAACTCGCCACTCTTTTCGCCATTCGTACATTCGCCCCCCAATCACTCGTCGTTGGTGTTCGCTGTCAATCTCTGCGTACTGATCGTGCCGCCATCGCCAGCTCGTACCTCTGCCTGGCGGTGGTCTCCAGTACCGCGTCGACGCAGTCCAGAAATCCCTGCAAGCAGGGTACGCGCAGCGAGCAGATCACCTTGGTGCCGACGCGCCGGTCGGCGACGACGCCCGCTGCCCGCATGACTGAAAGATGTCGCGAGACGGTAGACACGTCGTCCCCCACCATCTCGGTGAGCTCGCACACGCATCGTTCCCCCTTCGCCAACTCCATTGCGATGAAGAGACGGGTGGGGTGAGCGAGGGCTTTTATCACTGCGGCTTTGGCTTCGAGAACTCCCCAGGTGGTGCGGTCGGGCACGGTAGCGTCTGCTCCTAACCTCTTTGGCTTTTTGCTATTTTAGCCAAATATTCCATATATGGCTACCTCGGCGGGCCCTTCGGCCCTATCGCAGAGGGCATGCGGAGGTCGCGGCGGACCCAACAAGCACGTTGCATGGCCGTGAAGACCGCATCTGCAGAGTACCGATGCATCGAGACCGTCCCCCATCGGTTTGGTACATGGTGGGTCCCCTATGCCCCGGCCCGCGTCCGCCGACTTCCTCCACCCCACCACACAGCACCAACCCAAGGACCGCGCCGGGGCATAAACATGGTGCCGACCCCGCCCCGGTGCTGCGTAGAGAAGCTGTCGAAGCCGGCCCTTTCTCTCGCCATCACCCAACTGACCACATCGCCGTGTCTCGGCCAGGTCCGTCGGCACCTGCATCTCCGATCCCTCCGGCGGCAGGTTTAGGGCTCGAGACCTCGCAACGCTAACACCTAACACCCTTCCCCATCACGCCCCTACCCGTCATACCTCCTACCCGTCATGCACCTAACCGTCGTACCCCTGCCCGTCACACCGCCTCCCCGCCACACCCCCTACCCACCACACCCCTACCCGTCATGCTGAGCCTGTCGAAGCATGCAACAGCAAGCTGCAAGCGTTGCATCGGAAGCCGCCACCATGCGGAAGGCGAGGTCATGCTTCGACAAGCTCAGCATGACGAGGTTGAGCGCGACCAGGGCCAGCATGCACAAGCTCAGCGTGACAAAGCTCAGCTCCAACCTAGACCGACAAGCTATAACATCGGACTCCTTAGGGGCGTCATAC
>BTVI01000002.1:0-154089 GCA_045862955.1 Fimbriimonadales bacterium
CAGGCAACCCGCTCGGCATCGGGTAAGATCGATCCCGGCGCGGGCGTAGCTCAATGGTAGAGCCCCAGCCTTCCAAGCTGGTCGCGTGGGTTCGATTCCCATCGCCCGCTCCAAACTCATCTCTCTTGGGCTCGCCTCGGCACCCCCCACCTGCGCGCCACGGATGAGCCCGATGCCTGACGTCGTCGGACCGGGAGGCACATGAATGGACTACGTCTTGCTACTCGTTGGTATTGCGATTGGCCTGGTAGTGGGTGCGTTGGCCGGATACCTGTTCGGTAATACCCGCGCCAGCGCCGAGCGACGGCAGGCGGAGGAACGTGCCGCCAGGGCCGAGACCTCGGCCCAAGAGATCCGCAAACAGATGGAGGAGCAGAAGGCGTTGCTCGCGCAGGTGGCGGAGCAGTACGCCAACACCCTTAAAGCCGCCGCTGCCGAAGAACTCCGCGCATCGCGCCAGGACCTGCTAACCACCGCCGAGGAGAACCTCAAGAAGGTGGCGGAGACGCTGCGCGGCAGCGTGGAGAAGGTCGTAGAGGTAGCGAAAGGCGACCTGGAGAAGCGGCAGGAGGCTATCGGCGGGCTCATCAAACCGGTGGAAGAAGCGCTGAAGGGCGTCAAAGAATCTACCGAGCAGATGGAGCATCGGCGGCAACAGGCGTTCGGGGGCCTGGAGGAGCAGCTCAAGAACCTGGCTGCGATGCAAGAAACTCTCCGCAACGAGACGCGGAACCTCTCGACCGCACTCCGTCGGCCCATCGTGAGGGGACGGTGGGGCGAGGCAACGCTGCGGAATCTGGTCGAGCTCTCCGGCATGTCCAAGTTCTGCGACTTCGCCGAGCAGGTCTCGACCGATACGGAGGAGGGGCGCCTGCGTCCGGACATGCTGGTTCGCTTGCCCGGAGAGCGAATCGTCGTGGTGGATTCCAAAGTGCCGTTGGAGGCCTACTTGGACGCAACCGAGGCCACCGACGACGAGGAGGTGAGGTCTAAGCTCGCCAAGCACGCGCAGGCCGTGCGCAATCACATCGGGCAGCTCAGCTCCAAGAAGTATCAAGACCAGTTCGAGCAGACCCCGGACCACGTCGTGATGTTCATCCCCGGCGAGTCCTTCTTTGCCGCGGCACTAGAAGCCGATCGGGACCTGATCTCTTATGCCACCGCGCGGAACGTGGTGCTGGCAAGCCCGGGCACGCTGCTCATGATGCTGTCCACCGTGGCCTACATGTGGCGGCAGGAAGAGATGGCGCGGAACGCCGAGGAAATCAGCAAGCAGGGGAAGACGCTTTACGACCGCGTTAACGTCTTGGTGGAGCACATAAGCAGGATCGGCAGGGGCCTGAACACCGCCGTGACGGCGTACAACGATTCGGTTGGTTCGCTGGAATCGCGGGTGCTACCGACTGCGCGCAAGCTCCGCGAGCTCGGCATACAGGGCAACGAGATCGAGCCCCTGTCACCCATCGAGACCTCACTGCGACCGCTTACCTCCCCCGAAGCCCTGGCGCTGGATGAGCCCGCAGCTACTCCGGACGACGGTGCTGGGGACTAGAGCCAGGTATCTCATGCCTCGAAGACACCGCGAAGACGGACCTACTTCAGCAGGGCGGCGAGAACTTGGGCGAGGACGATCTTGGTCAGCGTCGCCGAGGCGTACACCGTAGCGTAGCCGACACTCGGGCGGTCGCTCTTCGACTGCTCCTGTGCGAACGCCAGCACCGCAGGCTGCGTCTGCACCGCGGCCATCATGCCGAAGAGAGTGGACTGCGGCACCCGTAGCAGCCGCGAGCCGAGCCATAGAAACAGCGTGGCTGTCACGACGGTCACCGAGGCACCGAGGGCCAACACCGTCCATCCCTCTCCCTGGCGCATCGTCTCGAAGAAGGAGTAACCGGACCGCGTGCCCACCGCCGCCAGAAAGAGAATCAGACCAATCTGCCGCAGGGTCAGGTTGGCGCTGTAAGGGATCTGCCAAACGATGGGGCCCGTGCGGTGGAGTGCGCTGAGCACGAGCGCCACTACTAGCGGTCCTCCCGCAAACCCCAGCTTGAACGTGAGGCCGCCACCGATGGGTATGGGCAGCGAACCGACGACCAGACCCAAGGCAAGCCCCAGGCTGAAGGACAGGATGTCTATCTCGCTTAAGGCGCGATAGGAGTCGCCGAAGAAGCGGCTTACCGCGTCCATGTTGGACCGCTCGGTCAGCACGCGGACCCGGTCTCCCAGCTCGAGCACCGTATCGCCGGTCGGTAAGAAGTCCACGTCGCCACGTCGCACGCGCGTCACGATGGCATTCATGCGCTGTGGAAGCTGCAGGTCACCCAGACGCTTGCCAGCCGTCTCCGGGCTGCTGACGAAGATGCGCCGATAGTCTACGAACGACCGGTCTTGCAGGAAGTCGGTGGCTGTGGGCTCCCCGAGGATCCGGATGGCCTTTTCTGTATCCTCCTCGGTGCCGAGCACACTGAGAACGTCGCCTTCCTGCAGCACGTGCTCGCCGGTAGCGACCGCCACCTCCTTGCCGCGTTGCAGGCGGCCGAAGACGACCTTACAGTCGTGCCGAGCAGAAAAGTCCCGAATGCTCTGACCGAAGACCGCGGGGTTACAGACTCGCGCGGCGCGGAGGACGAGCGCGGGCGTAGCCTCTTCCTCGCTGTGGCCGTTGCGCGAGCCACGAGCTGCGCGGAAGAGCGATATCACCAAGATCACCCCTAGCACCCCGAAAGGGTACGTGATCGAGTAACCGACAACCGGATCGTTCGCGCTGGGGCTATCCTTCAGCGTCTCGAGCACCGCTGCAAGCGCTGGCGTATTCGTGAGGCTGCCAGTGTAGGCACCTGCGGCAACGGGACCGCTGAGCCCCAGCACCACTGGCGCGGCGACGATGAGCCCCGCAGCCGCCACCAAGACACCGATGGTCAGGAGGTTCGCCGCGATTCCCCGCCGGTTCAGCGAGCGTACGAAGCTCGGACCGCTGCTGAGCCCGATGGTGTACACGAAGACGGTGAGACCCAGAAGGTAGATGATCTCGGGCAACTTCAGTTCGGGATGTAGCGCGCCAAGACCCAAGCCGACGAAGAGAACCGCCGCGATGCCGAGACTGCAGCCGGCAATGCGTAGCCGGCCCAAGGGGTACCCGATGCCCGCCACGACGAACAGCAGCAGGATGGGGTTCTCGGCCAGGTATGCGATGACGCGTTCGATCATGTTCCTACGAGCGCCTAGTATGGCAGGAGGCTTGCATGACGCCGTCCCGGCGACCTAAAGGCGACGCGCGCGCCGCGCGTGTTTTCGCCGTCTCGGCGAAGTGCTGGTCCGGCGAAACGCCGGTTCTGCGTGGCTGAGGGATGAGCGAGCCTCCGCGAGGGCGCCGGAGATGACTAGCCAATCGGTCTTTGCCAAAGGTGCTAGATGGCAAGGCGAATCGGAGGGGCCGCTGCGACGCTCATCCCGAGGTCGGACCAGTTTGCGAGCGCACGATCTCCGCGGCAACCCGAGCGCGCGCTCGGGCCGGAATCGGCTTGCCCTGTTCATCCACCACCGCCACCCCCCCGTTCACCGGCTGCGTGCGCCATCCGAGGGCGTGCCGGAACTCCTCTCTCCCCTCCCACAGGTAAGGTACAGGCAGGAAGCCGGCCCAGAAGGCTCGATAAAGTCCCTCTGGGGAGTAGGGATCGGGGATGGACGCCTCCACCTCCTCGAGCACGGCACGCGCCTCGGCTAGCAAGTGGTCCGTGCGCCGGATGACCTCGCGGTTGCGAGCCATGTCTTCGACCTTGCCACTCGCGCGCAAGCGGCGATACTCGGCGAGGGCAGCCCGTGTGATCTGCACGCTCTCGTTGACCACCGTGGGGTCAGCAAGGTGCGATGCCTCGGAGTAGCTCACGACGTGGATGATCGGTGGGCTCGTCGGGTCGTCGGGCTCGATGTCGTCCATCAGCGCTGTGACCGCAGCTAGCTGAGCTTTGGCCTTGTCTAGATCTGGCGAGAAGTAGTCGAGACCGGCGCGCGGCTGCAAGTAAACGGTGTATCGCTCGTCTTCCAGCTCACGCACCAAGGCCAACAGAGCCCGAGCCTTCGCCAGGTCCTGAATGCCCCACGTGTACTTCGGCGTGTTCAGCATCGTCTGGAGCACGAGCCTACGCACCCCGAGCCGCTTGGCCGTTCTCGCCGCCAGAACCGAGGACACGATGTACGTCACGTCGTCCGCTCCGCGAAATGCGAAATGGTGGGGGATGTTCGGCTCGAAGGGCTTGCCGGTGTCCGCGATCACACGCAGCGTCTCGACATGTTCCCTCAAGTTTTCCAGCACAGTGTGAGGCCCGCGACCATCAATCAGGCAGAACCACCAGAACGAGAGAGCGTGCCAGGCTATGTGAATCGTCTCCTCGTACATGCGAGCGAGCACGGGAATGTTGCGGGTCCCGGCATAAGTACGAACCAGCATCGGGCGGGCCGCCTGCCAAACCGCCCGGAACTCGGCCTCCGAGTTGATCGGGACTCCGCCACCATTCGGCTTGTCTCCCCAGTCCTTGCCAAAGTCGGACTGCGTTAGCTGCGAAGTTCCGACGGAAAGCACGTCCAGAAGGCCCGCGCCCGCAAGCTGTCGCGTCCAGTCCAGGAAGGACTGGACCGCTCGCGCCCGATTCGGCTCGTAGGGCCCGACGTGCGCCCGCATGAGTGGCGGAAGTCCTCGCTCTTTGCCGTGGCCAACGCGCGCGGCGAGCGTGTCCGACGCCGTCCCGAACTCCGCGTACCCAGTGCGGTCCACGGGCCCGACCGCGAGATGTCGCCCTGACCGAACCAAGTCCCGGCCGAATGCCGAGCGTGCCTCGTCATAGGCCGCGTGCTCACTGATCTCGCGCGGCACCAGGTGGCTCGGGATGCCCAGCCTCTCCAGCGTCTCTGCGGGAGTCTCGTCGCCAACGAACACGCCGACCAAGTCCCCGTGCTCCCGTTTCACTGCGGCACACGCGGCGGGTAGACCTGCAAAGTACAGCGCTCGCAACGGGCCGCCTTGCGCTGAAAGCAGGCGTCGCGAGCGCAGCCGGTCAAGGAGCCGCCCGAACAACTCAGCGCCCTCTGCAGGGTCCAAGCGGTAGCTAAAGCCCAGCCGACTGATGCCTTGTTCCTTGATCCACCGTTCCAGGATTGCCACGTTGTCCAGCCGCGATGGTCGCCCGGTTGCTTCGCAGATTCGCGCATCCGCTATCACGGTGCGATAACCGCAGTCGTGCAGCAGCTGCTCGACCGTGGCAACGCCCAATGTGTGCGCATCCACGTAAGGCCGTACGAACCCGAACACCTCGCCCCGGCGAACCTCTGAAGTACCCATGACTGACGTATACCAACTCTAGCGCGTGCGTGTCGGCCCAGTCGCCTTGGTAACCGCGGGTTTGCCGTTGGCAGCCTTTCGCCCTCTCGGCTGGTCGCCGTCCAGGATCAGGCGCCTCAGCTGTTGCAGGCTCATACCCGCGATGCCCATGGTCTCCACCGTCCGTCCCACCTTCCAGTAGTCGCATTCGTGGATCAGGCCGGCGAGGTGAATGATGGCCTTTATGGTCGGGCAGGGCACCCCGAGCATGTCGCCTAACGAGGCGATGGGCACTAGGCTCATGGGAACGTCCTCGGTCAGGTAGCGGTGTGCGAGGGTGTGCGGAGCTTTGATGCCGTAATAGCCCGAGTTCGCTCGAATCGCGTCGAAAAGCGTTCGCCCGGCGGCATCGTAGGCGATGTACAGCCACTCCCGGGCGGTCATGCAGTTGAAGCCCATCGCCGCACCCACCGCGACCCGCTCGGCGTCTATCGCCTCCAGGATCAGCGCAGACGAGCGCGAGATACCCTCGATGTAGTACTCGAAGTCACCGCGAGTGCTCTCAATGCGAGCGCAGTTCAGCACCGTGACGGCCGGGTGGAAGATAGCCCCGATGTTGTCGAGGCTCGTCTTCATGACGTTGTCGCCCGGCACGAACTCTTTGTAGGCAGGAGAGAGTGCGCGGATGACGTCGGGGGTCTTGTAGGCGGGGATGGCAGCCACCGGGACGCTATTCTTTATACCGAAGATCTGAACCTGAGCCGGGTTGAGCGCTCGCGAGGCGTATAGCAACGTCTGCGCCTCTGCGATGATGACCCCGGGGTTGCCGCCAGCTTGTAGAAAGCGGTGCCGGAACTCCAGCGCGCCGCCGGTCCGGCCGGGGTTGAGCACTACGATGGAGCCTTCCTTCAAATAGGGCGCGCACTGCTCCGCCATGAAGTCGTGCCCTGTCGCAGGCACCACCACCATGGCGATGTCCGCACCCGGCAGCGCCTTCTTCGCGTCGTTCGTGACCACTTCGGGTTCCGCGTGGCCGCTCGGCAGGTCGTCGCGCTCGTGGCTCGCGATGAGCTGGATGTAGCCGCTCTGAACGATGGGCTGAATGCGCGCCTCGCTGCGGTTGTACAGCCGCACACGGAAACCCATGAGGCACAGGTGGGCGGCCATCGCGAGGCCCCCGTTGCCTGCGCCCATCACGCAGAATACGGGACCATTCTGTTCCGGTTTGGTTTTGCTCTTCTTAGGCATTCGGTTGCCTCCTTCACGGCCCTCTGCCGCACCGAGTGGCCAGTGTAGACCAGGCGTTGTTCAGACGGGGTTACTCTGGGCCAGGTGTCACGGAAATGCCGCGTAACGGAAGAAATCTGATTCTGCTAGGAGGCTGGATCCCCGAAGTCGGGTATCTCCAACAGCTCGCCACCCCGCAGAGAGGATTCGTGGGCAAGGAGGCCCGGGAGCACGTATCGAGCAGCCTGCCACACGTTGTTCGGAGGCTGCTCGCCTGCATGGACGGCCTTCACGAAGTCGTCGACTAGGAACTGGTGCGAGCCGAAGTGCCCATTCGGCAGGCCCAAGAACTCCTTCGGGAGGCGCAGAAGGTCGTGGATCGGGGAGACGTCGCGGAAAGCCGCTTGGGCCGAGTCCGGGGGGACCTCGGTGCCATCGGGCATGCGCTTCGCGCATCGCAGCAGGTCGTCCAGGCGTGTGACTTCGTGCCTGCCCGTCCACACCGCGCCGGCCACCGTATCCTGGAAGCATCCTTCGGTGCCGTACATGGACATCCTCTCGACACACGGGTGTCCGATGCGGCGGAACTCGTTGATGCGACACACGCTACCATCGGACATGCGGAATAGAGCCGACTGATTCGAGAACCGGTTGTCCCAGACGTTGGTTGCGGGGCCGTAGATCTGCTGCTCGCTGTCCTCGAAGCCCTGGCAGGAAACGTGCGTCATCCGCTGGCCGAGCACAGACACGATCGGAGCGACGGAGTGGGTGGGGTATAGCATAGGAGGACTTCCGGCGAAGCGACGCCACTGCTCGCCCCCTCGCGTTTGCATCACATCGTACAGGCCGTGGTCCCAGTCGTGATAGTATTCCCCTTCGGAGTAGACGACCCGGCCGAAGGCTCCCTTCGCAACCTGCTGCCTGCAGTAGATAGTGCCTGGGTAGTAGTAGCTGGTTTCTCCCAGCATATAGATGCGCCCGGTCCCTTCTACTGCACTAACCAGGCTCTCGACCTCCTGCACGCTGATGCACGGAGGCACTGCGGAGTAGACATGCTTGCCAGCGAGAAGAGCTTGCACAGCTTGCGGCCCGTGCAACCAGTTCTGGGTGAAAATGGCTACCGCATCCACGTCTGTTTCGAGCACAGCCTGGAGGGAGGGGAAAGTGCGCGTGACGTGGTATTTCGCCGCAGTCTCGGACAGCTTTCCCTCGTCCAGGTCGCAGAGCACCACTTCGTCAATCAGAGGGTGCGCCCGAAACAGCGGAATGAAACTGTGTGCGAACGAACCACATCCAACGATTGCGATTGTCATGTTAAGCTATCTCCTTCCTGCGTGTATCATGCCATTTGCTTCTGCTTTTCACCACTCCAGCGGGTGGGTCACCGGCGACGCCATGCCGAGCGCCTCGTCAGCCGGGCCCTCGGCGAGTCACCGAGACACCCTCCCATCGATCCTAGCCCTCACCACTCCAGCGGATGGGTCACCGGCGACGCCATGCCGAACCCGCCGTCACGCTGTGCCTGTCGCCGCGCTGTACCTGTCGCCAATGCCAAACCCCGTCGTCATGCTGAGCCTGTCGAAGCATGACACCGCCGGCCGCACGTTTTCGAAATCCCTAGGTGGCTCTGGCACTGACCGATGCCATGCTTCGACAAGCTCAGCATGACGGTCCTTGGAGGTTCCCGAAGGGATGCGCGGCCGCCTGCTTCGACCGGCTCAGCATGACGAAGTTCCTTGTTCTGCCTCGTCAGCCGGGCCCTCGGCGAGTCGCCGACACACCCTCCCCTCGATCCTAGCCCTCACCACTCCAGCGGATGGGTCACCGGCGACGTCATGCCGAACCCGCCGTCACGCTGTGCCTGCCGTCACGCTGTACCTGTCGCCAACACCAAACCCCGCCCTCATGGTGAGCCTGTCGCCACGCTGTACCTGTCGCCAATGCCAAACCCCGTCGTCATGCTGAGCCTGTCGAAGCATGACACCGCCGGCCGCACGTTTTCGAGATCCCTAAGTGGCTCTGGCACTGACCGATGCCATGCTTCGACAGGCTCAGCATGACGGTCCTTGGGTGCCCGCTAAGGGATGCGGCCGCCTGCTTCGACAAGCTCAGCATGACGGTCCTTGGAGGTTCCCGAAGGGATGCGGCCGCATGCTTCGACCGGCTCAGCATGACGGGGCTGGGGGGTCCGCTAACGGACAGGCCCGGATGCGTCCACTGGCCCACCATGATGGTCTGCTGGCAGAGTGACGCTGCCACGGACGCTCACTGCTCCCGGCGAGAGTAGGCGGAGGCTGGAACGCGTTGGCGCGGGATACCGGGGCCTTTGTACTCGAGCCGTAGTGCCATCGCACCACCTGACTGAAAGTAGCCGACCTCGATCGGGTGCCGACCCGCGCGCAGAGCGATGCTAGCAGTCACCGTCTTCTCTGGGTGCAGGCCATCGTTGTTTGCCAGGAGCCGATCTCCGATCCGCAGAACACTACCATCGTCCGATGTTAGGTAGAAGGTGTACACTCCGTCCTCGGGCACCGTCAAGTAGCCTCGGAAAGAGAGGAAGAAGTCGTGGTCGCGCTTAGCGAAACCGAGGTCGAGGTCCTGTACGATGCCGGCCGCGATCGGTGTCTCGCTGCTCACAGAGGGCATACTACTCCACTTCCCCTCATAGTAGTAGACCTGGAGACCAGGAGCGTCCTTACCTACAGCGACTGGCGGTAGAATCGCCTCCTTGCGAAACGTGCGTTCAGTAACCGGCGACGTCCGTCCGGCCGGTGTGTGGGTAACTGCTCTTACGGTGGTAGTCTCGACCAGCTCGATCGGCTCATGGTAAGTGGCCGCGTCTGGGTCTAATGGGTCGCTACCCAGGGTGTAGCGAATCGTTCCACCTGGAACGCTGGGCTGCATTTCCACCTTGATGGAGTCTAGGAACACCTCGTCGTCGGTTAGGAAGCGCGGCGGCTCCAGGTAGTATCTCACTCCCAGGCGGTCCAGTCGATGGTAGTGGACACCCATGCGAGCGGTGAAGTCTTGCCAATCTCTCTGATCCTTAGGCGACCAGAACACCTCTGCCAAAGCACTCAGGCGGGGATATACTCGCTCGTCCACCACTTCCTGGGGGGCATACTCGGTCCAGATGTTGCCCTCGCCACCTAACACGTGCTTCGCTTCCTCGGGGGTTAGCTCGGGTGGAATCGGCTCGAAGGAATAGGCCTTCTGAAGGCTCGTGCTATCATGGCCGTAGTCCAGGTAGCAGTGGGTGGTGGGTGACACGATCACGTCATGGCCGGCCTTCGCTGCGGCCACTGCGCCCTCCATTCCACGCCACGATTGCACGGTCGCGTTGGGTGCGAGACCACCCTCGAGAATCTCGTCCCAGCCAATCAGCTTACGGTTCATCCCGGCCAGCATTCGCTCGGCGCGGCGGATGAAGTAGCTTTGCAGTTCGTGCTCGTCCTTCAGCCCCTCCTTGCTCATGCGCTCTTGGCACTTCGGGCACTTCTGCCAGCGCGTCTTCGGCACCTCGTCTCCGCCGATGTGTACGTACGGCGCAGGGAAGAGCGCTACCACTTCTTTCAGCACGTTTTCGAGAAACTCGAACACCTGCT
Organism: Fimbriimonadales bacterium; assembly: GCA_045862955.1. Lineage (GTDB taxonomy): Bacteria > Armatimonadota > Fimbriimonadia > Fimbriimonadales > JABRVX01 > JABRVX01. The sequence continues at coordinate 10,147 of BTVI01000002.1, forward strand.
CGTTCCCCGCACAGTACACGTCTGCGAACACTCCCCACTGCGTCGGGACTTCGAAGGGACCGCCGGTACACGACAGCTCAGGATAGCACGCGAGTGCTGCCATGGAATGGCCAGGCATCTCGATCTCCGGTACCACCATGATATGGCGTTGCGCGGCATACTCGACGATTTCCCGTACTTCTCGTTGGGTGTAGAAGCCGCCGTGTCGGTTCGCGCCTTCGCCGCGCCATGCGCCCTTCAGCGTAAGCTCGGGATACCGCTCGATCTCGATCCGCCAGCCCTGGTCTTCGGTTAGGTGCCAGTGGAGCACGTTCAGCTTATGCAGCGCGAGCAGGTCTATATATCTCTTCACGAAGTCCTTCGTCATGAAATGGCGGCAGCAATCGAGCAGGCTACCGCGCCACCGGAAGCGCGGCTTGTCCCAGATGCGGCAGGTCGGAAGGGCCGCGCCATCGGATGCGAGCAACATCTGTCGCAAGCTTTGTGTGCCCCAGAATAGCCCTGCAGGTGTTGGTGCGCGGAGGGTAGCGCGGTCGGATTGGATGACCAACTCGTAGCCTTCCTCGCCTAGGGAGGGGTCGGCGCCATGCGTGGTCAGCAGAATGCCACGCACTGGCGGATCGGTGGCGGACGTCGCACAGAGAGACACCTTTGCGCCCGCGGAGGCCAGGTACTCCTGAAGGCGCTTGGCCGCGTTCAGCATTGGGCCGTCGCCAGGGTTGAAGAGCAGCGACACTCCCTTGCTGAGAGGAAAGACTCCACCAGAGGACTCCAGACGTACGGGTTTGGGCACGATCATGAGCGGGTTCACCTCCGTGAGCACCTGTGCCGAGGACGCAGCGAGAATGGCGGTGACAAGTGAGAGCATAGGGAATCGGTTCGCCTCCGGGCCTCCATTGCCTGCTCCGGGAGCATACTCGGTGCTCCCCGCGGCCAGCCTCCGGCCGGGAGGTGGGAGGGACTGGCGACCGTGCGCGCGCGCACCGAGAGCCCGCTGCACGTCGACGCAGCCCACACAGACTCGAAGGCCGCCTGCGGTTCCCCGCAGGCGGCCTCGACCTTAGCTCACACTCGGAGCGCAGCCGTCAGGCTACTTCCAGAGCAGAGCGTTCACCATCTCGACCAGCAGACACCCGACTGGCTCCTCGTCGCTGTCAATCAGGTAGTCGCGGAACCAGCGCACGTCGTACCTACCTTCGGTGTCCTTGGCGAGGAACCTCGGGAAGTCCACGGAGCATTGGGCCACCACCGTCTCGAAGGCGATGAGTGCGTCCAGGTCGTCCTGAATGTCCAGCGCCCGGTAAAGGGCGTCTCGGCACTCCTCGCTGATCTTCGGCTTCTGGGTTGCCCCGACCGCGACCGTCGAGAAGTACTCGATCAGGCACTTGATCTGCTCTCGGTCAGAAACCCTGACCTTGAACTCTACCGTCGCATACTGCGGCGGTCCCGGCCTGCCCTGATCGTCGAGTACCACGTAGACCACCGTCAGCTCGTACAGGGTCTCCGGCGGCGAGAACAGCAGCGCGCGGTTGCCGAGGCACGGCCCGTCCGGCGGAAGCTGGAACGCCACGTTACAGATCGGGTCGTTCAGCCGCTGATTGTTCGCGAACTTCAGACCGGTGTCGAAGTTCGTGTTCAGCCCAGAGCCGGGACCCGTGACGAACGCGGTGCACTTCCAGGACGGGGTGACCTTCTTGATGCGCACGGCCTGCACGATCAACCGGTCGTTGATGTCCACGCCGTTGGCTATCAAGACGTCGCGGATCGTTATGCCGTCGATGTTCAGCACCTGCGGCCGGAACACCGTGACTGGAAGCCCGCTGAACGGATCGTCCACCGAGGGCCCGCACAAGATGTTCAAGAGGCCGGCTTCGGCCGTCTGAACGGTGTGCGTGGCCGTGCCGGTACTGCCGTTGTAGTTGTCGGTGCCGCTGTACACGGCGGTCAGCGCTTTGACGCCGGTCGAGTCGAAGGTGTGTACGTACTCGGCCACGCCTGCGACCACCGCAACCGGTGCGCCCACGTCCGTACCGTCCACCTTGAACTGCACGGTGCCGCCGTCCGGCGTCGGAGTGACCGTCGCCTTGAGCGTCACGGGCTGGCCGACAACCGACGGGTTGGGCGTAGAGGTGACAGTCGTGGTCGTGATGGCCTTGTTGACCTGCAGCGTGGTGTTTCCAGTGCTGCCCTCATAACCGGCGGTGCCACTGTACACGGCTTCGACGAAGCGCGAGCCAGGCGTAGCATAGGTTTGCTGCAGCGTGGCCTGGCCGGCAACAACGCTGACCGGTCCGCCGACGTTGCTGCCGTCCACCTTGAACTGTACGGTACCGCCATCCGGAGTGGGTGTTATGGTCGCGGTGAACGTGACCTGCTGACCCACCTGAGCCGGATTCGGTGCGGCTACGACCGTGGTGGTGGTCGGCGTCTTCTGTACCGTGTGGTCCGCCGAGCCGGCACTGCTCTCGAAGTTAGATGTACCGCTGTAGACGGCTTCCACCAACTGGACGCCCACTGCGGGGAACGCATAGGTGGTCTGCGCCTGGCCGGCAACCACGCTCACCGGTGCCCCGATGTTGACACCGTTGACCTTGAACTGCACCGTTCCGCCATCGGGCGATGGGCTCACCGTTGCGGTGATCTGCACGTTCTGGCCGACTTTGGACGGGTTCGGCGAGGTCGAGACCGTGGTCCCGGTCGGAGTCTTGTTGACCAAGAGGTTCGTAGTGCCGGTACTGGCCGCGTAGTTCGTCGTCCCGCTGTACTCGGCGGTGATCGTGCGGTTACCAGCGTTGTTGAACTGCTGCGTCGTCTGGGCCTGTCCGGCCACCACTGGGACCGGGCCGCCCAGGTTGACGCCGTTCTCCTTGAACTGCACGGTGCCGCCATCAGGCGTCGGCGTGATGGTGGCCGTCAGCGTGGAGTTGCTGCCGCGGTCAACCGGGTTCGGGCTTGCGTTGACCGCCGTACTGGTCGGCGTCTTGTTGACGACGAGCGTGGTCTGACCAGTGCTGGCGTTGTAGTTTGCGGTCCCACTGTACTCGGCGGTGATTGTTCGGTTGCCCGCCGTGTTGAACTGCTGTGTCGTCTGGGCCTGTCCGGCCACGACTGGGACCGGGGCGCCCAGGTTGACGCCGTTCTCTTTGAACTGCACCGTACCGCCATCAGGCGTCGGCGTGATGGTGGCCGTCAGCGTGGAGTTGCTGCCGCGGTCCACCGGGTTCGGGCTTGCGTTGACCGCCGTACTGGTGTTCGCCTTGTTGACGAGGAGTGTCGTGGAGCCTGTGCTCGGGTTGAAGTTCGAAGTTCCGCTGAAGACGGCTTCGATGTTCCGGTTGCCCGCGGTGGTGTACGTCTTATTCGTAGACGCCTGGCCGCCGACGACCGGAACGGGCGCGCCGAGGTTCACCCCGTCTTCCTTGAACTGCACGGTACCGCCATCGGGCGTCGGCGACACGGTCGCCGTGAAGGAGACGTTCTGACCGACCGTCGCGGGGTTGGGCACGGCGACCACGGAAGTCGTGGTGTCCATCGGCCCACCGCCTCCCGTGACCTGGATGTAGTTGTCGGTGATGTCCACCGATGCACCTACATAGTCCAGGATTCGGGTGGAGAGACCGGTCCCGGTATCACGATTGTCGAATGCCCAGTTGAGCGTCTGTCCCTCGGATCCCGGAGCGATCGTGAAGGTGAACAGCGTCTTCGCCGGGAAGTTGTACGAAGCGGTGCGCGTCCCCTGCACTCCGATCAGGGCGTACAAGCCCTTGTTCGCCACGAATGGGTAGTTGGGGTCGCTCGGGTCAATGGCGTTGTCCCGCATCTCGCCATAGTCGGGCTGCCAAAATATCTTGATCGGGTACCAAGCGCCGGGCACGAAAGCCGCGTTCACCTGAGTAGCCCACGTATTCGCATCTGCCTCGCTCATTACGCCGTTCCCATCTAGAATCAGCGTAATCTGCATGGTGCCCCACTTCTCGGTCTGCCCGGTCTGGTCGTCGGCCCTGAAGTAGTACTTGATCGCGATCTGATCCCCGGGGTCGCAAAGTAGGGCTCCGGCATTGGATGTGCCTTTGGTTACGTTCTCGAACCACAAGCGCGCGACATACCCCGCATGCCCAGACGACGCGAGAAGCGTCGCGCCGACCGTGGCTAGCGCCACCAGGGTCGTGCGGAGACCGCGCGTGCTAAGCGCAAAACTCACGATGGTCCTCCCTTCTATCGCAACGGCGCGGCCCCATGGTGCCGCATCTAGCACTCGATAGAAACACTAAGATTAACTCCCAAGCGGAAGTAACAGGGCTCGGGCGACGCCCCCATTATACAATAGATGTAGTGCTCCAACAATCCGAAATCAAGAAGTTGTGGGTTCTCTACCGTATTGTCGCCGGAACCTAGTATCTGTTCGCCGGACTTCCTCACGTTCCTGCCGTCGGCCAGGCGGAAAGGGCCTCGCAGATCGGGCCCACGATTGTGACTGTGGGGCGGCCGCCGAGAGCCGGTCTGCCTACCGGCTGGCGGACCGCGAGGGGTCCCGTCATGCCCGGCCGTGCGGTGACCCGAGCCGAGGCTTTAGAGTAGGATTCGCGGTGGGAGGATAAGATGGCAGACCGGCACGACCTGCCGAATCGCGAAAGCCTGGCATTTGTCGAAGAACGCTACGACGACTATCTTCGCGATCCGTCGTCAGTAAGCGAGGGGTGGCGTGCGTACTTCTCGCAGCTGTCCAACGGTGCCGGGACTGCACCCAGGCGCCCCTCTTTTCAGCCTCGCAGCATCTTCGACCCTGCAGGAACCGCTGCCGGAGTCCAGGTGCCGTGTCCGGATGACGCTGCCGCGTTTCAGCTCCGCGTGGACAAGCTCGTCCGTAATTTTCGGGTCCGCGGCCACATTCTTGCGCAGGTCAACCCGCTAGGAACGCGCTCCGAGCGCGTTCCGGAGATCGAGCCGGAGTATTACGGCCTCACCGAGGCGGACATGGACCGTCCTTGTTCCATCGAGACGATCCGCACCTCGGAGATGCTGACGCTTCGTCAAGTGCTCGAGCGCTTGCACGATACCTACTGCCGCTCTATCGGCGTGCAGTTCATGCACATAGATAACCTGCAGGTGCGCGAGTGGCTGCAGTCTCGGATGGAGTCCACGGGCAACCGAATCGAGCTCACCCGAGAGGAGCAGCTGCGAATTCTCACCAGGCTCTCCGACGCCGTCATCTTCGAGGAGTTCATCCAAAAGAAGTATCTCGGCGCGAAGAGCTTTTCGCTGGAAGGCACCGAAACGCTGATCCCGCTGCTGGACCTCGCCATCGAGAAGGCGGCGGAGCAGGGCATCGTCGAGATCATGATGGGAATGGCCCATCGTGGCCGCCTGAACGTCTTGGCCAACATCTTGGGCAAGGCGCCGCAAGACATCTTCCGCGAGTTCGAAGACGTGGATGCGAAGCTCTACGTGGGCAGAGGCGACGTCAAGTACCATAAGGGTTACTCGGGTCGTTGGCGCGCAGCGAATGGGCGCGACATCTTGCTCTCTCTGTGTTTCAACCCGAGCCACTTGGAGTTCGTGAACCCCGTCGCAGTGGGCCGTATGAGGGCGAAGATGGACCGCACCAACGACCGCACCCGCGAGAAGGGAATGGTCCTTCTGGTGCACGGCGACGCTGCGTTCGCCGGTGAAGGCATCGTTCAAGAGACGCTCAACCTGAGCGAGTTGGCAGGCTATACGGTAGGCGGGGTTCTACACGTCATCGTAAACAACCAGATCGGCTTCACGACGGGACCAGATCAAGGCCGTTCCACCTATTACGCGACCGATGTCGCCAAGATGCTGCAGAGCCCCATCTTCCACGTGAACGGCGAAGACCCGGAGGCCGTTGCGCAAGTGGTGCGACTCGCGATGGACTTCCGAAGGGAGTTTCGGCGCGACGTCGTGATTGACATGTACGGCTACCGCAGGTTGGGGCACAACGAGGGAGATGAGCCTTCCTTCACCCAGCCACTGCTCTACGACGCGATCGCGAAGCGCAAGTCGGTGCGCGAGGGCTACCTGGAACACCTGCTGGCGCTGGGAGAGGTGACGCGAGAGGAAGCGGACCGCATCGCTGCCAAAAGCCGGGAAAGGCTGGAGTCGCATCTGTCTGTGGCTCGCAGCGACGACTACCTATTCCGCGACGAGCCGTTCACCGGGATTTGGAAGGGCTACGTCGGCGGGCGCGACTCGGACGTTCCCGACGCCGAGACGGCAGTTCCGGTGGAGCGGCTGTCGCAGACCCTAACCTCGCTGACGCAGTTACCCGATGGGTTCACGCCCCACCCGAAGATTGCGCGTCGCCTCGAGATTCAGAAGCAGATGGCGGAAGGGAAGAAGCCCCTCGATTGGGCAACTGCCGAAGCTCTGGCGTTTGCTACGCTCGCGCTCGATGGAGTGCGCATTCGCATGTCGGGGCAGGACTCGGAACGCGGCACCTTCAGCCAGCGGCATGCAGTGCTCCACGACGTGAAGACCGGCGCGACCTACATGCCTCTCGCACATCTGTCAAAAGACCAGGCGCCGGTCGAGATCTATAACAGCCCGCTTTCCGAAGCCGGGGTCCTCGGCTTCGAGTATGGGTACAGCCTCAGCTATCCCGAGGCTCTGGTCATTTGGGAAGCGCAGTTCGGAGACTTCGTGAACGCGGCACAGGTGATGGTGGACCAGTTCATTGCCTCGGCGGAGAGCAAGTGGCGACGGCTGAGCGGTCTCACTCTGCTGCTACCGCACGGCATGGAAGGGCAGGGGCCGGAGCACTCGAGCGCACGGTTGGAGCGGTTCCTTCAGCTGGCTGCAGAAGACAACATTCAAGTCGTCCAACCGAGCACGCCGGCGCAATACTTCCACTTGCTGCGCCGCCAGGTTCTGCGGCCGATTCGCAAACCGTTGATTGTCATGACGCCGAAGAGCCTACTGCGGCATCCGAAGGTGGCGTCTTCGCTAGAGGAGTGCGCGGCCGGTGGCTTTCGCAGAGTGCTACCAGAGCCCCGACCGAGTCGGGCCCAGCCCAGCCGTGTGCTGCTTTGCAGCGGCAAGATTTACTACGAGCTCGCGGAGCTTCGAGAGACGCATGCACGGGACGACGTGGTGATCGTGCGGTTGGAGCAGTTCTATCCGCTCCCCGAGGAGCAGCTGAATGAGGCGCTCGAGGCTTTCGAAGACGGTACTCCGGTCTTCTGGGTCCAGGAAGAGCCGGAAAACCAAGGAGCCTGGCGGTTCCTGCGAGCAGCACTAGGGGACCGATTGTGTGGGCGGCTGCCGTTGGCGTGCGTAAGCCGCCCAGCGTCAGCCAGCCCGGCGACAGGCTCGGCGAGCAGTCACAAGCTGGAGCAGAGTGTGGTGTTGGTGGAGGCGTTGGGTGATGAGTAGGAGGAGGCCCCAGGCTCCCGTCATGCTGAGCTCGTCGAAGCATGCGATGCGGGGCTCTCATCATGGTACTCGTGGGAGAGATTGTGCGGTCATGCTTCGACGAGCTCAGCATGACGGGCAACTACCGGAGGACTCGATATGCCAGTTGAGTTAGTGGTACCAGAGGTCGGCGAGTCGATCACCGAAGTGACTATCGCCAAGTGGCTTCGGGCCGAGGGCGAGATGGTGCAGAAGGACGAGGCCGTCGTCGAACTGGAGACAGACAAAGCGACGCTAGAGCTGCCCGCACCGGTGTCCGGTCGGGTGACAAAGCATGCAAAGGCCCCCGGCGAGACCGCCGCTGTGGGAGAGACTATCGGAGTGATGGAGGAGGCGGCCGTCGATGCAGGAGACGGCAAGCCTAAGAAGAGTGGCAAGCAGCCGAAGGTAGCCGAGCCCGCTGCAACAGCAGTCGAAGAGAAGAAACCCGAACCGCCGAAGCCCGCCCCCGTGGCTCCCGCTCCGCCGCAAGCCGGGCGGCTCGAGGAGATCGTGCCGATGACGCCAATCCGCCGGAGGATCGCGGAGCGGCTCGTAGAGTCCCAGCACACCGCCGCACTGCTAACCACCTTCAACGAGATAGACATGTCGGAGGTGATGGCCCTGCGCGCGCGCTATCGGGAGACGTTCGAGAAGAAGTACGGGGTGCGCCTCGGTATCATGTCGTTCTTCGTGAAGGGTGCCATCGAGGCGCTGAAGATGTTCCCGCAGCTCAACGCAGAGATCCGCGGCACCGACATCGTGTACAAGAACTACTACGATATCGGCATCGCGGTCAGCAGTGGAAAGGGGCTGGTCGTGCCGGTGATCCGAGACGCAGAGAGGCTTAGTTTCGCGCAGACGGAGAAGGTGATCGAGGACTTTGCCCTTCGCGCTCGCGAGAACCGCATCGAGCTGGAGGAACTCGAGGGGGGGACGTTCACCATTAGCAACGGGGGCGTCTTCGGCTCGTTGATGTCCACGCCGATTGTCAACCCGCCGCAGGTGGGCGTGCTGGGGATGCACGCTATCCAGGACCGGCCCGTCGCGCGAGATGGGCAGGTGGTGATCCGCCCGATGATGTACGTCGCGCTGACGTACGACCACCGTATCGTGGACGGCCGCGAGGCGGTGACCTTCTTGCGCCGCATCAAGGAGTGCGTGGAAGACCCGACCCGCATCCTCCTCGAGGTCTGACGTCTCGGTCTCCGTCAGCGACCCGTAACCTCGCCGTCGCGGCCAAGATTCTGGCGAGACGCCGGAACTACCCTTGGGAGTCCAGGTGCTGCAAGAGCAGGTTCATGTCCCGAAGGTCTACTGCGCCGTCACCGTTCAGGTCGTAGTGCAGGTCGCCTTTGCCGATCTGCTTCACCAGCGCGTCTACATCGAGCTGGTCTAGCTTGCCGTCTCCGTTCAGGTCCAGGCGTCCTCGCAGCTCCTTGTCGCCAGCCGCTGGCTGTCCGACATTCGCGGAGGCCGCCGGCTCGCTCACGAACACACCCGCCACACCGCCGGCTCCGAGGCTCGGAGCGTCGCTAAGAAACGCGCAGACATTCCCAGTAGCATCCGCCACTGGAAACGCGCACTTGCCGTCCGCCCGCACCCCCGCTGGGTTAGCAGAGACGCAGCGGGTGGACTTGTCGGTGCGAGAATAGCAGTACACGTTCGCCGCACCCCTGCCGCCAGTTCCGGGCAGGGCCGAGGACCTGGAAAGAAAGAACACGCGCTTGCCGTCTCCCGAGAGTGCAACGCTGGCAGGTTCCACACCCTCGGGAACAGTGGTGCAGCGTTGGGTCGTCTTGGCACGGAGGTCTCGTACGAACACGTCCGCTGACTTGTTGGCGTCGCCACTAACCAACGCATCGTCTCTGCTGATGAACGCCACGAGCGAGCCGTCGTCCGAGATGGCAGCAGCCGTGCAGCCGCTCCGGGCGGGCTTCCCGTCCGCGCCGAGCGATACGAGTTCGATCTTGTCGCTCACCCGGTCATAACGGTAGACCTGTCGAGCGCCGTTGCTCGGCGCGCCTTGGAGGTCCGTTGCGTCACTGAGGAACAGCACGTACCTGCCGTCGGGAGTGATGGATGCCACGACGCTGGACGCTCCAGCGGGTTGGTTGTTTTTGTCTAAGGAGATGGCAGAGACGCTGCCCGAGGCGCGATCCATGAGCCATACCTGTGGTTTCTCGAGGCTGATGAACGGAGCAGGGGCGGTCATGGCGATAAAGCTTGCTTCCCTGCTGACGGCGATCTCGCTCGAGCACGAGCCCATCGGCCCAGGCTCATTCAACGCGATGGGTTCCGTGGTCTTGGTACTGAGGTCGTGGAGATAGACCTCACCGGCACTCGTCACGAGCGCGATGTAGCGGCCGTCTGGGCTGAGCGCCAGACCCTTCGAGCTGGTGTTGGCACCCTGCACCGACGCGTCCAGGCGCACGAGACGGCCGTCGGGGCGCGTGAATACGTATGCTCCCGATGCTCCCGTTCCGTCCGCAGCAATATTGGACGCCTTCGACGCGAAGCCGATGACGTTACCGTCACGGCTGATTGCCACGGCCGTGACCGGTGCACTCGGGGGCTTACCGTCCGAGGTCCGCGAGACGAGCGTGACGCTATCCGCCACTGCCCCGCAAGCAGCGGCTTCGAGCAGGACAACGCCCACACATACCACTCGTTGCAGCATGAGGAACCGCTCCATTTCCATTTCCCCTCTCTCAAAGCCGAATTCGCAGCGCCCAAAAGAATACTAGAGCACGTGCCCATGGTGCACGACGAGTCGCATGTCGCGACGAGAGCCCTGGGCCGGGCCCACCGACCAGCCCCCGTCGGAATCCCGACATCTCGCTGGAGTCAGCATCGTCGAGACGATGAAATTGCCAGCCGCCCTGCGTGCGCGGTGGCTGTCGAAGCAGGCGGCCACGTCGTCCCTCAGCCCACCCCCGAGGACCGTCATGCTGAGCTTGTCGAAGCATGGCATCTATAAGCACCACGCCCACCTGGTGAATTCGAAAACGTGCGGCCGGCGGTGTCATGCTTCGACAGGCTCAGCATGACGAAAGGTTCAGCGAGACGATGGGCTCAGCATGACGCCAGGTTCAGCGAGGCGAGGGGCTCAGCGTGACGTCGGGTTCAGGAAGACGACAAGCTCAGCATGACGCCAGGTTCAGCGAGGCGAGGGGCTCAGCATGACGTCGGGTTCAGGAAGACGACAAGCTCAGCATGGCGTCGGGTTCAGCATGACGTCGGCGGTGACCCACCCGCTGCGAGAGGTGAGGGCTAGGATAAAGGGGAGGGTGTCTCGGCGACTTGCCGGGGGCTCGGGTGACGAGCGCGGGATCAGCCCATCCGCTTGACCGAGAACGGCGACTCCCTGCGGGCTCGGGTGACGAGGCAGAACAAGGAGCACCGTCATGCTGAGCTTGTCGAAGCATGCGGCCGTATCCCGCCAGCGGGTCCCCGCCCCCCCGTCATGCTGAGCTTGTCGAAGCATGGCATCGCGAGTCGCATGCACACGACCACATCTCTGAGCCCACCCCCGAGGACCGTCATGCTGAGCTTGTCGAAGCATGCGGGCGTATCCCCCCAGCGGGTCCCCGCCCCCCCCGTCATGCTGAGCCTGTCGAAGCATGACATCGCGAGTCGCATGCACACGACCACATCCCTTAGCGCCTCCCCAAGCACCGTCATGCTGAGCTTGTCGAAGCATGGCATCTATAAGCACCACGCCCACCTGGTGAATTCGAAAACGTGCGGCCGGCGGTGTCATGCTTCGACAGGCTCAGCATGACGCCAGGTTCAGCGAGGCGAGGGGCTCAGCGTGACGTCGGGTTCAGGAAGACGACAAGCTCAGCATGAGGTCAGGTTCAGCGAGTCGCCAGGCTCAGCATGACGCCAGGTTCAGCGAGGCGAGGGGCTCAGCATGACGTCGGGTTCAGGAAGACGACAAGCTCAGCATGACGTCGGCGGTGACCCACCCGCTGCGAGAGGTGAGGGCTAGGATAAAGGGGAGGGTGTCTCGGCGAGTCGCCGCGGGCCCGGGTGACGAGGCAGAACAAGGAGCACCGTCATGCTGAGCCTGTCGAAGCATGGCATCTATAAGCACCACGCCCACCTGGTGAATTCGAAAACGTGCGGCCGGCGGTGTCATGCTTAGACAGGCTCAGCATGACACCAGGTTCAGCGAGACGAGGCGCTCAGCATGGCGTCGCTAGCTACCCACCCTCAGAGAGTGGCAAAGGGTTCTCGCAAAAAGGTCACGGATACAGTACGCTAGCGACCGCGTAGTATCGGAACCGCAACGTTGATCATGGGAAGCGACACGGTCGCCACGTTGCTCCCCGCTCCGCAGTTGGTGATGCGGTAGGTGAAGGAATCGCCACGTAGCGTGTTCGACCTGTAGATGAACGAGCCGTCGGGATGTAGCTCGAATTCCACGGCGTAGCGCGGTGGCGATACTAGCTCCACGCTTTGCCCATAGCCTCTCATCACGGTGTCGTTCTTCAACACTCCGTTCTCCGGTGAGACGATAAGCGTCGAGCCCAGCGAGACGAAGTACCTGTCGTCTCGGGCGACCGGCTCCTCATAGGGCACGAAGTTGAGAACAAGGTCGTCGCCGAGACCGAGGGCGACCGGCACCAGCAGGTCTCCAGTGGGTCCCGAGGGCACGCAGCCGGCGAAGCGAACTTCTTGGCTTACGCGGTCCTCCAGACGGACCGCATACGCGCGACCCGATGGTAGCCCGAGACGCTTGATGGTCGCGACGGTTGGGCTCTGTGCCTGCAGCCGAAGCGAACTAGGTCCGAGGTACGTAACATCCAAGTGCGGCCCGGCAATCACTTCGACGTCCCACGCCGTCGAGCTCCAGTCGTGAGTGTTATGGAGCATTCCTCCCAGCACTAGACCACTGAATGCGATCCGCTCCACTCCCGGCACAACGGGAAGCCCTTCCGAATCGAAGGCATCGCGCCACGAGGAGCCGGTGTAGAACTCGGCTGCTCGCCTCGCTCCCTCGTCCGTACCGTCGGTGATGGCATAGAATGCTCTCCACCGAAGCTCGGGTGGCACCGCCTCGCTCTGCAGTAAGTTCACGCTGAGCACGTTACGGCTCGTCTCCTGCGTCATCAGGGTGCCGTTGTGCGAATAGTTGCTGGCAAACGGCCCGAGCGTGATGCTCGGCGCGGCCCCCGTGTAGCCCTGCATCTCGCTGTGGAGCGGGATGATGCAGATGCCAGTTCCCGGCATTGTGGAAGACGGGGGATAGAAGTTGTGGATGTATTGGATGTTCGCCAGAGGCACGGGGTCCGGTCGCCCCATCACGCCATCGTACAGGGTCGTGACCGTTCCCGACAAGTCGCGTACTTGGGAGACCATGCCCTTGTTCAGCACGAACGGTATGTATGCGTCTGCATTCGAGGGACCGGATCCGTTGCGCTTGATGGTCCTCTCGTCTCGCAGCACGCGTCGGAAGAACGACACCTTTGCCGTGTTCGTGAAGGGGCCCGTAGTCACGACGCCGTTCGTGATCAGCGCACTGAAGCGCGGGTCGAGTGGGCGAGTGTCGTAGTCACCGATGCCCGCTAGGTCCCACGGGCTCTGTACGATCTCCAGCACGTCCGGCGTATCGGAACGAGTGGTTGCGAGCACCGATCCCCCCGAGACGAGACGGAAGTCGAACCCGGGCAGATCAGCCTGCGTCGTACCGCCGCGATAATTGATGAGGGGCCGATAGAAACGATCCATGATACGGGTCGGGTGGACGCCCACATACTCGAACACGGATGGCCCGTTACCTACTCTGCGTGACCCCATAATGCCGGAGCTGTAGTAGTCGGTGTTGACGAGTAGGTGCTTGCGGTTCCAGAACCACCTGGCTAGGCCCGTCTCCGGATGGGAAGGCATATCCGGGACGCCCTGCAGCAGTGCCAGCGATATGGTGGAAAGGTAGATGCCAGCCGCGGTGAGCTTGTTCAGGTTGACGTACTCGTTGCCGAGCTCGTAGCTGCGTGAGCGGGTCTGCAGCGGCTCGATAGGCAGGGCCCCATCCTCCTCGTCGCCGTCCCACGTATCCATGCGGTGTCGGTGCTCGATGTAGCTGTCGAGGATTGCCCTCGCCGTCTTTGCGTCATCAGGGAAGCGGTTTAGCGTCGCCCCGCTGATCATGCCGAGCAGTCCCTTGGCTGCCCACTCGATGTACTGACACGAGTGCCCTCTCGCGACGCCCCAAACGCTGTCTATGTTCGACAGTCCGCAGAAGGCATAGGTGCCCAGCACTGCCTGTTGCCACGCGCGGTACCGTTCTCTCTGCGTACCATTGAACGCCTCGCCACCTGCGGCAAGCATGGCGTCATAGAAGGACAGCGCGTAGAGGTTGTGCCAGTACTCCTGCATTCCCCAGTTGAAGACGGTCTGATCGTCCGGCTTCTTCTCGTATCGGTGCTTGAAGTCGGGTGTCATGGTGGCATCGACACCGCCCGTGTTGAACAGATCGAGGTGCATTTTGAGCGCATTCGTGTAGTGCCGGGGATACCAATAGTCACCACGAATGCGGTACAGCCAATAGGCAATTGCGGGCGCCCAGATGTACTTCTCCGAGTGACCGTTCAAGTTGTAGCCGCTCCAGTAGATGAACGGTGCCTGATTGTATATCTTGCTTCGCGTAACGATATCGAGCGGCAGGTAGAGGTAGCAGACCGCCAGCGCCTCCATGATGGAAGCGGAGAAGAGCGGATGCTCGTAAGTGTTGCTACCGTCGAAAGTGACGTACCAGGTGATACCTACCTGCGGTGGGCTGGCCATCAGGTTCGCACAGATACGTTGTGCGCGCGTGAGCTCTGTCGCCGTGGCGCGGCCGTATCGGTGCTTGACGGCTATTGCCATTGCATACTGCGCGCTAGGCAGCGTCAACGGTCGGTAGGTACCGGAGTACAGGGCGATGTCCCAGATCTGGGGGCGCACTCCAGGACCAGGGGTTGCGGTCGTGTCTATCGCTAGCCGCCAATAGCGCCCGGTGATCCCTTGCGAGCGCCAAAAGCGCACCACCGCGTAGTGGTTGGTGTCTGCCTTCCCGATAAACCGCTCTTGAGCTACCGGGGACCAGGTCAATCCGTCTTCCGAGCATTCGAGCGCGACGTCCCAGATCCCATCCGCCGTGAAGCCGAGGTAGGCGAGGCCGAGCAGGATCGCCTTACTCTGCTGGATGTCGAGGGTGTACTCCCAGTGCGATACGCCTTCGCCCCCCTGCCATGCCGTATTCGACGGGCGGCTCGCAGACTGAAAGTCGTCCACGGCGTCGTACGCGTAAGTTACGCTACTGCCCGGCAATGTCGAGGTGGCCGACCCTATTGCTTGACGGGAAGCGATGGTGGGAATCGTCTCGTAGCACCAACCGTTCAGCTCATCCCACCGTGTCTCGAAGTAGCGAAACGTGCTGTCCAACTCGTCCAAGAACCGGACTTCCGCAGGCGATTGACCCCCGACGGCCGCTATGAGCACCAGCGCCATTAGGCCGACGAACGGAACGCGCAGCCAACAGCTCATCAACTACCTATCCTCCGTCCACTGCCGGCGAGATCGAAAATGCATCACGGCGGCCTTAGCCGCTGTCGAGTCGCGAGGTGCGCGAACCGCAGACTCCGATCGCTCCCTCGAGGGACCACCGATCGGCACACTGCCGGAATGGGCAAGTGCCGTGCCTAGACAAGCCTATTCTACGCGGAGTCCTGGGATTGTGCAACGCATTTGTGCGAAGATTCTTCGATTACCTGCCTGATTCGGCCAATCCATCCAGCAGAGCCCAGCGCAGACCTCGGGATGAGACGCCAACCACGGACGCTCCCAGCGCAGTAATAGCTCGTTCGAGGATGAGTGCTCCAGCGTGGATGGCGACCTCGCGGCCGGCCTCGAGACCCGGCAGCGCGGCCCGTTCCTGGACGCTCATCCCGCAGAGCCGCTCGCGCAGCCCTCGCACGTGTTGCAGGGTGAGTACGGAGCCGTGGACGGCATCGGGATCGAACTCTAGCCCGCGCGTAAGCGAGGCCAGGTTCACGCCTGTTGAGCCCACCGTCGCGACCGATGAACACTGGCTGGGCGGGTCGGAACCAAAGAGGACGTCGGCAGCCTCGCAGGCCGCCTGGACCAGCGGGCCCGGGCACGGGCCGGGGCCCAGCAGACCCGAGGCAAGCATCGCGGCACCGATCGGGTAGCTGTGCTCGGTCGACTCTGTACAGACCTCTGTGCTTGCGCCGCCGATGTCCACCACGGCGTCAACCCTTCCCGCAAACGCAGGGTCGCGGACCACGGAGAGGTAGCTAAGACGTGCCTCCTCCTGCGGCTGGAGAACGCGCACCTCGAGGCCGATGCGTGCGAGGCGTTCGAGCATCTGCGAGGAGTTCGCAGCCATGCGGAAGGCCATCGTTCCCGCGGCCACGACGCTCTCCGGCTCGAACGTCCGAGCCTCCTGCAGGAGCGTATCGCAGACCTCCGCAGTCCGCTCCATCGCCGGCTCGGAGAGAGTGTCCGTTTCGGCCAAGCCCTCGCCCAGGTGCGTAACCACGCACCGCTCCAGCATACGCCTCCACTGACCGGTTCGGAACTCCGCGACGAGAAGCAATACCGAGCTCGAACCGATGTCGAAGACTGCGCGACGCGTCCCTTCCTTCGGCATGGCTCTAGTGTAACGCCTCTGCGCAGGGAGGAGGCGGCGGCGAGGGGAATCGAACCGTCATGAACAGGTTGGAGGGAAAGATTGCGGTGGTAACGGGCGCCGGATCGGGCATCGGGCGCGCCATCGCAGAGCGGTTCGTTGCAGAAGGCGCCCACGTATACCTCGCGGAGATCGACCCGGAGGCTGGCAAGCAGGCTGCGGCGGCGATGGACGGCCGAGCGCGCTTCGTACGCACCGACGTGACCGACCGGGCGAGTGTGCGGGCGTTGGCAGAGGCGGTCCGCAAAGAGTTCGAAGTCCTGCACGTACTGGTGAACAACGCGGGTACGAACTTCTTTCGCGATCCGCTGGAGGCCGACGATGCCACGTGGCAGGCGTGCATAGACCTAGACATGAAAGGAGCTTGGATCTGCGTCCAGGCTCTCGTTCCCCTGATGACGGAGGGTGGCAGTATCCTCAACATCGCCTCGACGCAGCCGCTGCGGACGCTCCCCGGCACCTTCCCTTACGGGGCCGCGAAGGGTGGTCTGCTCGGCATGACGGCAGGGTGGGCTTGCGACTTCGGGCCTCGCGGAATCCGCGTCAACGCAGTGTTGCCCGGCTTCATCGTAACGCCGCTTACCTACCGAACCGAGAAGGACCCCGAGGCGGTCTTCGTGCGCCAAGTCAGGGCGCAGACCGTCAAGCGATTGGGCACTCCCGAGGACGTTGCGTGGCTGGCGGTCTATCTGGCCTCTGACGAGAGCGAGTTCATGTCGGGAGCGCAGATCATCCTGGACGGAGGGCGAAACGTGTTGAATGCCGGCGTCCTGCCTCCGGACTTCTAAGACTTGCATCGCTGGGATGCCCGGCGACGCGTTCCGACAATGCTAGAGTGAAAGGGACCGCAGAAGGTACTCTAGCGCGAGAAGGGGGGCGATGTTTAGCTATGCAAATCGTCGATTCGGCTGTCGAACAGTACATGCGCTCGCTGGCTCCCAGCCACCATCCCGTGCTTCGCGAGATGGAAGCCTATGCAGCAGAGAAGAACTTCCCGATCATCGGCCCTTTGTGTGGGCGTCTCCTCTATCAGTACTCCGTCATGCTGGGGGCGAAGCAGGTGTTCGAGATGGGCTCGGGTTACGGCTACTCGACCTTCTGGTTCGCGATGGCCGTCGGTCCCGATGGCAGGGTGGTTTACACGGACAAGAGTGAAGCGAACTGCCAAAAGGCCAAGGAGTTCCTCGGCGCCGCTGGTCTCGCCGACCGTGTCGTGTTCGAGGTGGACGATGCGCTGGAGGCGGTCCGCAGGTACGACGGTCCGTTCGACGTGATGCTGATTGACGTAGACAAGCCGGGCTACCCGGAGGCACTGCGGCTCGCAAAGGAGCGGGTTCGCGTCGGGGGGCTGATCATCACGGACAACGTGCTGTGGTCCGGAGCGGTAGCCCACCCACCTTCCGACCGGGCAACGGAGGCGATTCTCGAGTACAACCGCGCGGCCTACGACGATCCCGAGCTGTTGACCACCATCCTGTCCGTGCGGGATGGCCTTGCCGTCTCGCTTAGGCTGGGCAACGGGGTGCAATCGCATCTGTAGTCGCCGATCCGGACGAAGCCCTCGTACGTCATTGGAGTCGGCTTGACTTGTAGCCAACGGCAAGGTAGCATCTGCCGGGCGGTCAGAAGTCGCCCGCTACCTCGCACGGACGGCATTCGGTAGCACCGGAGGGAGACGTAGTGAAAGCGAATCGCATCCTCTCAGTCGCTCTGCTCAGCGCGCTCGCAGTCGGAGTCCTCGCGCAGGCTCCATTCACGATCATTCGGCCTGCGGAAGGGGCTCGGGTCCGTGAGGTCGTCAAGGTTCACTTGCCCAAAAACAGCGTCCCCCAGGGCGGCTACCTGTCCATCTGGGTGGACGACGGCAAGGAGAAGCGCTTTTTGGAAGCTACGCTGCCCGAGGCGAAGGGTGACGTGTACGAGTATCTACTCGACACCAAGAAGCTCCGCCTTCCGGATGGCCCTTGCACCATAGAGGTTGTGTTGTACGGCCCGTCCGGTGTCATTGATAGCAGCAAGGTCAACGTCACCATAGCCAATCAGCAGGAGATCACCGTACCCAAGGCTGGGGCGGTGCTGAAATACCGCTACCGTCCGAATACGTCGTGGGTGTACGACGTCAAGGCGACGCTGTCGTTGCTTTCCATCTCGTTAGAGGAAGAGCAGCGTGGTGCGACAGCAGCCGAGCAGATCCTTATCGAGGACCGATTCCCACTCGAATATAGCATCTACAACGTCTATCCCAACGGCAACGGCCTGTTGAGATCTCGCCCCCTGCTCGACGAGTCGGGGACCATCGTTTTCCAGCGTCCCGGTGGTGGGTTCGACGTGGTGACGGACGACCAGCTGAACTCCATTTTCCTGGAGCTCAACCCGTTCGGACGCAGAGTGTACATGTCGAGCCCGGGCTATGCTGACCCGTTGGGCAGCTCGGGCAGTAGTGCGGGACATCTCGTGCTCCTACCTCTGCCGACCCTGCCCACCGAGCCGCAAGAGCTGGGTGGGACGTGGTCTGCTCGAACCGAAATCCCCGCGGACTACCACGGGAACCGGAACACGATTGCCACAGTCGCCGAGATCCCCACCAAGGCAACGCTGGTCGCGTTCGAATGGGAGCAGAACCGGCCCTGCGCTCACATCCGATACGAGTTCGCAATCGGTAAGTTGGCCGACCAGAAAGCTGTCACGATCAAGGGCACTGCCATCCCGGATGCACAGGTCTCGGTAGTGCAGGACGTGTGGTTCGCGATGGACATCGGCGCGGTGGTCAAGAGCGACCTCGTGATGACCGTGCAGGGCACTTCGGGTGGAGCCGGCATGACCGGTGGTGAGGCTACCTCGGGACCGCGCGGTACTCGTGGCGGAACGCGGGGGACGAGAGGTCCGACCGCAGGCACTGGTCCTCGCAGCGAGGACGAGGGTTACGGCCCATCCGGGCCGGGGCCCGGCATGATCGGTCCGTCCGCGATGAGCCCCGGTGGAGCCGGTGGTGCGGAGATGACGGGCGGCGGACTGACAGGAATGGGCGACGGCAGACTGCGCGTGCGTATGCGCGTGCAAATGGTGCTCAGGAACTAGACAGTGGCGGACGCTGAACCGGGCGCGGGTTCGGGGCATGCGCCGTCCGAAGAAGCTCTGCCGGACCCCGAGGAGAAGCGCGGCACCATCGTCGAACACCTCGAAGAGCTGCGTACGCGCATCATCAACTCGCTGATCGCCGTGTCTCTCGGATGGGTTGTCGGCTACGTGGTGGAGCCGTACGTTTACGAGGCGCTGGCGGCGCCGCTGCTGCAGTACGCGAAGCAGGGCAAAGGCGTCGAGATCGTCTTTAGCAACTTCGCAGCGCCCTTCTTCTTACGCTTTCAACTCGGCCTAGTGATGGGCTTGGTGCTGGTTGCCCCCTACTTGGTACTGCAGGTCTGGGCCTTCGTTGCGCCGGGCCTCACACGCAACGAGCGTCGCATCGTGCGCACCGTTGCACCCATCTCGGTGGTCCTGTTCTTCGTGGGTGTTGCGCTCGCGTGGTACGTGATGCCCGCGGCCTTCAAGTTCTTCCTCCGCTTCCTTGCGGACTTTGCCGACGCCAAGCTGTATCAAGACCCGAAGGCCTACGTGTTCTTCGTCGTGAAGATGTTCATCGCGTTCGGGGCGGGATTCCAGCTACCCGTGCTTCTGGTCGGGTTGGCACGGCTCGGCATCATCACGGAGGAGATCGTGTGGAGCTACTGGAGGCATGCCCTGGTGGGCATTGCGTTCGCCTCGATGATCCTCACGCCGAGCGGCGACGCGTTCTCGATGATGGTGTTGTTTATCCCCCTGAGCCTACTCTACTTCGGTAGCGGAGGGGTGATCCGGTTTCTTGCGGTGAGAGATCGCCGGCGCGCTGCACGAGCGGCCCTAACTGCTCAGCAGTGACCGTAACCGAGTTCCTCGAGATGCTTCGCAGGGAGCCCTCCGTCGCTCCTTGTATCCAACACTGCGAGCAGATCCCGGCACGCGAGGCCAAAACACGACCCATTCCAGAGAACGTGGCGGAGCCCGTGCGCGAGGCCCTGAAGAGACAGCGAATCGAGCGGCTCTACTCCCACCAGCGCCGCGCGTGGGATTTGGCCTCGGCGGGTAAGGACGTTGTCGTGGTGACGGGTACGGCGAGCGGCAAGACCCTCTGCTACAACTTGCCGGTGCTGGACCGGCTGATCCGAGAGCAGGGTGCGCGCGCGCTGTACCTGTTTCCGACCAAGGCGCTCGCGCAGGACCAGTTGGGGAAGCTACACGCCCTGCTGCGCGGTACGGGAGTGCGAGCCGCCACGTATGACGGTGACACACCCAAGGAGCAGCGCAGCGTCATTCGCTCTGGCGCGGGCATCATTCTCACGAACCCGGACATGTTGCACGTCGGCATCTTGCCGAACTACCAAGTCTGGCTCAAGTTCCTTCGCGGCCTCCGGTTCGTGGTGCTGGATGAGATGCACGTGTACCGCGGCATCTTCGGATCGCACGTCGCAAACATCCTGCGCAGGCTGTTTCGTCTGTGCGCCGGGCTGAACGTGCCGCAGCCGCAGGTGGTCGCATGCTCCGCCACCATCGGCAACCCCGGCGAGCTAGCCGAGGCGCTGCTTGGACGCCAGTGCGAGGTGATTAACGAAGACGGATCGCCGTCCGGCCCCAAGAGTTTCGTTATATGGAACCCGCAGGTGATTGGCCCTTCGGGCGACCGCAGGTCACCGAACCTGGACGCTGCGAGGCTCATCGCCTACCTCGTCGAGCATGAGATCCGCAGCATCGGATTTGCTAGGGCACGCGTGACCACGGAGCTGCTGCTGCGCTACGCTCGCAACCATCTAGCCGAGGATGCACCCGAGCTGGTAGGCATGTTGGAATCGTATCGGGGGGGCTATACGGCAGAGGAGCGGCGCGACATCGAGCGCCGGCTGTTCGGCGGCGAGCTACTCGGGGTCGTTGCCACCAACGCACTGGAACTCGGGATAGACGTGGGAGGGCTAGACGCGGCCGTCATCAATGGCTATCCAGGCAGTATTTCGAGCGTCTGGCAGCAGGCCGGCCGTGCGGGAAGAGGAACAGAGCCATCAGTCGTCTTCTTCGTGGCGCACAACGACCCGCTGGAGCAGCACATGGTCCGCGAGCCCTCGGCCCTGCTGGACGCTAGGCACGAGCAAGCCAACGTCAACCCTGGCAATCGCTATGTGCTAGCGCGGCAACTCCGTTGCGCGGTCTTCGAGCGCCCGATGGACGAGTCGGAGGTCGCGATGTTCGGCCCGAATGCCAAGGCGGTGCTGAACGGGTTGGTGGAAGATGGGTCGTTGCAGTACCGTGCAGGGCGATACTTCTGCCCGGACAGGCGTACACCTGCTGCCGACGTGGACATTCGCAGCGCCTCTGGGGCGGCTTACGAGATACTTGACGCCGATACCCTTCGTAGGCTCGGCACAGTGGAAGAGAACCGGGCTTTCCGGGTGGCTCACGAGGGTGCGACCTACCTGCATCGGGGCGAGCAGTACCTCATCGAGTCGCTCGACATCGAGACCCGGACTGCCAAGGCGAAGCGTACCGAGCTTACCTACTACACGGAAGCGCGCACCGAGACCGTGATAGACATCCTGCTGAAAATCAACGAGCGCAGAATGCCGCAGGGTGTGGCCGGCTTTGGAAGCGTGCGAGTAACGCAACTCGTCACGGGCTACTCCATGCGCGCCCTGCTGAGCGAGCATTTCCTCGGCTTCGAACCTCTCGACCTACCTGAGCGCTCCTATGAGACGCTGGCAGTCTGGCTAACGCTCCAACCACCTCCGGGGGATAAAGAGGAAGAGCGGATGAGGTTCGGCATGGGCCTGCACGCGCTGGAACACGCGCTGGCCACCGCACTCCCCGTGTTGGTAGGATGCGACCCAGGCGATAGCGGCTCCACCTGGACCATGGGACACCACAGCAGCGGTATGCCCACGGTGATACTGTTCGACGAGGCCCCTGGAGGCGTCGGGATCTGCGAGGCGGGGTTCCGAAGGCTCCCGGAGTGGCTGGACCTGGCCCTTCGTGTGGTGGAAGGCTGCCCGTGCGAAGATGGGTGCCCAGCATGCTTACTCACTCCGTGGTGTGGAAACCGCAACGCAGACTTGGACAAGCGGGAGGGCATCGCCCGGCTCAGGTCGCTCCAACTTTCAGGCTCGGGAGCAAGCTATAATCGGAGCCGGTGAGAAGGCGTCGTTCGAGGCTCAAGCGGGGCTGGTGGGTGTCGTCCGTGCTATTCGTTGCGGCGGCGCTCGTCGGCTGGCTGGTGTGGTGGCTGCCGGCGCAACGTCCGCAGGAGCCACTCGATGTCCGCTTCGTAGACGCTCCTAGCGGTGACGGCCAGTGAACGTCGGACTGGTTGGCTTTCCTTCGGTTGGCAAGTCCACGCTGTTCCGGGCTGTTTCTGCCGGCCACGACTCCGGGGACCTGGCTGCGGTTGCGGTACCCGATGAACGCTTCACTCGGCTTTGCCGCGTGGCCGACAGCAAGAAGCAGTCACCAGCACACGTCTACTTCCATGACAATGTCGGCAGGTTCAGCCCTGGTGAGTCGCGAAGCACCGAGCGGCATTTCTTCGACGCGGCGCGGAAGATGGACTGCCTCGTGCACGTGGTGCGCAGCTTCCGTAACGATCAGGTGACACACCATGCCGAGCTCGACCCCTTACGCGACCATCGCTTACTCGAGGACGAGCTAGTGCTGGAAGACCTGCAGCTAGTGGAGAACCGCCTGGAGAGGCTCCAGAAGCAGCACGAGACGCACATCTCGGGCTCGCCGGAATCGAACGAGCAACGGCTCCTGCAGCGTCTGAAGGGAGAGCTGGAGCAGGGCAAGACGCTGCGGAGTCTCGAACTGGAAGCCGAGGAGCGAAAGCTGATCTCGGGATTTCAGTTCCTCACCGTCAAGCCGCTGATCGTCGCGCTGAACGTTGGTGAGGACCAGGCCGCCGCCCGCCCGGAGGACTGTGAGGAATCGCTAGCGAGCGACGCCGCGCAGCGTGGCGTGCCGGTCGTGTCGCTGTGCGCCACGCTGGAAGCCGAAATCGCGACGCTGGACGAGCAAGATCGGCAGGAGTTTCTGAGCGACTTGGGATTGGGCAGACCTGCTTCGGAGCGCTTGATCCGCGCCGCGTACGAGGCGCTGCACGTAATCACCTTCTACACCACCGGCCCGAAAGAGACGAAAGCATGGACGCTGCCTGTCGGGGCGACTGCCCTGGATGCTGCGGCAACCATCCACTCGGACCTAGCTCGGGGCTTCATTCGGGCCGAGGTGGCGCCGGTAGACATGGTGGTAGAGTGCGGTGGATGGGATGCGGCCCACCATGCCGGCAAGACAACGCTGCAGGGCAAGGAGTACGTCGTGCAGGACGGTGACATCATTCACGTGAGGTTCAAGGTATGAGGTTTTCGGTGCTCAGAGTTGTGCTGGCGGGCGCTTTGACGGTCCTTCTCGCCCTGGCAGGCTGCATCCCCAAAGAGGCAGGCTACGACGAGATGGGGCGTCGGATCAAGAAGACCCCCTCGACATCGCAAGCAGCGGGGCCTTCGGGAGAACGTGCTGCTGGGTCCGCGGCCGAGGGCTCCGCAAGCAACGGTGCACCTCGGGCGAACGGTGAGACAGCCACCCCCATCGAAGCGGTGACCCGTCCGCCCGATCCCGCCGTGGTCAAGCAGTCCTCTCAGTGTGCGGAGCACATGCTGGAACTGTACAGCCACATACCCGAGGTGCAGGCGGTTCTCCAGGCAGCGAAGCCCAAGACCGTCGAGGACGTCGTGAAGATCGTGAACGTGGAGCTCGAGAAGCGGCTGGGCAAGGAGGCTCTCGCCTGCCCAATCACCGGTCAGCGCTATCAGATCATGGACCAGAAGGCGATGCAGAGGGAGAAGTACGCGGGCATCATCGCCGATGCGCAGCCCCATCCCGACGGCACTCGATTCGTGGTCTCGCTGAAGCTCGGCCAAAACGGGCGCCCCGAAGCCGCCATCTCGACCTTCGACGAGGCTAAGCGGGTCTACTCCGAGGCTAGGTACCGGATGCCCGATCCGGGGACTCCCGCGCGCAAGTGCCTGGACACTATCAACGACTTGGCTCGTGCCATCGGCATGTACGCGCAGAAGCACGATCAGAAGGTGCCCGAAGCGGGGGACTCCCTGACCGCCAAGAAGGACCTGATGGAGTTCCGTCCGTTGCTCAGCGACGAGTTCTGGGTCTGCCCAATCAACAAGAAGCCCTACGCCATCAACTACACGGTGCTGAACGAGGGCGCCGAGGCGTTGCGGAAGCGCCCACCGAACACGGTGGCTCTCATCTATGACTCGGCCCCGCATCCTGACGGCAGCCGCTGCGTGCTCGCGAATGGAAGCATCGCGCGGATGCGCGCCGAGGAGTTCGCGAAGCTGAAGCGCTAAGCATGGAGAGGGTCGAGGTCAAGGCTCCCGGACGCATCTGCCTCTTCGGGGAGCACCAGGACTACCTCGGTCTTCCGGTGGTGGCGGCGGCAATCACCCGCTACATCTTCGTATCGGGCGAGCCGAGCACGTCGTCCGAAGCAGAAATCGAGCTGCCGGACCTCGGCACTGCGCGTACGCTTTCGTTGACCCGAGAGAACGCCTATGAAGGCGGGCGGGACTACCTCGCCTCGTGCGTGAACGTGCTGTTGCGAGAGGGCGTTCGCTGGCCGAGCGGGTACCGCGTGCGCATCCATGGCGACATACCACAGCAGGCCGGCGTGTCGAGCAGCTCGGCGCTGGTTGTCGCGTGGATGAAGTTCCTGCTGCGTGCGGCCGGTGATGCGAGGGCACGGAAGCCGGGTGACCTGGCGCGTCTAGGCCACGCGGCCGAGGTGAAGGAGTTCGAGGAGCCGGGCGGGATGATGGACCACTTCGCTGCGGCCTACGGCGGCGTGATCTGGGTGGATACGCGGCCGCCGTTCGCCTGTAGGCCCCTGCGTGCGGGGGTGCCGGGCATCATTCTGTGCTACTCGGGTCAGCCCAAGGCGACCATCGAGACGCTGGCCACGGCCCGCAAGCGCTTCACCGACGCATTGGAGAAGGCGCGTGCGCTGGCACCGCACCTGGACATCGCATCTACACCCATCGAGGAGATGCAGCGCCTGACAAGCGGGCTGAGCCTGCAGGAGCGAGACCTGCTGGAGTGTCAGTGGATCAGCCGCGATCTCACGCCGCGTGGGCTCCGGGCTCTCGAAGAAGACGCCGAGCCGAGCTTGCTCGGCAAACTGCTGACCGCTCACCACGAGCAGCTTCGCAGGCTGGGAGTATCCACGGAGCGAATCGATGCCATTCTGGGCGCTGCGCTGGCCGCCGGTGCAGTGGGCGGGAAGGTGAACGGCTCCGGCGGCGGCGGGTGCTTGTTCGCGCTGGCACCGGGTAGGGAAGAGGCCGTGGTGGAGGCCATGCGCTCCGCCGGTGGCACTCCGTGGCACGTAGAGGTGGCCCGTCTGGACGACATGGAGCCATCGTAGTCTCGGCGTCCCGCCGGTTCCTACCTGCTCGGCAGACAGAGAGCGCACGAAGGAACAGCCGGCGCGCTCGCGAAGGGGTGAGCAAGGGACACAGATGGGAACGCTAACCGACAAGCTGGCGCGGTCGCTGGATGCCGCGCTCCACACGAGCGAATGGCACAGTGTGGACGCGGCCTTGCGCGGGCTGAGTGAAGCCGACGCCGAGTGGGCTCCCGGTCACTACAAGGGCTTTCCCTGGGCGAAAGGGAGCATCCGCGAGATCGTCGTGCACGTCGCCGCCGACATGCTCGTGCAGCACTCCATGGCCTTCGGCGACGGCAGTCTGGACTGGGAGAAGGCGATGGCGCTCCCTGAAGTACGGGAAGGCACGCTCAGCGCTGCTAAGCGACTGCTAGAGCGCGGCGAGCAAGTGCTGAGGCACACTCTTTCGGGTCTGTCCGACGGCGATCTGGGGCGCAAAGTAACCACCTGGGGAGGCAAGACGATGTCCGCGGAGAGCTTTTTCGACATGCACATCGAGCACGCGCTGTATCATGCCGGGCAAGTCAGATACGTCCGCTGCCTCATCGAGGGAGCGCGCGGTTGACGCTCGCGGTCGTGCTCGCCGCTGGACGCTCGTCTCGAATGGGCGTTCCCAAAGCGACCCTTCCCCTCGAGGGCTCGACGGTTGTGCAGACCGTGGTCTCCAAGCTGTTCGAAGGCGGCTGTGATGGGGTCCGCGTGGTGTTGGGGCACCACGCGACCAGCGTGGCTCCCCTTCTGCTCCACTCGCGCGCCGAGGTCGTGCTCAACCCCGAGCCTGACCGCGGGATGATCTCTAGCGTTCGCGTCGGTATCCGGCCGGAGGAGGCTGTCGTGTCGAGGTGGCTCGTGCATCCCGTGGACATCCCGTTCATCAGCCCCGACACTGTGCGAGAACTGCTCGCGGCATCGAGACAGGCACCCGACGACGTTTTGGTAGCGTGTTGCGGCGGAAGGCGCGGGCACCCGATATTGATCCCGCGAGGTCCGGCGCTGCAGGTGTTGGAGTCGGCAGAGCGGCTCAGCGACCTGTTGCGTCACGATGGGCTCGCGGTTCGGGAGGTCGAGACCGGCGACCCTGGCGTCCTTCGGGACACTGACACCCCGGAGGACCTCGCTCGGGCTCCCGGGACCGCTACGGAGCGGTAGGTACAATCGAAATGTCGTAGGGTAGGTGCATCGGATGACCAAAGTTGAGATGAAGCTGGTTGCAGTGGGAGAGCAGGCGCGCAAGCCTTGGCTTTGGAGCCTGAGCCAGCAGTTCGACGTCAAAGTGAACATTCTTAGGGCGCACATCGACCGTGACTCGGGCTGGGTAGAGATCGAGCTGGAAGGCGCCTTGGAGGATGTGCAGCGGGCCACTGCGTGGCTTCACACGACCGGACTCCATGTGGATCCGGTTCAGCGCTCCGTCTCTGAATGACCCAAGCACCGCCGGTGCTCCCGCCCTATCCGCCGGAGGACTTCGACGAGTTTTGGGACGGGGTCCTTGCGGCGCGCGCCCGCAGGCCGCCGGCTTACATCCGCGAGCACTACCCCGAGGATGACATTCCAGGTCACCGCATCGAGCGCATTGATTTCAAAGGTGACGCCGGAGGGCTGCTGCACGGTTGGATCGCGATCCCAGACGGGGTGCGACTTCCTGCCCCCGCGTTCTTGTGGCTGCCCGCCTACGGCAACGAGTCGCACCCACCCGACCAGTACTCGTGCTACCCAGGCTTCGTAAGCATGTCGTTCAACCTGCACGGCCTGCCGGCGTTTCACGAGGAGCCGTATGTGCCGGAAAAGGGGTACCTGGCTCGTGGTCTGGAGGGGCCCGACACCTGGGTGTACCGAACGGTGGTGCTGGATGCCCTACGCGGCTTGGAGATTCTCGCTGTACAGCCAGAGGTGCTGCCGGAGAGGCTATTTTGTGCGGGGCTGAGCCAGGGGGGCGGCTTGGCTATCATGCTGGCTGCACTGTCTGAGAGGCTGTGTGCTGCCTGCGCCGACCTGCCGTTCTTGGCAGCCATGCCCTGGACCATTCGGAAAGCGGCCTATCGGTATCCTTACAAGGAGATGAAGGACTTCGCGGATGCGCGCGCCTTGGGAATGGAGACCGTGCTCTCCACGCTCTCCTATTACGACACCGTGAACATGGCCACCCGGGTGAGATGTCCTGTGCAGGTGAGCTATGGCACCAAGGACCCGGCGTGTCCGCCGAACACGGTACAGGCCATCTTCAACGCCCTGCCCGAGCCCAAGCGTCTGATCGAGTACGAAGGGCTCGGTCATGACTGGCACCCCGACATGCCCGCGAACAACGCCGCATGGATGCGTGCCCGGGTCTAGGCTTCCCGTTCAACCCTCCGACACTTATTTAGCCACGATTGACAAACTTTTGGTTTTCTGTCAGACTTGCTCCTCGCTTAGTGTGGGCAGGCCCGCGCAGCTCGAGCAAGCGCTGGGCAGTGTCCCTCACTTGGGCCGAGATGCTTTGCGTTGGTTTGCGCATCCTCACCGGATAGGAAACTGATCTCAACGAGATTTGGAGGTTTTCGAACGGTGAACCGATTCACTAAGACGGCGATTGCCGGCTCCATGTCGTGCGTCGCTGCAGTAGCTTTCGGGCAGAACTTGCTCGTAGATCCTTGCTTCGAGACGAGCCAGAATCCGCTGCCTGTGCTAGGGTTCCTTGCTAGCGGCCTGCCTGGAACGGCAGGCATGTGGGGAGTAGAGGCTGCGGATATCGCCTACGGACCTCAGGGCGACGGGGTTTCGCCGTACGAGGGTAACGCGATGCTCCGCGCGTGGGACGACGGGCTCACCTGGAGTCAGAACTGGCAGTTCGTAGACGTAACCTCGTACGCCGCGCTGATCGATGCAGGGCTTGCGGTTGCCAACGCGAGTGCCTTCTTCAACGCGCACCTTCCGGTGCCGCCAGGGCCTGCAGACGTAGCGATCAACATTCACTACTCCACGGACCCGAACGGCCTTTGGGGGACCTACAGCCTTGCCTTCGGTAGCGGTGCGTTCACGCTGGACAACAATGCCGCCACGTGGGAACAGGTCACGGTGAATGGGGTGCTGCCGGTTGGAACCCGCTTCGTGCTGTTCGAGCTGATGTTCCGCGACGACCCGCTGCGCATGCCCGGCGCCGTGCTGTACGGCTATGCAGACTGCGCGAGCCTCGAGATCGTGCCGGAACCTGCCACGATGGCAGCGCTGTTGCCCGGTCTGCTTCTCTTCCTGCGCCGTAGGGCACGGAGGTAGCTCGGGGGCGTGCCGCTTGTGATGCGAAACGGGGCCTTGCCGCCGGCAAGGCCCCGCGCGTTCGGATACTGCTCTGAGCCTTAGGACTCGCCGCCCGCCTGGCTGAACTGGGGCTCGAAAGGAATGAGCCCGAGCCTCGTCGCCATTCGGAACGCCTGGACCCGGTTGTTGACCTGGAGCTTGTCATAGATGTTGGCCAGGTGAAAATCAACCGTTCGCTTGCTCACGAAAAGCGTGTCCGCAACTTCCTTGCTGGACATGCCTTGCGCAATCAGGCTCAGCACCTCGATCTCCCGCTTCGTCAGCCTTACCGGCCGCTGCGTCTGTTCGCTTCTGTTCGTTGTGGGCATTGCCATAGACCACCCCTCGCTGTGACGTTCGAGTAACGCCGCCCCGCGTTCTCTTTCCACACCCCGGCACTGTTTTGAGACGAGATTTGCACTTGCCTGTCGCATTCACTTTCCCCCCGACTGCCGGCCCGTATCGTTACCGGTGCCGTTGGTCAGACGGCACCGACGGGGGACAGGTTCCCGGTAGCCTGGGGACGTCCCGTGCACAGTGGTGTGCCAAGCAAGATTGTCGGTTCGACCCGGCTCGTGCCATAGCGGGACCACAGGCCCGAGTTGGCCAGTTAAAACATTGCAGCCTGGTCTTTTGCCCATGCGAAACACACCGATCCTCTTCTCTGAACCGGCGGCCCACGCTGAAGAAAAGCAAGAGGGTCAGCCGAGAGAGGCGATTCGGGACCGAAGTCCGGTCTGCGCAGTCTCTCTCAGCTACGGTGCGGTAGCTACCCGTCGTGCAGCGTCTGGGCTTTGGCGCCTTCGGAAGCTCCACACACTAGGAACTTCGATTGTAACTTAAAACGAGACGAGTAGCCGGTTCGTGTCGTCTCCACGAACGGTTCTGTCGCGTTCTGGTCCACGAGGGCCACGCAGCATCCTCCGAACCCGGCTCCCGTCATTCTGACGCCCGCACAGCCCGGTGCCACTTTGGCAGCCGCCACCATGGCGTCCAGCTCCGGGCAGCTCACCTCGTAGTCGTCGCGCAGAGACGCATGCGAAGCCGCCATGAGCATGCCGATACGGGCTCGGTCCGAGGTCTCCAAGGCCTCCACGAACCTGCCTACCCGCTCGTTCTCGGAGATCACGTGCCTCGCCCGCCGGTACACGATGTCGCCCAACGAGGCCCTGTGCCGCTCGAGAAGGCCTTCGTCGGCGTCTCGGAGGGCTGGGACGCCCAGTGCGGCTGCAGCCTCCCTGCACTGCTGCCAGCGCTCGTTGTAGGCTGATTCCGTCAGGCCACGGGCCTTCCCGGTGTCGCACACCACGATGGCGAGGTCCGGTGGCATGCGCACCGGGCGGATATCCAGGCTACGAGTGTCTACGAGGAGGCAGTGTCCATGCTTGCCACAGGCCGATGCGAGCTGGTCCATGATGCCGCAGTTCAGGCCGACATACTCGTTCTCCGCTTGCTGGGCAAGTTGGGCAAGGCGTATGGGGCTAAGGTCGAGGTCTTCTACAGAGCTCCACAGCGTCGCGAAGGCGACCTCGAAAGCGGCGGAGGAACTCACACCTGCCCCGAGGGGCAAGTCGCTGCTTACGAGGACGTCGAGGGCGGTCAGCCGCCGCCCCGTAGCTCCTTCGAGCGCCCAGGCGATTCCGGCTGCGTAGCGGGCGAAGCCGGTGGGATACCCGGGTGCGAGGCGCGCCATGGAGAAGGAGGTTTCCTGATCCAAGCTTTCGGAGTAGAGACGGCAGGTGACTCCCGAAGCTTGGGCGGCTACCAAATACACGTAGCGGTCTATCGCGGCGGGCAGCACGAAACCATCGTTGTAATCGGTGTGCTCGCCGATGAGGTTGACCCTACCGGGGGCAGCGGCATAGTGCGAGGGCTCACGCCCGAAGCGGTCTCGAAATGCTTGTCGAAGGCGCCGGAGGTCCATTGTCGGTGTACTCACCCTTCGACGTGCGTGCAGGTCGGTCCTTGCGCGGGCCTTGGGTTCAAAAGCCGGCATTCGTATCGTGAGCTTGCCAACGTAGGGGTGGAACAAGCCCAACGACGACGAGGAGAGCAAACACGCCGCCCGGCTCGGAATCGTCGATCTCTAACTCCGAAGCGGAGGCTCACGCGCTGATGATGCGAAAGCTCAACAAGAGAGATAAGGGCTTCACCCTTATCGAGATCATGATCGTGGTCCTGATTATCGGCGTCTTGCTGGCGATCGCGGTTCCCAACTTTATGAGAGCCCGCGAGACTTCCAGGGCGAAATCGTGCCAGGCGAACCTGAAGCAGATTGATGCTGCCAAGGAGCAGTGGGCGATGGACAACAACGCCAACAACGGCGACGCCGTCGTCGACTCCGAGGTGGACGACTACATCAAGAGTGGTGCTCCGACGTGTCCGTCCGGCGGAACCTACACCTACGGTGCAGTCGGCACCGATCCGACCTGTTCCATCGGCGGCCAGCACTCGCTGTAGCGCGGTTACCCAACGGCTTCGGATGGCAGTGGGTCGCCCACTGCCATCCGCTTAGAAGTCATCTTGGCACCAACAGGGGAGGAGATGCCGGATGAGAAGACAGCACACGGGTTTGACCCTCATCGAGCTAATGGTGGTGGTTCTCATCATTGGCATTCTCCTTGTTGTAGCGGTTCCGAACTACGTACGAGCTAGGACCAAGAGCCAGACAACAGTGTGCTTGAGAAACCTCGCAAAGATCGACATGGCTAAGGAGCACTGGGCCATGGCAAACAAGGCATCGAACGGGGCGACTGTCACGATGGACGACTTGGTCTCCGACTTCCTAAAGGCGGCGCCCGTGTGCCCAGCCGGCGGCGACTATGATCCGCGGCCGGTGGGGACAGCGCCGACCTGTTCTATTGGGGGCGAGCACAGCTTGCCATAGGTGAAGCGATGATCCGAACAAGACGCGGGTTCACTCTAACCGAGGTGCTGTTCGCCGGGTTCCTGGTGACCATCGCCGCGCTCGCGATGGCCGCTGCGCTGCCTTTGGGACACTTCGCCCGTCAAAAGGCGGACCTTACAACCAAGGCTGCGGGCGTAGCGAACCGGCAGCTCGAGGAAGTGCGTTCGGTCGGATATCCGAACCTGAACCCTTCGACGCTGCAAGGCTTGGGCATTATCGACAGCATGACCCGAGGGGAGTTCGGCTATCCGTTTACGAACGCGTCGAGTAACAGCGGAGACGCTGTTAGCACTCTGTTGCCGAATGGTCAGGCATGGCTCGACCTGTACGACATCGGTCTCGATCTCAAGTCAGTGGTAGTCACGGTCCGATGGACCGAGAAGGGTCGTAGTCGGACCCTGCGCATGGCCACGATGATCGGCAACCTGTAGTTATCGAGCGAGTCCGATTCTCGATCCATACAGTCTGAAGGAAGGTAGCTATGGTCCGAATACGGGTTGCGCGGCGTCGCGCTGGCATAAGCGCGCTGGAGGCGTTGCTGTCGCTCTCCATCTTGTCGCTCGTGTTAGTGGCAGGAGTGGGAGTCATGTCAACGACCGTCCGATCTTGGACCGGTGGTGCCCGCCGGGTAGATGCGGACAACGAGACCGCATACGCGGTACGTTACATAGCAAGCCGAATGCAAGAGGCTTGTATGGTCAGCGTGGCCCCGAATGGGATGAGTGTGACGTACTGGATGCCTCAGAAGGATGAGACCGGCAACTATCGGATGCCGGTAACACCCGAGACCGAGTCGCGCTCGTTCTCGGTGTCTAACGGGAAGCTGTACGAGACGGACTCGAACGGGACACGGGAGCTGCTCCCATACGTGTCCAGCACCGATCCGGGGATTCCCGGCTCGGACAAGTCCTACGTTCCCTTCCAGGCCGGAACTGGGTCCGTGCCGCGCGTGCTGGCGGTGCACCTGGTCACAGAGCGCTGCGGGGTGAACTGCGACATTCCTGTGCGGTCTCGACACCGCCAGATCATCTATCTTCGCAACGTGCCAACACCGAACTAGCGAGGCAAGACCATGAGGAACCGCAAGCAGAACAATCGTGGGGTGGCACTGGTCACCACGCTCATCTTTCTATCCACGGTGGTGGTTGCTGTCACTAGCTACGTAGGCTCCACCACATCGGCGTTACGGTTGGCTCGGCACCGTGAGATGGACCTGCGCCTTTTGAACCTGTGCGAGGCGGGCTTCCAAGCCGAGTTGGTAGCGCTGTGGATCCCGTTCAAGGTGTCGCAGCGGTTCGATGCGATGGATGCTGCGTATCCCGGCGCCTCGCCCGAGAATCCGTTGGGTGTCATCAGCGGTAGCTACGACGGTGTCGGAGCGTACACGGTGGGTATCGTCGGCTACGACACCCCGGATACGTACAACCGGTTCGTCACGCTTCGCGCCGTCGGCTTTCAGGACGCGAACAACAACGGGCAGCTGGACCCGGGTGAACCGTATCGTACGGTCGAGACCGTGCAGAAGTTCTCCCTCGACCGGTCCGGTGTGTTCGATTACGCGTACTTCGCGAACAACTACGGCTGGATGACCGGCTTCG
The DNA here is from genome assembly GCA_045862955.1 of Fimbriimonadales bacterium. GTDB lineage: Bacteria > Armatimonadota > Fimbriimonadia > Fimbriimonadales > JABRVX01 > JABRVX01. The sequence goes on from BTVI01000002.1 coordinate 43,566, forward strand.
GGCAGGTAGACCTGATTGTGAATGGTGACATGCGGGCCAACGGTGACTTCACCATATCGGACGGCATTCCCACGATCAACGGCTCTATCTATGCCTGCGCGAACAACCGCCTGGTTCCTCCGGCTCAGGGCATCGTCAACATAGCTCCGTACCAATGGTCGAACGCGGCGTACACCAGCGACACCGACACGCGGAAGAGGCAGGCCTATGACCCTGCAGTGCACGGGGAGAAGGGCTCGGAACAGTACGAGCAGTGGCGCGACCTAATCTACGATGCCGAGGCTTCCGTAGTCAACGGTCGGTTCAGCGGCTCGGTGTTGGCAGACTCGCGTGGTGTTCGCGACTTCCGGGACGTCGTGTTGGATACGAACCCTACCAAGGAACTGACCCTGCCCGACCTAAACGATCTCAACTACTACATCAACTTGTCGCAGACATGGGTTGACCAGAAGGCGACCTTCGGAGACGGTACGGCTAATCCCGACTACGGTCAAGAACCTTACATCGAGGTCTGGAACTCGTCTCTGGGTCGCTACGTACGTGTTACTACCGACGGTGTCTACAACGGTTCCATCGGTCTCGTCGGGACCTCGTCCAAACCCATCAAGATCCACGGGCCGGTAACGGTCACACACGATGCCGTCATCAAAGGGTATGTCCAGGGCCAGGGGACTCTCTACACGGGGCGCAACGTGCACATTGTGGGCAGCATCATCTACAAGAACCCGCCTTCGTTCGTTGGCAGTTCGCCCGAGAGTATCGATGCAAGGAATGAGAAGAAGGATGTTCTCGCTCTGGCGGCTCGCGGCTCCATCATCATGGGAAACACGAAGAAGTTCGGGACCATCCCGCTCCGCTACATGACGCCGCCCTTCACGAAGGGACGCTATGATGACCTGGGCAACTGGATACCACCCTTCGATGCAAGGTCCATCGATTCCTACGGGATTCAGAGATATGCGCCGCTGCTGGGGCACAATTACGTCGACTCCATCTCGTCGAACATCAATCAGTTGGACTGCATCCTGTACACCAACTTCGTCGGCGGCGGCAACATCGGCGGTGGTGGCACGGGGGTCACGTTCAACGGCTCCATCATCTGCAAGGACGAAGCTATGGTGTTGTGGAGCCTTCCGATGAAGATGAACTACGACAACCGCATCCGCGAGCGAGCGCTGACAAACAGCCCGCTGATCGACATCGCACTGCCACGCTCGCCCTCGCTGACTCGTGCCGTCTGGCAGAGCAAAGGCATGAAGAACTACTGATCGCGAAGGACAGAGAGGAGCCGACTGATGAAACGAAGCCTACTGACGATAGTTTTGGTCCTGGCGATGGCTGCAGCCTTCGCGTATCATATCAACCCGGAGGCCAAGCCCGGACCCGAGCCGGGTGTGCGCGAGTTCACAGCTGCCGAGCTCGAGGCGCAGCAGGCGCACATAGTGGCACAGCCGGAACCGACATATCCCGTGGACACTGATGAGAAGGTGGAAGCGCCGGAAGTCCCAACCGCTTCCGGCACAGCCACTACATTGGATGCAGGGGGCAAGTCGAAGCCCGTGGTGGACGGTGCCCAGGTGTTGCGTACGGTCAACCAGGATCTGGAGAAGGGCAACAGCGGTCTATGGCGTGCCGTTCTGGGGTTTCTCGTGTGCTCGTGCGTAGGTTTCGGGGGCATCGCCTACGTTCGTCACTGGGCAGAAAAGAGTGCGCCGGACCCTGCCAAGATGAGGGGTTCGAGTTCGCGAAGCTCTCAGAAGCCTAAAAAGTTCTGAGCCTCTCATCTCTCCGTGGTGTCCAGAGCGGGCAACTCTGGGTACTGGTGGTCGAGACTGATTGGGCGGGGCATCCGAAACGGATTCCCCGCCCTAGTCTGATACCGACCTCGTCGAGAGGTATGGCCGGAAGGCCTCGAGAGAGCTTTGCGCAGACGCTTAGCCCCTCAGACCGTAGAGGCCGCTACCCTTTTCACCCACGCGAGTGATGCGCGAACCTGGCTTCTCCGCGGCTGAAGTGATAGCCTGTCGTGCAGCCGACGCCGCGTACTTGCCCGCGCCGGGTCTCATACTCAGCAGGGTGTTTACGATCTCGTTCATGCGCAGGGGCTTGCCGGCCTTCGCCAGCACTTCCTCCGCCATGGTCACGTAGGAACCCGTGCGCCGAGATGCGACTGGTCGTGTGCCTTTCCTCGTTGCCGCAGCCGCGACAGTCTTGGCCTTTGCAGGAGCCTTCGCCTTAGGAGCTGCCTTCGCCTTAGTAGGCTTGGTGGCAGCCTTTGCGACGGTCCTCTTGCGAGGGGCCGCCTTGGTGGCAGAGGTCTTTGCTCTGCGGCCAGTTGCCGGGCTACGCAGACTAGCGATCATCTTCTCCAGCATCTGAATCGCAGCGCGATACTCCGCGATCTGCGCTTCAGCTATCTGGATGTGTCTGGACGCTACATCTAGCATGATGATAGTGTAGCACTCCTGATACGTGCAATGCAAGTGGAATCGCTAGGAGTGCGAAAACCGAGCGATTGAGACGTTCTCGATTCCGGATAGGAATAGTTAGCAGGACGATGCCCAACCCTTCGCTGGGAATTGCGAACCCTTGCTGCGTGCTCCCTCGAACGCGATCTATGACCTTGGTACGTGCACCACTCGGTGTGATTAGAGCAGAACGTTGTCGGTTCAGCGTATGCACCTTCAGACCGCGTGAAAGCTTTTTTCATCCACGTTTGATACGGAAGGCGTGACGATCGCTTCCAGCGTATATAGGGCTCTTTGTGTGCGCCGAAGGCACTCACAGATAGCGGGAAGGGAACCCCTGGCGCACCGTGAGCGGGGTGCTCCGAAATCGCGAAGTTGCTGCCTACGAACCTACGTCTCTCCCACAGGACCGCGATAGGCGATCACTTCGCGACGTGTGGCCTGCAAGAGCGAGTGGAGGCCAGCACCCTCCTCGCCCACGACCTCTTGGCTGCCTAGCACAACGAAGATGAGCTGCGCGTCCACCTCCGTTGCCACACTTTCGAGACCTTGCAGTCTATCGCGCACGCGCTTCGGCAGACATCGGGCCTCCACTCCGAACTGCTTGCAGTGCTCTGCCACGTGTGTAAGCGTCTTCTTCGCGACTGCTTCCTCGTCCGGCATGGGGGCGGTTAGGGCTAAAGCCCTAGGCACCTCGATCAGATACACTGCGACGATGCCCGTGTTGCGCGCTCGGGCTATTGCTGCTGCCAGTGTGAGACCATCCTGGTCCGCGTGATGTCCAGAAAGCGAAACCAGAATCGGCTCTACCAGGTCCTTGCGTTTCGGCTCGACTTCGGTAAGGAGATTAAGCGATGCACGCGCCTCCTCGATGGAGCCTGCGACCGGTAGCTGACTGCGCACCCCGGGCACCTTCGACAACACCTGACGCACATGGTCGGGGGCGTTTGCCAGGATGAATCGCGCCTGCCCGCTTTCGATGTATCGGAGCATGTGCAGGAACGTCTCTGCCCCCTCGGGGGTGATGCGCTCGATTTGGCTGAGATCTATGATCACTCCCGCAGGGTGCCTCTTCAGCACCAGCGCAACTGCCGTTCGGATGGTCTTCCAGTGATCTTGCGTCAAGTCTCCGGAGAGGAAGATAACGTCCTCGGTCCAGTCCACGATCATTCCAGGTGGTACCTCACATTCGTAATGACGACGCGCTTGCGCTGTGACAGTGCGAGTTTGATGGGCACCGCGGCGTTATTGTGCAGCGCCCGATGCCACCACTTCGCAGGCACCGCTTCCGGCACGATCACCGTGACCCAACGATCGGGGCTCTCCTTCAACGTCTCGTCCACGTATTCGATGATGGGGTCTACGAGCGAGCGGTACTGCGATTCGAGGATTACCAGCGGGATGCCGAAGTTGTAGCGCTCCCAGTCCCTCTTCAGTTCCTGTGTCTTCGCAGGATTTACGGACACGTGAAGCGCACGGCAGTCGAGACCGATAGAACGCGCGTAGTTCAGCGCGGCTATCGTACCTATGTGCAGCCTCGGAACGAGCACTATGGCCGTGGTCTGTCGCTGTGCCGGGACAGCGAAGTCCTGAAGCTGGAGCTGCTGCGTATGCCGCTCATAGTGGCGCCTAATCCGTGTGAACACCCACATCATGCCGGCGCCGATTACGGGGATCATCCATGCGCCTTCGGTGAACTTGCTGACGACGAACACGATGCCCACGATCGTGGTTGCGACCGCTCCAAGCAGGTTCATCATCATCTTAGGCACGTTGCCACCGAGCCTCCGCCAGTGCGCGACCATGCCGAACTGCGACAAGGAGAACGTGATGAACACACTCCCGGCATAGAGGGGCAGCAAGCGGTTGGTCTCGCCGCCGAACGCGTAGATCAGGCCGATGGAGACCGCCGTCAGCAACACGATTCCCCAATGGAAGACCAGCCTGTCACCCAGGTTCGTTAGCTGCCGAGGCAGAAACCCGTCTCTAGCAATGAAACTGCACAACCGTGGGAAGTCGGCGAAGGCGGTGTTCGCTGCCAGAATCAGGATCACGACGGTTGCGGCCTGGATGACGTAGTAGAACCACGTCTTACCTGCGAGCCCCCTGGCAATCATCGAGAGGACCGTTTCGTATCCCGGAGTGCCTTCGTGGATCGGGATTACATGCAGCTTGCTCGCGAGGAAGCTGGTCCCCACGAACAGGGTGATGGAGATGACCGCGAGCATCCGCAGCGTCCGTGCGGCGTTGATCGATTCCGGAGGACGGAACGCGGGAACTCCGTTCGCGATGGCCTCCACACCCGTCAGGGCCGTACATCCCGCAGAGTACGCCCTCAAGAGCATGAAGAACCCGATAGGCGTCACGGCAGTAGCAGCCGCTTGCTGCGTAGCGACTGGGTTCATCGGCTGGATGCCGCCAGTCACCACTTTCCACATGCCAAGACCGACCAGCGACAGCATACTCAGGACGAAAAGGTAAGTTGGCACGGCGAAGAACACGCCGCTCTCCCGAATGCCTCGAAGGTTTACGAGGGAGATCCCCAGAATCATGGCGGTTGCCAGGTGAGGACGCATGGGTTGGAGGTTAGGGAATGCCGAGATCATCGCTGCTACCGCAGCTGCCTCCGACACGGATACGGTCAACACGTAGCCGATTAGCAGCGCGGCACCGGCGACTCTGCCGGCACCCGACCCGAGGTTTTCCGACGCTACAATGTAGGACCCGCCGCCCGTGGGATAGGCAAGCACCGTCTGCGTGTACGAAGCAGCCACCACTGCTAGCAGAACCGCGATACCGGTGGAGATGGGAACTACCAGCGGAAGATGATGGATCGAGGCGGCGAGCAGGACCAGCATGATTGCCTCGGTAGCATACGCGACAGACGAGAGCGCGTCGGCGGCGAAAGTCGGCAGCGCAAATATGACGCTGAGGCGCTCGTGCCTGGCACGCTTCGAGGGAATCGGCGGGCCCTGAACGAGGCGAACTAGGCCGCGAATGAGGTTAGGCATAGGCTGATCGCGTCGGGTGCTAGGCTCCTACCTAGGATGCACCGAATACTCTGAGGCCTGCGATGTAGGTGGCCTCCACGCTAAGGTCCGGTCTAAGCAGCACGAAGTCTGCTCTCCGGCCGGCGGCCAAGACACCTATCTCCTCCTTCAAACCCAGCGATGTGGCAGGGGCAGTGCAACACATATCTACCGCCCGTTCCAGCCCCACCTCTCGTGCGGCGTTGCGTAGTGCGTCGTCCAGCGCTATGGTGGAGCCTGCGAGCGTACCATCGGACAGCCTGGCCGCGCCACTCGACACTGTCGCCGCCAGGCCCCACAGGTCGAACCGATAGCCATCGGGCATGCCAACGCCCGTCGTCCCGTCGGAAACGGCGATCACCCCAAGCGAATGCTTCGCCTCACACAATAGTCGGCAGGCTGCAGGGTGAACATGGATGTTGTCCCAAATCAGTTCTGCAACTAGCTCCGATCGTATGAGTGCCGCTCCTACCACCCCAGGCTCTCGGTGATGAAGCCCGCGCATCGCGTTGAAGCAGTGCGTGGCGCGACTCGCACCAGCTTCGATGGCGGCGCTGACTTGATCGTACGTCGCCGCGCTGTGCCCCACGGAGACGCGTATGCCGGCCTCGACGAGACTGCGACACGCGTCCAGAGCCCCTGGCAACTCGGGTGCTAGAGTCACGACCCTCAGTTCACCCATTAGCTCCCCGAGCGCGGCTTCCATCTCCGAGAAATTCGGTGGACGAATGTGATCGGCATTCTGAGCGCCTTTGTACTGGGGGCTCAAGAAGGGCCCCTCTAGATGGCATCCGAGCACCCGCGCCCCCTCGCTCGGGTGCCTGCGCACTTGGGCAGCCGCCTGAACTGCGGCTTTGATGGAGGCCCATGGTGCGGTAAGCGGCGTCACCAGAAAAGCCGTCACACCTCGCGAAGGCAAGAGCGCGGCGTGACGGCGAATGGTTTCTTCATTCCCGTCCATCTGATCGAGTCCGAATCCGCCGTGCACGTGTGTGTCTATGAGCCCCGGCGCAACGAGGAGGTCGCGGGCGTCCACGTCCTGCGGGCCGGGCTCTTCTCCGGCTGCGGGAGCGCGGACCGAGGCGATCCGGCCTTCTTCTATCTCGATCACCGTCGCCGATGGCTCCGCCACACTCCCCAGCAGACGCCCTGCGAACACCCGGAACGGACCTACGCTCTCAGGCAAAACGTACCCCCAGCCGCCCGCGTCAGTCTTCCGGACAACTCCAACAGCGTCAAGTCGGCTGCAACCTCCGGCAACGGCCTGCCTACCATGCGAGCGATCTCGTCTAACTTCTTCGGCACGGTCTCCAGCAAAGTGAGAAGACGTTCCTGTTCTGCGGAAACAGCTGGCTCCGCCTCCTCCTCGGCGGGGGTCACCTCTCGACCCAGGTCTTCGACAACGTGGAGGGGCGAAGTTACAAGAGTAGCCCCGAGTCGAAGGAGGTCGTGATTGCCTGCGAAGGAAGGCGCGTGGTAAGGCCCGGGTACCACGAAGACTTGGCGCGAGTCTTCGTTGGCGAAGTTGGCCGTTGCGAGCGCGTGGCTCTCCCGAGGGCACTCGATCACTACCACCGCTTCGCAAAGCGCGGCGATGAAGCGATTGCGCCTCGGGTAGGTGCCCGCCATGGGCCGGGTGCCGAAGGGGAACTGCGACAGGATCGCTCCCCTCTCCACGACGGCTCGGTACATTCGCGCGTGGTCCTCTGGATAGCAAATGTCGAGCCCGCATGGCAGAACGACGATGCAGCGCCCACCGGCATCCAGCGCGGCGCGCGTGGCCATCGCTTCGATGCCGTAGCTCCCCCCCGTAACAATGACCGCTCCCATGCGACCCAGCTCTCGTGCGAAGAACTCGGCTGCGGACAGGCCGTAGGGTGTTGCGCTTCGCGTACCGATGATAGCAACCGTGAGTGCCCCGACTTCAGGCAGCACCCCGCGCACATAGAACGCTGTGGGCACCCCCTTCGCGTGACGTAGTAGCTCCGGATAGTCTGGCTGCACCTCGCGGCATACACTCACATCCGGGTCGGCCAGCAGTTCACGCTCTCGATTCTCGAGGGTCTCCCACGTTCGCAGCCGGCGCTTCTCGCTTTCCGAGCAGCCCGCACGAGCCCAAGCCGACTCACCTGCCGCAAAGACTGCGCTCGGCGAACCATGGGTGTCTAGCATGGACCGTGCACGGACAGATGCGACGTCCGCCCGAATCCAGCGATGCCACTCGAAATCGGCTTCGGTCGGCCCCTGCTGCAGGTCGAAGAGGTTAGCCGCCGCCACCCTCGTGCGTGCGCCCGCCTCGTCCGCCCCCACCGCCGAGGTCATCCGTGCCGCGGGACTTGGGGATGCCGGGTTGTAGCGAGTTGTCAATGGTGACATCCCACTTTCTCGACAGGACGTTTCCCATCCAGTCTCGCGCCCTGATCTCGAAAGAGTGCCTGCCGTCTGACAACGGCCTCACCAGATCCTCTGATCGCATCTGGTAGAGCACGATACCCTTGAGCGGGTCGAAGAGAGGAGTGTCGCCGCTAGGCTTCAGCGGCTCGCCGTCTAACAGCAGCTCTACGCTGTCCTCGACGATGCCTGAGCCGAGGTCCTCCAAGCCCACCTGCACGTACAGGGGAGGCCGACCCGAGATCATGTCGCCAGGCGCTGGTACCAGGTGCAGCACGTTGGGTGGAGTGAGGTCCACGGCATCCTTGGCGCTGAAAGCGAATAGCTGGCCGTATTCGGTTAGTACCAACAGGGTCTCGCTCGCGACGGTGGGTTCTGAGGAGATGCTGGACCATGTCGGGGTGCGGGTGGTACCGCCGCTAGACACGCGCAGTCCCGGAGGCGGTTTCAGTAGGTAGGCCCACAGCGTCGCACCAGACCCGCTATCCAGGCCATAGACGAGGCCACGGCGCAATGGCAATACTAGTGTGTCGCCTGCGATAGTGGGGGACGCCTCGAGCGGATAGGGCATTGCAACCGGCTTTTGCCATGATTGCCTGCCGCTCATATCGAACGCGAATACCTTTCCGTCCTCGGTGGCAGTGTACACGTGTCGGCCGTCGGATGCCGGTGAGAGTGCCGCAGCACCACCGAGGGCCTTGGACCACCTCGTCCGTCCATTGGCAGGGTTCAACGCGACGAGCGAATTCCCAGAGTTCACGAACATGTATTCGCCAGAGACGGCGAGATAGGCGCCGCGAGACAGTCCCGTAAGCCGCTGGCGATAGCGTGCCTTACCGGTCGGAGGGGTAATCCCGTGGATCACACCTTCTTCCGATAGCGCCAGCAAATTGCCCTCTGCCACGCACAGCGGACCTTGGATAGCGGCCCCCGCGTTGTAAGGCTCGGTCCACACTGGACTGCCCGACTTGCCGTCTAACGCGAACACACGTCCGTCGTTCGTCCCGATGTAAACGACGCCATTCGCATAAGTCGGTGGCGTCGTAATGGACACGCGAGCGTTGAACTGCCATACCAACCTGCCTGCGTCTGCTGACAGCACGTAAAGAGAGCCGTCGGACGCTGCACAGAACACTAGCCCATCACCAACGGCGGGGGTCAGCCGAAAACTGGCAGGGCTCTTTTGTCCAGCAGGGTACTCCCAAATGACAGCTCCATCCGCGAGCCGCAGTGCGGTTATCCGCCCCCCGAGGCCGACGTATACGACTCCATCAACGACGACAGGCGAGGCGAGCGTCTTGGTTCCCGACTCTCCGAGCCACTGCCACTTGAGCGCTGCGGGCACCGTCAACGCGCTCGCCGCCCCTGAATGCTCCGGCCCGCCCCGGTGCATGGGCGACTCGGCAGCCGCACAGACTGCGAAGAGTATGGGAAGCGCAATAAGTGCGGGCGTCTTTGTCCTCATATTCAGCCGACCTCTCTTTGAACTGCTGTGCCGCGTCTGACGAGTAAGTATAGATGCTCGTCCGACTGCGTGTCAAAACGCGTGCGGGCTTCCTTCAATACGCTTTCCTGCTGCTCCATCGTTCATCTTCGGGGTCGGTAACGCACTACCTGCTCGGGACCGAAAAGGTTGGCCGCTGTATCGCCCAGCTCCCGAGACCCCCGCAAATTACCTGTTGCCGTGGTGCGGAATTCGGTGTATACTAGGCTTGACGTCTATCGGCGTCGGACCGTATTTGTGACGGATTCGTGTTTTGATTGACCGGTCCGCCGCTCGGAGGGGCTTCATGAAGGAGCCTCGGAGTGGGCCGGAATGAAATGGGTGGTAAACCGTTGAACCGATTGGTTGGTTTGTGCCTGGGTGGGCTGGCCGTGCTGATTCCCGTCAGCGCGCATGCCTATTTGGCTGACCTATATTTCCGGAACCTCGAGACGGGCGTTCGTAGCTTCGTTACGCCTGTCCAGCCCGGAGATAGGGTCGCCATCAGCTTCGACTTTTCCACTGGCACGGATGAAGCGTGGACGGAACTTTCCGGGTTCATCAATTTCCAGGGTTCCAGTATCGTGACTTGGGCGGTCGCGCAGCAGATCGTTCAGTACATCCGCGACTTCCACGACATCCCCGGGCTCCCGTACACCACCTTCGTGTATGGGCCAGGTGAGGTGCGAAACGACAAGTTCGATCCGGGCCGGCAGAGCGCCACTTTCATCACGTCCGCAGGGCTCTACTGGCGGATGAACATCAACCCGAACGAATACCAAGCGAAGCACGGCTTCAACCGGATTGCCGAGTTCACGGTGCCTCTAGATGCACAAATAGGGGAAACGCTCGAGTTCGGCCGTCGCAATCTGCTCGGCACGAACGATGTCTCGTCACGGATCATCGACTCGGCCAATCGCCGAGATGGCCTGCAGTTCAACCGAATCATCGTGGTGCCGGAACCTGCAGGCGTTGCCAGTTTGCTCTTCGGCATCTGGGCTCTTGCTGCGCTAGGTAGACGAAAGCGAGAATAGGGTTCTCCAGGCTTGCAGCATCCACGTCCTTGCTGCTCACGGCCCCGGCCACTCGGCCGGGGCCGATGCCTTTGGGATCCGCCGGGGCCGCCGGGTTGTGCCAGAATCCGTCGGGCTCCGTGCGCGGCAGCCCTTAGAACAGGGAGGGTGAGCATGAAGGTTTCCATCATCGGCGGCGGTGGTCGTGTAGGCTCGAACGCCGCCTTCGCACTGCAGCAGGGGCGCGTCGTCCGTGAGATCGTGATTGTGGATGCGGCTCAGGACATGGCGGCAGGTGAGGCGCTCGATCTTCGGCACGGTGCGTCGCTTTCGGCACCTCAGATCATTCGGGCAGGGGGATACGAAGCGGTTGCTGGGTCGGACTGCGTGGTTATCACTGCTGGACTGCGCCGCAAGCCCGACGAATCTCGGCTCGACCTGATCAACCGAAATGTAGCGCTTTTCGGCGAAATCTTGGACAGTTTGATGTCTGTGGAGTTGGCTCAGGGGGCGTGCATCTTGGTGGTGTCCAACCCGGTCGACATCCTCACGCAGCTCGCATTCACAAAGACCAAGATGGATCGGTCGAAGGTTTTCGGATTGGGCACCGTGCTCGATACGTGCCGGTTTCGCTCCTTCCTCGGCGAGTTCTTCAACGTTGCCGCCACCGATGTGAAGGCTCTGATCCTCGGCGAGCACGGCGACTCCATGGTGCCGATATGGAGCAGCGCTACCATCAACGGTGTGGCGTTGAGCAGCTTCCCGGGATATTCGCCGCAGAAGATGAATGAGATTTTCGATATGACGAAAACCAGCGGTGCTGAGGTGATCCGCCAGAAGGGGGGCGCAGGCTGGGCCGTAGGCGTGTCCATCCGCGAGGTGGTAGAGGCGGTGGCGCTAAACAAGCGTGCGGTCTTGCCCATCTCCGTGTATCAGGAGGGTGTACTGGGGATCCGGGACGTCTGTCTTTCACTTCCCACGATCGTGGACCGGAGCGGAGCAGCGGCAGTGATCGAGCCTGTGGTGAGCGACAGCGAGCGGGAGCTGCTACTGAAATCCGCGGAGTCCCTCCGGGAAGTTCTGGGCAAGGTGCTGTAGGTCTCGCGACATTCCGGTCTTGGTGCTGCGCATCTGCCCGATTGGCGTCTCAACTGTCTATCCCTCACCCTATCGCTGTGGCGAGGGAAGAGCGCTTTACTAGCTAACCCTTGCCACGGGCACTAATGGGGGCTTGGTATGAGACCCGCCTAGCGAGTCGCAGTTACTGCGCTCCATCATGCTGAGCCTGCCGTCATGCGTAGTGCGGGGTCATGCTGAGCTTGTCGTCATGCGTACTGCGTGGACATGCTTGGGCTGCCGTCAGGCGTAGTGCGTGGTCATGCTTAGCCTTTCGTCATGCTGAGCTTGTCGAAGCATGCGGCCGACTGCCGCGCGAACTCTGTTTGATGTGCCACACCTATACCCGGTCGCCTGGCTCGAAGATCTCAGCAGGAAGGTGCCGGCTGGTGGTTCTTACGCCTATCCCTCACCACTCGCAGAGGATGGGTCGCTAGCTCCGTCATGCTGCGCCAGTCGTCATGCGTAGTGCGGGGTCATGCGTGGGCTGCCGTCATGCTGAGCTTGCCGAAGCATGCGGCCGACTGCCACCATGGCAGGGTCAGTCGTGTACATGCGACTTGCGATGCCATGCTTCGACAGGCTCAGCATGACGGCGCTCGGGGGTCCGCTAGGGGATGTGGCCTCATGCTTCGACAGGCTCACCATGACGGTGCTCGGGGGTCCGCTAGGGGATGCGGCCTCATGCTTCGCCAGGCTCAGCATGACGGCGCTCGGGGGCGCGCCGAGGGATGCGGCCTCGTGCTTCGCCAGGCTCAGCATGACGGCGCTTGGGGGTCCGCTAGGGGATGCGGCCTCATGCTTCGACAGGCTCAGCATGACGATATTGGCTAGCGACCCCTACCTACGCTTGCAGGTCCATCGTGCCAGCGAGGTACGACTCGTACGCAGACAGGTCGAAGTGGCCGTGGCCCGAGAGGTTGAATGCGATCACCCACGGCTCACCCGCTTCCTTGGCACGCAGCGCGTGAAGGATAGCGGAGTGAACTGCGTGTGCAGATTCGGGCGCGGGAATCGTTCCCTCGCAACGCGCGAAGGTGATGGCGCTCTGGAACACCTCGCCCTGGTGGTAAGCCTCCGCCTCGATCACCCCCTCTGCCAGTAGGTGGCTGACAAGCGGCGCAGAGCCGTGATAGCGCAGGCCGCCTGCGTGCACGGGAGGCGGGATGAACTTGTGCCCGAGCGTGTGCATCATGATGAGCGGTGTGGTCTCGGCAGTGTCGCCGAAATCGTATTCGCGCTTGCCGCCTGTTAGCGTCGGACAAGCGGAAGGCTCCACGGCGATGATGCGCGTCCTGGTCTTCCCCGACTTGATCTTGTCATGCGCGAAGGGGATCGCGAAACCGCCGAAGTTGCTGCCTCCGCCGTGACAAGCTATCACGTAATCAGGATATTCTCCCGCGATCTCCATCTGCTTCCTTGCCTCCAGGCCTATCACCGTCTGGTGCAGTAACACATGATTGAGAACGCTGCCAAGCGAGTAGTTGGTATCATCACGCCCAGCTGCATCCTCGACGGCTTCCGAGATCGCGATGCCTAGCGAGCCAGGTGAGTCCGGATGCTCGGCGAGGATCCTGCGGCCAGCGTTCGTCAACTCGGACGGACTGGCTACGATCTCAGCCCCGTAGGTCTTCATCATGATACGGCGGTACGGCTTCTGATCATAGCTGACACGTACCATGTACACCATGCACTCGAGACCCATCAGGCGGCAGGCGCAGGACAGCGCCGAGCCCCACTGACCGGCGCCCGTCTCCGTTGCTAGTCTCTTGATGCCGGCTTCGCGGTTGTAATATGCTTGCACCAGAGCGGTGTTCAGTTTGTGGCTGCCCACCGGGCTGTGGTGCTCGGACTTGTAGTAGATGTGTGCAGGGGTGTCGAGCGCCTCTTCCAGTGCACGCGCGCGGAACAGCGGAGTGGGCCGGTACAGCCGATAGATGTCACGCACCTCGTCCGGAATCTCGATCCATCTCTCCGGCGACATCTCTTGTTGAATGAGCTCCATCGGAAAGATGGCCGCCAGGTCCTGTGGTCCGATGGGCTGCTTAGTGCCCGGATGTAACGGGGGCGGCAAGGGACTCGGCAGGTCCGGCAGGATGTTGTAGAAGTGCGAAGGGATCTCGGATTCGGGAAGCGTGATCTTGGTGTCGGTCATGGTTCGGCTATCCTCGGTTCTGGTTCTCGTGGGGCCGACCGGGGCCCGCAAATGATATTGTCGGCGATTCTTGCACATGCGGGACCACGGCCGGTCCCCGAGAACGGCCCAGGACGGCGGAAGGTGCGGAACGCCGCAAAGTCGTACCGGTTGAGGAACAGGCACTTCAGGAGAAGGGAAGATGGACGTAGAGTGCAGGCGCGAGGGCGACCGGTGGTTCTTCGGTCTGGACGGTGAAGTGTGGGGCGAGGTGCCTCCACCGCCGTCAGAGATCGAAACGCAAGACCGATTTGATCAAGTTCAGCCCGAAATCTTTCACTGGACTCGTGTTTGGCGAGCCAAGCAGTCTGGCCCCGTGCGGCCGACGATGGACTTCCATGCTGGCCACCGGGCGGAGTATTCGATGATCCCGGGAGTTTCGTACGACGGCAATCGGTGGGGTAGCGGCAACGAGCCGAAAGGGTTCGAACTGCACGGCGAACCGTGGGTCTTCGCCTCGCACCGCACCTCGGTGCCGGGTTGCACCTACTCCGAGGGTGCGGGCCGGTCGGTGGCCCTGTTCGGGGCTGGCACGAAGGGAGGCTTCTCGTGCTCTCTCGTTCCAGAGGCCGACCGGACCCTCCATCGCCTGGTGTGGCCGGAGGAGGAGACGCCGCAGACATACGTGGCCCGAGACAAGTATGGCCCGCCGTATCGCGATACGCTGCTCCTGTCCGAGGGCCAGAGCGCGATTGCCTCTGCTTACCTCGTGTTCGCCGACGCCTCGAAATCGAAGACGGCTTGGAGGACCGCACTCGACCATGCATGGGACCTGAACCATCACGAGGTCAGCCCGTGGTTCCCTCCTTCGGATCTGTGGCGGTTGGGTGTCCGCTATGCCAAAGAGAGCCTTTGGGCGGAAGAGGGACCGTTTCGCGGCTTCAGCATCGGGTTGGTGTGGACCGAGAGTGGCTGGCGACAACGTCCGACTCGCAAGTACGAGATCGGGTGGGCGGGGCAGAACGGCTCGCTGGCAAACTCGCTGCTGTGGGACTACCTGAAGAACGGTGACGAGGACTCGAGGGACAAGGCGTTGTCTTGCTTGGATGCTTGGGCGGAACACGGCAGGCTAGGCGGTGGGCTGTTCTTGCACCTATTCGACTTCGTGTTAGGTGGCTGCAAGAGCCCGCCGGAAATAGACGCCTGCAACCTGGGAGATGCGGCGCTGGAGTTCCTCGAAGCCGCCGTGCTGTGTGAACGGTGTGGTGTCTCACGACCCACCTATCGGCAAGTAGGTCTGGATATCTGCGAGTTCATCGTGCGACAGATGGCACCTACCGGGAGGATCGGTAGAGCGTGGGCGCAGGACGGGACGCTCACGCATGCCGATGGTACCATCGGAGCCTTCTGCATCCCACCGCTCCTCCGAGCACACGAGCTGATGCGAGAGCCACGCTACCTGGATGCGGCGCAGAGGGCATATGAGTATTACATCGGCGGCTTGCTCGAGCAAGGATTCACCACCGCCGGCGCACTCGATACCGATTGCATTGACAAGGAGTCTGCCTTACCACTCATGGACTCCGGCGTGTGGCTATACCGTCTTACGAGCGAACCGCGGTATCTCGAGTGGGCGGAGGATGCAGCGTACTACCTGGCATCCTGGCAGTGGCATCACACCGTACCGTTCGGCGCAGATACCACCCTCGGCAAGTTAGGTTATGACACGTTCGGTGGCACCTCGGTCTCCGCACAACACCACCATCAGGACCCGTTTGCGCTATCCTTCGTGCCATCGTTCTTGGAGCTGGCGCGCCTCACCGGCAACGAGCGGTGGCGACAGCGCGCTAGAGCCGCGTGGGCGAACGGCACCATCGGAATCTCGGACGGCGACCTGGTCATCCGTGGCAAGCTGCGGCCGGCCGGCAGCCAGGATGAAGCCTTCTTCCACACGCGCTGGCTGGACTTCGGCGATGTGTGCGACTGGCTGGTCTCTTGGCCCACCGCCTTCCGCCTCTGCACCCTCCGCCGCCTGCCGGATTGGTCAGTATTGGATGGCTAGGTTCTCGCGAGGTTCCACAACCTGCCAATACATGCGATCCAGTCCATCATAGCATTGTCCGCCACTGCGGGATCGGTCAGAGGTTCGTCAACGTGGGCTACGTGCTTTCCGCGGAATTTATTGATTGCCCCGAGTTGAGCGTACAGCCCGTCGAACCGGTAGTCGGAGAATACTCGGCGCACGTCATCCCACACGCCGGCAATGCGGATGTCATTACGGGACCCGAACTCCAGGCAAAACAAGAGTGTGCCTATGCGGTTAGAGTTGGCTCGGTGAACGAGGTTCCGTTGCAGGTTTCGCTGGTTCTTCTGGAGCGCTGCCACCAGTGGGCTCGGCAGGCCCTCGACATGCGGATCGAAGTAGTAGCGCTGTTCATCGGGCGACTGCGGAACACAGGGACCGAGATAGCGCACGAGGATCTCACCGCACAGTTGCTCTAGCGGATACAGGAGCGGTTGGAAGGCTGCTCCGTACTGAGGGTAGTTCTTGGCACGGTCATACTCCAACTGGTTCACGGCTTGCGAGACATACTCGCTCAGTGCGCTTGGCAGTTCGGCTATCCCGGCAGCGATCGCCATCTTGCTGACTCTTTCCTGCTTCACCTCGTCGGGAGTAAGCTCCAGCGGCAGCTCAGCCTGAGTGGTCTTCGCCGTCTGGAGCAGCGCCTTGAGCCTAGGCGCACATGTTCTCGCCAGTGCTTCGATGGAGAACTCGGCCTGGGCTTCCAGCAGCAGCATCGGCACGTAGAGATAGTGCCACCTCTGGTCCTTCGAGGACGCGCTGCGGCACCACTCCACCGCGGCCGCCGCCTTGAGAGGAACCGAGGGATCTTCCTGACCCTTGGTCTCCACGAGATAGTAGTCTCCCGATTTGGCACGCACGATGAAGTCGGGCCAGTACAGCTGAGGGCGACCACTCTTCCCCAAGTAGTCGAGTGTGAGCTTCTGCGGTCCGGCGTTGCGCGCGAATGCTACGACGTCGTCCGATTGGTCGCAGAAGTCCGCAAACTGCGCCTCCAAAGAGTTGGTGCACGGCACCAGATTGAACATGGTCTTCGCTGCAGGAATGCACGGGCGCTCCGGAGTGTGAGACGCCTGGTACGGACGCCAGCCCGACACAGGGATCCGGGTATGCTGTCGCGTGCGTTCCTCTTGTCGAACCGTGCGTTGCAGAATCAGAGGAATGAACGTAGCCCGGATGTGCTCGAGAACGTCTGTGTCTCCCATACGATGGTCTACCGAGCCATCGTAGAGTGACACTTCCCGCTCGAACAGGACCTTCTCGATGAAATGTTGCATCAGCGGGGCAAGCACAGCGTGAGCGCTCTGAAGCCGGCAAGCTCGCTCGAGGTCCCTTACGAATACGCTGACTGCCGTGGCACCCATTGCGAGCAGCCCTCGGTCCACCTCGAACGACGACACCAACTCGTCGGTAAAGAGAGCGCGTTCCTCGAATGTGACTGTACGCGACGATGGCTTGTCGATAGGAAGGGGTTTGAACTTCGAACGGAAGAACTGCTCGACATCCTCCTTCGTCAGGCCTGCCAGCGTTGCGGTGGTGGTAACCGATGCGGACAGTAACGGTATCTCCAGCTCGAGTTCTTGCACCGGTTTCTTGGGATCGACGTAGATCGACACTGTGGATGGCCGGTCAGCACCGAACTCGACGACGGCAGGAAAGAGGCCCTCGGACGCTAGCTCATCACGGTACAACTTGGTAAATGCAGGGTGATCTACGACAGTGACGCGTTCGAGTGGGCCCCCACTTCCGGGTGCTGTCATACGTCGGAGCCCTCGCCCTAACGTCTGCTCTGCCAGAATGTTCGACTCCGCCGAGTAGGGGCGCAGCGGCACGATGGTGGTAACGTTGCGCACGTCCCACCCCTCGCGCAGCATCATGACCGACACCACGCAGCGATACGGGCTATCTTCCTTGTCCAAGTCGCGCGACAGCTCTCGCAGTAGCCTGAGGTCTTCGTCCGAGATCTGCTTCTCGTTCGGCACGAACTCTCTGACTGCATTCCTGCCGCGGCCGCGTGTCCTGATGGTTCCCTTCAGATTCGTGTGTAGGTTGATCACCCGGTTCTTTAGAAGTGGGTACTCATCCGAGTTCAGTGCAGTGGCAATCTCGTCTGCTGCCCGCGTGTCCTCTGTCATCACGAATAGGATCGGCTTGTGGGTCTTCTCCCACTCCTTGTATGCCTTTTCATACTGCGCGTAACCCAGCTTGAGGTGCGTGTGATACCGCTGCCCGGCGCTATGCCCGATCCCCTCTTTGATGGCATCGGACTTCCCGATGACGGGGGCCTTGACGATCCCAGCATCCACCGCTTCGCCTAGCGGGAAGTCGCACACGATGTGGCGGAACAGCGTGCCATCGTTGTGCTTAGGCGTGGCTGTGAAGTCGAGCTGAGCACAGATGCCGGCGTTTCCCCGGTCGCGGCTCTGACGATGCAGTGTCAGAATCGCCTCGTTCCATGCCGACTCCGGATCGTGCAGATGGTGCGCCTCGTCGTTCAAAACCATGATCGTGGGGTGAGCCGCAATGCGCTTGCGCAGCTCCTCGCCCACCCGGAGCGCCTGAGCACGCTTGACCGATGGACCCGCCCAGGGAGGTGAATCGTCGGGTCTCGACGCACCTTCCTTCTCGTACAGGCGGTGAATGTTGGTAAGGTACAACGCCCCACGTCGCGACGAGCCTCCCGGCGCATCCTGCAGTACCACCTCCAGGTCGAAGTCGTCCCTCCACTCGGGTGGTAGCAGAGGGTCGGTGAAAAAGATGTTCCCAGACTCGAAGTCCTCCTTCAGCCGCTCGAACACGATCAGGTTCGGCGCAATCGCCACGAAGTGACGTGCCAAAGTAGAACAGGGCTCGAACAGACTGTGGAAGTAGCTCCATACGATGGCTAGGCTCATCACCTTCGTCTTGCCGCCACCGGTGGCGATCTTGCAGCAGTAGCGTGCCCAAATGTCCTCCTCCGGCAACACCGAATCCGCCAGCAAACCGGCTTCATCTTCGAGCAGCGATTCAATCATGCCCGAGAGGCTTCGGTACTGCACCACCTCGTACAGCCAGATGATCGTCTCGATCGCCTCGCGCTGGCACCAGTGGTAGCGAAAGTCACCGGGGTGTGCCGTATCGAACCAGTGGCAGAGAAGCGTCTTCGTAGTGTCGCTCGCACCAACGTAGCCGTTGTGCCGCCACATGTCCACCTCGTGGCGTAGTCGTGGTACCAATAAGCACTTACTCGGCCTACGCCCGGCCTCCACGATCGCAGGTCCATCCTCCACCGGGTTCGGCAGGCGGTGCTTCGTGGGAGGCTCCCATGGCTCGAAAAGCGGGCGTAGCGCATCCGGGTTGAAGCTATCGCTCACACTTGCACCTCGATCACCGTCGTGGTGTCCACCCCGAACACGTCGATCACTTTCACGCAGATGCGATGCGATCCCCTATCGGTGTAGCGGAAGTAACAGTCGCTTTCGGTCTTCAGCGAGCGGTCCTTCCGCGTGCGATAGTCCTGCCAGTGGTGTTCGAACGCTTTGCCGTCCCTGTGCTCGAAGTCCACTGCCCAGAAGTCTATGAAGTCGAAGGGGGAACGCACCGCACGCTCCTTCAGCGCCTCCAGTTCCTTCTCCGGCACTTCGGACAACGAAGGCAGGAAGTTGATGAGGCGCACGTCCACGCTCGGTTCGCCGGTCTCCGGATGTTTGCGGACGAACGCCTCTGCCTGTACCGCGGCGGCGTCGAAGAACTGCACCTCGTCCCGGTTCGCCTCCATGATCTCGCGCGGGATGTACTTCAGCGATACCTCGATGCCCGTGTCCTTCTCCACCCCGGCGATGCGTAGGCGCAGGTTCATCTCGAACTCCCAGGCCAGGCAGATCACGCGCTTTCCGCCGGCCGCCTTCGCCGCTTCCGCAACCGCGCGCACCTCGTCTGCGGTCATGATGCTGTCTATCCCGTCCACGTGCACGTACGCTCCGCCCTTCGTGCCATGGAGCAGGGGGTGGGGAGGGCTTTCCAGTGGCGCGGCGCGGAAGAACTTCAGCACGGTGGCGCGGTGCTGTTCGTCCGCGCCCTGCAATCGCTCCATCTGCCACCACTGCCGCTCGTAACGACCCAGGTTGTACACGTCGAAGGACCGGTAAGGCTTGCCGGCGGCATGGAGCTCCCGTTGCACCCCGATGAGGCGCTTTCGGGAGACGTGGATGGCGTATCTGCCCAGGTCGCATCCGATCCACCTCCGCCCTAGCTTCTCCGCCACCGCCATCGTGGTCCCCGATCCGCAGAAGAAGTCAGCGACGAGGTCACCCTCGCTGGAAAAGCTCTCCAGCACGCGTCTCAAGAGGGCTTCTGATTTCTCGGTAGTGTAACCATGTGCAAATGAGTAGGCTCCGAGATCGTACCAGACGGTGTCAAGAAACTTGCTGTGAAACGGGGGGACCCAGTGCTCCACTTTCCCGGTCGGGGACAGTCTGACGAACTCAATGTCGCTGCGACCCGCCCACCAGTCCATGAGGTCCACTCCTGCTCGCGCCCCCACGTTCAGATACTCCTCGTAGTTAGCAGCCGCGCGCTTAGCGCGGTCGGAGGACCACTTCCACTGTCCCGTCGACGGTGTTACGCCCAGCAGCTCGTAGCGCATCGTCGGCCTGTCCGCAGTGCTCCAAAAGTCTTTCCAGTAGCCTCGCGGGTGGGTGGGCTCCTGTTCCACCATGGGCGAGGCCCATCTACTGGACGGATCGGCAGTGACCCAGAGTACCACGTCGTGCCCCCCTGGCAACGCGCGGACGGAGGCAAACTGGCGCTGAAGATTCTTGGTTACCCGCTTAACGATGATTTGATTACGGACGCATGCGTCGCCGAACATTGAGCGCGCCAAGCACTCCACTGCGGCCGCCACACCGGTACCGACGTGAAGGAACAGGGCTCCGGATGGGTGGAGCAGCTCCCGCATAAGCCCGAGGCGCTCCGCAAGCATATGCAAATACGAGTCCGTGCCGCCTCCCCAGGTATCCCTATAGGCTACAGCCTCCATTGCGGACTGCTCCTTCTGCACCGAATCGTTCTCTCCCAGTCTCACGTCCATCGTGAAATCCGCGCCTACATCGAACGGCGGGTCAATGTAGATCAGATCGATCTTCCCCCGGAACTCCTTCAGCAAGGCCGCGCACACCAGCTTGTTGTCTCCCCAAATCAGCATGTTCCGGAAGTCGTCCCGGTGCGCGGACTTCCTGAACTGCTCCTCGTCGAACAGCCCCGGTTGCTCTGCCCGTGCAGTGTCCCTCGGCGCATCCACCGTCTCGATCTTCTGCAGCACTAAGGGGAAGTCGGGCAGGCGAACCGGCCGGCGGTTGCCGTACTCGTCGTACTTACCTTCCCAAACCAGTTCTGTCTTCATCGTGGAGAGCGGATGAGGGTTGTCCGGTCCCCACGGCTTCGTAGGGTCACTTGCCATACCTCTGCCTTCCGCAAGGCTTGGAACGACTCCTCCCTCGCCGCTCGAGGTTCGTGTGTTCCCGGGCAGGGACCCGCAATCTCCCCTCGAATCCCCACACCATGAGGAGCACTCTCCATGCCATCGTTGCGATTTTTGGGTGGCGGTGTGACCGTCCAGCTGAATGGGCAGCGCGGACCCGAAGCGGACGGGCAGCAAGCGTCCGCATAGTGGCTTCACGACAGCGGCGAGACGACGAGCCTCGACGTGGCGAAGGTTGATGAAGTGAAGGAGGAACCGAGTATGGCGAGCAGGCGAAAGAACGGGCTGACACGTAGGGACTTCTTGCGCACTGCGGTGGTGGCCGGGGCCGGTGTCGGCCTCGTGCGCATCGCGGGTGCTGGCTCCCCGGCGGGTGCGGAGGCCACCCCTCCCGCCGCAGGGCCTAGCATGATCGGAGTTCCGTTCGAAGGCTTTCGTAAGGTGCGGGTAGGCATCATCGGCGTCGGCGGGCGGGGTACGGGGTTGCTGGGAGACCTGTTAGCGATTCCCGATGTGCAGGTGAAGGCCATCTGCGACATCGTGCGCGACAAAGTCCTCAACGCACAGCGCATGGTGGTAGGTGCCGGACAGCCCAATCCCGAGGGCTATTGGGCTAGTGAGACCGACTACGAGAACCTGTGCGAGCGTGACGACCTCGACCTGATCTACATCGCGACGCCCTGGGACTGGCATGTTCCGATGGCAGTGAGTGGAATGCTGGGCGGCAAACACGTGGGAGTGGAAGTCCCGGCTGCCACCACGCTGAAGGATTGCTGGAAGCTGGTAGACACCTCCGAGAAGACCCGCAAGCACTGTGTGATGCTGGAGAACGTATGCTACGGATACAGCGAGATGATGGTGCTGAACATGGTTCGCTCCGGACTGTTCGGTGAGCTGACGCACGGCGAAGCAGCCTACATTCACGACCTGCGTAGTCTGTTGTTCGGCACGGGCGGTGAGGCGTTATGGCGTCGAGAAGCTCACATCAAGCGCAACGGCAATCTCTATCCCACTCACGGCCTAGGGCCGGTTGCACAGTATATGGGTATCAATCGAGGCGATAAGTTCGATGTATTGGTTTCTCTCAGCTCTCCAGAAAAAGGCTTCACCCTTTGGCAGCAGACGCGGTTGGCTGCCGATGATCCACGCCGCAAGGAAAAATACATTTGCGGCGACATGAACACTAGCATCATTCGCACGGCATTGGGTCGTACCATCATGCTGCAGCACGATACGGTTAGCCCCCGCCCTTACGATCGGATCAACCTCATCTCCGGAACGAAAGGCACCTTCCGCGGTTTTCCTGACCGTATCTTCCTAGACGGGCAGCAGGATCACGACTGGCAGTCGCTCGATCCGTTCCGCGAGCAGTACGAGCACCCGCTGTGGAAGAAGGAAGGGGAGATGGCGCGTAAGCTGGGTGGTCATGGTGGGATGGACTACATCATGAGCTTCCGCCTCATCGAGTGCATGAAAGAAGGCCTGGTGCCCGACATGGACGTGTACGATGCGGCTGCGTGGAGCGCACCGGGACCACTGAGCGAGGAGTCTAATCGGAAGGGTGGCGCACCGATGAAGTTCCCGGACTTCACGCGTGGGCGCTGGAAGGAGCGGAAGGGGTAGGAGCGTCCATACGGCTTCGACTCGGGGCGGCGATTGCGGGTTGTCATGCCGAGCCCGTAGAAGCATGCGGTCGAGAGCCGCTTGACACCAGCTCGAGCAAACCACGTTCGCGGTACGTGGCGTCATGCTTCGACGGGCTCAGCATGACTGCTACGTAGCGTGAGGTATGGTGGTGGCCTGCTCTTTCGCTGCTACTAGGGTGGCATCGTGATCATGGCAAGGTAGCATCAGTTAGCGCCGAGGCCATGATCTCAGTGAGGTGAAGTACCTGCAACGCAAGGCCGCGCTCCGCAATGCCCTGGCGCAACCATAGGGTGCAGCCTGGATTGGAGCTGAGGACTCGGTTAGCTCCCGTGCGGACGATAGCATTCAGCTTGCGCTCCAGTAGCCTTCGTGCCATGTCGGGCTGGTATACGTTGTACAGTCCTGCGCTGCCGCAGCAGTAGTTCTCGTCCAGCTCGTGCAGCCGAATACCAGGGATGAGAGATAGCAGACCTCGGGGCTGCGCTTTGACACCCTGACCGTGCTCCAGGTGACAGGGATCGTGCAGAGCTACGGACAGGCCGTCGAGGGGTTCGAGTGGCGCGATCCAACCTCTCTTCCATAGGAACTCCGCGAAATCGAGCACTTCCGTCCCGCTTTCTTCGAGTGCACGCTCGAGGAATACACCGCAGCCCGCCGCCGTCGCGATGAGTGGTGTGTTAGGGGGACAAGCCGATGCGAGGGCTCGGGCCAGTCGCTGCGCGTCCGACGGGTCCCCGTAGTGGGCTGCTAGGGCGCCGCAGCATTCGGGATGCGATATGTTCAGAACCTCGAAGCCGTTAGCAGACAGGCATCGCGCGGCTGCCCGGTTAGCATCGGGCAGGGTGACTCGTTGCACGCACCCAACGAGTAGTGCGACCGTTCCCCGCCTCTCTACCGAGGCGGGCACCACGGGGGGCAAGGGTTCGGCTGGCTCCGCCACAGGTATCACGGGTAAGCAACTGCCACCCATAGCGAGACCGAGGATGCGACTCGCTATCGGATGTGACGAGAGTGGTGCTAACAGGGCGAACCGCTCGGGCGATTGAGCTACGGACACGAGTGCGCGTCTGGAAGCTCGTTGCCACGGCGGTCGGCGTCGTTCGATCTCCCAGCGCGCTGCTGTTAGCATCTGTTCGTACGGGACCGGCGAAGGGCACGCGGTCTCGCACGCCAGGCACCCGAGGCAGGCATCGATCTGCTCTTGCACTTCATCCCAGCTGAGACGTCCCTCTGCGACTGCGCGCAGCGAATAGATGCGACCGCGTGGGCTATGGGCTTCGTTTCCGGTTTCCACATAGGTGGGGCATGCCTGCAAGCACATGCCACAGTGGATGCAAGTGCTCGTGTCGAACGATGTTAGTGCGGAGCGATTAGGCGTCGCCACGAAGGCTCCCGCCGATCAGGGTGCGATGCGGATCGAGCGCGCTTGCTACCCGGAGTCGGATCTGTCGCACGGCCTCGCTGACGGTCGATCGCTCCAGACATCGTCCTCGCTCGGCCCGCCACGTTGCGCCGCACTCGCGGGCGAGAGCGAGCGCTGACGTGTAGTCCTGATGTGGTGTCGAATGCAGCAGCCATAACACACCGCTGATGGGCCGCCAGCGAAGGGTGGCGTCGGGGTAGAGGTTGCGGAGTGACCGTGCAAAATCATTTGCCTTGCTCCGATCCAGCTCGAAGCGAATCGCAGACTGGTACGGTCCGCTGCTGCTCGGCGGAGTGGTCGCAGTACGGATTGTCGTCGCTGCCCGGGTCAAAGTACGGTCGTCTCCAGTCACATCGAAACAGGCACTTAGCGAGTCCGCGTCCGATGTTATAGTGAATGATACCAAATGTGGGATAAGGCCCTCCGCCGTGTCCGCCATGTGCAATGCATCCTGCCAGTCACTCAGGTGGACTCGGTACTGTTTGCGCCCCGGCATGGCCGCGAGCATAACGGTAGCCTCCGCAATCACTGCTAATGACCCCCACGAGCCACATAGCAGCCGATGAATGGCATAGCCTGCCGAGTGTTTGGTCACCTTCGCACCAACTCGGATCACCTCACCGAGACCGGTCACTGCAGTTAGCTCGAGCACTCGGCGTCTTGGCGGCCCGAATCCGTCCTCGCACGCCCCCGCGCAGTTGGTAGCGATGGCGCCGCCGAGTGTCGTGGGGCCTATGACCTCTGTTTCCCAGGGCAGCCACTGCGCTCTTGCACGCAGCTTCTGATTGACGGAGTCGAGTCGCAGCCCCGCACCCACGGTGCACATCATGTCGTCGGTATGGTGCTCGAATCGCTGCAGCCGCTCGGTGTCGAGCGCCACGTCGTAGCGTTCCACTGTGGTGTAGGACGAGACGCGCGACATCCCACCTACGACCAGGCATCCGAGTGGTTCCACGTTGCACGCACGCAGAACCTCTGCCACTTCCTCGGTAGATGAGGGTGCCACTGCTACGGCAGGCAACAATCCGGCTACTGCATATCGTGCAGGGTCGCGCTGTCCCTCTACGCCAACGATGTCGTGCAACACTTGGGAACTGCTACTCGTCATCGCACAGGCAGTAGGCGGTGTAGCTCGAGTGGCTCCACAGCGGCGAAGAGGCCGGTGGATCGATGGTGATACGTATGCTGCTCTTGCCGGAGGTATAGCGAGCGGGTAAGAAGAGCGAACGCTCCGACCACCTCCGCGTGCGGTTCTCCTCGGCGGTGTACCATGTGCCGACGAGATGGCCGTCTACCGACACGCGTGCTCGCTGGCGCCCGTGGAACTGATCGAATAGCCGCATAAGGAACACTCCGCGATTGTCGGGCCTGATCTTCAACGTGAACTCCGACTTTCCCAGCGACGCTGCCACCATCTGGGTATGCTCGTTATGGTCCCGACCTTCGAAGCGGGATGTCAGCGTCTCGGGATCGCTAACATTCTGCAACGTCGCGCCGTGCGTCTCGCGAGATGCTTGGTCGCACACGAGGAACCGGTCCGTCTCGACTGCCTTCGGCCCACCCTCATACCAGAAGAGCGCCCCGGCGTAGTCGAAGTTTCGGTGGTTCTCCGTACCGTGCTCGGTGCTCCAGCGAATGCGGGAGGTGAACGGCACACCAACGAAGAGGCGGTACAGCGAACAGTCCCCGTTGTACTGCCCCGTGCGGTCCAGCATCTTCACGTAGGGTTCGCCGTGCATCGGCAGTGTGAAGGGCGTGTCTAGGAACTCGTTAGACCATCCTCCCAAGAAGTCGTCTTCATGGCCGGTTCCGTGCATCGCCGGACTGCGCTCTGCATCCACGTACACTCTAAGGTCCCCCTCCCACCATTGCTTGTTATGTGGGTCGCCCGGCTCGATGGCTTGCACGACAGCTACCACCTTGCCTGCTGCCCGAACGTCTGCATGCTCGAAGTCCTCTCCCAGCCGTGTGGGACGCTCCTCCCGATACTGTGCTCGCAGATAGCCCGAGGTGGCTTGCTCGTAACGCTGTGGTGCCAGGTCCACTTCGAGCGTGACCGGCTCGGGGCAAGTGACACGTATGGTGGCTGATTGCCAGAAGGGCATCGGCAACACGCTCACCAGCTTCGTCCTATCGGCGAACCATACCAGGCTCCGCACACTGGTAGGTGCCAGCCCGATACCGAAGAACACTCCCAGCGGCACGTCTACGCACGTGCGTCCGTCCCACTCACACACCACGCGGCCTTCTTGCAGCGCCTTGTCGGTCAATCCCCGCGCACATCGTACTGCCAATCGAGTGACGACCCCAGAGCCCTGGTGGGACCACTCGCCCCCAGATACCTCGTGTCGCTCTCCCGGCAGTGCCTGCGGGGCTCCCGACAGGGCCTTCTCCCAGGACTTCCGCACTCTAGCCGAATCGTCGTCTGCCTGCCACGTACGTACCTCCGTTCCGTGGGGGTATAGGTGATAGAAGGCGTTGTAGAACCCGACCCGGCGCTCGGTGGTGATGCGAAGGGATTGCGCGAACGGCAGCGGGACGTAGGATACGTAGCCTCCGGTGCTCTCGCGATTGCCTGCTACCAGTGGCTTCAGAAACGGTGCATGCTTCCCATCGAACAGCTCGTTCGCTTCCAGGTCAATGCGCGGTTCGCTCTCGTGGTCGAAGTAGAAGCGGATGCGACCCCAGTTTAGCCGCCCGTGTCCGCCCTGATCGCTGGTAAACCATAGGGTGTACAGGCAACCAGGCTGTTCCACGTCGAAGATGACATGCTCACCCTTGGCATCCACGTACAAGCCAGAGTAGGTGCCACGGAAGCCATCGTCGTTGCCACCCGTCCGGTCGAAGCTGGAGAAGTAGCGCGCTTGCACTCCCGGCTCCATCAGCGGAAATGTCTCGACCAGTCGTTCGAGGCGTTCCAGACCGATGGGCAGCCCGCTGAGTTCGGTCATCGTCACCACCGCACACAGAAGCAATGATAGGCTCATCGAGAGGCCATTACGCCACCAAGGCAGTTCCTCCTTCCCTCGCTTTGGCACGAGCCAAGATCGTCGAAGGGGATCGTATCATGCCTTAGCATCCGCTCCGGCCCGTTGAATACCTAGAGCTTCGGGCTCGTGCAGGACACCGAACTATCGGAAGGGAAACTTGGGGCCGTGCTAACCTCTACGTTTCTCCACGCGCCCGGCGTCGGGCAGAAAACCGAGATCGCACTCTGGCGCCAGGGAGCGCGAACCTGGGCCGATTTCCTGCAAGACACCGGTCGCTGGGACCTAACCGCGACGCGCCGAGCCAGCCTGGAGATCGAGGTGGACCGTTCCGTGCGCGCACTGAATGCGGCGCGGTTTCAGTATTTTGCTCGCGCTCTCCCCGTTGCCGAACGCTGGCGCGCATTCTCGGAGTTCGAGCAAGAAGCCGGGTATGTAGACATCGAGACCGATGGTGGCATGGAGGCCGAGTCGATCACGATGGTAGGGTTGTATGCTTTCGGGGAGTTTCGAGCCTTCGTCAAAGGGGAGGACCTCGGCAGCTTCGCAGACGCAGTGGAGCGCTGCTCCATGCTGATAACGTTCTATGGCACCGGCTTCGACATTCCCATGTTACAACGAGCCTTCCCGATGTTGCCATTCGACCAAATACATGTGGACTTGTGCCCGACACTTCGGCGGTTGGGCTTGAGGGGTGGCCTGAAGAGCATCGAGCGACAGCTCGGCATTGTCCGGTCGGACGAGACCGAAGGATTGAGTGGGTGGGATGCCGTACATCTGTGGCGAAGATACCTTCGTGGCGATAACGAGGCACTGCGGCTGCTCATCCAATACAACCGTGAGGACTGCGTGAACCTCGAGCGCCTGATGCGTTTCGCCTTCCGCAACCTGTCCCAAGCGTGTCTGTCTGCCATGGATCCGGATGAGGCCGAAGTCGGTAAGGTGCAACGCTTCGCTGCCAAAGGGAGTGATCGTTAGGGAAGATGCTGGAAGTCGAGGGCCTAACCAAGTATTACAAACGATTTTGTGCGGTGGACAACTTGTCGTTCGTCGTCAACCCCGGCGAAATCGTGGGCCTGCTCGGACCCAACGGAGCAGGGAAGACCACCGCACTGCGCTGCATTGCGGGAATCCTCCGCAAGACCTCCGGCACCGTACGCATCGCTGGTATCGATGCAGATACCGATACCAAGGCGGCGAAGATGAACCTAGCTTTCGTGCCGGAGGTGCCGAGCCTTTACGAACTGCTGACCGTGCGGGAGCACCTGCGCTTCATTGCCATGTGTTTCGAGGCATTGGACCGATACGAGCAGGTGGGCACCGAGCTGCTGGAACGATACGACCTCATCGAGAAAGAGGACGAGCTGGTTGCGACGTTATCCAAGGGGATGAAACAGAAGCTCGCTGTTACGTGTGCGCTCGTGCACGATGCGAGGGTGTTCCTGCTGGACGAGCCACTGATAGGGATCGACCCGAGGGGTGCTGCTCAGCTCAAGCAGCAGTTCTCCGAGGCTGCGGATGCCGGCGCGGCCGTGTTAGTTAGCACTCACTTGTTGGATACCGCCGAGAGACTGTGCGACCGAGTGATTATCATGGCGCATGGGCAAAAGATCGAGGATGGAACCCTCTCCGAGTTGCGCGAGCGTTCCGCCAGCTCGGGTGATGCCACGCTCGAAGAGCTATTCCTTAAGCTAACACGAGAGGCCGATGAGACCACTGCTGTTCCTGACGTTTAGCCAACTGCGCAACAGCATTCGGCGGTCGCTCACGTCGGTCCGCAGGTTGATCGCGCTGCTCGTGGCAGGAGCATACTACTACTGGTTCATCATGCGCATGTTCCTGCGGCGTGACGCAGACCTACCCGTCATGCCCTCGGTCCAGTACCCCGTCGAGGTCGCTTCGGCCGTCGTGTTCGGGTTGGCCACACTCGTGACCCTCTTCTTCCTTTCGTTAGTTGGCGTGCAGCGCTCCGGGTTCCGTCCAGCCGATGTAGACATGCTCTTCCCGACACCGGTGAGCCCGCGCGCGGTGGTGATGTTCCGAATCATCCGGGAGAACTTCGTCGCGCTCATCTATCCTCTGATCTTCGTGTTGCTCGGTGGCGCGGCCTTTGCGAGCCTGGCGAAGGCGTGGCTGCGCGAGGTCCCGAACCGCGAGGCACTGAC
Source organism: Fimbriimonadales bacterium (assembly GCA_045862955.1). GTDB lineage: Bacteria > Armatimonadota > Fimbriimonadia > Fimbriimonadales > JABRVX01 > JABRVX01. The sequence goes on from BTVI01000002.1 coordinate 72,963, forward strand.
GTGGTTGCCGTACACTGCAGCTCTGTCATGGCTGTTGGTTCAGGCTACATGGATTGCGGCGGGCCATGCTTTCAGCCTGGCTACTGCAAACGATCGAGTCTCTGTGTGGGTCAAGCGGACTCCCGCCATTCTCGCGGTGTCGGCCGCGGTAGCTCTCGTGGCCGCCGTGCGCCGAGTGGTCCTGATGCACGGCTGGTCAGGAGATGCATTCGTCCAGGCCTTTGCATCGGGGCCGATACGATACTTGTACTTTCCAGCTAGCGCGGCAGCAGAGATCGCACTGGCTCCACTAACAGGCAACTATCTAGGTGCGGGACTTGCGGTACTCGGCTATGTTCTGGCACTGGCTATCGTTCTGCACCTGGCTCTTCGATTTTCCAGTGCCTTGTATGAGCAGGCAGCGCTGGCAGTCGCATCATCCCAGCCCTCCGAGACGGCCATGCGCTCCGGCGACTTCATGCAGTACTACTCCAACCTAGCACGGCAGGGAAAGCTTAAGGCAGGCAGGCTGAAGTGGCTGCGTGGACTGCGGTGGCAAGGTCCCAAGGCCGTCATCTGGCGCGATGCGATTGTCAGTCTGCGCGTCTCGGGGCACTGGTATGCGTTGGGCTTGGTGGGGATGGCAGCCTATGCGGCGTTCCTTCTCTACATCGGCGCAACCTCGCCGCAGCCGGGTTTCGCCGAATCGCAGTTCATGGTCGCCGGCATGATCGCTTTCATCGCGACGTGGACCTCGTCTCGTGCAGGTTTCATCGATCTCCTGCGCAAGGTGGATGCGAACAAAGCACTTCCGTTCTCCATGATCCACTCGCTGTTCGCGCAGTCGTTGGTGCGCAACCTGTCGGCCTGCACCTGGGCTTGGATGCTTTGCGGTATCGCTGCACTGATCGAACCTGGCGTGTCTGCGGTCGCCATCTCGATCGCCATTGCCGTGTTGCCACTGACCTACGTGGTGTCCAGCAGCGTGCTCGTGCACTTGCTGCTCTTTCCGGATCTGGAGGACTCCTCACAACGCATGATCCGAGAGCTACTGACGATGCTCACCATGCTGGTCGCGGTGCTGCCCGCCGGAGCCGTGGCAGTCGGGCTGTTCGCGCTGCTGAACGGCCAAGTATTGGTGGCAGCCACTGTAGCGAGCGTGGTCAACGTTGGGGTCGCTGCACTGCTTCTCCTGTTGGCTGCCGAGCTGTACGCCGGCTTCAACCCCAGTGAGTGACCCCGATATAACGCGGTAGAATGATACGAATGTCAGGCCTCGACCCTGCCAAGGAGACCGTCCACTTGAACCTCGACCCCGTGCTGCTTCTCGGCCCCGGGCCGAGCGCGGTGCACCCGCGCGTAATGGATGCTCTTTCGTCGCCGATGCGAGGGATCTTCGACCCGGACCTCCTCGTCGCAATGGGCGAGATCAGCGAAGGGCTGCGTACGTTGTTCGGTACGGCCAACCGGTACACCCTCTGCCTTCCCGCGTCCGGGATGAGTGCAATGGAAGCAGGGATTGCAAATCTGGTGGAACCAGGCGACCGTGTCGTAGTGTGTGTCAACGGCTTCTTCAGCGGCCGGATCGCGCACATCGCCGAGCGGTACGGAGCCCAGGTCACGCGCGTCCAGGCTCCTTGGGGCACGCCGTTCGAGGTCCAATGGATCGAGGACGCCTGCAAGCAAGATGCTCCCCCCAAGCTGCTAGCAATCGTATTGGCGGAGACCTCCACCGGAGGGCGCAACGACATCACCGGCCTCGGTGAGATTGCGCACCGACATGGCGCACTGCTCATGGTAGACGCAGTGACGGCCCTCGGCGGCATGCCCGTGGAGGTGGACCGCCACGGCGTGGACTATTGTTACGCAGGCTCGCAGAAGTGCATCGGCTCTCCGCCGGGGCTCGCCCCCGTCACGCTGTCGGATAGGGCACTGAAGACGATCTCCGCGCGCAAGTCTGCCTGCCAAAGCTTTTACCTGGACATCACGCTGGCGGCTGCCTATTGGCTCGACGGCAAACCCTATCACCAGACGCCCTCCTCGCCGCTCATCTTCGCACTGAACGAAGCGCTCGCCATCGTCCAGGAGGAGGGATTAGAGGCGCGGTACGCCCGGCACGCAAAGGTTGGCAGCGAACTGCGAGCAGCCCTTCGAGATATCGCCCTGCAGGCTCTCCCCGATCCGGGCGTCGCGCTCCCAATGCTGACGGTTGTGCGGCTTCCGGAAGGCATCGAGCCGAAGTCGGTGATTACGAAGCTCCGCACCGAGTCCGGCATCGAGGTAGGCGCTGCGCTCGGCGAGATGGCGAGTCAGCACATTCGCATCGGCACCATGGGATACGCAGCCTCCTTCGAGAACGTACGAAAGGTTACGGAGGCGCTGAGCGCAGCGTTGGCATGAGACTGAGACCCTCGACGAAGATCCTCATAGGTGCCGTGCTGATCGCAGGCCTGTGGTTCGGCAACCAAGTGCGCGAAGCGCAGCTCGTCAAAACGATACCTACGCCCCCGATCCCGGCCGGCCGCTTCACGATGCTCGGGCTCAAGCCGTCCGATCGCTACTCCATCCTCATTGCCAATCAGACCGCCTTCATTGCTATCGGTGCGGGGCAAGAGACGTTCAGCAAGAGCGAGGGGGGAGCAGCCGGTACCCGCGTGCCGACCGACGACCTTATCAAAGCCAAGAGCGGGGATGCCGAGGCGCTTGCGCATCTCATCGTCCGGCTGAACAAGCTGACGCCAGAAGACCCACCGCAGTCCCCTGTGACCTGGACGGAGGCGGATGTGCGCAAGGCTCTGGACGGTGACGCCGGGTTGAGGGACCGGCTCGAGGTGGATATTGCCTACCCGCTGTTGCCCGGGAGGCCGCTACCCGAACTCAGCATCTCGGCGATAGACAACGGCATCATCGTTCTCGTGGACGTACCGGTCACCTACGAGCTGCCAGGCGGCAGGCGGAGTGTGGTTGCCAAGGTTCCCTTCTACTATCGCTCTTCCGCTGCCAATCAGCTGGCTGAGCGGGTAGCAACCAAAGCTCTCGGTGCCGAGGCTTCGATCGCCTTATACCGCACCTTGGCAGAGGCTTCTAAGGAGAATGCTAGCGAATCGCTAAGGGCCCTCTTCTCGCCTTCGAAAGTGCGCAAGTTGGCCGAGTCGGCCCAGAACCTCTTGGACGCGACGTTCATCGTCCTCACCGAGAAGTTCATCACCTCGGCGCGCGCCATCGAGGTTCCGCCGGCTCCCATGCATACCCAGCCGACCTACGACCTGCACCTTAGTCTGACGCCCGAAGGGCGAGCCCGCCTGTACCGGTTCAGCTCGGTGTACGGGGGTCGAAGGGTGCTGGTCGTATTCGACGGAGTCGCGCTCGAGGGTTCTCAGCTCACGAAGGGCCTGAACGTACCCAAGTTCAGCATAACGCGAATTCGCGACGCGCGCAGGCTCGCGAAACTGGTCGAGTACCTGAACGGCTCCCGAGCATAGGCGCGCTAGCAGGCAAGGAACTTCGGCGCGCGCCCGCTAGGTAAACTCTGTTGACATATGACACGCTTCTGTTTTCCCGTTTTGATCGCGGTCTGCACACTGCTCGTCGGTTGTGGCGGCAAGTCGAAGGAAGCCCTCGACCAGGCCAAGAGCATCCCAAAGGTTCCCGTTGTCGAGGCGAAGTCGCTGGCAGACTTCGTTCCCAGCAAGCCGGGTACCGAGTGGGAGTACTACAACGGCCTCAACGAGCGCCCCACTGCGACGAAAAGGACCCTGCAGACGGTCAGCAAGACACCACAAGCGCCGAACACCGTTCGCTACGACTCCGAGATCCCCGGCACGGACAGGCGGATGTACGAGGTGTATAAGTACGATGCTTCTACGCTGTACCTGACGCGTATCGGAGACTCGTCCGGCGTCGACAAAGTGATCGAGCCCCCGAAGCCCATGCTCAAGTTCCCCCCGAAGCAGGACGAGGTTTGGGAGTGGAAGGGCACGGGGCCGACGATCGCCGGGATCGTCCCGCACAAGTCGAGATTCAGAGTGGATACCGGTCTGACTGCGACGACCCTGGCGGGGCAGTTCGAAGTCGTTGCGGTGACCGAAGATGCCGAGATCCTGGAAGGGCAATACAAGGGTATGAAGATTAGGACCGTGGTGCTGTACGCTCCGGGTTACGGCCAGGTGAAAACCACTCACACTGCGCGCCGGAAGGACGGGCAACAGTTATCGGCGGTAATAGAGCTAAAGGGGTGCTCGCTGATCCCGCCCGCGGGGAAGAAAACCTGAACCGGGAGGTCTCAGTTTGAACCAGCTACTGTCGTTGCTCGTGTCCACGGTGGCATTTCAGGCTAGTGCTCCCCCGTCGCCTGCCGACCTATTTCCGTTGAAGACGGGCACGACTTGGCTCTATGAGAAGCGCTCGAACATCGGGTCGAGCGTAGTCGGATACGGTCTGGAAGTCACGGGCAGTACCGAGCTCGACGGCGAACCCGCTTGGGAAGTCGTCACGACCGACGCGGACAAGGGAGGTCGCTCGCTCTACCGCGCCGACGCAAAGGGCGTGTATCTGGTCGCGGTAGGCAATCCGCCGACCCTTCTGAGTCCACCGATGCCCCTGATCGTCGGACCGGTCAAGGCGGGCACGAAGTGGTCATGGAGTGGTGAGATGCCGCTACCCCAGGGCTCGATAGCGTGCAAACTGGAGGCACGCGTGCAGGGTACCGAGCGCTTGCTGGTTCTCGGCAAGCAGGAGGATTGTGTGAGGGTAGAGACCAAGTCGCAGCTCGGTTCGGGGAAGTCAGCCATAACGGTAGTTCGAACCTCGTGGTACGCCTCCGGTATCGGCTTGGTCAAGGAGCGGACGGAGTATCGCGATGGCAAGGACAAGCTGACAGAAACCGTTGTCCTGGCGAGGTACTCGAAGTCCTAGTCCAGTCCTTATGACACGTGCGAACCGCTCGGTTGCCCTCTGGGGTCTGCTCATTGTCGCGCTCACTGTCGGATGCCACGGCCCGACGAAATCGGGTGCAGAGCGTCCGCTCGACGGGGTGCTAGTCCGTGCCGACGACACCTATTGGCTGCTGCCCGATCAACCGACCCCGTGCGTGCTGCATCTCGGAGCCGAGCCCATCCCGGTAACCTGCACCGTAACCCCATCGCCCGATACGGAGCCTGACCGCTACGTGTTGCGGCTGAGTGCAGAAGGGCAGGAACTCGTGGAGCAGTACGCCGCCGACCGCGACGGTATAGCGTTCGTCGGGTCCGGTGTGGACCGCTTCGAGCCGCCGATCCCGCTGTTGCAATATGGACGACAGATCGGCGATGAATGGGAGTGGACCGGCATCAACATTACAGAAGGAGAACCTGCGATACCCGCAAATGCCAGCATCCGGACGTCCGAAGACATGCTGCGCCTCCCCGCAGGGTCGGTGCAGTCCATTAAAGTGTCTGTGATGGTGTACTTGGGAGGCAGCCGAAAGCCTGCTGAGGAGATGCTTTTCTGGTTCGCTCCTCGTCTGGGACTGGTTCGAGCGGAGCTTGCTGGCTACCGCAGAACGATGGGAGAGAGTCCGGCAAGCGACGGCGAGTGAGGCCGGTGTCCCGTCAAGTTGACAGCGCCGCGGGGCAATCCGTATAATCCGGCCGGATCCCTTCCCACTCATGATAACCGTCGCGCTCGAACAGGACGAACTGGTCGTTGAACCGGGCGGCACCGCAAAGATCCAGGTCACAGTCACCAATAACGGAGAAGCCGCCGGTCGCTTCGGGCTTGAGATTGAGGGCCTAGATCCCGAATGGTGCGCGATACCCGTTCCCAGCGTCACGCTCGAACCCGGGCAGCAGGCGAGCGAGCGCATCCTAGTAAAACCACCCCGCAGTAGCGAGAGCCGAGCAGGTGTCTACCCGTTCGTCGTGTCGGTCTGCTCTCTCGAGAGTGGAGAAAAGGTGGTCAGGCAGGGAAGCGTCACCGTCCGACCATTCAACCTGCTCACGATCGAGTTAGTGCCGAAGCGCGGTGTCGTCTCGCCGTTCGGAAGGACGTGCTACTTTCAGGTCGGTGTCGGCAACTTGGGAAACACGGAGCAGCATCTTCAGCTGTTCGCCTCGGATCCCGAGGACGGCTGCACCTACCAGTTCGACGAAGAGCGCATCACCTTGCCGCCTGGAGGAAGACGAGAGGTCGACCTTGCCGTCCAGGCGACTAGCTTGCCATTCATCAGTACGGCGCGGCTGTACGGTTTCACCGTATCCGCACGCTCCATCGAGAACTCTCACCTGTCGGCATCCACGCAAGGCCAAATCGAGCGACGTGGGGTGATCAGCCCTTCCGTGCTCGTCACGGTTCTGGTGCTTCTGGCAATCGCCTCAGCCGTCTGGCTACTTTGGCCGCGGCCTGCGATGGTTGCCCACTTCGCAGTGGACCGGAACGCAGTGATGAAAGGTGAGCCGGTGACGGTCACCTGGCGGACCCTCCACAGCAACTCCGTTCGCCTCGAGTTCAATGGGCGGGTAATCGGCTCCAATCTCGAGACGCAGGGCAGCCTGAAGTTCACGCCAGAGGAGAGTGGAAGGTTGGTGCTCGTGGCGCAGGGCAACATGGGTGAGACACCGAGCCGGGAGGAGCTGATTACGATCCAGCTTCCAGAAGCTCTGCCTCCCCCGGAGATCCTGGACCTGAATGTCAACCCAAAGACCATTCGCAAGGGCGAGCCGGTGACCATCACCTACAAGGTGAAGAATACCGACCGCATCTTCATCACGCCGCCGAACATCCAACTTCAGCCTTACTTAGGCTCGGCAGAGGTTCGGTTCGAACGTTCTGGGCAGTACGAGTTCGTGGCGGTAAACGCCGAGAATAAAACCACCCGCCGGAAGTTCTCCATCACCGTGGTCGAAGCGGATGTCGACATCAAGTTCACGGTCCAGCCCGCCGTCGTGAAGCACCCCGGAGACACCGTGCGGCTGAGCTGGGAACTACGTGGCGCGGTCGAAGCGAGCATAGACAACGACATTGGCCCGATCGACGTTGCTAGCGGCTCACTCGAGGTGCCCGTTCTTAAGACCACGGTCTTCACACTGACTGCGAAGGACAATGCCGGGAAGACGGCATCGCAGTCCGTGAAGGTCAGTGTCGAGCCGACTACTCCCGAGACACCCCAGTGATGCCGTGTTAGCCCTCGTCACCGGTTTCGGCCCGTTCGGCTCCGTCACGAATAACCCTTCGGCAGAGCTAGCCAGGCGGCTCGCGGCACATCCGCCAGATGGCTGGGAGGTGGACTGCGAGCTGTTGGCCGTCGAGTACCGGGCGGTTCGCGAAGCCGTGCACTTGCTTACGCGACGAAGCTATGATGCGGCCTTTCTTCTAGGCGTGCACAACCGCGACACACGGATGTACCTCGAGCTGTTCGGGCGCAGGGAAGTGAGTGCGACCCCGGACATGGCGGGTGAGACGGTCGGTCCTGATTGGTTTCCACCCGGGCCGGAGCGTATCGGCAGCAAGCTGTTCGGACTGCCCTCGGTGCAAGGATTGGGGGACTCGCGCGTCACCTGGTCGTACTCAGCAGGCGGCTACCTGTGCAACGCATGGTACTACTTGGCCTTGGCCACACCGGGTGCTCCACCGTGCGGCTTCGTCCACGTGCCCCATTCCGAAGAGAGCAAGCCTCACGGCGCGCACATGCCACTCGAGGAGCAAGAGAGTCTGCTTCGAGCGATCGTGACCTCGGTCGGACCGCGACTCACCGTAGACGAAAGGAAGACGGCTTGAAAAGAGCACTGCTAAGCGTGTGGGACAAGACGGGAATCGAGGAGCTCGCCAGAGGTCTCGCCGACCTAGGGTTCGAGCTGATCTCTACCGGAGGCACTGCTGCCAAACTGCGAGAGGCTGGTCTAGCCGTCACCGAGGTGTCCAAGGTCACCGGCTTTCCCGAGATCATGGGCGGGCGAGTCAAGACCCTTCATCCCGCGATTCATGCCGGCCTACTCGCCGACCCCTCGGTACCCGACCACCTCGATGCCTTGGAGCGGCTTGCGCTCGGCAGGATCGAGATTCTCGTGGTCAACCTGTATCCGTTCAAAGAGACCATCGCGAAGGGTGCCACACGAGCAGAAGCCATCGAGATGATCGACATCGGCGGGCCGGCCATGCTCCGCGCTGCTGCCAAGAACCACGCCGCGGTCGCGGCCGTTTGCGATCCTGCCGATTACCCCCGTGTGCTCGGGGAGCTGCGACGCGAAGGCCAGATCATGCCCGAAACTCGGGAGGAACTTGCACTCAAGGTGTTCTCCCTCACCGCACGTTACGATGCCACGATCGCCGAGTATCTGTCCGAAGGACAGACCGATACTCTCGCTCTGGTGATGCCACGTTGCCGCCTCCTTCGCTATGGCGAGAACCCGGACCAGCGAGCGGCAGCCTATTTAGACCCGGATTACGTCGGCGCATCTGCGCTCAGTGCGCGCGTGCTCGGCGGCAAGGAACTGTCCTACAATAACATTCTCGACGCCGATGCGGCCATCGAGGCGTCGCTCGCGTTCTCCGAGCCCGCAGCAGTGGTGGTGAAGCACCTCACACCCTGTGGAGCGGCTTTGGCCGACAGCCCTGCGAAAGCCGTTCGTAGAGCCGTGGATGCCGATCCCGTCTCCGCCTTCGGCGGTGTCGTGGCGGTCAATCGCCCCGTAGATGGAGACACGGCTGCCGAGCTGACCGCGAGGAACCAGTTCCTGGAGGTGATTGCAGCCCCGCGTTTCGAAGGCGCGGTGGCCGAGAGCATCTCCAGACGATCCGGGTGGGGAGAATCGGTCAGGCTGCTGGAGTTCGGTGACCGACCGCTGAGCCCGAGCTGGTCGCTGCGGAGCGTGGCCGGCGGGGTACTTCGGCAGAGCACCCAACCGGTTGCTCCCTTCCGTCCTCGCGCGGTCACGCAGCGTCAGCCGACGAGTGCCGAGCTGGCCGAGCTGGAGTTCGCCTGGCGAGTAGTTCGCTACGTGAAGTCGAACGGCATCGTAGTGACATCCGATCGCTGCACGCGTGGGATCGGTAGCGGACAGACGAGTCGCGTGGCTTCGGTGCGGATCGCGCTGGAGCAGGCGGGTGAGGCAGCTCGACGGGCCGTCCTTGCTAGCGACGGCTTCTTTCCGTTTCCGGATAGCATCGAGCTGGCTGCTGCAGCCGGGATCGTCGCGGTGGTGCAACCGGGCGGGTCGAAGCGGGACGACGACGTGATCCGTGCTGCAGACGCCCTCGGACTTGCGATGGTGTTCACAGACTGCCGGCAATTCCGGCATTGACGCCTTGATCTTCTCGCCGCGAAGGGCTACAATAAGAACAGAATGGCCAGTTCCGGAAAGACCGTAGATCCGATCCTCATAGGCATTATCGCGTTGGGCGTCGTCGGCGTCGGAGTCATCTATTTCCTCTCCACGAATCAGGAGATCACGCCGCTGCCGGAGCCGGACCGGCCGAACCTGACGAAGCCGCAGTCCGCGCTCATGTCGGGGAATGCCTCGATGTGGGGTTCCGGCGAACAGCAAGACATGATGGGTGCGGGAGGCGGGATGCCGATGGGCCCGAGCATGGGCCCGACCGTAGGCCCGCCCGGTCCCGGACCTGCCGGTCCAGGTGGCGCCCCTGCCGCCACCGGCGGCGTGTCCCTCTAGTCAGTCCGAGCGCGTAATCGCTTGCGTCTGCGCCGGAATACCGGGTAAAACGCCGATAGATTGAGTTATTCCGGCTGGGAAGCCCCCCATCCGCCATAGCCGGGCGTCACTTGGCTTCTTGGTCATCTGCAGCAGGAGTGGAGCAAAGGACATGGCCGTCCCACCAGTACTCAATGTGGGTTTCTATAATTTCGTTGTTGCAGACAAAATTATTGCAATGGTGAGCAGCGAGTCCGCCCCTATGCGACGTCTTATCCAGCAACTGCGCAAGTCGGGGAACCTGATTGATGCCACCCAGGGACGGCGCACCAAGAGCGTGATCTTCACATCGTGCGGCTCCGTGGTAGTCTCCGCAATCTCGCAAGAAACCCTCGCCAAGCGACTCTGCAGCGGCGACATCGGCGAAGAGGAATAGAAAGGACCGGTTCTGGAACGCTGTGAGGACGGGAAGAGGGTAGCTCGATGCGTCTGATGCGGTCCCTGCTGTCGCGCGTGTATTGCGACATGGGAGTGGACTTAGGCACCGCGAACACATTGGTGTACGCACAGGGCAAAGGCATCCTCCTACACGAGCCCTCTGTCGTCGCGATCGACTCGGACAGCAAGCAGATCCTGGCGGTCGGTCTCGAGGCCAAGCGGATGGTGGGACGAACACCCTCGTCCATCGTTGCCATTCGTCCCCTTCGTGACGGCGTCATCGCAGACTACGACCAGACGGAGCGCATGCTCCGTGACTTCATCCGGAAGTCAGCGCGGCGGCGCTTCGCATGGTATCGGGTCGTGGTCGGAATTCCCAGCGGCGTCACCGAGGTCGAACGACGCGCGGTGTATGAAGCCACCCGCCGGGCCGGCGCCCACGAGGCCTTTCTCATCGAAGAGCCCATGGCCGCCGCCATCGGCGCGGGGCTCCCCGTCGAAGAGCCGACCGGCTCGATGATCGTGGACATCGGCGGCGGCACCACCGAAGTCGCCGTAATCTCGCTTGCCGGCATCGTCTATTCCGTTTCCATCCGAACCGCAGGAGACGAGGTGGACGAAGCTATCGGCGCGTACGTCAAGAGAGCGTACAACCTCCTGATCGGCGACCGGACCACGGAGAACGTCAAGATCGAGATCGGGTCCGCATATCCGCTCGAACAAGAGCTCAGGACGGAGGTGCGCGGGCGCGACCTCATCACGGGCCTTCCGCGCAGCGCGTGCATCACTTCCGAGGAGCTGCGAACGGCAATCGCGGAGCCACTCAATCAGATCGTGGATGCCGTCAAGCAGGCGCTGGAGGCAACGCCACCCGAGCTTGCCGCAGACATCATGAACCGCGGCATCTGTCTCGCAGGAGGTGGCGCACTGCTTCGTGGCCTCGACCGCCTCATCATGAAGGAGACCGAGATGCCGGTCTTCGTCGCCGACGAGCCGCTGAACTGCGTGGTCCTCGGCACCGGCCGCGTGCTGGAAGAGATCGAGCGTCACCCGCAGCTCAGCAAAGTGCTCAAGCACTCCGGCTCATGAGGCCCGCGAGGCGAGACCGCGCCGGCGACTGGGTGCTCCTTGTCCTGCTCGTGTTGGTGAGCTTCATGCTGGCCCATGATCGTGGCACCGTCTCAGAACCCATCTTCCGAGCGATCCGCTCCGTCCTTCTCCCGGTTCACGCGGCGGTGAACTCGCTCTATCTCAGCGCATCCGATACACTGGTAGGGCTCACGCAGGGCCCGGCTCTTCGAGCCGAGGTCCGAGAGCTACGGGCCAAGGCGGAAGGGGCGGAGGCGTTGCGGCTAAGGCTTCGGGAACTCGAGCTGGAGAACGAGCGCCTTCGCTCGATCGTGGAGACGCTGCCGACCCTTTCACCAGGCAGCGTGGCAGCGTCCGTGATCGGCTACTATCCAGTCGAGCTGACTGCAACCTTATCTGCAGGCTCGCGCCACGGGGTGAGAGTCGGTGACCCGGTGGTAGCGCCGCAGGGCTTGGTGGGGGTTGTCGAGCAGGTGGATGCGAGCACCTGTCGAGTGCTGCTCAACACTTCGGACCGATTTGCCGTCGGGGCGCGACTGGCGGGCACGGATTCGCGTGCCGCTGGCGTGGCGCGCGGCACCGGAGGCCCACATCTGCTCCTCGACCACCTCTCGGAGGCCGCGATCGTTAGGGTGGGGGAGCGCGTGGTCACATCGGGTGTCGGCCAACGGTACCCGAAGGGGATTCTGATCGGGACGGTCGTGCGCGTATGGCGAGACCCGTCGTACGGTTTCGTGCGTGCGTGGGTCGCTCCATCTGCCCGGCCGGATACTGTCGAGGAGGCGATCGTTCTGCGGTGAGACGCCTCGCCCCGGCTCTGACGGCTCTGTTCTTCTTTGTGCTAGCGGCCGGGATCGAAGGCCCGCTAGCACACCGGGTTGCGATCTGGGGGGCTCCGCCCTCACTCCTCCTCATCTGCGTGTTCTGCACTGCACTGTTTGCAGGGCGGGTCTGGGGTGCGGTCCTAGGGTTCGCCGTCGGGCTAGGTCATACCGCGATAGCTGGCGTAGCCGGAGCGGCGTTTCTGGTAAGCGGTGCGGTTTCTGGCTTCGCCGCTGGCTGGGCACCGAGGTTCGTGAGCCCGCAACACTGGGCAGTCGGCCCGTCCGTCGTTTGCGTCTGCTCCATGCTGGCGAAGGGCCTTTTCTTGCTCCTCGACCCTCAGCCCGACTTGGGCAATTGGGTACGATTGACAGTGGTGGGCAGCGCGTACAACGCTGTTCTATCGTTACCGTTGTACCTGCTCCTCGTGCGGGCAATGAAGGCCGCGCAAGAGCATTGATCACAAAGAAGTGGAGGTACTTCAATGCCAGGTATCGCCGCTCCTAAGGAGCCTCACGTGAACCCTAACCCCACCGGTATGCATGGCGAGGGCAAGCTATTCCGCATGGCCCAAGCGCAGCTGGCGACTGCCGCCAAATATCTCGACCTCGATGCCGGATTGCACGAAACCCTCTCGATGCCTCGCACCGAGATCACGGTGAACTTCCCCGTGGTGATGGATGACCAGAGCATCAAGGTCTTCACCGGATACCGCGTCCGGCACAACAGCGCACGCGGACCGACGAAGGGCGGAATCCGCTACGCACCCGATGCGGACATTGACGAGACTCGCGCTCTGGCCATGTGGATGACATGGAAGTGTGCTATCGTCAACATCCCCTACGGTGGCGCGAAGGGTTCGGTCCGTGTGGACCCCCATGCGCTCAGCACGCGCGAACTGGAGAAGATGACGCGGCGATACGTCACCGAGATCAACATGATCATCGGCCCCGAGCGAGACATTCCTGCACCCGACATCGGTACCAACCCGCAGGTGATGGCGTGGATCATGGATACCTTCAGCATGCAAGCCGGATACGCCATTCCAGGCGTCGTTACGGGAAAGCCGATACCGCTGGGTGGCACGCAAGGCCGGGTCGAGGCTACGGGACGAGGCGTGATGGTCACAGCGCTCGCCGCGGCGAAGAAGCTGAACATGAACGTGAACGGGGCCAAAGTGATCGTGCAGGGCTTCGGTAACGTCGGAAGCGTGTCCGCTAAGCTGCTCGGCGAGCAGGGCGCTACGATCGTCGGCCTGAGCGATGCGGTTGGCGCGATCTACAACCCGAAGGGCCTTCCTCTCGAGCAGTTCCTGCCCCATGCGGGCCGTGACGGCATCTTCCAGGACTTCAAGGACGCCGAGCACCTATCGAACTCGGAGCTCCTTATCCAAGACTGTGACATTCTCGTGCCGGCGGCGACGGCAAGCCAGATCACTGCGGAGAACGCGGGCCAGATCAAAGCCAAGCTGATTGCCGAGGGCGCCAACGGGCCTACCACACCGGAAGCGGACGATATCCTCTCGGATAAAGGAGTGCTAGTGGTACCCGACGTTCTCGCCAACGCGGGCGGCGTCGTGTGCTCGTACTTCGAGTGGGTCCAGGACCTGCAGGCGTTCTTCTGGCACGAGAAGGAAGTGAACGAGCGCTTGGAGCGCATCATGTTGGATAGCTTCGACGCAGTGTGGAACACTACGCAGCAGCACAAGACGAACATGCGGATCGGAGCGTACATCATCGGGGTGAAGCGCGTGGCCGACGCGACGGTCACCCGCGGAATCTTCCCGTAGGTTGTAACCATTCGGGACCGCCGTGCCTCTAAGAGGACGACGCGCCTTCGGGTGCAGGTCCGATTAGGGGGTCACGGAATGCGACAATTCGTCATGGAGCCGCGAATGCGGAGATGGGCTGGTTTGGCTCTGATCGGCGTCGCGGCTCTCTTCATCACCGGTCAGCAAGCCAAAGGATATCCCAGGTTGGAGACCCGGCTCCTGTCGAGCGGTACGATGCTCGCGGACAGCGCAGGCAGTGTGCGAGTCGTCTGCCGCGACCACATCGCTTCAAAGAGCCTGGGCGGAGCCGACGTGACGATAAAGCTGCGGGCGGAGGGAGGCAAGGAGTACGCGCTCTTCGCGGGCAAGACCGGCTCGAACGGCAGCGTAGATGCCAACTTCCGAGTGCCAAATGTCCCCGCTGGCTCGTACAAACTGGTTGTCGAGACTGCAGGGCTAGGCGAACGCGACCTGGTGGAAGGTGACGTAAGGGTGGAGAGGCCGGTAGGCATCTTGCTCACCACCGACAAGCCACTGTATCAGCCCGGGCAGCTCATTCATATAAGGGCACTCGCCTTGTGGACGGCTAACCGCAAGCCCGTAGCGAAGGAAGATGCCGTGCTGGAGGTAGACGACTCCAAGGGCAACAAGGTGTTCAAGAAGGCCCTCCAGACCTCGCAGTTCGGGGTCGTCTCGGCAGACTTCCAGTTGGCGGACGAGATCAACATGGGGCCCTATACGATCCGCGCTTTGATCGCCGGGTCGGAGGAGCAGAAGACTGTCACCGTTGACCGCTACGTGCTCCCCAAATTCAAGGTGACCGTGGAGACGGACAAGGAGTTCTACGCGCCGGGCGAGGTTGCGACCGGCTGGGTGCGTGCCGACTACGTATTCGGGAAGCCCGTTTCCGGTGCGACAGTCGAACTGGCTTTCAGCAAGTACGACGTGGGTTTCAGCGAGTTCGCGAAGGTTACCGGGCGCACGGATGGCGAGGGCAGGTTTCGCTTCGAGCAACGCCTCCCGAGCCACTTCGTTGGGCAGCCCTTGCAGCAAGGCGCAGCGCTGATGAGCATCCACGCGAAAGTGACCGACACTGCGGACCACACACAAGAGGCCACTCGGTCTGTTACTGTTGCGCAGAGCGGCATGATAGTGAACTTGATCCCCGAGCGTCCGAGTGCAGTACGCGGGCTGGACATGAACGTCTTCGCCGTATGCTCGGCACCCGACGGCAGGCCGATCGCGGGTGCCAGAGTCTGGATGGGGGATGACACCTCGGACCCGACGCGTGCCGCGGTAGCGGACGATGCCGGCATTGCAGTGCTGAGCGTGCCCAAAGCGACGTTCGCATCGGCGGGTGCGTCCGGCCCTGCGAAACTGGTGGTGTCGGCACGCGACGCTGCCGGCAACGAAGCGACGGGCACCCTCGAGCTGGCAGCAGACTCATCGGAGGCAGGCATTCTGCTGCGGCCACACAAGTCGCTGGTCCGCGTCGGCTCGGACCTGGTTTGCGATGCGCACCTGGTAGGCGGCGGCCCCACTGCTACCGTGTTCTTCGACGTGATCAAGGACGGGCGCCCCGTGCTTACCCGTTCGGTGGACGCAGTGAACGGCGTTGCGCGGCTCACGATTGCCCCCACCGACGACATGGCGGGCACCATTCGGGTATTGGCCTACCGTCTCACCTACTCGGGCAACATCGTGCGCGATTCGCGCGTGGTGTTCGTCTCGCCGTCGTCCGACCTGGCCGTGAAGTTGACGTTGGACCGCGAGAGCTATCGCCCAGGCGAGAAAGCGACACTCCTGCTCCAGGTCGGGCGCAAGGGTGTATCGAGCGTGGGTCTGAGCATCGTGGATGAGAGCGTGTTTGCGCTCCAAGACATGCAGCCGGGCATGGAGCGCGTGTACTTCATGTTAGAGCAGGAGCTGTTGCACCCGCGGTACGAGGTCCACTCGATCACCCCTGGCAGGCTGTTCGAGCCCGCCGACTACTCTCCGGCCACCCAGCGAGCGGCACAAGCGCTGTTCGCTCAGGCCGAGCCCATCACGGGTGCCGCGGTCGATACGAACAGCTACACGAAGAAGCTAGAGCCGTTCCTCGACCGCTGGTCGAAGGACATCGAGGCGCGAGCGACCCGCATCGCCGCGGCGGTCGAGCGGTGGCAGGATGAGCGCGCCGGCGGCCCATACGATCGGATCGGCATGCCGGCTACGGAAGCCGACTGGAACCGGTTGGTGGCTCGCGGGTGGCTCGGCGCGAATGACATCCGCGACGAATGGGGCCGCCGCCTGCGAGTGCGCAATTGGGAGGATGCATGGGCTCAGAGCGCATGGCGTGGGCGGGACGGCCAGCAGTTCGCGCACACGCTCCTCGTGATTAGTGCAGGGCTCGATGGGGTGTTCGACACCCTGGATGACATCACGGCCTACGCCGGTGTTCGCGATGGAAGGGGCACGATGTTCGGCCTCGGCTTCTTCGACAACGGGCAGTTCATCGGACAACAGCTCGAACGCAACGATGAAGCCTGGGGATTCGGCGGACGGGGTGGCGGAGTGTTTCGGGTCGGGCGAGCACGCGAGATGGACGTGGACCAAGCGTTTGCCGCGGATGCTGTGATGTCGAAGGCGGGTCTGGCGGAACTCCCCGCATCGGCGCCGATGGGTGGTGCCAAGCCCGAGAGCCCCGCTGAGCCTCGGATGAGGCAGTACTTCCCCGAGACCATGTACTGGAACCCCGAGCTTCTCACCGATGAGAACGGGCGCGCGAGCATCGAGATACCGCTCGCGGATTCCATCACTACCTGGCGTGTTAGTGCATCGGCAGTGAACGGCTCCGGCAGCCTCGGGTCGTCCACCGTTGGTCTAAAGGTGTTTCAGGACTTCTTCGTGGACATAGACCTGCCCGCAGTCCTAACGCAGAACGACGAGATCAACATACCTATCGCGATCTACAACTACCTTCCCGGACGGCAGAAGGTGCGTCTCGTGATGGAGACCAGCGACGGCATCGAGTTCCTGAGTGGGCGCGAGCAGACTGTCGAGATGGGGCCGAGCGATGTCCGCGCTGCCTACTTCGAGTTTCGTGTGAAGGGCCTGGGCCGACAGAAGCTGGTAGTCAAGGCGTACGGCGACCGATTGTCGGATGCGATGACACGCGAGATTGACGTGTTGCCGGACGGGCGACGTGAGACCGTCGGCAGAAGCGGCCAACTGAACGGCACCGAGCAGTTCACGGTGGACATCCCTGCCCATGCGATTGAAGACGCGTCGAATGTGTTAGTTCGCATCTACCCCGGTGTGATGGCGACTGCCATAGACGGGTTGGACAACCTGTTGCGGATGCCATTCGGATGCTTCGAGCAGACCAGCTCTGTCACCTATCCAAACGTGTTAGTGCTCGACTACATGAAGAAGAGCAAGCAGATCACGCCTGCGATTCAGATGAAGGCCGAGCAGTACATCAACCTCGGGTACCAGCGACTGCTCAGCTTCGAGGTGCCGGGTGGAGGCTTCGAGTGGTTCGGCAATCCGCCTGCTCACCAGGTACTGACTGCGTACGGCCTGATGGAGTTTGCCGACATGGCCAAGGTGTATGCCGTAGACCCCAACTTGCTGACGAGAACGCGCGCATGGCTGGAGTCCAAGCAGGCCGCTGATGGTACCTGGACGCCGGACAAGGGTGGCATCGCGGAGGGCGCTATCAACCGTCAGAGTGACGTGTTCAAAACCACCGCCTACATCGCTTGGGCGCTAGCCCATACTGGCGAGAAGAGCCCGGCGTTGCAAAAGGCGACCGGGTGGTTGAGGCAGCACTTGGCAGGCGAGAACGATCCATACGGCTTAGCACTGGCAGCCAACGCGTTCTACCTCTCCGGTGACAAGGTGGCGGGTCGGCAGACGTTGGAGGCCGTTCTGGCCCAGGCCAAGCGCGACGGCGATCACGTCTACTTCGCAGCGTCCGAGCGCACGCTGGTATACGGCTCCGGACGTGGCGGCGACGTCGAGACCACGGCGATCGTGGCTCTCGCTCTCACCGAAGCCGGCGACAGGGCCGACACTCTCCGGAAGGTAATCGCCTACCTGATCGCGGCAAAGGACCCGAACGGTACGTGGTACTCCACCCAGGCGACGGTGTTCGCACTGAAGGCTCTCATTCGAGCTTCGGAGGCGACAGCTCGAGGGATGAACGGTGAAGGGAGAGTGTTAGTAAACGGCAAGGTCATCGGTACGTTCGTGCTAACACCCGAGGATTACGAGGTAGTGCGGCAGTTCGACGCCCGCGATGTAGTGACCGTCGGTTCCAACGACGTCCGAATCGAGTATTCGGGCAAGAGCGGACCGATGTACCAGATCGTGGGCATCTTCTACGTTCCGTGGGACAAGGTTCGCGACAGGGAGCAGCGCGAGATGGACATCGAGGTGAAGTATGACAAGCGCGACCTCGCCGCAAACGACACGGTAACGTGCAGGGTCTCGGTGGCGTATCGCGGTCCGGGCCAGGCAGCAAATATGGTGATAGTGGACCTGGGCATCCCTCCGGGATTCGAGGTGATGACCGGAGATCTGCAGGAGCTAGTAGGCAGCAAGGTGATCCAGAAGTTCAACCTGACCAGCCGCCAGGCGATCCTTTACTTCGACAAGCTGGAGAAGGGCAGGGAGGTGGAGTTCTCGTATCGGCTGATCGCCAAGTACCCGTTGCGGGCCCGCACGCCATCCAGCCGAGTGTACCAGTACTACGACCCGGACGAGGTGACCTACTCTGCTCCTCAGACGCTGACTGTGTCTGCAGGCAGGTAGCTTCGTATGCCAAGTGAACCCACGCGGGGCGCCGCCTCCGGCGGCGCCCAGCCCCGTGTGACCGACCGGTTGGAGTGACTCCGCCCGATGGCAGGGTGCGTCATCGAGAACTCCCTCCCCTTGGAGCGAAGCGGAAGGGGGAGGGGTGGGTGGGGGTCCAGTTAAGACTGCAGACCGATGGATGCGAGAGCCTTGTAGCAGGGGGCACTGGCCTCGTCACTGCCCCACCGTCGAGGGTGGATGGAGAGATCGACTCGCGCATGTATCGTCATGCTGAGCCAGTCGAAGCATGATCGGGCATGCCGCACGTAGGCGCCTCGGGGCACGGCGCTCTCGGCTTCCGGCTGCATGCTTCGACAGGCTCAGCATCACGGTGAGGACCTCGAGTCTGTTAGGTAGCACTAGGCATGCAGTCAGCTGGCGGTATGGCGAGTGGATGGACTGCGCCCGAGACGGCGCGAGCCTGCTCGCGCCTTGTCACTCGGCACAGCGTGGCACGCCGCATAGCGCGAGCAGGCTCGCGCACTTCCAAACTAAGATCTCTCGTGTTAGGTGTCGGGACCTTCCACCTTCAGGCCTACTTCGTCGGCCAGCAGTCGCAGCCATCGGCGGCGGCCCTCCAACAGATGCGCGAGGTTGAGAAATCCCAAATCCACGAAGCGGTCCTTGCCGGGCAGCTCGCCCAGCCGCTGCGTGAAGTATGCGATGTACGCCTCGTTCTGCTCGATCCACTGCCGAACCGCCTCCAATCGCTCACGAGGCTTGAGCAGCCGCAGGTTCAGGCAGCGGGATCGCAACGGGTCGGACAGCATCCCGAGGTCCTCCTCGGAGACCGGAGCGGTCAGCCAACGACGGAGAGCCGCAGTGCCCTTGGCGGTCAGCGAGTAGGAGGTTCGTGTCCGAGAGGCCTTGTCCGCCGTCTCCGCAGTGAGGTAGCCAGAGGCCTCTAGCCGGCGCAGCGCGGGGTACACGGCTCCGGTGCTTCCGCTCCAACGCGAGCCTTTCGTGCGCAAGATCAGATTGCGGATGGAGTAGCCGGTGGTATAGCCGCGATACACGGCACCCAACAGAACGTAGTCGAACTCGGCGAGTTGCTGCCGGGAAGGCATGTCCTATTGTATCACGCCCTTCACACAACTCAGATCAGCAGAGCAGGAGCTCCCGCTGCTGTCGTTCAACCAGCGGGAGCGTCTATACTCGGGAGAACGCCCGAAAGGATGTCCGAACATGGTATCGATCGCACTATCCCTGTTCCTGCTCGCCTCCGCTTCGACTGGCATTTCCGCCCAGATCCCCAGCGACTGGCAGACCAACTTCCGACCTGACGGAACCCCGAAGCCGCTGAACGACTCGGCGGACAACACGATCTGGCCGAACAAGTGGAGCCGTGCCAACTCCGACGAGTGGATCGTGAAGAACCACGACCGCATCCGACAAATGCGCCCGCGCATCCTCATGATCAACTTCTCGAACGAAGTGGACCCAGCCAAGCCGATGCGGTTGGCTAATGAACTGATTGCGGCGCTGCGAGAGAGCAGCCGGTATCACGGGTACGAGAACCCCGCAGCGCCGCCATTCCTGGAGTACAGCGTGTGGCGCTACGTGGACCTGCGGGACGAGGACCGTAAGGAGAAGAACAGCCGCAAGAGCCCCATCAAACCCGACGTGCCGGAAAACCGCTGGAACTGCGACTACGGCGGCTTCTTCTCTGAGACGTTCGCCCAGTACATCGGCGTGCGCGATCCGAAGGACCCTAAGCGCTTTTTGCGGCTGGATGAGCTGGTCGACCAGGGTTACGTCCACGAGGTGTGGTTCACCGCCGCGGCGACCGGCGACTTCCGCTGCCTGGAGTGCGTGGAGATGAAGCCGGTGTATGACGAGAACTTCCAGCGCATTCCCGACAAGTTCGCGCAGGCAGGCAACGGTGGAGACCCTGACCAGAAGTGGACGGGTCGCTCCGTTCGTATCAACTGCTTCAATCAGGACCGTGGCATCGGGTGCGCCATGGAGAATCTAGGGCACGCGATGGAGGGTATGGCCCACAGCGGGTGCATTCCTTACTTCAGGAAGTACTTCTACGAGTATGCGATGTTCGACCTAGACAAGCGATACGGCTTGCCGTTCAACTCCTACTATCCCTTGTGGGGCGAGGGGAAGGGTATCACCTATCCCGACCCTAACACCGCTGTCGTGACGGACGGCGAGAAGATCTGGACGCTGAAGAACTACGTGGCAACAGGCGGCAATGTGCACTTTCCTCCGAATGCACGAAGTCACTATGATCAGGCCAACACCCAGCCCGTAATGTCTACTATCGAGGACTGGCGCATTGGTAGTGGGCCGGGTGGAAAGGATCGGGCCAAGCCGTGGACCGTCGCGGTGCTGGATCGTTTCAAGGACCTGGCGCCCGATTGCATGGGGAAGTGGCTGGTGTATTGGCGGCAGAACATGCCGGGTCTGGACAACCGCTCGAAGGACGATGACGGCAAGCCCATGAAAAACTGGTTCGTGTTTCTATTCTATTGATGTCGCCGGGACCTACGCCGGGGGCCTAATGACCTGCCCTCCGCGCGGGGAACTTGGTGGAGGCGGGGGGAGTTGAACCCCCTTCCAAGACCGATGCCTCTCGGGCGTCTACGAGCGTAGCCTGCCTTCTTGTCTCGCGGAGCGCTAACCCGCAGGCGGGGATGCCACTCTCGCCAGTCCGGTTTCTTCTCGCCCCTCCGTGCTACGGACCGAAGCCGGAGACGCTAGTCGGATTTGTCCACGCCTCCTTCGCGCCTACCGACCCGGCGCTGGGAGACGGCTGCTGTTAATTAGGCAGCGTAAGCGTAAGAGTTCGCACTTACTGTTTTTGCCGCTTTTTTACGAGGCCAACGGCACCTCGGCTCGCAGCTCGAGCGCAAACCGACCCTGTCGAGCCCGTTCGCCCCCACGTTGCACTTATTATACTTCCCAGACCCGCATTAGGTTCCACCAGGACCGTTGCGGGCTGTTGGGCAGGGAGGGCGGCGCCCGTCGGAGAAACTCTCGTTCGTGAGCAAGGCTTTTCTCTTCCCCGGTCAAGGTTCCCAGGTTCCCGGCATGGGCCGCAACATCCGCGAGGCTTCATCGGCCGCGCGCGAGGCCTTCGAGCGCGTGAGCGAGGCGGTTGGAAGCGACGTGGCCGCCCTCTGTAACGAAAGCGATCCGGAGACGCTCCGCCGCACCGAGAACGCCCAGATTGCGCTCTATACCTGTGGCGTAGCGACGGCCGCAGCGCTGAACGAGAAGGGACTCGTGCCTGCGTTCACTCTCGGCCACAGCGTCGGCGAGTACGCTGCACTAGCGGCTGCAGGCGTCATCTCGCTAGAAGACGGCGCTCGCCTCGTCGCTCGCCGCGGCGAGCTAATGTCCCAAGCAGAGAACGGCGGAATGGCTGCGATCATCGGACTGGACGATGCACAAGTGGAAGCGGCTTGCTCCGGTGTTTCGGAAGGCATCGTGGTGGTCGCCAACTACAACTCGCCCGGCCAGGTCGTGATCTCCGGAGAGCCGGCTGCGGTGGCGGCGGCGTGCGCGAACGCCACGGCGGCAGGGGCGCGACGGGTGGTCCCGCTGAACGTCTCGGGTGCATTCCACTCGCCGCTGATGCAGGAAGCTGCGGCCCACATGCGCTCGGCTCTGGCGAGCGTTTCGTTCTCCACGGGCACCGCCCGGGTGGCGTCCAACGTCCTGGGCGATTTCGTGACAGACGCAGCCGCCTGGCCCGATCTCCTCGCGAGGCAGATAGCGTCGCCTGTTCGCTGGACAGACTGCATTCGGGCGGCGGTGCGCGAAGGCGCTACGGAGTTCTTCGAGTGTGGGCCAGGCAACGTGTTGTGTGGTCTGCTGCGGCGCATTGCGCCCGAGGCCGAGTGCACCGGCGTGGGGGACGCAGAGGCTTTGGCAGGACTTTCTTAGTGGCGCAGGTAGACTTTCCCGCATGGATTTCGCCCTAACGAACGAGCACAAGCTGATTCAGGAGAGTGCCCGCCGCTTCGCCGAAACCGAAGTGCTGCCCGGCCTGAAAGAACGAGACCGGGAGGGAAGGCCCGACCCCAACCTGCTCAAGAAGATGGGCGAAGCGGGGCTGCTCGGCGTGTGCATTCCCGCCAAGTACGGGGGGCAGGATGCGGACTATGTCAGCCTCGGCCTCGTGTGCGAAGAACTGGAGCGAGCCGATAGCACCGCGCGCGTGATCATGTCCGTGCACGTCGGGTTGAACAGCCTGGCGCTGCTGCAGTGGGGAACGGAGGAACAGAAGCAGCGATTCCTGGTGCCACAGGCGAAGGGTGAGAAGTTCGCCGGCTTCGGACTGACAGAGCCCAACGCCGGCTCTGACGTGGTGGGCATCCGAAGCACCGCGGTGCGCGATGGTGACACGTATGTGTTGAACGGCGAGAAGACGTGGATCAGCCTGGCCGACCTGGCGGACCACTTCCTGGTAGTGGCCTACACGGATCGTGCGAAGAAGTCGCGTGGGATGACGGCGTTCGTAGTGGAGCGGGGCATGCCCGGCTTCACCACCCAGCCGATCCATGGCAAGCTGGGTGTGCGCGCCGGCGACACGGGAACTCTAGTCATGCAAGACGTTCGCGTGCCGGCCGCGAACCGCATCGGCGAGGAGGGTGAGGGGTTCAAGATTGCGATGTCGGCGCTCGACAACGGACGCTACACGGTGGCGAGCGGAGCGGTAGGGATCATCGTCGCGTGCTTGGATGCGTGCGTGCCGTATTGCCGCGACAGGAAGACGGGTGGGCAGGAGATCGGCAAGCACCAACTCGTCCAGCAGATGGTAGCGCGCATGGCAGCATCGCGCGACATCGGAAGACTGTTGTACTACCGGTGTGGGTGGATGAAGAACCAGGGCATGCGTTGCACGCGCGAGGTGAGCATGGCGAAGTGGATCAACTGCGATAACGCATTCGCTGCAGCCAACGACGCGGTGCAGATCCATGGTGCCTACGGATATAGCGATGAGTTCCCCGTGGAGCGTTACCTGAGGAACAGCCGGGGAGCGGTGATCTATGAAGGCACACGCGAGATCCACACTCTGATGCAGGCGGAGTATGAACTCGGCTACCGCCACGATCGCCCTCTTCGCTGCGAACTTCCCGGCTGGCCGTTCGAGGGCTGACTGGTAGGTTGGCGGTGTAGGGGCATGCTGTGCTACTCCCGTTCGATCCCCCCACCCGCGCTCGGGTGGAGAGCGTCTGTCTGTCGGCATTGCCTCCATCCGAGGGCGGATGGAGGAACACATGCCGCGGCTCAGCATCCTCACAGGCCGTAGCCTTCATCCTAGGGTGGAGGGAGGAACGGATGCCGCGGCCCAGCATCCTCACAGGCCGTAGCCTTCATCCTAGGGCGGAGGGAGGAACGGATGCCGCGGCCCAGCATCGTCACAGGCGCTAGCCTTCATCCGAGGGTGGAGGGAGGTATGGCTTGGGCCAGCGTAGAGCGGTAACAAGGCACATAGCACCAAACCGTCATGCTGAGCCTGTCGAAGCATGACGGCGGGTACCGCGAACCTCACTTTGCACACTGCTACCATGCGGCTCGTGGTGTCATGCTTCGACAGGCTCAGCATGACGTTGCTTGCGGGGTTGCCAAGGGCGAGGGCCGCATGCCTCGACGGGCTCGGCATGACGGTGCTTGGGGGGTTGCCGAAGGATAAGCCCACATGCCTCCTCAGGCTCAGCATGACGGCTACCACTGAACAAGTGTTGTAGGAGTACGGAGGCACGGTGTGTGCACAATCAATACCCCACAACGGGTGAGGGCGACTCGTGTCCTTGTGGTATCCTGCGCACATGGAGTCAGCCGACAGGGACAGCGTAGAGGCAACTCCCAGGGAGGAGTTGCTGCGGGAACTACAGCACATCTACACCGAACTCCAGAGCCTCAAACAGACGGTCGAGAGCCTAGATTCGAGGCTCACATCGGCGTTGGACTCGCTACGACATCTACGGCCCGATGCCAATGGAGCGCAGACCGATGGGGGTACGAACCAGACCAGTGACGGACTTGGACACCTAACCGCGCTCGAGTGGCTCAGACTCAAAGGCATCGCGGTCCGCCACGAGAGCCCACCGGACTACGACTACTCCGCGTTGGATCACCTTTCCAAATTGCTTGGAGAGCACAGAAAGGATGTTCGTCGGGTATTCGACGCTATCCGTGCGGCGCTGAGCGACAAAGGCATAATCCGAGTCGACCTGTCTAGGGCCAGCCAGGAGGAGCTCTCGTACTCCACGCAGATGTGCACCATCATGCGTGACCATGCTCTTCTCAGGGAGTACCACTACGCTAAGGGCCGGCGACTTGTGTTAGGGAATGTTCTCCGCGAAGGCTATATCATCAACTATCTGACTGGGAAGTGGTTCGAGCGCTTTGTGCATCTGAAAGTGTCGGCTCTGCTCCAGGCGCATTCCCTGCAGGCAGATTTGCTAGTCAACCCTAAGATTATCTTCCCGAACGGGGATGACTTCGAGCTGGACCTGTTCTGGACTGTGGACTCCACACCTTTGTGGATAGAATGCAAGACTGGAGACTATAGTGAGCATGTGGTAAAGTATGCCAAGGTGAGAAAATCGCTCCATGTTCCCGCAGAGCGATCGATTTTGGTAGTGTACGGTCTCGATGACTGGCGGTGCAACTCGCTAACGAAGCTGCACGGGATAAACATCACCAATGAGGTGGGATTGTCGGATGTAGTGAGAAGGTGTCTTGGGCTAGCACCCGTCAATGCTCAGGTTGGGGGGTGAAGCGAAGACCTACTCACCCAGCCCCTCGAGGGGCGAAGCGCATCACACCTCGACAGAAGGCGCGGATAACACTACGAGCCTTCTCGGTCACCAAGACTGGTGCCAGTTGCCGTGTGGTTCCACCTCTTGCCGGCTATGCTGGTTCAGCCTGCGCCTGAGCCCAGCTGGAGTCACAGGTCACTCGGTTACGCCCTGATCTCTTACTCTCGTACATCAGTTCGTCTGCGCGGCGCAGCGCCTCGTCCAGTGTCTCGTCATCGCCTACCAGCGAAGCACCGATGGACACGGTGACCTGAATGTTGCCCTGCGGGCTCTCGACGTACGAGTTCTCCACGAGCATCCGATATCGGTGAGCACAACGAAGCATCTCGTGCTCGTCTACCTGTGCAAGGCCCACGACGAACTCCTCACCGCCCCACCGACCAACCACGTCCATCGCCCTCGAGCTGTTGGCTAGGGTCTGGGCAACCATTCGCAACACTCTGTCGCCTGTGTCGTGTCCGTAGGTGTCGTTGACCCACTTAAATCGGTCCACGTCCAGAAACAGCAGCCCGAACCCCCAACCCATTCTCCGTGACTGCTCCAGTCCGGATTGAAGCGCCTGCTCACAGTAGCGGCGATTTGCCACCTCGGTCAACGGATCCAGGCACGCCGACCGCTTCAGATCGTCGGCGAGCGAGAGTGCCGCAACGGTTCGGGTGTTGTCACTGAACACCTCGACGGCACCGATGATCTGGCCGTTCTCCCCGCGGATCGGCGATACCCGTACGATTACAGGTACCCGATGCCCATCTCGATGGTGCAGGCAGACCTCGGCCTGCTGCGACTCGCCGCTTAGAATGGTGGCAGTAAGCGGGCACGCCGTGTGGCAGAGCGCAGTCCCCTCGTCGTCCACATGCCTCAAAGGTGTATTCCAGCAGCACTTTCCCACCGACTCCTCAGAGGAGTAACCCGTGAGCCGCTCGGCACCCCGGTTCCAATACGTGATCCGCCGGTCTCGGTCTACGAAGTACACCCCGTCGTACAAGTTGTCCAGAAGTTCTCGATAGAATTCCTCGTTGTGCATCACGCAGCCTCCACCCATTTCCTTCCATAGCCGTTACGCCTTCTGAACGAGATTCCCCGCACTGTGCAAGGAGCTCCAGCCCGCCGCGTCAGACGCTGGAGCGGTCCAGGGGCATTCGGACGCACGGAACGGGTAGGCTATTCGTGTGGACAACGAGGTCATCTCCAGCGGTATCGCACCGCTGGACGAGGCAATACAGGGACTTCGGCTCGGAGACAACGTCGTCTGGAGAGTCGCCAACCTCGCCGACTACAAGTATTTCGCCGAGCCTTTCGCCCGCCATTCCATCTCCGAAGGCCGGGACTGCTACTATCTGCGTTTCGCGCCACACGAGCCCATCGTAAGCTCGGTCCCCGGGGTCGAGACCATTGAGCTGAATCCGAAGCAGGGCTTCGACGCTTTCACCGGCGAGGTGTACGACCTGGCCGAGCGGCTCGGCGAAGAGGTCTTCTACGTTTTCGACAATCTCTCGGCGCTGGTGGAGGAGTGGGCGACCGACGAGCTGCTGGCCAACTTCTTCCAGGTGACCTGCCCGTTCCTCTACGAGCTGCGCACGATTGCTTACTTCGCGCTCTCACGCCAGCAACACCCTCACAGTGCGGTGGCCAGGCTTCGCGACACCCCGCAGGTACTGCTGGACGTGTACCGCGTGAAGGGGCAGATGTATGTCCACCCGATCAAGGTGCTGGGCCGCTACTCCCCCCATATGTTCGTGCCGCACGCCGTTTCCCCCGACGGCTGGACACACGTCGTGCAGAGCGGCGATGCTGCCACCGTAACTGCAGCCGCCCGAAAGGCACCGCTGGGCGGCCCCATCACGCAGACTGCGCCATGGGAACGCGTGTACCGCAAGCTTCTGCAGTTCGTGGAGGACGGCGACGAGGTGCCGGAGCAGAACCCCGAGATTCGCGAGCTGAAGAGCCATCTCTGTCGCATGGTCATGGGCAGTCACCCGGGCTTCGACCGCCTGGCTGATAGGTACTTCACGCTAGATGACCTGCTGAGTGTACGCAATCGTCTGATCGGTTCGGGGCGCGTAGGGGGCAAAGCGGCGGGGATGCTGCTCGCCCGCGCCATCTTGCGCTCGGAAGCCGAAGAAGTGGCACTCGATTACGGACCCGTTCTGGAGCGACACGACTCCTTCTACATCGGGTCGGACGTCTTCTTTACGTTTCTGGTGAGGAACCAACTCTTCCGCGATCGGTTGCACATCAGTCATAGGGCTGAGATCTCGCCTGAGGAGTTCGAAGAGATCGGGCGGCGGTTTCAGTCCGGAACCTTCCCCGCGGAGATCGTAGACCAGTTCCGCAGCATGATTGACTACTACGGACAGGCTCCGATCATCGTGCGGTCTAGCAGTCTGTTGGAAGACAGCTTCGGTAACGCCTTCGCGGGCAAATACCACAGCGAGTTCTTGGCTAATCAGGGCTCGCCGGAGGAGAGACTCGAATCGCTAATGGCTGCGATCAAGCGTGTGTACGCGAGTGCGCTCAGCCCGGACGCGCTAGCCTACCGCAAGCGACGTGGCCTGCTCCGAAACACGGAACAGATGGCGGTGTTAGTGCAGCGAGTTTCGGGCATGCCGTATCGCAACTGGTTTTTCCCTGCGCTCGCGGGCGTCGCCTTTTCGCGGAACATGTACGCATGGACCGACCGGATCGACCCTAAGCAGGGCGTAATTCGACTGGTCTTCGGGCTGGGCACGCGTGCCGTGGAGCGCGTGGGAGGCGACTATCCCCGCATGATCCCTGTTAGTGCTCCCTTCCTCCGGCCAGAGACGGGGCTGGACATCGCTGTGCACTCACAGCACGCTGTAGACGTGTTGGACATGACAGCCAACCGTGAGGTGACACTACCACTGACCGAGGTGCTGCGTGATCTCGACTACCCGGGCATGCATTACTTCGTTTCTCAGCGCACCGACGATGACATTCAGCATCCTGTTAGTAATCGCGTGGAGGGCCCCGCAGAGAGGCTGGTGCTAACGTTCGAGAACCTGCTGCGTCGCACGGACTTCGTGTCCACGCTGGGTGGGCTTCTCGCACGCTTGGACTCGGCATATGGTATGGCAGTGGATGTGGAGTTTACGGCGCACGTTCGACAGGACGGCTCGGTCAGGGTCAACCTCCTGCAGTGCCGCCCGATGACCTTGCCGGGCGCGGCAGAGCGTGTTACGGTTCCCAGCGATCTTCCTGCCGAGCGAGTCGTCTTTCGCACGAACAGGATGCTGGCGGGTGGCGAGGTGCACGGCATTCGGCACATCGTCTACGTAGACACCGCCGCTTACGCAGCCCTGCCGCAGAGCGAGAAGCGGTCGGTGGGACGGGCAGTGGGCAAGATCAACGAGCGATTCGGATCGCGAGGGAAGCTCTTGACGATGGGACCAGGCCGCTGGGGGAGCAGCAACCTGGACCTGGGGGTGAACGTCGGATACGCCGATATAAGCAACGCTGCGGTGCTCGTGGAGATTGCGCGATCGGAGTCGGGGCAGGTTCCCGAAGTCTCCTACGGCACTCATTTCTTCCTAGACCTCGTCGAGGCCGGAGTCATCTATTTGCCCGTATATCCCGATGAACCGGAGTCCCGGTACAACGAAGCGATGTTACAAGGGGCGCCGTCTGTGCTCAGCGAGGAACTCCCGGAGTTGTCCTCGCTGAATGAGCTGCTACGTGTGATAGACGTGCCCGCTGCCACCGGTGGCATGTACGCCCACGTGGTAGCAGACCCCGATAGCCGGCAAGCGGTGTGCTACTTGGAGTAGCCGCTCGGGTTAGCTCGGCTCGGCTTCGTACAACATCTGGTCCATCATCGACGTAGTGTCCATCAGCTCGAGTACCAAGCCGCGGTGGTGGCGGGTCCCTCGCTCGCTGGGAGCCAACACCAGCCGGTGCGAGCGTCCGAACATCTCCAACTCCCGATCCGTCAGAAACGCAGCGTCATCGAATACCTGCTCGGCGAACGTGCGCAGGATGTTCATGCAGATCGTCTTCTGCTCGCGTCCTACGTCGCACATCTCGAGGTCTGGCAGGCCTAGCTTCCTCATGCCGTGAGTGTGCAGCCACCAGCCACGCGCCTCCTCGACGGCGTCGAAGGCGATGAGCCGCTCGAACGTCTGCTTGGCATTCTCCGACATCATTTCCGTCTTCCATCGCTCGCCGGTGTAGAAGCGCATGCCTTCGCGGTCATAGATGAGATCCGAGCCCATGAGATCGGCTACCGCATCGGCGAGGTGGGTGAGGAAGTGGAGGTAGTCGCGGTTCGGCATCGGCTCCTCGGCCACGAAGCGAACAATCACCATGGACTTCGCCTCTCTCATCGTGTCCATCGCCTCCGGCGGCACGATGGCCTCGTCCGAGTAGAAGTTGGGGTCGAACAAGTGGCGGTTCTTGGGTGGCAGTGAGATGCCTACGTGCGTTCGGATGTCGGTAAGCAGCAGAGCCTCGTCAGTGCTCAGTGCGGGACGTCCGTAGGAGTTGTGCGGGTTTCCCCGCATCAGTCGGTT
The DNA here is from genome assembly GCA_045862955.1 of Fimbriimonadales bacterium. GTDB lineage: Bacteria > Armatimonadota > Fimbriimonadia > Fimbriimonadales > JABRVX01 > JABRVX01. The sequence continues at coordinate 102,835 of BTVI01000002.1, forward strand.
GCTGATGGCGTGTTCGGAAGGAAGGCGTTCCTTGGGGGTCCACATCCAGAACTCGTGGACGGCGGGCTGGGAGCGCTGAACCACAGGGGTGCGTCGAAACAGACGCCTCGCGCCTCGCGCCACCACGTAGAGCACCAGAACGAGTGCAATGGACCAGCCAAGCTCCCACACGCCACTGAGTATGACACCCCGGCCGCTGGTACAATGGGCAGTCGCCACTCAAAGGCGATGTCTCGAATCGGGGAGGAACACATTGGCCAAGGTGCAGCCGGGAGACCGCGTTCGGATCAAGGAGAGACCAGCGACGGAGCAGGACGTTGCGTCCATGACGTATTTCCCCCACTATGCAGGATTGGAGGGAGAAGTGACCCGCGTGTACGACTCGGGCGAAGCGGCGGTCACGATCGACCCCGACTGTCTCCAACCGGCAGCAGCAGAGATGCATCGTAAGGTTCAGCAGCGGGTCGCCGATAAGTTCCTGACCGGCCTTTCAGAGGAGGGCCGGAAGCGGCTCACGCCGGAGGAGAAGGAGATCCACCTGAACTACGTCGTGCTGGTGAATTCCGCCGACCTCGAGCCCGCCAAGACCGCGAAGGCAGCGGCAAAGCCGAAGGTACGGGCCCACGAGGCCGAGCCCGACACGGCTCCGAAGCGCCCGAGTGCCAAGGACCTGAACAAGGCCGAAGAGGAGTACCTGGCTACTCGCAAGAAGCCGAAGTAGCTAAGTAACCACCTCATGTCACTCCACGAAATCGTAGCCCCGAATCGACCGCGAGTGCATCGCAGGCCGATCCAGCTCTTCAACATCTCTCTGCTCTGGCTCTCCGTCAACTTCTGGTGGGCGGGAGTGCTGGGGCTGCTTCTGCCGTTGTTCGTGGAGCGGCTGGTGGGCAGAGACTGGAAAGGCACCTACCTGTTCACCATCGGGGCGGCGGGGGCCGCGCTTTCGAGCATCATTCAGCTGGTCATCGGGCCGATTAGCGATCGCACGGTCAGCCGGTTCGGGCGGCGGACTCCCTACGTGTTCATCGGTGTGGTGCTGTCACTGCCCGCGATCTATCTCTTCTTTTACGCCCCGCTGGTGTTAGGTAGCTTCGCCTGGTTGTTGTTCGCCTTTTGCTGGGTACAGGTTTGGCTCAACATCAGTAACGGCCCCTATCAGGCCTTCATTCCGGACTTGGTGCCCGAGGATAGGCAAGGCTTGGCGTCCGCGTTCATGGGGATGATGCTGCTGCTCGGCCAGGCTGGTGGATTCCTCGCATACATGCTGCTGTCCGAGAAGCTGTTCGTGCTATGCTGGATTATTATCGCCATGCTCGGGCTGTCGGTGCTGTATACTACTATCAGCGTAAGGGAGCCTCCCTCGACCGTTTCGACACTACCTGCACTTCAATGGTCACACATTCTGCTCGTACCACTGCGACCCTATCCCAGCTTCGTGTGGCTCATGGTATCGCGCTTCTTCATCAACATGGGTTTTTACACAGCCCTCCCCTTCCTACTCTACTACTTGCAAGACGCGCTGGGCTCTGCTCATCCGGGAGGGGACTTCGCGAAGCTTGCGTTGCTCTTTACCGGAGGAGCATTGATAGGCAATTGGCCCTCTGGCTGGCTGAGCGATCGTGTTAGCAAGAAGGCAATCGTGTATTTCACCTGTGCGATGATGGGGGCCTCCGCCATCGCCTTCGTGCTCGACCAAACACTAACAGGCGCGTTCGTGATCGGGTTTGCGTTCGGCCTGAGTTACGGAGCGTTCGTGGCAGTGGACTGGGCCTTCGCATGCAATCTGGTGCCGAAGGAGCAGGAGGGACGCTACATGGCGGTGTGGCACCTGGCATTTACGGTGCCTCAGGTCATCGCGCCATGGGTGGGGCCGGTGGCCGATTGGTTCAATCGCACGTATCCGCACCTGCCGGGCATCGGTTGGCGGGTAGCGTTTTCCATCATCCCGATCTATCTCGCCATCGGTGCGTGGGCCATACGCCACGTGAAGGAACGGAAGCCGATCTCGGCTTGAGCGGAGGTGCCGCAAGGTTGCGGGCCAGCGACTTCCATGATACGCTAGGGGTAGCCTCGCGACGACGTGGGAATTGGTGAGCACGATGAGGATTGGCACTCTAACCGGACTGATGCTCGTTGCCAGTAACGCGTTCGCTGATAGCTGCGTGGAACTGGTGCGCTTCACGTCCTGCCCTCCAAGTGATGACGCGTCCGTGAGCTACGCGGCACAGTTCCTAGTCGCTTGCAGGGACGAGCCGGCAGACTACGGCACAACCACCGCGGTGCTGTTTCGTCGGGCGGGCTATCGCGGCTATGAGACTCTGAGCCAGTGTACCAACTGGTTCTTCGGTATGCCCAAGTCCGCCTACTTCCAGGTCGACTCGAACTTCACACAACCTGGCATCTACGTGTTCCAGGCGGAGGCAGACCCCGCTTGCTCCGACGATCCGTGTGGAGACCCGCCCTGCAATCTCGACCGCTGTGAGGTTCGCTGGCGAGTTGCAGACATCGCGGTAGACGTGACGCTGCAGAACTACGCATTTAGCGGTCCTGTGACCCTGCGTGCGGAGCTTCGCGACCCTGTCAGTGGCGAGGAGGTTCGCCCGACCTGGCTCGTACCAGTTAGCAGCAACGGCACGGTGGTCCTCGACGAGGCCCCCTTCGGCAGCTGGAAGCTGCGGATCGGCACCCAGGGAGGGCAGTGGCTCAGTCGGGTGCAGGACGTGCTGATTGACAACCGAGCCTATCTGGCACCTGCGTTCTCGCTGCGGAACGGTGACGCTAACCGTGACGGCTGTGTGGATCTCGCGGACCTCAACTTCGTGTTGTTGCGGTTCGCCCAGACCGCTGGCCCCGCCGACCTCGACAACGATGGGGAAGTAGGTGTGCCCGACTTGGCCATCGTGCTCGTGAACTTCACGCGCTGTTCGGAATAGCCACCTAGTCGAGCACCTGGCGCACCGAATCGATCACGGTTCCATCCACCCACTTGATCGCAGCGACGACTTTCTCACCGAGCTTCGGCCGCGCCGGAGGCCCGCCGCAGATGGCATCCACCTCTCGCTTGATGTCCTCCAGGGGTCGGATCGGAAGCGATGAGCACTTGACTGCGTCTATCAGATCCTGCCGCAGCGGATTGATGGCGATGCCCCGTTCGGTGACGATAACATCGATCAGCTCCCCAGGCCCACACAGCGTAGTCACTTCGTCCAGGATGACGGGGATGCGGTCACGGAAGGACGGAATAGGTAGCATGGTGCACTTGGCAAAGAGGCAGTTCTGCCACCCACCTATTCCGTGCAGCAGTCGTCCGTCCGAGTGCGTAACGACGTTAGCGTTGAAGTTCAAGTCCACCTCGGTCGCACCCAGCACCGTTACGTCCACCATCGAGGCGAAGTTGCCCTTGCCGTGGTAGTTGTAACTCGTAAACGGGCTAGTGTTCACGTGGCGTGGGTTGTCCCTCATGGAGCGGACTCCGTCCAGATCGAACGTCTGCCCGTCCAGGATATATTCGACCAAACCCTCTTCGAGCATCTGCACGAGGTACTTGTTGCTGCCCCCTCGCGCGAACCTCGCCTTGATCCCCTTCTTCCTCATCATCTCGCCGAGGAAGATGGAGAAGGAGAGGGCAGTCCCGCCCGCGCCAGCCTGGAACGAGAACCCGTCGCGCACGATGCCTACCTCTTCGCAGAACCGCGCAGCCAACTCTGCTATTAGTAGCCGATCGGGACTGCGCGTGATCTGCGTCGTGCCGGAAACGATCTTCGCCGGCTCGCCGATGCGATCCATCACAACCACATAGTCCACGTAGTTGCCATGGATCTGCCACGGGATACAAGGAAACGGAACTAGGTTATCGGTGACCACGATGACCTTATCTGCATACTGACTGTCCGCGAGTGCGAAACCTAGTAGACCACACGCCGAAGGTCCCGTCACGCCGTTTGCGTTGCCGAAGGGGTCCGCAGTCGGAGCCGCAATCACTGCTATATCGATATGAACCTCGCCATCCTGCACCGCTTGATAGCGGCCCCCATGCGACCGCAGCACTCCCAGTCCCCGCATCTTTCCCCGAGAGCAGTACTCTCCCAGCGGCCCATTGAGGCTGCCCTCGATGTGGTGGATCACACCCGATTCCATGTGGTCCACCATGCGCGCGTGGCAGGGGAACGATGCGCTGGGGAACCACATGAGGTCCTTCGCACCCAGCTCGGCAGCCGCGTCGAATACCGCGCAGGCCACCATGTCACCGTCCCGAAAGTGGTGGTGGGTGGAGATAGTCATCCCGTCGCGCAACCCACACGCCTGCAGCGCCTCGTGCAGCGAGCCGACCACCTTGTTGCCGTCGGCGGGGTAGTCGGCGCAACTAGCAATGGGCGGTGCAGCCTTGCGACCCGATGGGCGATACTTACCCACTCCTTGGTAGGGAATGGCCTCTCTGCCGTTCACTTCGGTCGGAACCCATCGGCCTATCGCGTTTTGCACCAGCTCACTCATTGGCAGTCTCTCTCCAGTTCTCAGGTATCAAGCCGCACGCTACGGCCAATTTCACGGTGCGGAGCGCACGCTTGACGACGGGAGGATCGATCATCTTGCTGCCCAGCGCTACGACACCTAGACCCTTCGCCGTAGCATCTTCATACGCTGTTACGATTCGCTTGGCCCTCTCGACAGCCTCCGGCGACGGGGCGAACTCCTCGTGAATGGGACGTATCTGGCGTGGGTGGATACAGCCCTTGCCTTCGAAGCCGAGAGCTTTCGCTTCGCGCACGCTGGCCCGCAGACCTGCCTCATCGTCGATGTCGGAAAACACCGTGTCGATCGGCTGGATGCCTGCGGCTCTCGCTGCGTTTAAGACCTGGGAGCGCGCCCAAAAGCTTTCGCGACCTTCGGCGGTACGTTCCGCACCTATGTCTGCCGTATAGTCCTCCAAGCCGATGGCCAAGGCACACACGGAGCGGCATGCCGACGCGATCTCGTAGGCACGGAAAGCGCCCAGTGCGCTCTCGATGATAGGCATTAGATAGGTATCGGAGGCGCCGGACTCGCGCATCGCTTCGTCCACTTCGCGCACCTGCTCTGCGCTCTCGCACTTCGGGATCAGCACGACATGCACGTTGTGCGGGGCGATCACCCGGATGTCTTCCAGGCCGAGTGGCAGCTGATTGATACGTACCATTCGCTCGCCACTGCCAAAATCCACCTGCCGGAGTGCGTTGCGAACCAGGAGACGTGCGGAGTCCTTCTCGGTGGGGGCCACGCTGTCTTCCAGGTCTAAGATATAGCCGTCTGCGCCGTGGAGGCCGGCGTTCGTGAAGAACTTCGGCTCCCCGCCAGGCAGGTACAGCCGCGAGCGTCGGAACCGCTCCTTCTCAGTAGGGACTTGCGTACACGGTAGAGCCTCCGGCAGCCAAGTGTTCGTATTCAGTGGGTCCGCGCGCTTGACCGCGGCTTCCAACCGAGCAGCTATCACGTAAGGTAGCGCACCGTAATCTTGCATGGTCACCTTCGCGTGGTGCACTCCCAGCTCGCCCAGCACGTCGCGGACGAAAGAGCGGATGGAGTCTCCGTACATCGACTCGACGCGGGTCGTCACATCCACTTCGAGCGGCCCACCATCACGCAGCTCGATGGACACCCAACAATCCGATCGTACGCGGTCGCCTTGACGCCCAGCAGTGCCAGTCCCACTCATGCCATGCCCCTCTCGCGCTCGAGCTTCTGTAGCGTGTAGTTGAGCAGGCCCCCTGCATCACGTATTGCGAGCATCTCGTCCGGCAGTCCTGGGAACCGGTAACTCGATTCGCCGACCGTGATCACGCCCTCGCGCGCATCAATCTCTACCTTGTCACCTTCGCGATAGGCATAGACCGCCTCAGAGCATTCTACTAACAGCAGGCCCTGATTGAGGGCGGCACGGTAGAAGATGCGTGAGAAGCTACCTGCTACCACCGCCTGAATGCCAACGGCGCGCAGACCTATCACGGGTTGCTCACGCGAGCTGCCACATCCGAAGTTCTTACCAGCCATGATGATGTCACCCTCGCGCACCCCTTCGGCGAACTCCGGGTCGAGATCCTCTAGCAAGTGCGGACGGATTTCGTCTGGCGTAGCACATGTGTAGGTGTACTTGCCGGGAAACAGCAGATCGGTATTGATGTCGTCTCCGTACTTCCACACCCTCATGCCTCATACTCCTCGCGGGGGTCGGTGATCCTGCCATGGATCGCGCTGGCTGCGACCGTAGCAGGACTCGCCAGATAGATGTCGGCCTCCACGCATCCCATACGGCCCCGGAAGTTCCGGTTGGCGGTGCTGATGCACGCCTCGCCCGGTGCCAGCACTCCCTGGTGAGCCCCCATGCAAGGACCGCAGCCCGATGGCAAGATCAGCGAACCAGCTGCGCTCAACACTGCGATGGTGCCGTCGGCCAGCGCCTCGTCCAGCACCTTCTTACTTGCGGGCACGGTAAGCATGCGGCAGTCGGGCGAGATCCTCCGGCCCTTCAGGATTCGCGCGGCCTCGTGCAGGTCGCTGAGCCGCCCATTGGTGCATGTGCCGAGAAAGGCCTGATGGATCGCGACGTCTCCCAGCTCGGCAGCAGGGCGCACGTTGTCCACCCGATGCGGGATTGCCACCAGGGGGACCAGCGAATCCAGGTCGAACGAGTACTCTGCCACGTACTTGGCGTCTGCGTCCGCCCATAGCGGCTCGCCCGTTGCGCGATGGCCGCTCATATACTCGAGGGCGATCTCGTCCACTGGGAATGCAGCGTTCTTCGCACCCATCTCCACAGCCATGTTACAAATCGCGATGCGGTCGTCCATGGTGAGTCCATCTACCGCACCGTGAAACTCGACCGAGCAGTAGTTGGCACCGTCCGCACCCATCTCGCGGATGATTGCCAACATCAGGTCCTTAGCTGCCACGGGCGGGCGTAGCCTGCCGGACAGCGTGATCTTGATGGAGTGAGGTACCCGCAACCATGTCTCACCCGTGAGCAAGAGGCATGCTGCCTCGGTGCGGTCGATACCCGTGCTGAATGCGCCGATGGCGCCATAAGTACAAGTATGCGAGTCCGATCCCACGATGAGCTTGCCGGGACCCGCGAGGCCCTCTTCCATCACCAGCTGATGACATATACCCATACCGACATCGTAGAAGTGCCGGATGCCTTGCGACTTGACGAACTCCCGAACCGCCTTGTGCTGAGCGGCTGCTTTCTCGTTAGCGGCAGGAGACACATGATCGAGCACGATGATAGGCAGCTCTGGATCGCAGACGCCGTACTTCAGCAGCTCGTTCTCCACCTTCTTGATGATCGGTGCCGTGTTGTCATGGGTGAGCAAGTGATCCGGACGAACGGTGACCACCTGGCCCGGAACCACTGCATCATGGCCAGACGCCCTAGCTAGCACTTTCTCGGCAAACGTCATTCCCACGATACGACTCCTATTCGATCAGCCTGCCCGCTTTACGGAACACGAAGGGGTCGAAGGCCGCGAAGTCCGCCTGGTGGATGAAGATAGTTTCTACTACCTGCGGACGTCCATCGCCCTCCTTGGAGTGGCAGACGATGATGTTGATGATCTCCTCGGGCAGCCCGACGACCGCCGCTAGCCATGCACCGGAAATGGGATGGCGCGCGCAGCGACCGGTGTGGCTCATCCGATACCCGCCCTGTCCGTCTGGCTCGATCTCGAGCAGCTTGCCCACGTCGTGCACCAGTCCGCCCGCGATCAGTCGATCCATGTCCACGTGGTAGGGCATCTTGTCATAGGCTCGCCGTTGTGCCTCGGCTAAGGCAACAGCGCCCTCTGTAACCGCAATAGTGTGCTGGATGAAATTAATGCCCTCTGCATCTACCAAGAGAGTAAAGGGCATGTTGCGCACGTCCTCGATACTGTTCCAATTGCCGCGCTTGCACGCCAGCAGCCACGTGTCAACCACCTTACGCCTCAGTTCTTCGTTTTCTATCCGCTGCAACTGGGAACGGAAGAGGTCTTCGATCTCGGTTCTGGTTATCATGTCATTGGTCCCGTCGAGTGTATTCTTGGCCGAGTGTCCCTACAGGTTGGCGATGATGGCATCCGTCATCTCATAGGTGCTAGCGGCTCCCTGCGCGAGCGCCTCCGGGCCGCCGCGCAGCTTCAGCATGTCATAGGTTCGCACTTTGCCTTCCTGGACCACCGCGGCGATGGCTAACCGAATGCGAGCGGCACGCGAATCCTCCCCTATGTGATCCAGCATCATGCACGCGCTCAGGATCATGGCTATGGGGTTCACGATAGGTGGATCGAGATGTGCGTACTTCGGTGCGGAGCCGTGAGTGGGTTCGAATACCGCCACCTCTTCTCCGAGGTTCGCACTGCACGCGAATCCCAACCCGCCGACCAGCCCCGCAAATGCATCCGACACGATGTCGCCGAAGAGGTTGCCGCAAACGATCACACCATAGTCTTCGGGGTTCTTTGTGAGCCACATAAGCTGTGCATCGATGTTCGTGTCCCAAAGCTGGATCTCCGGAAATCCCAACGCGATTCGCTCGGCCTCCGTCATCATCATGCCGCTCGTCTCGCGCAGCACGTTCGGCTTCTCGCACACGGTGACGGACTTGTACCGGTGTTTGCGTGCATACTCGAATGCCGCAGAGATGATACGTTGGCTCGCCTTGCGCGTAATGATGCGGCAGGAGATGGCCAGGTCCTCGCTCGGTGTGTCGGAAAATGCTTGCATCTTCGGATGAGTCTCGAGGGCTGCTCGGACGCGGTCGGGCGGGTTGGTCCACTCCACCCCGCAGTACTCGCCCTCTGTGTTCTGCCGGAACACCACGACGTCTACGTGCGGCTCTTCGATGCCGGACACGCCTTTGCGCACGAAGTTGAGCGGGTTGCCCGGGAACGAACGACACGGACGGATGCAGATGTCCAGGTTGAAACGCTGGCGCATCGTGACGATCGGGCTGTAATAAGTGTAGCCCTTGTCTTGCAGCTCGGGAGCCAGCTCGGCCTTCGCCGCCGCTTTCGGCTTCGAGGTGATCGCGCCAAACAGCCCGAGCTTATGCTCGGCGAGAAGCTCGATCGTCCGTTCGGGAAGTGCGTTGCCCTCCTTGCACCAGAACTCCCAGCCGATGTCGCCGTGAACGTATTCGGCCTCGAACCCCGCCGCACGAAGAACCTTGAGAGCGCAAGGCATTACTACCTTGCCGATGCCGTCCCCCGGCATCGTTACGACCGTCCGATGCGCCATCACTCCTCCTCCATCGCCGCTGCGGAGCGGTCTCGCGACGCGGAGGGGGAAAGACGCAAGAACCTGAGGCGGAGCGCCCTCGATCGTTGCTGTTCCCGGCCTCGCCGTTGAGACCCGTCAGCGTGCCGGGATTTTACCCAGTTGCAATCGTGCGAAACGACCTAGCGCTTGCGAGCCGGAATTAAATACACCTGATCGAGCCAAAGAGCGTAGTCTATGGCCGCAGGCAGGTTCTCTTCGCAAGTCGGGATGATCTGCTCCTTGGGAAGCACGAAACCGTACTCGCCGGTGTCGCGCAGCTCGATAGTGATCGCCCGCGTGCCTGCGACCGCATAGGACCAATCGAGGCTGCAGCCCGATGCGAGATAGAGCGAACCGCCCACGCTGCCGTAGTCGTACACCATGCCGTGGACCTGGTTGATGAGCGTCGCCATGCGCCCCGTCGCCGAGAGGAATGCCGCATAGTCGGGGCACTGCGCCGACGTGTAGCCCCAAGGAAAGAGGATGAGCTGGCTATAGCTGTGGTAGTCGAGGTGCCCCTTGACCCGCGGGTTGGCTAGCAGGAAGTCTCGCACCGCGCGCGTTTCCGGCTCGGAAAAAGGCGATGGACCTCGGTAGGTCTCGCTCGAGGTGTTGCCACTCGACCCGTCTCCGCCCCACATGTAGCCCCAGTTGCGGTTGAGGTCCACACCGTAGGTGCCATCCCCGTTGTTCCTGCGGTTCTTGCGCCACATGCGGTTATTGGTCCACGTGTAGCGATAGCCGTCGGGGTTCATCACAGGCATGCAGTACACGTCCATGTGATTCAAGATGTCCGTCGCTCGTTTGTCCACACCGTAGTTCGTCAAGAGGTAGTTGGCGATGTAGAGGACCACCGGCGGACTGATCCACTCCCGCGCGTGCTCCGCGCCGTGGTACAGAACTCCCAGCTTCTTGCTTCCGTATGCGTCGGTCTGGTTGACGCCCGTCGAGAGGCGCAACACGTAGATGGGCCGGTTCTGAACGCTCGTACCGACCTGGATGCGCTTCGCCAGAGCAGGGTATTGCTGTTCCCAAGCCAAGAGCTGATCGTTGATTTGGTCGAGGGTCAGGTAGTCGTCGAAGATGCCCTGGGCCTGCACGTCCGACTTCTGGGAGTCGATCAGCTTCTGGAGGTCTTCGATCAGCACCATGTAGGGAATGCGAGCCTGCTCAACCCGCTTGAGCTGCTCGGGCGTAACTCGCACGTCTACGGGGCCGAGATCCGGTCGCTCCGACCAGAAGTCCACGTTCAGCTTCTCCAGAAAGGTCAGCTGCGAGGGCTTGGTGATGTAGGTTCGGATGACCTTGTGGCCGTGGAACTCGACCTGCTGCGCGAAGACGCAAGCAGCGAAAACCAGGACCAGCAACGCGACGAGCGCTCTCTTCATCGATTCCACCTCCGGCGGTGGGCGTGGCACTACGCCCGGCCTCTTCACGGGCCATTCACTCAAACAATCCCTGCCCTCCACCGGTTCCCGGTGCAGCGACGACGATGAGTGCAGTGGGCCTCGAGAGTCGCCAGCGACGGCGCCTCGGTGCAGGGCGTTCGACTCCGGCTGCTAGTTGCGACCCGATTTGGTTACCAACTCAGGATGCCACTTCATGCTGCCGTCGAGCAATAGGCCGTTGCCCCCGCGGCCGTGCGCCGTCAGTCCGAAGTCGGAGTCGGCAGGCAGCGCGACCCAGTCGCCGATGTAGTAGGTCTCGCTTGGGCCGGTCCTCAACTTCGAGACGCGAATGGCGAGCGTACCGTTGGGGCCCCTATACTTGCGAAGGTACAGTAGAAGATGCGACATCTGATAGCTCGTATATTGCTGCCGGTGGTCCTCGGGGTGGTCGTACTCCGCAATGAACTCGGTGCCGCGGTGGCTGTCGGCGGGGCACCAAAACACCTCGTGCGATCTCGTATAGGTGCTGAGGGAGTCTCTCCAGTCCTTGGGTCGTCCGACAACGGGAGTACTCAGCACTTTCGCGCGCTCACCCAGTTCCTTGACGGACTGAAGCGAGTGGCACGGAAGCCAGCCCTGGTGGTCGTCCGCGTACATGATGACCGCCTTGCCGATCTGGCCCAGGTTGCTGCCGCAGCCGGAGACGAGGCTGCGTGCGCGAACCAAGTTCGAGACCGGCATTGCGACTGCGATGAGCGCAAGGATGATGACCACGACGACCAAGAGCTCGACAAGCGTGAAGGCGCCTGCTCTCATACCTCACCTCACTTGACTGGGCGATCCCTAGTCCCTAGTGGTGACAGCACTTGCGCGAATACTGCCCGGCGTCCCATGGCCCCTCACAGTCCTTCAGTTCGTATACCCGCGTCGTGCAGCTATCCCAGACACAGCCCGGTCCCTGCTGATCGATGCACCTATCGAACCCACTGGGCAAGTACAGGGTTGACCCGCCGTACTGCCAGTTTGAGCAGCCGTAGTCACAGCAGTGGCCTTCCGGATCGCAGTTGGGGTTGGGCTCAGACATGGTCGCCACACCCTGGGCGACCGCGATGCCCACCAGCAGCAGCACCGCCACCGATGCGAGGCTGCGGACTGCCGATAGTTGCTGGGCGCGAGCTACGATTTCGCGGACGGTAGCCGCGGCTACGACACTAAAGCACGCCCAGACGCCTACGCACAAGGGGCAGAGGGCACCGTCGCGGGACATCGCGTCCAGGGCGACCACCCCGACCGGAATCCCCGCCAGGACGGCAAGTCGGGAAATACGACGCAACCGGGACCTGCACACGCCGTTGAGCAACTGAAGCACGAAGAAAGCTGCGCCGGCAATGGCTGGCAAGAACGCTGCGAATGTCGCCCCGACAATCGTCTGCCCAGCGCAATCACAGATCCTCATGCCTCCGGCCTCAGCGACGCGAGTAGCTAGGATGGCAGTGGAGAGTACCACCCCCCCAGCACGCTAACGAAGTGAGCTTCTTCACTTCTTCCACACCTCATCTTGGTCTAGCGCGCCTGGTGCGCCGGGTTCGTAATCATTCTATCGCTTCCCGAGGGCTGCGTCAAGTCTTCCGGGTGTCATCCTGCGAGGTTCCTTCGATTCTGATGGTACATCGGTACAACGAACCGGCGACGCCGGTTGGCCCAACGCCGAGCCGGGTGCGAGCTTCCCCACTCTCGGCCGTTGAGAACTTCGGGTAACCTGCAACGTATCCGACAATGGAGCCTGATGAAGCCGCACTTGACGATCATCTATGAGCTGGGCGAGGACGGGTGGTGGCTCGCCACGATCCCTGAGGTGCCGGGAGCCTTCTCGCAGGGGAGAACGAAGGACGAAGCCCGCGAGAACGTCCTCGACGCCCTTCACGAACTGATGGAGGCACGGAGAGAGCTCGCGCTCCGCGAGCGCCCTGCCGACGCTGAGGTGGAGTCGCTGCCGTTCGCGGGCTAGCCGGCCGCCGGAGGCTGAATCTCGAGCTCCGAGCATATACGCCGAACCAAGAGGCGGCCAATCTCGTGGTGACGCGGAACCGGCGCGGTTTTGCCCGAGACCGGATTGCGATAGATCGTGTGCTTCGCACCTTCCCTGATCTTCTGGCAGCCCTGCTCTCGCAGGTGCCTCAGCAGATCGCCTCGCCTCATGGCTCACCGTTGGTTTCGTCTAGCAAGTCAATACGCAGATGGGCGAACAGCTTTGCTAGCTCTTGCCGGGTCAAGTCATCTGGCACGCGCAACTCGGCCATGCGTCCCCTGGTCAGGAAGTAGCGGAGAACTACAACCTGCGTAGCCGCAGGAGTGGAATCAGTCGCAACGGAAGGAGGCTGACCAGTACGCTTCGTCTTGCCTGAGCCAACATCGTGCTGCCTACTGGAACCCGTGCGGCGCGAAGATCTCTGGCCAGCCGACTTCGCGTGCTCACCAGACCAAAGTACCTGGAACAGTCTGGCAACATTGCGTGCTGTCTGCGAGCCCAGACCTTTCGTGACCAGCATTCGCTGCACCGTCTCCGCGTCCGGGGCCGTCCCGGACAGCGCATCCACGATGTCCCCGGGAAAGGCGGCTCGCAACATCTGGGCACAGGCTTCGCGGTAGCCATCCTCCGTTCGCCATGCTTTGGCGATCTCGGTCGGCGTCCCATCAGCATCGATGAGACTCAGCCTCTTGAGCTGACTAACAACCGTCCGCGCGCTGCGTTCCTTTTGATACCCTGGCACATGGGCCATTACCCAGGTCGGGTCAACACGAGCCGGACTTCTCCTAATAAAAGCTTCCCTAATGGCGAAGTAGGCCGATCTTGTCAACTGGGGGAAGTTGTCGGTTTTCGCAGGCCTTTCCATAGGTTTACTCATCTCCCTTCGCCCAGAGCGACCGCATCACGACCGGCACTGAACGCTGCGGGCATAATACCCGTAATGCAAGTTGGACGTCAATACCATATATGGCGACGCCACAAGACCCGCAATACCACCAGCGCGCCCCCGATGTTCTCAGCCACATCGAGCCATCTGCCGCAGGCGCATGTGTGGAGGAGCGCTCGCAACTCCCGACGGGTCAAGCCTGAACTGACGGCCATCTCCCATCGAACTCGTCTGACCGGTCGGACCCGTCAGCCTCGTCGTACCCCTCCGACTCGTCCTGCACCTCCCGTTTGGAATACACTCTCCCCGTGCAAGCGCAACCTGAACTAAAGCGTGCAGTGGTCACCGGAGGGGCCGGGTTCCTCGGCTCCCACCTCGCCGACCGGCTAATCCGCGAGGGCTGGGCCGTGACCGTGCTCGATAACCTGATCACCGGTAGTCTCAGCAACATCGAGCACCTGTTCGGCAACCCCGCCTTCCGCTTCATCAAATACGACGTCACCGAGTACATCCACGTGGACGGGCCGGTGGACTTCGTGTTCCACTTCGCCTCCCCCGCCAGCCCGGTGGACTTCGACCGCCTGCCGATCCAGACGCTGAAGGTGGGTGCGCTCGGAACGCACAAGGCGCTGGGTTTGGCCAAGGCAAAGGGCGCGCGCTTCATGCTTGCCTCCACCTCGGAGGTATACGGCGATCCGCTGGTGCACCCGCAGCCGGAGGAGTATTGGGGCAACGTCAACCCCATCGGCCCGCGCGGCGTGTACGACGAGGCGAAGCGCTATGCCGAATCGCTCACCATGGCCTACAAACGCTACCATGGGGTGGACGTGCGCGTGGTGCGCCTATTCAATACGTATGGCCCGCGAATGCGAATGGACGATGGGCGCGCGGTGCCGAACCTATTGACGCAGGCGCTAACGGGCAAGCCTTTGACCATCTACGGCGATGGGAGCTATACGCGCAGCTTCGGCTACGTGGACGACATCTTGGAAGGCGTGTGGCGGCTGGCGTTCTCGGACTACTCGCTGCCCATGAACATCGGCTCGCCTCACGAGTTCACGATGCTGGAACTGGTGGAGGTGATCCGACGGGTGACCGGGGCGCAAGTCCAAGTCGAGCATCATCCACCGCTGCCGGATGACCCGAAGCGCCGCCAACCCGACATCACCAAGGCGCGCACCATCCTCGGCTGGGAGCCCACCACGCCGCTGGAAGAAGGCCTCCGTATCACCGCCGAGGACTTCCGAAGGAGGCTGGCCGCCGGATAGGACGGTTCTATCATCTCTCCACCCCCCATGGGGTGGAGAGACGTTGACCGAAACCCGGAGACCACACGCCCGCGCACCTCCACCCCCCATGGGGTGGAGAGACGAGAAGGCGCGCCACACCACTATACGAGCAGGCGCGCCACACCACCATCTCTCCACCCCCCATGGGGTGGAGAGACGAGCAGGCATGCCACACCACAATCTCTCCACCCCCCATGGGGTGGAGAGACGAGCAGGCACGCCACACTACTATCTCTCCACCCCCCATGGGGTGGAGAGACGATCACGCACGCCACACCACTATCATCTCTCCACCCCCCATGGGGTGGAGAGACGATCAGGCATGCCACACCACTATCATCTCTCCACCCCCCATGGGGTGGAGAGACGAGCAGGCATGCCACACCACCATCTCTCCACCCCCCATGGGGTGGAGAGACGATCAGGCACGCCACACCACTATCTCTCCACCCCCCCATGGGGTGGAGAGACGAGAAGGCACGGGAGCCTCCATCCGAGGGCGGATGGAGGCAAGGGACTCTGAGAGCGGCGGAGGCATGCCACACCACTATCTCTCCACCCCCCCATGGGGTGGAGAGACGAGAAGGCGCGGGAGCCTCCATCCGAGGGCGGATGGAGGCATGGGTCTCGAGTGCGGATGGAGGCATGACGAGAAGGCGCGGGAGCCTCCATCCGAGGGCGGATGGAGGCATGCCACACTATCATCTCTCCACCCCCCCATGGGGTGGAGAGACGAGAAGGCACGAGAGCCTCCATCCGAGGGCGGATGGAGGCATGGGAAAGGCATCACCACTATCTCTCCACCCCCCATGGGGTGGCGAGGCGAGAAGGCGCACGATCCTCCATCCGAGGGCGGATGGAGGCATGGGAAAGGCATCACCACCATCTCTCCACCCCCCATGGGGTGGAGAGACGAGAAGGCGCACGAGAGCCTCCATCCGATGGCGGATGGAGGCATGGGACTCTGAGATCACCACCATCTCTCCACCCCCCATGGGGTGGAGAGGCGAGAAGGCGCACGAGCCTCCATCCGATGGCCGATGGAGGCATGGGACTCGGAGAACGGCGGAGGCATGACGAGACTGCCGATTGTTGACCGAGGACGCGCTACTTCGAGAAGACTCCCCCAATCCCGTAGCGGGTAGCAAGTGCTGCTAGGATGGTACCGACGCCCATCCCGATCACGTAGCCATACGGCAATCCCACCGCCATCAGACCTACCATGATGGCGATGGGCAGCGCATAGCGCGGCGCGTCGGTCGCAGCCTGGTCCCGCACTAACACCATCAGCGCCAGTCCTTCGAACGCTAGGATCACCCCGAGGATCGGCTTGGGGAACACCTGGATGACCGATGCGAATGCACCACTGAGAAACAGCCCAAGCACCAGGTAGAGCGCCCCATAGATCACCACCGACCCACCCGTGCGTGCCCCGAAAGCGTAATGCCCCGCAAGCCCACCCGACCCGTGGCATGTAGGGATGCCGCTGAAGAAGGGGTTGATGAGGTTCATCACCGAGTAGGTGAAGCCGATCTTCCGCAGGCTCAATGGGCGATCCGGGAAGTAGTCTGCCACCAGCTGCTTGGTCGCTAACACGGAGTTGCCGAGCGATAGCGGTATTTGCGGCAGAGCCAGCAGCAGGAATCCTAGCCAAATATGCTCGAGCGTCGGCACACGTACTTGGGGAGTGCTCAGCCCGATGCCCGCCAGTGCGCCATCGAAAGGGGCCTTGAACGCCAGCGCGTACGCCACCCCGAGGCCGATGATGAAAAGTGCGGCAGGGTACTTCCTGTTTCCCAGCAACGCCACTGCTATCACGAACGCAACGCCAGCTAACACGAAACCTGCGGCGCCGTCCGCAGGTACGAACTCCTTGAGCGCCAGCGTGGCGAGCTGCAACCCCAGTCCGAACTGGATGCCACGAATCACTAGCTTCGGAATGATCCGCGCCAAAAGGTCCAAGCCGCCTGTGACGGTGAGCGCCAACATCACGATGCCGATCGCCAGCCCCGCCCCATACAGCACTTCGGGCGTTGCCTTCTGGGCGATCACCAGCGCAGCAACGGCCTTCAACGGCTGAACCGGGATCGGCATGCGATACCACAGTGCGGTCAGCACCTGCATCGCGCCGAACAGGATCAGCACGCTGGCTGCGTCCAGCCCCGCAACCAGGATCATGCCGACGATGAGCGGCAGATCGGTGCCGATATCACCGAAAGCGCCCGCGAACTCGTTGCGGTCGAAACGGATGCGGGGCTTATCAGGCGTCATGCGGCTCGGTTGGATCTCGACGACGGCCATGGGGGCTATCTTGACACACGAGATTGCGCGCGATGGCGGGAGCGTGTGGGAATCGAACCCACCTGACCCGTTTCCGAGTCACAACGGTTTTGAAGACCGCGGGGCACACCAGCGCCCATTCGCCCCCGCGCGAGGATACCGATTCAGACGACGAAGATGCGCGGCGGGCCTTCTTCGGCACCCCCGATCTCCGCGGCGCCCGGCAGCTCCGCGAGCAGGACATCCACATGCTCCGGTGCGACGAAGAGCGCCAGCCCGCCTGAAGTCTGCGGGTCCACCACCAGCTTTCGCATCTCCTCCGGAACATCCGGCGCGAACTCCAGGATGTCGTCCAGCCACGCGTGGTTCGCCATCGCCCCGCCGGGAGAGTGCCCCTCGGCAGCCAGCCGCCTCGCCTCGGGCAGCAGCGGCAAGCGCTCCCATTCTAGGCGCAGCCCGACACCCGAGGCTCGCGCCACATGGGAGAGATGGCCAGCGAGCCCGAAGCCCGTAATGTCCGTGCCGGTCCTCACGCCGTGCCTCACTGCAGCATAGGAGGCTTCTCGGTTCAGGCGAGTCATGGAGGCGCATGCTGCTTCCAGCGCATCGGGCGGGCAAGAGTCGAACTTCGCCGCGGTGGTGATCACCCCGGTCCCCAGCGGCTTGGTGAGCACGATGCGCTGCCCAGGCCGAGCGTCCTTGTTCGTGATGGCCTGGCCAGGATTGACGATGCCCGTCACGGCCATGCCGAACTTCGGCTCCTTGTCCTCCACGCTGTGCCCGCCGACTACGACGGCTCCGGCTTCGTTCACCTTTTCGTAGCCGCCGAGCAGGATGCGGCTCAGCACTTCGGGCGGCGCCACGCCGGCGGGGAAGCACAGGATGTTCAGCGCAGTGAGTGGCCGGCCACCCATCGCGTACACGTCGCTGAGCGCGTTGGCCGCGGCGATGGCCCCGAACAGGTACGGGTCGTCCACGATGGGCGTGAAAAAGTCCACCGTCTGCACCAACGCCGTTCCGTCGGGCAGCAGGTACACGCCCGCGTCGTCCGCCGTCTCTAGGCCGACGAGCAGGTTCGGATCTGTCGGGATGGGGAGCCCGCGGAGGACCTCCGCGAGTTGGGCAGGGCCCAGCTTACTCGCTCAACCCGCGCAGGCGACCATCTGGGTAAGCCGTATCTCGCTCACGGTGAGAGTATAGCCCACTCCGCTAGCTCAGGCGCCGCCCGAAAGTGGGCGCTACCCGTTGTAGATGATACGCTTCACTACGTCGATCGTCTCGGCGGCGTCGCCCGTGGATTGGGCGCGGCGGAGATCGGCGCGACGGGCGTATATCAGCAGAGCCTTCTTCATCGCGTTGCCGAAGAACTCTTTGCTCAGCATCATCGCGCGCACTTGCTCGGTTCGATAGGTGAACTGGTCCTCGCCGAACCACCCATCGTAACCGGTGTCCACCGCGGCATAGCAGAACTCTACCAAGCGCCAAATGTCGTCCGTGCCGGTGATGCGGTCCTCGTCGTTCGAGTTGTACTTCGCGGCGTTGATATGGAAGTTGGCGATGGGCACCCCCATGCGCTTCAGCAGGTACAGGCTGTCCGCGGGCTGGTTGCCTACCATCTGCTCATGTCCGTAGTCTATCACCACACCCATCACCGTCTTGCCGAGGTTCTTGTTGACCTCGAGTGCTACCAGTGCGGCCTTGCCCACGGTGTTAACGATCATGTTGCCTTCGCGCGGCTCCTTCTGCTTCGCCTCGGTGCCGAACTTGAGACCTAACTGCGCCGCCCGCTCAGCGATGGCAGTACAACCTTCGATGAACCAGTTAAGCCGCTCTCCGTAATCCACCTCGAAGTGGTAGTCCCACCCATCGGAACCCGGCCAAAGCTGACACGACGCGCACCCTAGCTCCTTGCCGATCTCCACCCCCTGCAGGCAGAGTGTCAGGCAGTCTCGCCGCACGCCGGGGTCGGGATGGGTGACACCACCGAACTTCCACTTGGGGTCGGACCAGGTGTTCATGTTCATGTTGGTGCAGACGATGCCATGCTCGGCGAGCGCAGCCCGAACGCTCTCGATTCGGCGCTGATCCTTGGCGTAGTGGGTATCTATGAAGCAGCGCTCGTGGAACTCGATGCCCTTGATGCCGGCGGCCTTCACACGCGCGATCTGTGCCTCTTCCGAACTGTCGAAGTCGGTGTCCCTGTTGTAGCCGTCGGGACAGAATCGATCCCGGAACTCCCCAGCACACCAGTGCCCCGCAGAGAAGTTGATGCCGTACTCGTCCAAAAACCGATTGACCCTGTCGCCTTCCAGATAGCCGCCGAACTCGGACGACAGCTTCGCCAGGTTGTCAGAAGATACATTCATGTCGGACCTCGGATGTTCGTGCTGAACGGCCTCTTCGCCACGCGCTCGCAGTCTCCCTGCCCATACGCATGGCAGGTCACTCTCGCTCGCGTCGGAGTTCTGGGTGGCAACGCCAGCCATGACGGCTGAAACGCAGCGATTCCACCTCGCGGCACGGGACGAGCGCATGCATAGGACGCGTGTGCGGGCATGTCGTGAGGGGCTATGGAAGCGGCTCCACGATCCGAGTGGTTCGAGCCGGCTGCCCCGAGCCAGGAACGTTTCACCGACGTGACGTGGACCTCGCGGGCGTTTCGCCGAGGTACCTGCCTGTGGCAGTGAGGCGTAGAGAGCAAAATCCGGTTGGCAGCTTACTGGGACGGCGCAGCTGGCACAGAGCGCGTAGCGACAGCCCTATTTCACGACTGGATTCCCTGCGTGTGGGCACGCGCCCTTGGAGCACGGACCGTAGGTCATACAGTTGTTCTCGAAGCGGAAGCTGCCGGTGTAGCGAAGAATGCTCATGTCCGGAGCACCCAACCTGGGCTCGTAAGTCTCTACATGGGCGACGGCCATTGTCGCCAGAAATGCGGAGCCTAGACGAAGGGCAAGCGTCTGCAGCGACTTCTTCATCGGAGATCCTTCGGTAGACGGACAGATTTGCCCTGGATGCACCCATGCCGTCATGACCAGTCTGGCCGGAACGAACAAGAAGGCCCAGCCGAGAGCGGCCGGGCCGGCGGATACAGCTGATGACTAGAACTACTTCGAAGTCGCGCCGCAGCAAGGCACCTTCTCAGCGCAACAGGCCGACTGGCTGCCCTTGGAGCTGCATGCTGACTTGGCGCAGGGCGGGCAGAGCGTGCCGCAGTTGTCCCAAGCGCGGAACTTTGCCGTGTGCCTCAGAATGCTGTAGTCAGGAGCTCCCAGACTGCTCGGCTGGCAGCAGTTTCGCCCCCCGAAGCTGCTGGCGGACAGGGCCAGGGCCGCTGCCGCAACGATCAGAACGATGGCCTTTCTCATTCCCAGATTCCTCCGTTGCCAAGATGACGCATCGGCGCACGCCCCCGAAGAACAGCGGGCCGATTACTTTCGTAATCGGTCCGGGGCCGCCCGGCCTCATGCGCGAAATGCCAGTTTACCCTTTGGGGGGCGGCATGCGCCATCGTTGGGAGGCACACTGGCGGCGCGAACCGCCGCCAGTGCAAGACTCACCGGGCGATTGTGCCACGTAGATCTGCGAGTCGTGCCACACCGTGATGCAATATGGGCACGGTCCCTTAGGTCTGAATGCACGGCCAGTGCCATGCGCCCGAGGTGATTCGAACCGCAACAGGGACAATGCAGTGCGCTGGAATGTGAGACACCTTACGTGTTTGTTTGCAATATGGGGGGCAAGTAGTCCCACTCCACGCCCAGTCCGAGCAATTACTGCTCAAGTCCCAGTGGCCCATGGCGGGCTACGGCTATCTCCGACAGACCAATCGTGGCGTGTTTCTCCCGCCCGCTGACGCAGGCCCCGTGGGCAGCACCGTGTGGCAGTGGACCGTTCCTAACGGTGCCGCGATCAACACGGGAATCGTCTGCGCGCCGGCCTCCGAGAACGGGAACTGGGACCCCTCGGCAGGGCCTGTCGAGCCGGTTGCGACCATCTACTTCGGATCGGATCACGGATACCTGAATGCCCTGGCCATCGCGAACCGACAGGCGACCCTCGAGTGGCGGTTCCCAGTCGAGGAAAGTGGCGTCCATTACCCGGTTCGCTCGACTCCGACGCTCGTGAAGTTCTCGAGCGGAAGTCCCGATTGGGGCATCTGCTTCGGCGCGGACAACGGACGCGTGTACTGCCTGCGCGATGCGGGGCCGGACCCGCCCACTGTGGTGTGGCGCTCAGCGCGCTTGGGCGATCCGGGAACCATCGTCCGTGGTAGTCCCCTGTACCGGCCCGGCCGGGGCATGCAGCAAGGAGCCGGGGAGCAGTATCCGTCGCTGGTCTTCGTGGGAGCCGTCACCCCCGATGGCGGTCGGCTCGTCGGTCTACCAGTGAACGCGACCGGGAACGAGGTCGCCCCTGCAGCAGGGTATTCCGCGTCGCCCCCGTATGGCATCATCGGCTCCGTAAGCTATCTCGCCGAATGGGTCCAATTCGGCAGTGACTGGCACATCAACGGCGGGTTCATCTATGACGTAAAGGCCGAACTGGACTGGGACCACAAGCAGGCAACCCTTTCGTGGCTGTGGCCGAACCTTAGCAATCGCCGGATCGAGACCGTCCCGTATCCGTCGCTCCCCGTGCAGCACCTCAACATGGGATTCATGTATGCGGACGGCTGTGTGGGAACGAGCGGCATGCCATTCTTCAGTAGCTGGAGAGCCGGCGCGGGCGACCCGACTGGACCGCAGACGCCTGCGGGTACCCTGCAAAGGGTAGATGCGTCCCCGGTAGGAGCGGTGGCGACGCCCATATTCCGTAACACCACTCACCCGACGGACCGCGATCTGCGTGCCACGGCCTGCATCGCACAGGGGCCGGGAACGGGTGAGCTTCTCTACTTCGTTACTTCCACGGGGTGGTTGTATGCAGTCACGTCCAGCGGAGCGATGCCTTTGGAGTTCCCCGTCTACCTGGGCGGGACCGTCGGCTCCACCGATCCGTATGGTGCACGTCCCCACGTTGTCATTGACGGTGAAGGCATCATCTACATCGGTAACAACAGCGGTGTGATGCGCGCGATCTGGGCTAAGCGGAGTTAGGCGGGCGCTGTTGCGGTGGCGCCTAAGACGCGCTACGTAGCGTCAAGGCGTCACCCTCCTGCACAAGGGGGACCTCATGAAGCAAGTTTGCCATCTCATAGCTGCGATATGCACAGCGTTGGTGCAATTAGGCACCCATGCGCTGGCGCAGCAGCAGTGGCGTCACGAGAAGCTGCTGTCGCAGGTTTATGACGTAGCGGCTAGCCCACAGGATGTTTGGATCAACTCCAGGGGTGACGTCGCGTACTTCGCATCTCTTAGCTGGTCCAGTCCGTATACAGACGCCTATCGCAACCGCAACAGCGTCAGCGAGTGGCTTGGGCCTGGGAGGATCACATCACTAACACATGGGATCAGCGAGAACGGCGACGTATTGTTCCGAGCCGGATGGCGCAGCACTCAAGGCCGCATGGGAATTGGCCTGTATGTCAACGATAACACGTGGTGGGAACAAGTGTACAGCGGCGGGCAGTACATGCAGTTGCTCGTCGCCGAAGGGGGCGTTGACAACCAGGGCGTGCCTGTGTACATTCTTCGAGAGGACAAGCCCGGGGGCAACTACTACCTTTACCAGGGACACCGCTTGGTGCAGGATAGCATCTTGAGCGGCAAGTCCTGGATTGGAATGCCGAAGGTCAACGGGGCAGGGCAGATTGCGTGGCATGGAAAGGGAGACGAGACCGGAGGGAAGTCTCAAGCCTTCTTGGACGACTACCCTCTCTCGCGCAGCATCGTAGGCCCCGACTACTCCGCAGCGGCCGCCTATCTCAATCGCCGCGGCGACGTGCTATGGACCTGCCCGGACCTGGACGGCTACACCGACATCTTCATTAACGAAGTGAACTACAGCCGATCGCACTTCGGAAACGCGCCCAGAAACTACCATGCCTATGCGCGGGGCATGAACGACAATGGCGATATCGTCTGGGCGGGCATCGACTGGAACCTCGCCTACCCGACCCAGACGTCTTCAAGAATCACGAGAACCTCTCGCTGGCCGTGTACGGCGATATACCTCGTGCAGCGTTCCCGATGGGCATCAGCAACACTGGCCAGGCGCTGTGGATCGGCTTCCGGGAGGGTCTCGGGTTCAAGAACACCATCTGGCGGGACACTACCAACATCTCGGGCCCGGTTCTCGGCCCCACTGGCACTCCCACCGATGAACCGCAGATTGACAACTGGGGGCGCGTCATGCGGTGGGCGTACGGCCCGCAGTGCAACGGGTGGGTGCGGACCTTCGTGGACTCGCTGGACATCTCGGCGGATGCGCTCGGCGACGACGTGTGGAACTACACCCGCAAAGGCGTCAAGATAGGCCCTAACGGCCACGTCTTCTGGATCGCGTTGGACCTACGCACGAACCTGGCGGACGTCTGGCTGTCCACCCCTGTGCCCGAGCCGAGTGGAGCGTTGGGATTGGGAATGCTCCTCATCTGCATCGCACACTGGCGGAGTCGCCGGCGGTAGCGTGTCCTAGCGCACCACGCTCCGGGACCGAAGAACCGACGACCGTCGGCGGGACGTGCCGATCGGGACAATGAACCCGATGTGTGTGCCCGGCGTGATATCGCTGTGAGCCAAAGGAAGGACCTTGCGGCAGACTTTGCCCTGTTGGCCGTGTTGGCCATTTGGGTGGGCAGCTTCCTGGTGTTCAAGGTGGCCTTCCACCAGTTCCAGCCGCACGCGTTCAACCTGGCGCGGTTCATTCTAATGATCCCTCTCGCGTTCGCCACACTCTGGTTCTCCGAGGGAGACCTAAGGCTCCGGCGGACCGAGCTCCGTCCGATGATCCTGTCCGGATTGCTGGGTTTCGGCATCTATCAGTCGCTGTTCATCTCCGGCCTAGCCCGCACGCAGGCGTCCAACATGGCGTTGCTCCTCTCCATGACACCCGTCTTCTCCGCGTTGATGCTGGCGGCGTTCCGGCTGGAAACCGTGACCCGCAGGCAGTGGGCGGGGATCGCTATCTCCATGGCGGGTGTCGCGCTTTTCATCACGAAGGGCGGCAGGCTGGGTGAGTTGCGGCTCGGCCCAGGCGACCTGATGGCTCTCGGTAGCTCGGCATGCTTTGCGGCGTACGGCATCTTGAACAAGCCGTTGCTGGAGCGCATGACCCCGGTCCGCCTGATGGCCTACGGACTGCTACTCGGGATCGTGCCGCTCATCCCGGTGTCGCTACCGGACGTGCTGCGCCAGGACTGGACGGCAGTCACTCCGGCCGGATGGCTGCTGCTGGCGTACGCAACGGTGTTTCCCGTGTACCTTGCGTACATGCTCTGGAACTGGGCCATCGCACGGCACGGGGTGATCCGCACCGCTCCGGTGAGTTACCTAGTGCCCGTGTTCACCGGCCTCGCGGCTTGGCTGCTCCTGGGCGAGCGGCTGTCCGCCGTGCAGGTGCTGGCGGGTGCGGTCGTCCTGGCGGGCGTGGCGCTAACGCGGTCATCCTCCGGCCTGCCGGCACCGGTGAAGGAGTGAGCGAGACGCGGCGGGGCCTCATAGTACGAAACTTTGCTACCTGGCCCGTATTGTCTTCGTTGGAGCTATTTTTATGCGAAAATCCATGTGATTCCTTTACAACCGGCGAGATTGCCTGTATCATGTTGGCATCAGAAGCGTCAATACGGTGCTGGAGGTACGAGTTGCGTTCGCAGTGGATTGGGCTCGCGTTCCTGGCAGTCGGCCCTCTGCTCGGCTGGGGGCAGGGCGTGGCGATCCTGCCACTCCCGTATCCGTTCGCTGCGCTGGATTGGAGCACGGAGCGCAGTCGTGAGGAAGCCGAGATGTGGCTGCGTGTGTCAGGTGTTCCCCCGATCGACCTTCGCTGTACGCCCCTCAGCTTTGAATGGACCTTCCAGGGCTGCGGGGCGCACCTCGCGGACCCCGAGCATTATCCGCCGGGAGCGGAGCTTTACCTGCGGTTCACGAGTCCTGGCGTCTGCCACGTCGCTGTGGATGTAGCGGAGAACGGGTCCGAGGGCTGCACGCGGAGTTGGCATGCCGAAGCCGATGTCTATGTTTTGGGGGGTCCCATCAGCGTGCAGATGAATGATCATCCTCAGCATTACGACGTCCACCAGGACAGTACGACCTGTTGGTATCTCTCTTACTATGGTTACAACGTAGGATATCTTGTCCCTCGTAAGACCACAGAACAGGCGACTAGCGAGGCTAGGGTATCAGCCGACCGTGCCCCACAACAGCCTCCGGGGACCCGCTTTCGTTGGTCCGTCACATATCCCGGTGTTTTCACCTCTAACCCCGCCCTGAACGGTTCGACCCAAGCCACCAGCATCAGGATCAAGGCGAACGGCCCGAGCAACCCCGGCCAGATTCAGGTGCGACTGGAGTACGAACTGGACATCCCCGGCTGGGGTACGGCTGTGGTGCCGGATGACACGGACAACGTTCCCAGACCACCCCACAACGTCCCTTCGTCGAACTACAGACGCTTCACGGGTCACAAGCCGATCCGCGTCGAGTTGGCCGAAATGGTGGTGAACCCGATGAACACCATATGGGTAATCGGCCCTCCGGAATGGGTATACCAGGACGACTACTATTACACGCTATTCGATCAGCTCTCGGCTGCGATGAGAGGTGTGTGGGTGCAGGAGCGCTTCCCTGATGGTGTTCCCACCCAGTATAACGATGGCAGACCGCTGCCACAGCCCTTCCTTTGGAACGGGATTACTGGTTTCCACTGGAGTACGCTGGTCAACGGCGCTTGGAACCCGGAGCGGCCATTCGGTACATTCGGTCCCGACCACATCATCATGTCCGACATTCGGGAATGGCCTTCCAACGAACCGCCAGGACTCGGTCCGCTCCGGCACGAGTATTGGGCCGGTACTAAGGGAACGGCTGGTAACGGCGGCGGATGCAAAGTCGGCGAGTTCCAGATGAGTATGTGGACCGATGCCACGGCTCACTGGTGATGGGAGGGATTGGAGGTCGAGAAGTATGCTGAACCTCATCGCATGTCTCATAGTTCTGCCTGCTCATATGCCCGACGACGGACGCGGCGCCTTCACTGACGGCCTGTTAGGCCTATGGTGTCTGGCCGACGCGGTGGCTTACGTTCGGCCCAGACCCGCCGAAGCGACCACGATTCGGCTCGATGTCGTGGACACCCGAGGCTCACTCCTAACTGACGAGAATGGTAACCTGTTGGCGAAGCGAGCGGACGGGAGTGTTCTGATCGAGAATCGCGCATTCCGTCTTGTGCCGTGCGACGTCCTCCACGTTGTTAAGGGTCAGCTGCCGGAGTGCATCTCCATTTTGCTGTGGCCACAACCTCCCAAGGGAGATGCAGCGACGCTTCCACGTCCGTCCGACGGGCAGGCTGTGCTAGCGTTTCTCAAGCGACCCGACAGCCGCGGCTACCTCCTTCTGGACAACATCTCGCCGGGGGTGTTTTACTACGAGGTGCGGCCTCCGGCCGGCGGGCTGACGGTACTAGGTCCGCTGGACCTGGTCAGTTCCCTATCCTTCTGGCCAGTCGGATGGCCCGTCGCTGAGTGCCACGAGCAGATGGCATTCCGTAGGCTAGTGCATGGTGTCGTCTCCACGTTGCTCCTGCCGGAGCAGGCGTCCCGGGCAAGTGCACTCAGGCTGCTCGCATGGGCTGCGCCCGCTCGTCTCCGCTTGAGTTGGCCGTTCTTACCGACTCCGGATGTTGGTCTGTCCCAAGTCGGAGGGGACTATGAGGGGTGGTTCCGCAGTGTCGTGCACCCCGCTGTTCTGAGTCGCACGCAGTCTGGGGACGACCAAGAGGCCGTGTTAGCCCTGAGCGTGCTCCTGTACAACGACGACTGGCAATATATGGAGCAGTTCGCTGACCGAGTCGTCGCACTGAGCGAGAAGTCCGACTCTGTCGGCACCGACGTGATCGGGTGGCTCAGACGAGCGCCGGACCCGGACGTTGCCTACAAGAAGCTCCTGCAGTCCAGGCATCCGTTGGTCCTGACCCGCACCCTGGAGGAAGTAACCCAAAGCAAGAGGGTTGCATGTCGTGCCGCAGTCAAAGGTGTCCTTGAGCACTCCAGTGCTCGCGTGCCGATCAGGGCGATGCATGCACTCTCAATCCTAGACAACGACCCGGAGCACGATCCCGGATCGGGCGGGGTTGTCGCCAAGATCGAGCCAGGCTCACGGGCCGCGGCGCTCTTGGAATATTGGCGTAACAAGCCCTAGCGCCCGCATCGGCATGCTTCCCGCCCGGTAGGGGCGGTGGGCGACCACGCCACGGATAGGTCTGCTCTTACACCGCTATCTCCGCGGCAGCCAGACCTCCATCTCGCCCGGGTCGCGGTTGTCCCACAGGCAGTAGGGGATGAGTGTGAGCCGTTTCGGCGCTCCCACAGGCAGCTCGGGCGCGTACAGCTTTCCCTCCCAAGCCGATGGCTCCACAGAAAAGCCCTCCACGTCCAACACGTTCACTCCTCCTAGCACCTCGCTGCAGCGCACTCCGGCCTTCGGCTGCACTGAGACGAACGGCAGACCGGGCCCGTTGTCTACCTGCTCGGCGCAGTACACGATGGGGCCCATTCGGAATGCCACGCGCCCCGTGTCGGCACGCACGAGCGGGTTCGCGAAGAGGGTCTCCGGCGTCATCCCGAAGTCCACCTCCACGGTGTCGCCCGATGCCCATGCACGTCTCATGACAGCCCACCCATCGGCCACCTGCCACCCATCCGCCGTGAGGGCCTCTGCGTTTCGCGACCAACCGGGAACCCGCAGTCGCAGCCCGAACTCCGCAGGTCCGTCGCTCTCCACGCGGAACCTAACTCTGCCCGACCACGGGTAATCCGTCTCCTGTCGCAGCGTCACCGTGTGTTCGCCCGCCTGGACGCGCGCAGTACCCTGCACGTACATGCCGACCCACACTTCGTCGCCGGCCACCGCATAGGCATACGAGCCGAGCGAGGCGAGGAGACGTGTGATGTTAGGTGGGCAGCAAGCACAACCGAACCACTCTTGCCTGTGGTGGGTTCCGTCTGCAGCTAAGGGATTGACATAGAAGTACTTCGTGCCATCCAGCGAGATGCCGGAGAGGAAGCCGTTGTGTAATGCCAGCTCCATCACGTCCACGTACTCCGACTTGCCTTCGATCAGCCACATGCGGTGCGCCCATAGTATCAGCGCGATGGAAGCGCACGTCTCTGCATACGCAGTCTCGTTCGGCAGGTCGTAGTCGCGCGTGAAACCCTCGTTGGAGGCAGAAGGTCCCACTCCGCCGGTCACGTACATCCGCTTCTTGGTCAAGTTGTCCCACAGACGGTGGAGCGCTGTTAGTAGTGTCTCGTCCTTCGTCCAGTCGTACAGGTCCGCCATGCCAGAGAACAGATAGAGCGCCCGCACCGCATGACCTACCACTTCGCTCTGCTCGCGCACCGGTAGGTGGTCTTGGGTATAGCTCCCCTCATACTCCCCTCGCTTGAACCACAATCCCGCCCAGTCCACGATGTTGCGAGGAGCGTTCGGGTCGCGCAGCTCGGCCTCGAAAGGAGAGGGTCGGCTTCCGCGTGCGTCAATGAAGAACCGAGCGAGCTCTCGATACTTGTCCTCGCCGGTCGCGCGTGCCAGGCGGAACAGCGCCAGTTCGATCTCCGGGTGCCCGCAATAGCCGAGCCGCTTGCTAGGCCCGAAGATGGATGCGATGTGGTCGGCGTTCCTCACTGCGACGTCTAGCAGGCGCCTGCTGCCCGTCGCCTCGTAGTGCGCGACTGCGGCCTCGAACAGGTGCCCCGCGCAATACAGCTCGTGGTTCATCGAGAGGTTCTGCCACTTCTGCTCGGGGTGCTCCACGGTGAAATAGGAGTTCAGATAGCCGTCAGGCTCCTGCGCCGCCTCGATAGCCTCGATGCATTCGTTCACGGCGGCCTCGAGCTTCGGGTCGGGGTGCGTGGTGAGCGAGTAGGCGGCCCCCTCGAGCCACTTGTATACGTCCGAATCGTTGAACCGATAGCCCTCGAAGCCCCCTTGCATCTTGCCGCCGGCTTTCAGGATGTTGTTCAGGCGGCCGGTGCCGGTGAGCTGCTCGAACTGCTGGTGGAGGGTGACCTCGCGATTGGTCTTCTGTCGCGGGGCCCAGAAGGTGTCCTCGAAGGTGACCTGGGTGAATGGCACGGGTTGAAGCTTCATCGGTGCGCTCCTTGCTGTCAGACTGCGGTGCCGTCTGGGGACTACCCATTCCACTTCTCCGCGCCACCTTGCCTCCCTCCCCCACCCGCCGAAGGTCCCGTTTCTCGGTTCGTTGACCCCCCGCAAGCCTGGGGTCATCCTGTTCGAACCGGCTCCGGCTTCTCCAAGTAGATGGTCGAGGTGCTGTCATCGTACGCGAGCAGCTCGGCATATCGGCCCCAGGCAATGGCTAGCTCCAGCTGACGAGCGGCGTCCTCGGGAGGAAACTCCAGCTCCAGCGCTGCGAGTGTCACGTCGTACTCCAGCCGCTTGTCGTCGGCTGCGTGCAAGAGCCGCAATAGCCATCGGAACAGTGGCAGCCTGCGAATCCGCATGGCAAAGATCTCCTTTCGCGCCAGGATGCTTGCTTCGGCGAAGGTGTCCCCTAGCGGTGTCGAAGAAATGTCACCTTGTGCAAGCGTGGCAAAACCTAACAGCTCGGCAGCCTCTGTTAGTGCGAGCAGGTGATCCGAGTCTGCTTTGAGGTCGGTCGCCAAACGAAAGATGTCTGCTTTGCGCTCCGGCTCTTCCTGAAGGCGTTCCATCATGCCTATCAGATCGTCGATCTCGATGTCGGGTAGAGCTCGTGTTCGGCCAGGTTCTCCAGGGGCGGTGCCCATCTCGAGGTACTCCGGCTGCGTCTGGCCGGCCAGCGTGGCATACAGCTGGTCGACGATCTCGGCAAACGCCCTAGAGTGCCGGTCCCGCGGATGAGGCAGAGCTACGTTGATGTGTGCGATGATCCGGCCGGGGTCTTTGTCCATCACCACGATTCGATCTGCCATGAACACCGCTTCCTCGATGTTATGTGTCACCATCAGGATGGCCTTGGTAGGAATGTTGCCGCTGAGCCACAGCTCCATCAACTCCCCTCGCAGCGACTCCGCACTCAGTACGTCCAGAGCCGAGAAAGGCTCATCCAGGCAAAGCAGCTCCGGCTCGACCGCCATCGCACGTGCGAACCCCGTCTTTTGGCGCATGCCACCGGAGAGCTCCCGGGGGTAGGCGGTCTCGAACCCGTCCAGACCTACCATATCCAGCAGTGCGAGCGCTCGTTTCCTCCGCTCTTCGGCCGGTACGCCGCGTGCCTGCAGTGCAACTTCGACGTTCTGCTGAACGTTGAGCCACGGGAAGAGTGCGAAGGTCTGAAAGACTATCGTAGAATGGGGATTCACTCCTACCAGAGGCTGTCCGCGGTAGATCACCTCGCCCTCGCTCGGGCGCTGCAATCCTGTCACGAGCCGAAGAAGCGTGCTCTTGCCACATCCCGAAGGACCTACGAGGAGTACCAGCTCTCCTTCCTTGATGCCGAGATTGATATCCTTTACCGCAACGAACTCGCGGCGTGTACCTCGATATCGCTGTGTGACATTTTTCAACAGAGCCAGACTGCTATCATTCGTCATAGTACTACTCCAATCGGAACTGCCTCTCGGCGAGTCGGTACAGCCTGCGCCAGAACACCCTGTTGATCAGCACCACCGCCAGCACCATGCTCAGCGTGGCTGCAAGGAGCAGCGGGTAGTCTCCTGCCGCCGTCGCCTTTGCTATGGTTGCACCGATGCCGGTCGTAAAGAGGGTCTTCCCACCGAACTCGACATACTCCGCGACAATGCTCGCGTTCCACGCACCCCCGCTTGCTGTAATGGCGCCAGTCACGAACGATGGAAAGATCGCAGGCAGGATGAGTGTTTTCCACCGCAGACCCCTCGATAAGCCGAGCAGCGAAGCAGTGAACCTGAGCTCCTGGGGCATCGCACTCGCTCCGGCGATGACGTTGAACAAGAGGTACCACTGAGTGCCCAGCAGCATCAACACGATTGCTGCGATGTTCAGCCCACCGGGAAGCCCGAGCAGTGCTAGCAACAGCACAGGGAATAGCGCCGTCGCTGGGATGGCAGCGAGCGTCTGTGCGACCGGCTGTAGCCACGATGCCAGTCGCCGGTTGGTGCCGATAAGTGCTCCGACCGGCACCGTCCACGCCGTGGCGATTGCAATGGCCACGCCGACGCGCAAGAATGTCGCAAGAAGTCCGACGCCGATCTCCACCCACTGCTGTGTGGGGACACGTATCAGCATGTCACTGGTCCGATAAGCACCCCAGACGAGCGCCATGAACAATGCAATGCCCAATACGGCTCTCAGCACCGGATGCTGATCGCGCACGGTCGCAACGGGACGCCGGGCATAACGGCGGTACATCCACGCGTCCACTCGCTCGCCGAGGGATCGAAGCACGTTACTCGAGAACCACCGCACCAGGCGGGAGTGGTGCAGTATTTCATACGCCCAAGAGCGAGCCGTCGTATCGGACGCTATCATCTCGAGCTTGAACCGCTCTGCATAAGCGAGTAGAGGCCGCCACACGAGCTGATCGAGCAGAACGATAACTGTTACCAATGCGACGAGCCCCCACCCCAACGCAGTTACATTGCCCTCGTTGGCTGCCGTCTGGAGGTAGCTCCCTAACCCTGCCAATCGGAAGTCGCGCGAGCCGACGGTGAACATCTCCGCCGCCATGAGGAAGAACCAGCCGCCGGACCAACTCATAACACTGTTCCAGATCAGACCAATGGCGCCCGATGGAAGCTCTAGCTGTCGGAACCGCAGCCACGGGTTGAGACGAAAGATGGCGCCGGCTTCACGCAGCTCTCGCGGTATCGTCTTCAGGGATTGATACCAACTGAACGTCATGTTCCAGACTTGGCTAGTGAAGATCAGCACCACCGATGCTATCTCAGCGGCTAGGCGCTCGGGCAGAATGGCAGCCAAGGCCACCAAGACCACAGGTAGGAAGGACAAGATCGGGACGCTCTGCAGAACATCGAGGATTGGTAGCAGCCATTGCTCGGCCCTTCGGCTTGCGGCGGCGGCAGAACCGTAGAAGAGCGTGAACAGCAACGACAGCGCGTAGGCTGCCGCCATGCGCAGCGTAGAAAGCACCGCATAGAACGGTAGCGCGGAGGGCGAGAGACTGATGCGCGGCCCCTGCACCACCTCGGGAGCCTGGCGAGCGAGCTCCGTGCCGATGTACACCAGCACGGCCAGACTCGCCAGAACGACCGCATCAGCAGGCGTTGCCTGACGGATCAGCTCCGGACCGAAGCGGGGGATGAACCGACGCACACCTTGCATCAGCGCCTCCCCGTGCAGGGCGGATCCGCGCTAGCAGGCGAAGAAGCGAAGGCTCGAAGTGCGAGGGCAACTGAACCCATCGTCCGCCCTCGACGTGGGTTCTTCGAGCGTGCGTGTCTTATGTGCGTGAACGTTCATCGGGATGCCCTCCAGTGAAAAAGTCTTACTGTTCGCAGGCGAGCTTCGGGCTCCGCCAACCATATCGAACCGGGGTGCCCCAGTACGTCGCGCACAATGCCTTCTCGAGCGGGGCGCCCGAGGCGCGTAGAGTGTACTGCCCGCACCCACCGGACGTCAAGTCGGTCCGAGGCCCTCGGGCTCGCTACAGCCCGCCGAACGGGATGGCGGTGATTCCGGGGCCCAGAGGAAGGGTGTGTGGCCCGAGGTGCACGAGCCAACCATGTTCCGCCTTGTCCGGGTAGTCCCGCAGGAAGGAGGCTAGCCCGGTTGCCATTCCCGGTCTTGGCGTGGCAGAGCTCCTCACCTCGATGGGGACGAGTGTGCCGCCGTGGTCCAGCACGACGTCCACTTCGTCACCACGGGCGGTTCGCCAGAAGAACATCTGGGGCTCGGCACCCACGTGCAGAAAGGAGCGCAGTACCTCTCCCACGGGTAGTGTGCGTGTGGCTTGGCCGCCAGTTCGTGCCATGACAGGGGAAGCAGCTTCAGAATCGCGCATCGGCCAGCGAGGGACTCTGTCACGTTGCTCAACAGACCGAGCGACTGCGAACCCGATAGCAAGAATCTGCGTGAGCTATGCTCGTGCTGCGCATCGTGGGTGGCAGGCGACTGACCAGTCGGCGACCGCCGCTGGTGGCGAAGGAGGGTGATGATGCGTTCCGCATGCACCCCGTCAATCCTGTGTCTCGCCGTTGCAGCCGTCTGCCAACTCGCTGACACGCCCTGGCAGACTTACTGTGGGGGCCTGTCTAAGCTGCTCGGGTCAGCGGCACCTGGGCCTACGCAAATCGGCGCGAGACCGACGAGGCTCTACAGGTGGCTTACCGATCCCAGTTGGGAGACGAGGAGGGTCACGTGTACGTCACTCTTAGCTGGGCCCTCCTGGACAAGGTTGGCACTGATTTTCGGGTTGCTCGGAGCAAGCCCTTGGGGGTGCCCCACGCGGTACGCAAGAATGGGTCTCGCCTTGTAGCGGGGCGTGACCGGGCAATACGGTGGAGACGGCCCTGTTCTGTTCGTGAATAGCGGCAGCGCTGTTCTCGCCCAGACTTCTGTGAGTCTGACGATCTGGTGCTACACCGTCTGGTCTCAGCACAGCAGACCCATGCCCGATGGTGGCTTCGTCCCCGACGGACGGCAGGAGGCTAGAACGTCCTGCACATGCCGAAGCCGAAGACAACGAGTCGGCGATCAGCGCCACTGGCTCGTAGGTCGGAATCGAGCAACTCGGTAAGTGACAGGGAGGCGCAAAGGTCCCAACCGGGTGACAGTTCGCGCTCGAGCGCTAGCTGCAGGGAAGCGACGTTCCATGCAGATTTCATGACGCCTGCATACACCTCGTTGAACTTGCGCGACCCGGCCGACACACCCCCTGACAGCCCTAACGATGTGTGCGTGTCGAGTGCACAATCGTAGCGCAGCCCTGCCTCCGTGTAGTGCGCACCCCGGTAGTGCATGAAGTCCGAGGCTTGAGAGAGGTATGCAGTTAGGGATCCGACCGGGTAGCACAACGACGCCACAGCCTCTCCCGTAGCTGGCGAGTCCGCCTGGTTAGGATACGCAAAGAACTGCAAACAGCCTTCGAGTCCCAGCTTGCCCGAGCTAGCCTCGTAAGAGAGCACTAGGTCCACTTCATTGAACGAGGTACCGTCGCGCCGGTCTAGGCCGAAGTTAGCCCATGCGGTAGCCGAGAAGTGGCCCCGTGCTACGGTGACGGATGGCTGAAGGACTGGTCCCTGGCTCCATGCCAAGCCCCTCCACACGTAGCGCGAGAAGAAGTCCACCTGTGCGCTGACAACATGGCCGGACGGCTCGTCCGCTCCAGTGTCCTGGGCATCCGCCGTCTGTACCACCGCTAGTAGCAGACACGCGGTCGGCAGTACGCAACCTACCAGCCGCGACCTGATGCGTCCCTCCATCTTCGCACCTCCCCGTGCCGGTATTCCACACGTGGTCGGTGGCCTTCTCCAGCAGATCGCCCAGGGTACGCGTTGCTCAGGAGGAGAGTGCTTCTACCCGTCATGCTGAGCCCGTCGAAGCATGGCAGCTTCTGCCGTGAACTAGAACATGAGAACACTACCATGCAGGTTGTCATTACCTTCTTCCCCGCGCCTCCCCGTACCGGTATTTGACACGTGTTCGGTGGCTTTCTTCCGCAGATCGCCCAGGGTGCGCGTTGCTCAGGAGGAGAGTGCTTCTACCCGTCATGCTGAGCCTGTCGAAGCATGGCAGCTTCTGCCGTAACGTCGCACAGGACAACACTACCATGCGCTTTTCGATGGCATGCTTCGACAAGCTCAGCATGACGGGTATGGGCTCCTGCAACCTGGCATCTCAGCATGACGGGCATGGTCTCCTGCGACCTAGCAGCTCAGCATGACGGGTATGGGCTCCTGCAACCTGGCATCTCAGCATGACGGGTATGGTCTCATACAACCTAGCAGCTCAGCATGACGGGCATGGTCTCCTGCGACCTAGCAGCTCAGCATGACGGGTATGGTCTCCTGCGACCTAGCAGCTCAGCATGACGGGTATGGGCTCCTGCAACCTGGCATCTCAGCATGACGGGCATGGTCTCCTACAACCTAGCAGTTCACCGTGACGGGTATGGATTCCTGCAATCTAGCATCTCACCATAACGCAGCTAGAGACCTGCTACCTGACAGCCAAGTAAGACATAAGTAGAGCAGTGCTAGCTAGTAGCCAGACTCACCCTGTCCGGCCCGCCTAGCGGTCCTTCGGCTGTACCCCGATACCGCTACGGTCCGGATACTCCGGCGTCTTCGGGGCCACGTAGGGGCGCCGCTTCAGTTCGTCTAGCATGTGTCTTATCGCCGCGTCGAGCTGTGGGTCACTACCATCTACCATGAGCGCCGGGTCGTCTACCACCTCGATGTCGGGGGCCACACCGTAGCCCTCCACGCCCCACGTCCCGTCGGTTTCGAAGAAGGCGTGCCTAGGCACACGTAGCGCCCCACCATCGATCAGCTCGGGGTTCCACGAGAGGCCCACCAACCCGCCCCAGGTGCGAGTGCCAATCAGCTTGCCAACACCTGCCTTGCGGAAGTAGTAGGGAAATGCATCTCCGCCGGAGCCCGCCAGGGAGTTGATCAGCATGCACTTCGGTCCGAGATGCGAGATGCCTGGCACCGGATCGTTTCTCCCGTTCCGCGTGTGGAAGTAGGAGAGCGCGGGGCGGTTGAGGAGCTCGATGAACTTGTCCGGTGACTGGCCACCCCCATTCCAGCGCTCATCCACGATGAGAGCCTCTTTGTTCATCTGCCCGATGAACTGGCGGTTCAACTCGTTCATCCCGTTGGTCCCCGTGTCGGGCACGTGGATGTAGCCGACACGTCCGCCACTCTTCTCCTCGACGTACTTGCGGTTCTTCTCCACCCATGTGCGGTAGCGGAGCGATCCCTCGTTGGGGATTGGCCTAACCACCACGTCGCGCGCCTTCTCATCGATCACGGGGTTCTCGCTCACTGTGATCGTGATGGTACGCCCCGCGGTGTCGAGGAATGCAGCGTGAATCTCTTTGCTAGCATCGACTGGGGTACCGTTCACTGCCAGCACGTAGTCACCCACCTTCACATCGACCCCGGGCTGACCTAGCGGCCCGCGCGCATCGTCATCCCAAGGGGCGCCGCCGAGAATCCGCGAGATGCGATACGCGCCCCGATGCAGCTCATAGTCACAACCCAGCAACCCAACGTTGGCGGGAGGCGACTGCTCTACATCACCTACGTTCCAAATGTAGGCGTGCCCCACGTTGAGCTCTCCCAGCATCTCGCCGAGTATGTAGTTCAGATCTCCCCTGCTCGAGCAGTCTCCGAGCATCTGGGCATACTGCTCGCGCACCGCGGGCCAATCCACACCGTGCATGTTCGCGGCATAGAAGTAGTCACGGAATAGCCGCCATGCATCGTTGAATATCTGCTTCCACTCTTCGCGAGGCTCTACGCTGACAGTCATGCCTTGCATGGGCACCATCTTCTCGGCCTTCTGGTTGGGTGCCGCAGAGATCACTGCCAGCCCCTCCCCCACGGCTACGAGCAGCTTCTTGCCGTCCGCCGACATGGTGAACTGCTCGACGCCTGCAAGCACCGTCTGTTCTTGCGCTTGCGGTCCACTCATCTCGAACATCTTGATGCCCGCTCCGCTCCTCGTGTACACCAGCTTCCCATCCGCTGTGACGTTCAGGCTGTGAAAGGAACCCGGTGGCACGGGCAGCCTCATGGCTCTGGCCTCGAAGCCGTCGAGGTCTATCACCAACGACTTCTTCTCGTCCTTAGGCTTCTCTCCGTCGCCCGCCGGCTTGTCACTCTTCTTCTCGCCATTCTCTGCAGCGTTCTCGTCCTTCTTGTCGCCTTCGCCTGCAGGCTTAGTATCCTTCTTGAAGCTCTCCTCGTCGCTCTTCGGCAGGAAGGGCGACTTGATATCCTTTCGCAACGGCACGGCGAGCAGCACGTCGGTGTTAGCATAGACCGCTCTCCACCCTCCGAACTCATCGAACACCGGAGAGGTAACATTTCGATTGCTCGCGAGGAACAGGTAATCCCCCTTGCGATCGAACACGGGCCAGCTATCGGGGAACACGCCCGCCGTGACTTGCGTCGCCTTGTCTTCTGCTACGTTGTACAGCCACACTGCAGAGAGCCGAGTAGGGGACAGCTTCGTGTACGCGAGCCACGACGAGTCGTGCGACCAGGCGACCCTCGAGTTATAGCCGCTTCCGTCCGTGTCTACCACCTTCGGCTCGCCACCTTCCGCCGAGATGAGACAGATCCGGCCCTTCTCGTCCTGGAACACGAGGCT
Organism: Fimbriimonadales bacterium; assembly: GCA_045862955.1. Taxonomy (GTDB): domain Bacteria; phylum Armatimonadota; class Fimbriimonadia; order Fimbriimonadales; family JABRVX01; genus JABRVX01. The sequence goes on from BTVI01000002.1 coordinate 140,397, forward strand.
CGTCGAATCCGGCGACCACGCGAGGTTCTGCCGGAACCCAGCGCCCAGTGATGTGAGCTTCTTCGTCTCTCCCGAGCCGTCGGATGGCATCAGGTATAGCTCGTACTCTCCGCTGTCGTCGGACCAATAGGCGATCCACTTGCCGTCAGGGCTCCACGTCGGTTCTCGCTCGAAAACGCCGCTGGTACGAGTCAGGTTGCGCAGCGCTCCCTCCTCTGCAGGCAACGACCACACATCGCCGCGCGCCGATACCACGACGCGTTTGCCGGTGGGTGAAAGGTCGAACGAGGAGAGGTAGCGTGCCGCGTTGACCGCGCGTGCCTTTAGGGTAGGCCGAGCTCCCGGCACGCGGACCTCCACCTTCTCGCTCTTTCCGGTGGCCAGGTCGAGCAGTCGGATGTCCGGGCCATACTGGTACACGATCTCTCCCTTGCCGTCGGGACCCGGCCCGATGGATGGCCACTTCACGTCGAAGTCCGCGTAACGCGTGACCTGTCGCCGTTTGCTGCTCTTCGTATCGTAGGCCCAGATGTTCAAGCGGTGCGACGGACCGTCATCCGATAGGTAGTACACGGTGTCGCCACTCCACATAGGCAGCGAGTCCGTGCCCATCCAACTCGTGATTTTCTTCGACTGATGGGTCTCCAGATTGAACAGCCAGATGTCTGTCGCCTGGCCACCCGTGTACCGCTTCCAGGTGGAGAAGTCGGTCGAATGCAGCACGTATGCAAGCCACTTTCCATCGGGACTGATCGCACCGTTCGCGCCGTAAGGCACTGGGAGCTTGAGTGGCTGGCCACCCGTCGCGGGCACGCGCATCAGTTGCGACTGTGAGCCATGGAGGTCCCGGCCATAAGCAAAGAAGAGAATGTCTCCCGACGCCGTCCAGTCGCAGGGGATCTCCTGACCTGGATGATACGTCACGCGGAACGGCACTCCGCCCTCGATCGGAAGCGTGTAGATATCAGAACCGGCATCGTAGCCGCCCAGGAAGGCCACCTGCGAGCCGTCGGGGCTGAACTTGGCGAATACCTCGCCTCCGACGGCGCTCGTGAGCGGCCGGGCGACCCCGCCGGTCCTCGGAACGATCCATAAGTTGCCCGCGTAGGTGAACACGATGTGCTTCGCGCTCACATCCGGATACCGGATCCTCCCCGCGTGGGGAGCAACGAAATCCTCCTGAACCAGTAGCGCTAGGGGTGCCGCGCAATAGGCGCCGATTTTGCTCAGCAATGCGAGCGACGCGACCGTAAGAACCGCACGAAAGAACCCGATCATCCTCTTCGCCTCCAGCGGGGGAGGTTCCATGCCGAGTTCTCTCCTCCTCTCCGGGTCCCAAAGTCTGCCGAGCGCCGGATCAGAGCGCCTCATCGGGAACCCGATTCCTCTTCCGTTTGTCCGTTCCAATGAGCGTCGCCATCTCATGTGGCGATGCCGCGCAGTCGCGTGTGGGTCGCTCGGGATGGCCGGCCCGTCGAAAGCCACAGCGAGCGCTGAGTCGTCGACCTCGGCGATCAGGGTTCGTTGCGCAGAGCAGAGCCTCGGAAAGGGGAATATATGCGCTCAAGCCTATGGCGACTTCTGGTCGCCTTTGCCCCCGCATTCATCACGCTCGCTGCCAGTGCACAGCCTTGGCCGTTCGATGGTCCACGAGCACAGGCGAACGACTATCCCGACATCGACGTCTTGTACATCGAGCGCACTCCGCGGCTGTCGTTCAATCCGAACGATATGACGTACAGCAGCGGGCTGCCCAGCTTGGGCCAGCCGGTCACTTATCGGGCGCACATCAAGAACTGGGGACCGGTGGCGCAAGACGTCGAGTACCTCTGGTACTTCGACGGAGTGCCGGGCCCGGGCGGCACGGTTCAGATACCGGCTGGACAGACGGTGCAGGTGAACTACGCCTGGAACTGGGACCCTGCGGACCACGACCTGAAGATCGTCGTCGACCCCAACGGCCTGCTGACCGAGTTGACCAAACTGAACAACATCGTGGAGACCCGCACCAACGCGCTCCTCGTCGGCCTGTGGGTGGAGCAGGGGCTGTACGACTACTTCCACGAGAATCAGTACAAGCTTAACGACGGCGCGAACGGATTCGAGGACTGGGGCCAGCGAATGGTGCGCCGCTGGAACGAGATGCATGCCAAGGCCAAGTTCCCGTTCTGCCCGAACGGAGCCCTGGACAGAATGTCGCTGGACAAGGTGGTAGTAGTGCCGAACGGTGCCTTGCCGCTGAACGGTGGACTCGCCACGAACAACCCCGATCGCCTCGACCGTACCGTAGACATGATGTGGGGCTATCCCTACAACCCTAACGACATACTGCCTGGCGCCTTCTATGGTTTTCGATGGAGCGGTCCGTTCCTGATTGACATGGGCAGCATCCACGAGATGAACCACGCCAGGTTCATGATCGACAACTACGGCTTCGATGTGCACCAGAGCGAGAGCGAGCCCTGGTCCATTGACGTCCGCGACGATGACGGCAAGATCATTACTGGGACGAAGTACATGCCTTTCATCGCTTGGCAGGGCGTGCACTACGACAAGTGGTCCGATATCATGGGCGGCCCCGCCATCTATGACGCTTATACCGCCTGTGTATGGAACTGGAAGCACCACAAGCGCGGACGCGGCAACCAGAACTCTCCCCCGGACATCGGCGTGTTCCTGACCGACCTGCCACAGAACAATCACTTCCAGTTCATAGACGAGAACGGAGTGCCACTGGTAGGGGCAACCGTGGACGTGTATCGGGCGACCGGCGGCACCGGCTGGTACGCTAAGACGTACGACAACGTCTCCGACGCGACTTTCACTACGGATGCTAACGGCTTCATCACGATGCCTCAGAACCCCTTCGGCAGCCCAATCCGTCACACCTATGGGCTAGCCAACACCGTGATGATCCTGAAGATCCGCTACCACGGGGAGCTCTACTTCACCTTTCAGGAGATCACGGATTTCAACCTCGCATACTGGAGAGGGAATACCACGAACGCGTACTACCTGCGGCAGGTCGACCTTCGCGACAATCCAGCTACCGTGCCGAACAATGCGTGGTTAGGCAACTACTTCAACGGGACGAACTATCAGGCGTTCGTTACCAGTCGCACGGACGGCACTATCGACTTCGAAACCGCGGGCGCTCTCGCCCCCGGCTTGGACGAAGACAACGTGAGCGTGTTCTGGCACGGGAACTTCACCTTCACGGACGGCTGGAAGCGATTCACGATCACGACGGATGGCGGGGTCCAGCTGTACGTGGATGAGAGGCTCGTGTTCGATGCGTGGGATAACACGTCGCTCAACACCTTCACCCCCGACATCTACACTACGAACTGGTCTAGCTACGTGAACCCCGGCCAGGCGAGCGCGGACACCACGAGACACAGAGTGGCGGTGCGTTACCGGCACGGTACGGGAACTGCGCGAATCGAGGTTAGCTGGACCGACCAACCGCCGCCCGAAGAGATACCCTACGACGCTTGGCGAGCCGATCTTTACAGCCAGAAGAACCTGACCGGCTACATCACCAGCCGGCTGGAGGATCGAATCGATCACGAGTACGACACAGGTAGTCCCGATCCGGCGATCAACGGTGACAATTGGAGTGTGCGCCGAACGGGGTATTGGTACTTCCCGGCTGGCACGTACCTATTCACGGCGACAACCGATGATGGTATGCGCATCTGGATCGACGATGCGCTCGTCCTGAACAAATGGTTCGATCAGAATACGGCCACCTACACCTTCACATGCGAGATGGACGAGGGCTATCACCTGTTACGAGTGGAGCACTATGAGAACGGATCCTCGGCAACAGCGAAGCTTTCGTGGGAGCTGCAGAGGCCCGTATATGGGGGAGAGGTGACACTGGGCCACTGGTCGGCACCGATTGCCGGTGTGCAGCTGAACCTTCTGGTAGGTACGTCGCAATATACGGTGACTCTCGATGCCGAGGGCAAGTTCTCGATGCCCGGGTCCATTCCGGCCGGCACCTACGATGTGAAGCTATGGGGCCGCGCCTGGCTTCGGAAGACGGCCCCTGCCGTCACCTTCCCGCTAACAGAGACGCTGTCCTTCAGCCTGACGAATGGTGACTGTCAGGTGAACAACGCGGTAGACATCGGCGACATCACGCGCGTGCTGATCACCTACGGGCGAACCGACGAAACCGCGGATCTGGATGGAGTGGGTGGCGTCACGCTAAGCGATCTCAACATCGTATTGATCAACTTCGGGCAACAGGGTGACCCGTAGTGCAGATGCAGCGGCGGTTCTGAACCTGCACCTGTTCTTAGCGTAGAAAGGGACGCGATGAGACTAGCCATCCGTTACATCTTATGCGTGGTCGCAGTAGTGTCGGTCTGCGTCTGTCACCCAGGACCGCAACACTGGGGATTCGGTTTCTCGTACTTGGCTGCCCTCGAGGAGCTAGCCGGGCAGCGACGACTTGTCGTCTACGAACCGCCACTGCGCGCTAAGGACGGTGTGTGGCTCAGCCGCTGGATAGACCGCACGACGTCGTTCGAGGATGTTCCGGTGGGCGGTTTGACGGTAGGTAACTTCTGGCCCTCCAGCTTCGGTACCGACCACCTCGCAGTGGTACGCCTCGTGGGTGGTCAGGTCATCGTTCACGTGTACGAGCCACCGCAGTGCTTCGCGGTCCGCCAGTGGTCGCAGAAGAGCGTGTCGAATGCGGTTAGCATAAGCGGGAACTTCCTCGGAGCTACCGCCGGCAACCCGCGCGCCTCTGCCAAGGACCAACTGCTAATTGCCAGCGAGTACAACGGCAACATCCGCATCAGCATGCTCAATCCACCTACCAGCCCGACGGGTACCACCTGGAGCAAGCTTGCGGAGGCCGATCTGCCGAATGTCCAAGGCAGCTTCGTAGCGTTTGCATGTGGCGACTTCTGGGGCGAGAAGAAGGACTACATCGCTCTTGCCACGCTGGTCGGCGGCAAGACTCGCATCGCCTTCTACCGATACGACGTGACAGGGAACCGTTTCGACTTCGTGGTGGACGACCGAGCTTCCGACCTACCCGCATTGGTACCCGGAGGTCTGTGCGCCGCAGATTACCAGAAGGATGGGTTCGACGTTCTCACGATGGTACCACCATTCGGAGGCTACCAACTTCGTGTGGCGCCCGCTCTGCCTGGTAGGAAGTACGATGACGGACCACAGTACGACGGCAAGGCGCTCTCCGGTCAGTGGATGCCGGGAAACGGTGGCTATGGCAGCAGGAAGGTGATGACGGGGTTCTTCGGCGCCGAAGCGGGCAACAGGTTGGCATTCGGAGCGGGTCGACTTTTCGGCTATATCAACACCGACCTGAACTCGCGTTATAGCATCTCCTCTGCCGCAGATGCCCAGATTTCCTTCGCCAGGCGCAGCCCCCGCAAAGACGAGCGCGCCCCCTATGGCTGGCCCGCATACGGGGAAACTGTCAGCTATGAGATCAACCTACAGAACACCGGCGCAAGTACGATACCCGGGGGCAGTGTGCGCCTCAAGGTGTGGGTGGATCGAGACTACCGGAACGCTGACACGGATCCTGTCACTTGCGACACACCGGATTACGACCTTCTCATCGGGGAGGACATCCCCGCCTACGATGCTAACAGCCCTACCTACGTGTCACGCACCGTGACTCTCACCTGGCCGTACCAGCTCATCCTGGCCGGTCCGCGCGCAACGTGGCGAAAGATCAACGTGGAAGACGTGGGTGAACGTTGGGTGATCGCCGTGCTGGAGTGGGCAGGTGACGGTAACCAGCGGAACAACCGCTATGAATTCGCAATCCATGGGCTGACCTTCCACCCCATCTTCCGTAGTCAGGCATCGCTCGCCGACAGGCAGCCCACGGTGCTGGGTGACCCACCCAGCAAGGAGTACCTAAGTCGCAAGCTGGCGGATGCCGTGCAATGTATGTGGGAGCGGTCGGCCACACGCGATGGGCAGGATGTGTTGCAAAGGCTCTGGTTCGACAGCTACGAGATCGGATGGCCCTCCGACTCCGCGAACCCGAGCGAGGCCTGGCAGATCGTGCAGGCCAAGTACGAGGGCTGGCGAGAGCTGGACGGCTGGTGGGGACACTACCAGGGATGGGAGCGCTTCAATTGGGGGGACGGCGGAGCGGAGCTGCACGAAACCGGACACCTATTCCATCCGCTCGGCGATCTATATCAGTATTACACCCATCCGGTGTTCACATCGGCGTCGAGCATGGCAGATGGAACCCCCGTGCAGATCGCATCGTGGTGCTGGGGCGCCGACAGCTTCGGCCCGGGCCAAACGAAGATATCGTGGCCTGCGTGCGAGATGATGCGACGCTTCCTGGTCGGTGCACGCAACAACGGCATCTCTGGCTGGGAGTCGCTCGCACCTGACCGCACCTGGGTGCGAGTCTTGGACCGCGACGGCAAACCCGTCGAAGGGGCTGAGGTGAAGCTCTGGCTTTACGGTAGCAACACACCGATCGCGAGCGGCACCACGGGGGCCGACGGGCGATGGGAGATCACCTCGCTGTTCGGCAGCTACACCCTGGACGCTTTCGGTCGCAAGCACTATACGCAGAATCAGTCGCTGATCCACACTCTCGCGCAGGTTTTCACCGTTCGCATCGGCCAGCACTACCATGACGCTACGATATGGGGGATCGAAGATACGGCTTCGCACAGCCGTCACACCTACATGGGCTATTCCATGGTGCACGAGGCCGGGTGGACGTGGGACTTCCGTACGAACTATCGTGCCACTGCTGCGCCTCCGGATTTCACCGTCACGGCAGCCGTCGAAGGACGCAAAGTCAGCTTAGAGGTAGCGGGCCCGCTGAACGCGACCTATCGCGTGTACCGCCGCTGGCAGCCGACCTTCGTGCGTACGGTCGTCGGCGATTACACTGCGACGGGCAGCACCGTGCGCATCGTGCAAGACATGGCGGAGGCAGATTCCTTCGACTCGAACCGGTTTCGCGCGTTGTACGAGGTTACTCGCATCATAGGCACTGCACCCGCGACCCCTGGTGGCGTTCAGGATGCAATCGAATCGCTCCCTCGCAGCGTCTTCGTCACTGGCCTCTCCAACGCGTGCGGCATTAGCGATGACGGTCAGGGTAGGCTGCTGGTCGCCTCCAACGCCGGTATCGCCAACCCGTTCTGTCAACTATTCGACGGAACGACCCCCTACCGTGAGTTGTTCTATCACTTCCGCTTTGGCCACACAGCGCAGAAGGTGGTAGCATCGAAGCTGACCACCGGCAAGTATTACGCGACACTGCAGTTCGCAGACATGACACCCGAATACCGCTTCGACCTCGTCACGCCTCCCACGTCTGCCCCCTACGGCTACGACGTGCGCAATGATATCCAGCCGTATCAAGCGAGCTCTTTCAGCAAGACCGCACCGTACTGGATACAGAACTCGCAGGCTGCCACTCGCTATCTGCCGGGTGACTTGGTGATTGGCACCGCTGCATCTTCGAGAGTGAACGCTGTTTCGGGCAACCGCATCTACACGGACGCGCTGGTGTTCAATCAGTCGGACACCAATCCGTGGTTTTCCGGCAGTCGTCTCGCGGGTTATGCGGGGACCGATTCGGCGAGGCGAGAACTCCAGTCCGCCCGAGGACTAGCAGTGTTCTTGCGCTCTGGCGTTGAGTACGTTGCCATCGCAGACACCGGCAACCGAAGGCTGGTTGTATGGGATGCGAGCACGAGGTACGTGACTCACTATCAGTTCGAGGATGCCGGGGCAAAGCCCGCCGCAGTCGCGGCTCATCCGCTGGCACAGGGCAAAGTGTACGTTCTGGATCGAGGCACGAATCGGCTGTACCGCTTCACTTTCGACGGTTCATCGCTGACTGTGGACCCCGGCTTCCCCGTGTCGCTGGTAGCAGGCGATTGGTCGGGCGGCAAGGAGATAGGTCTCGCTGCTGCGAGTCCGGACGGCTCGACGGTCCTGCTCGCGGTCACTAATGCCTCGTCTAAGGTGGTGCGCGAGTACAACGAGCAGGGGACCGTGCTCGCCACGTACAACGCGCCCACCGGTAACTATATGGGCAATGGCACCCTAGACGCACCCAGCGATGTGGCGTACGTGACACGTGACGGCCGCCTGAGCCTGTATGCCGTGGATGGGTTGGATCGCGTCGTGCTGTTAGCACAGCGTCTGGTCTTGGGTGTTCCGAGCCTAGGCGGCACGGCAGTCGCTGCCGAGTTCGCCTCCGGCTCGCTGAAGCCTATCCGACTGCTGGTACTGGATACACGGGAGACGGAGGCTCCTGCCGGTAGGGACCTCGTAGAGCGCTACACCGCGGCTCTGTTCGAGGCCAGTCATGGCACGATAGAGTACCGCGTGACGGAGTACGCACAGTCGGAAAGCAGCACTTTACTCGAGCTGCTACAGCGCGCACGCGTGGCGAAGGCAATCAACGACGGAGAAGCCGACGAGGTGTTAGTACTCGCAAGGAGGGACTTCCTCGCTACCGGTGCCTACATGTTCGGAAACCACGCGATCGCACTCGACTACCCGCCGTATACGCGAGCGCCATTCCGCCGCACCTTCGTGGTGACGGTAGCCGACATAGAGCAGGGGCTGGGCGGTCTGCTAGCCACCTTCTGTCGCCGTGCCGAGAAGCTGCTAACACGCGCGTATGGGAGTTGGAACGGATACCCACCACAGCACGACTGGGATCGCTTCACGCTGTACGAAGGCATCGCGCCGGGCCAGGCGGCGTGCGGGACGCTGTCGCAGCCTCCCGGCGAGACCACGGTGCTCAGCTCGTCGGACGACTGGCTGCACAACTGGCCGAACCTGCGCGGGACCCGCCGCGCTCTCGGTCCCGAAGACTGGGGCTCTGGCAATCCGGTCGCGCACGCCGAGTGGTGGCTCAGCCATCTCCCTCACGCGGCTGGCCGGGATGCGGCGGGCATGCCTCTCAACTGGTGGTCTCACATAGTCCTCCCATCCCCAGTCCCATCCGAGGCTCACCGCTAGCCTGCAAATCTGCCGGCCATCTTCGGAAGGGACTTCGATTACCCTAACGAAACCCATTCGCATGGAACAGCCCGACCAGAAGACCGATAAGACCGAGAAGAAGGAAGAAAGATACCCGCTGACCACCGACCAGCCGCCGGTCGTCACCACCCACAAGCTGCAGATCGGCCAGAAGGCGCTGGCCTACGAGGCCCACGTTGGCATGCTGCCGATCAACGGCTCCACGGGCGAAACCGAGGCCGGGGTCTTCTTCATGGCGTACTTCAAGAAGGGTGCGGACCGCGCAAAACGACCCCTCATGTTCTCCTTCAACGGCGGGCCGGGTTCGGCGTCGCTCTGGCTCCACCTCGGCGCCGTCGGACCGAAGCGTGTGCGGTTGCAGGACGATGGCAACCTCCCGCCACCCCCCTATCAGCTGGTGGACAACCCGCAGACGTGGCTGGAGGACACGGATCTGTGCTTCATAGACCCCGTCGGCACCGGCTATAGCCGTCCTGCAACCAAGGAACTCGGCGAAAAGTTCTGGGGACTGAAAGGCGACATCGAGTCGGTTGGCGAGTTCATCCGCCTTTTCCTAACACGGTTCGAGCGGTGGACGTCACCACTCTTCTTGGTAGGCGAAAGTTACGGCACCACCCGCGCTGCCGGCCTCGCCGGGCACCTGATCGAGAAGGGGATCGCCTTCAACGGCATCGTCCTCGTCTCGTCCATCCTCAACTTCCTAACAGCGCGGTTCGTCAAAGGCAATGACTTGCCATATGTGCTCTTCCTACCTACCTACACGGCTACCGCGTGGTACCACGAGAAGCTGCCTAAGAACCTGATGAAGGATCTGAAAACGACGCTCGCCGAGGTGGAGCAGTGGGCCGGCAACCAGTACATGCTCGCGCTGGCCAAAGGTGACAGGTTGTCAGCGCAGGAGAGAGACGAAGTAGTATCGCGCCTCGCCCGCTACACCGGTCTGGAGCCGAGGTTCATACGCAACTGCGACCTACGCGTCAACATCCACCACTTCTGCAAGGAGCTACTTCGCGACGAGGGGCGCACGGTGGGACGGCTCGACAGCCGAATCAAGGGCATGGATGCGAGCGGAGTGACCGAAAGACCCGAGCACGACCCGAGCATGGCGGCCATTCGCCCGCCTTACACATCCATGATTAATGACTACATCCGACGAGTTCTCGGCTACAAGACGGACGTGCCCTACTACGTGCTAGGTGAGGGCATCGAGAAGCCGTGGGATTGGGGCTCGGCGGGAGAGGGCCCGCCGGATACCAGCGAGGCCTTGCGCTCAGCGTTCGCGAAGAATCCCTATATGCGATTGATGGTGGCTTCTGGATACTACGACCTAGCGACCCCCTACTACGCGACGAAGTACACGCTGGCACACATGGGGCTCGACTCTTCGCTGCGGGATCGTGTCAGCACGTCCGAGTACGAGGCGGGCCACATGATGTACATCCACGGCGCCTCTCTAAAAAGGCTGAAGAAGGACGTTGCTACGTTCATCCGCTCCGCGCTGACGTAGAGCCCTGGACCACTTCTCGTGCGCTAGGCGATGTCGGGGCCGGTTCGAAGGTCCTGCCGCGAGCGCTGGTACCCGGCTGGTTGCCCTACACCCTCCCCGGCATCCGTAGACGCGGCGCTTGCTACCACACCCCCAACCGAATCCTTCCTACCCCTGCGGCACCTCGCACGGAGCTCTAGCCGCGTCGGCGACGAGCCACTGCGAGGATAGTCAGCGTGGGACGAGCACCCGATCCGAACCCGCACCTCGCCCAACGTCTGCGCAGGCCCAAGCCGATCCATGGTGGTTACTTCGTTCCCATCCCCATCGGGCTCGTACCCTTTGCGCGAGAGGGCCACCGGATAGGGGTTGGGCTCTTCCAACACCTCGCTTGCTTCGCCTACCGAATCTCTCCGGCCCGTGCGCACTCCCCACTGCTCCTTCCACAGGCCAGTCCCATAGCCCCGGTAGGCTAGCCTCTCGCTATCCTTCGTCGTGCCGGACCGAGCCATCCGTCTGCCCAATTTCCTCTAGTACGCCTGCCTGTTGTGAATGCCGCTAGCTGGCCCGCAACGGTGTTGGAATATTGGCCGCACGAGTTCACCCTCATGAAACTCGGGTAGTCGCACCTCCGGGTCCCTCAACAGCTAAGTCCGCGCATGCTGAATGCGTATCACCGGCACGACGGGTTGCGGGCCCGAACCAAACGACACCGGGGTTCGCAAGAAGGTGCAGACAGAGGCGGCGCACCCGCCCTTCATCGCCCGGCACCGTGCGCCGCCTCAGGGTAGAGCAGGCCCTCGTCCCCTTCGTACTTCGCCTCCAGTGGCCGGTTTGCACCGAATGCTAACGAAGTTGCGAAGGGGCGAGCCGATGGATGAGGCGGAAGGTTCTCGTTGGGCGCTGGCGCGGAGTGTCGTGTAAAATGGAGGAGTGCCCAGGGTAGAGGAGTACCGTGTCGCCGCTCCCTTCACCTTGGAGGAACTGGTGGCGGCGGCAAACAGTCTGCTGCGTGCGCACCCCGACCTAATGGTCGGCCGGCGCACCGTCCGCTACTACATCCAAGAGGGCATCCTGCCGCCTCCGAGCGGCGCCCCGAAGTACGCGCGCTACCGCTACGAACATCTGCTCCGGCTGGTCCTCGTGCGTCTTCTCCTTATCAAAGGATTTCGCCTAGAGGCGATAAGGACGCGCGTGCAGGACCTGGCTCGCGGCGGGACATCCCGACTGGAGGCAGCCGTGAGGCAGCTCCTGCATGCCGTGCCCGAGGGTTTCGACCCCTTGGTCTGCGAAGAGCCCCTCCAACTGTTCCACCTCGACCCAGTGAACCGACGGGCCGAGGCCCCGATTGCAATGGCCCCCCCGGTCGAATGGCCAGAAGAGGCACCGGGCGACTGGAATCCGCCTGGGCTCTTCCAGCGCATCTCTCTCACGGAGCGCGTGTCGCTCGAGATAGCTGCCGGTGGAGACCTACGAAGCGATCTCGAAGAGGCTGCCGAGGCACTCTTACTTTTTCTGCAAAATTTTCGTGACACCCCTTGACAGACCTGCGCAGTCATGATACACTGACGCTGTCGTGAACCTGGATTCGCGACACAGGAGGTGTCTAATGAACAAGTCATCGGCCGAGACGGCCCATCTGTCTGTCTCCGTTACTGCCCATAGCGAGCATGGTCTGTCGTGTCTGATGGTGCAACTCGAGCCGAAGGATCGCGAGATGGAACGCACTCCGGACCTGCGAGTCGTGCTGGTGCTCGACCGCAGTGGCTCGATGGCGGGTGACAAGCTAGAAAAGTGCAAGATTGCAGCCGGAAGGTTGATCCGATCTTTGGGCACTGAAGACAGAGTCGGTGTCGTGACCTATGATAACCGCGTCGACGTGCTGTGCCCGCTGGTTCCCCCTTCGTCGGGCCTGGCTCGTATGGTCGAGTCCATCCAGTCGGGTGGTTCTACCAATCTGTACGGGGGTTGGGTCGCGGGGGCCAAGCTTCTGGAGGGCGGCGGACGGGTGATTCTGCTCTCCGACGGGCTGGCCAACGTGGGGCGCTGGACATCTGCCGAGGACCTGTCTCGGCACGCCGAGTGCTCTTACCGCGAGTTCATGGTGACTACCAGCACCATTGGCGTTGGTTCCGACTATGACGAGGCGCTGATGGCAGGGATGGCGCGCGCCGGGGGCGGTTCGCACTACTTCGCGCACACCGCGGACGACGTCATGAAGGCTTTCAGCCGGGAGCGCTTCTCGATGGGTGCGGCGGCCGTGCAACACTGCGAGCTTCGGCTGGGCGACACCCTGGTACCGGTCGGTCACCTGTGGATGGGGGAGCGGATATCCCGCATCCTGCCCATCACCGATCTGGGAGGCGCAACCCTCATTGTCCGATATCGCACCGTAGAGGACGAGCAGGTGGTGCAGGTCGAAGTCCCCTTGCCTCGGGCGTTCGCATACAGCGATGAAGCCGCAGTGGAGTACCAGCTGCAGCGCGTGGCGGACCTGCAGGCCGAGATGCTCGCAGTACGCAGTCCTCGTGCGGCGCGTGAGCTCCGGGAGCGGGCGCGTGCTCTGCTTCTGGACCTGCTCAACCATCGTTTGGCCGATGAGGAGCGCATGGTAGCGGTGCGGGCGGAGCTAGAGCGAGCTATCGAGCGGCTGCACGAGCTGGAGGTGGACTACGACGAGGTGCGAGCGTCTGTGCACCGCAAGCGCGCTATGCAGTTCAGCGATGCATTCCGCGCACCGGCCAAGGCTTACAGTACCTTTGATGAAGATGCCGCGACAGTGGACGCTTTCTATTGTCTTGCGATGCAACCCGATCCGCGAGGCCTGCCGGATGATCTCGACCCGTCGTTGCTTGCCCCCGTTCCGGTAACACAGTGGCTCGCTTGGAAGGCCATGCCGGTGCGACGCCGACGCAGTGGCGCGCTCCTGGTAGCAATGCCTAACCCACGCGACGGGTTCCTAATCGCCGAGATCGCCGGTGCACTCGGTTCGCGTGTCGAAGCCTGGCGTCACCCGGTGAGCGAGCAGGAGATCACCAGGAGGCTGCTTGCGCTGCAGGCACACGATGCCTAACAGCCACTGACTTGCACGCCGAGAGATCGGGACGGCGTGCAACCACTCGTGCCCTGGATGCTGCATCTCAGGCACGGCAGACGCGGCGCGGCGCCATGCGG
>BTVI01000003.1:0-111551 GCA_045862955.1 Fimbriimonadales bacterium
GCCCGCGTCCGCCGCTTGGCAGCAGCGAGGGCATGCTTCGACAAGCTCAGCATGACGGTCCCGAACGGCTGCACGTTCTCACTCACCCATCCTCACGCAGTGGTGAGCGGTTTGGTCAGCAGCCGCGAGCGCGGCATGCACAGGTGATACGGTGCGGCCCGTGCGGGCATGCTTCGACAGGCTCAGCATGACGTGGCAAAGGGCACGTTGCCGTCTGCCGCCACGCTCTCGCCCAGCAGCCCCCCGAGCAGCCGAACGTCGAGGCACCGAAAGCCAGGGGCTGGTGATGCCCCCTCACCCCCTCCCTCTCCCCCGAGAACGGGGGAGAGGGAGGGGAGAACGCGCTAGTTCGACGAGAGGGACTCGATGACTTTGACTAGAGGCATGAAGAGCGAGATGACGATGAAGCCGACTACCACGCCTAGGAACACGATCAGCACCGGCTCAATGGCGGACGTCAGTGAGGCGATCGTGGAGTCGACCTCTTGTTCGTAGAAATCCGCGATCTTCTGGAGCATGAAGTCCAGGGAACCCGACTCCTCGCCGACGCCGACCATATGGACCACCATAGGTGGGAACATACCACTCGCCTCGAGTGGGTCGCCGATACGGTCTCCCTCGCGAATGCGCGCACGCGCTTCGAGGATGGCGTCCGCGAGTATGTTGTTGCCGACGGTCTCGGCAACCGTCTCCATCGCTTGCAGAATCGGGACACCCGAAGAGAGCAGCGTACCCATCGTGCGGCTGAAGCGCGCGAGGCAGATCTTGTGGTGCAGTGGTCCGAAAACCGGAAGCTTCAGTTTCATCCGGTCTATGACGCGCCGCCCGAACCTGGTGCTGGCGAAGGACTTCCACGCGATGAGGATGGCGACGAGAATGCCGACGAACAGCCACCAGCGGGAGATCAGGCTGTGGCTGAGGTCAATCAGGATCTGCGTGCCCCAAGGGAACTCCTTGATGTTCAGGTCCTTATACAGCTCGGCAAATTTCGGGATAACACCCACGACCAGACCGATGACCACGACGAGTGCGAACACGACGACGATGGTCGGGTACGTCAGGGAGGCGCGCACCTTCCGGCGAAGCTCGACGTCTTTCTCCAAGAAGTGAGACAACCTCTGAAGCGACTCCTCGAGTACGCCGCCGACTTCGCCGGCACGAATTAGACCGATGAACAATTTGGAGAAGGCTCGCGGGTGGCGGGACATGGCGCGAGACAGGCTCTCGCCGCCCTCCACCCGCTCACCGACGTCGATAAGGATTCTCTTCAGCTTCGCGTCGTTGCACTGCTCGCTAAGAACGTCGAGACAGCGTACCAACGACACGCCGGCATCCACCATCGTCGAAAACTGGCGACAGAAGATCGAGAGGCTGGTGAGCTTGACGCGCCCGAAGCCTACCGCGCCCTTGCGTGCGCGGCGCACTTGGGTGACCTCGGTCAGAACGAGGCCTTGCTCCTCGAAGCGTTTCCGGAGCAGTTCCTCGCTTTCGGCTTCGACCGTACCGGCTTGCGTGTTGCCGTCTGCACCACGAACCTTGTATGAGAAAACCGGCATCTATTTGCCTCCTGACCTTACTTTCGTGGCGGCATCGGCGGGCGACCCTCGCCCGGTCCCTGGCCCGGCGTAATCATCTTCTTCAACTCGTCTACGTTCATAGCGCGTGCCATGGCGTCTTCGAAGGTGATCAGGCCTTGGTTATACAGCGTTCGCAGGTGCTGGTCCATGGACATCATGCCGTGCTGACCGCCTGTCTGTACCATAGACGGGATCTGATGCGTTTTATTCTCACGGATCAGGTTGCGAACTGCAGGAGTTGCGATCATGATCTCGCATGCGGGGATACGTCCAGGTTGGCCGGCTCTGGGCAGAAGCTGCTGCGAGATGATGGCCACGATGTTGTTCGCGAGCTGCACACGGATCTGCTCCTGCTGTCCCGTCGGGAACACGTCCACGATACGGTCGATGGACTCGGCGGCGTTGTTGGTGTGTAGGGTGGCGAAAACGAGGTGGCCGGTTTCTGCAGCGGTGATCGCCAGGTGAATGGTCTCCGGGTCTCGCATCTCACCGACCAGGATCACGTCCGGGTCCTCGCGCAGGGACGCACGGAGCGCATTTGCGAACGCCTTGGTGTCCTGACCCAGCTCGCGCTGATTGATGATGCACAGCTTGTGCGTGTGCAGGTACTCGATCGGGTCCTCGATGGTGATAATGTGCAGCGCTCGCGTGTTGTTGATATTGTTGATCATCGCCGCGAGGGTGGTGGACTTTCCGGAGCCGGTCGGGCCGGTCACCAGGATCAGACCTCGCGGGCGACCCGTCAGGTCGTTGAGGATCGGCGGGAGGTTCAACTCGGCAACTGTCGGGATGCGCGTCGGGATGAGTCGGAAGGCTGCAGCGATTGCGCCGCGGTCACGATACATGTTCACGCGGAAGCGAGCGGTCTTATAGAGCTCGTACGAGAAGTCGAGTTCGAGCGTGCTCTCGAAGCGCTGTATCTGCTCGTCCGTCAACACGTCGTACATCAGGCGCTGGGTATCGAAGGCGGTGAGTTTCACGTAGTTCAGCCGAATGAGCGCTCCGTCCACGCGTATTACCGGCTCGCTATCCTTGCAGATATGAATATCCGAGGCGTTCTTCTCGTGAACGATGCGAAGCAGCTCGTCTATATGAACGTCTTCGATCGGGCGCGGGCCCGTGACGCCAGCCGCGGCCTCTGTGCGTTGCGGTCTTGCGGTGACGGCGCCGAAGGTCGCACCCTTCGGGGCGACCTGCGCCTGCACACGTACATCGGATGGCCCCGGGCCGGGAGCCGGCCGAGGATCAGGCGGCGTCTTGGGTTCTTCGTTGGCTGCCATCTGTGAATCTTCCTCCCCAATCATATGACGACCCGGAAAGGCCGCTCGGAATACTAGTAGCCCGCCGTGAATACGACTCTCATGACCTCTTCCGGCGTGGTAATGCCAGCGAGCACCTTGGTAAGTCCATCTTCGCGCAGTTCTTTCATGCCGTTGGCCTTCGCGGCCTCTTTCACGTCCGCGAGCGGGGCGCGCCGCACGACGAGCTCGGCAATCTCGGCGTTCATCACCATCAGCTCGTAAAGACCGATTCGGCCTCGCCATCCGGTGAAGCGACAGTGGTCGCAGCCCTTTCCACGATAGAGCGTCACCATCTCGTCGGGATTCTCAGGCTTGAACCCGAAGCGCCTCAACTCTGCTCCCCTCACCTCATATGGCTCTTTGCAGCGCTCACAGACACGACGACCTAGGCGTTGCGCGAGGATGCCGATGACAGTGGCGGAGATCAGATAGGGCTCGACACCCATATCCACCATTCGGATCACGGCGGACGGGGCGTCGTTGGTGTGCAGAGTGGACAGAACGAGGTGCCCTGTCAGCGACGCCTCGATTGCGATCTCTGCGGTCTCCAGGTCGCGCATCTCTCCGACCATGATGATGTCCGGGTCCTGGCGCAAGAACGAGCGAAGGGCGTTGGCAAAGGTAAGACCGGCCTTGCGGTTCACGCCGACCTGGGAGATGCCCGCGAGGTGGTACTCGATCGGGTCCTCGATCGTGATGATGTTCTTCTCGATGGAGTTCAGCTTGTTGAGGACCGAATACTGCGTAGTCGTCTTGCCGGAACCCGTCGGTCCGGTGGAGAGAACCATGCCGTTCGGCTGGGAGACGAGCTCTTCGAGCGCGGCCTGCGTCTCGGGAGTGAAGCCGAGCTTCTCGAGACCCAGCAACACGCTGGTCTTGTCGAGGATACGCATGACGATCTTCTCGCCATACGGCGTCGGGATGGAGGAGACGCGCAGGTCGTACTCCTTACCCGCGTGGCGGACCTCGATACGACCGTCTTGCGGGATGCGGCGCTCGGCGATGTTCATGTCCGACATGATCTTGTAACGGGAGAGCAGCGGTGCCTGGATGGCTTTCGGCAGCGTCATCGTCTCATGCAAGACGCCGTCGATGCGGTACCGAATGCGCACGTTCCGGTGTTGTGGCTCTACGTGAATGTCAGAAGCTCTCTCGTCGATCGCCTGCTGAATCAGTGCGTTGGCAAGCTTGATGATCGGAGCTTGTTCGGCCAACTCCACGGCTGCCTTGTCGTCGTCGCCTGCATCCATGTCGCTCTTCGCGCCTGCAGCGGCGATGGCAGCACGGATATCCCCCATGACCGCGCCTTTGCTCGGTGTCTCACCGCCGCCCCCGGCACCGTTTTTGTCGCCAGGATAGTGGCGACGTATCGCATCCTCGATGGCTCCGGGCACTGCCAGCACGGGGATAACGCGACAACCCGAGGCGAGGCGTATCTCATCCGTCGCCTTCAGGTCGTTGGCGTTCGCCATCGCGACCCAGAGGTTGGAACCCTCTTTGCGAATCGGGATGGCGCTGTGTTGTCGGACAATCTGTTCCTTGACTACGTTGAGCGCGCTGGACTCGATCTCCACCCGATCGAGGTCCACGAAACGATGGCCCTGCTCCTGAGCGCGCGCCTCATAAACCTCCCGCTCACCGACGTATCCGAGGTCCAATAGTATCTTTCCTAGGTCGCCGCCCTTTGTGTTGGCTTGTATCTTTTTGGCCTCGGCCAACTGCTCTTCCGTCAAGTACCCCTTCTCGACAAGGTACTCACCGAGCGGCCTGCGAACCATGCCCATCTACGGACTACTCCTAAATACGCGGGGGTGCCGAGCCGACACGGGAGCCCGACCCATCAGCGGATGGTGCAGAGTATACACCAAACGGGGCTTGCTTTCTTCAGACCCGGGAAACGGCTCAGCCGAACTCACGGGGGACTCGGACTCACCCGCGTTAGCATATGTACTACGATAATTCCGTAACTGAAATCCGTGAATCCGCGGCTCCCCCTGTCCTATCGATACGCAGGTCCGTCGTCTAGTATGTCGGGTCGAAGTACCTGCTTCGTTCACTCTGGCGCAACTCCCGGGGCTTTTTCGAGGGAAGATTCGAGCGCCGCGAGCATGACCGAGAGTGGAGCCGGTCTGCCGAGCCAGAGATCGAGCGATGCCGCACCCTGCCCTGCAAGCATCTTGACCCCGTCCACCGTCCGCAGACCCCTCGCCTCGGCAGCCCGAAGCCACGCGGTCCGTCGGGGACGATACACGACATCATAAACTACGGCTGCTGGCCGAAGGTTCCCGAGTGGGAAAGCGGGAACCGCCTCGCAGTCCGGCTCCATTCCGACAGGGGTGGCATTCACGACCAACGCTGCTTCGCGCGCTGCTCTAAGGGCCGTCTCGCCATCCCAGTGCCTCAGTTCACCTCCGAGCAGTCGGAAGTCGTGTTGCACTCGGTCTGGATCCCGGGCGAGAACGACAACGCGATGCCCTCGCCTGCTCAGCGCTAGGCAAATGGCCCGCGCTGCGCCACCAGCTCCAAGGATTACGGCGCTGCCACTGGTGTCGAGGTCGACGCCCTGCAACCCCATGAGGAAGCCTGCACCATCCGTGTTGTGGGCGAGAACCGCGCCATCTCGACGGGCCCAGGTATTGGCCACACCGAGGAGCTTCGCTTCCTCCGAAGCCTCGTCAGCCAACTCGAAGGCTGCGCGCTTGTGGGGGATGGTGATGTTGACGCCGGCGAGCGCGCCGGCACTCACAGCCGCAGCTAGCCCGACGAGTTCGTGAGCCTCACACTCCACACGCAGGTACTCTGCCTCGATACCGAGTGCGTGGAAGGCGGCTCGGTGCATCTGCGGCGATAAGCTGTGGCCGACCGGCTTGCCAACCACGGCGAACAACAGCATCCGGTGAACTTCCACGTGAGCCGGCGCCATCCTGCGGGTTTCGGTACAATCCCAGCATGTCGAGCCTAGCATCCAGCCTTCTCGTCCTCCTCATCACTACGTTTTCCCCAACCCAATCCGCCTGGAGGCAGGGTTATGAGGAGTACAGCCGATGGATGAGATCCATCGGTGTGGACCTCGCAGCCGGCGAGAGCCTCATGATGGAGTGGGCCCAAGCCACCCGCGACTTCAGCGGTCGCCGGGCGGCACAAGCGACGCCCGTGCTCGAACGGGTGATCGAGCAGCACCCCGAGTCCAGCCTTGCCGGCTCGGCGCAGTGGATGCTGTTACAACAGGAGCTTCGGGAGAAACCCCCGCTGGTGCGCGCGCACCGCTTGCAGCGGTTTCTGGGCAGTTATCGTAGTCCAGAGTGGCTCGGTCCCGCCACGTCTCAATTGGTGAGCGCACTGGTGGAAGCGGGAAGGCAGGCCGATGCGCAGGCCGTCGTGCGCGACTTCGCCAGCAGGTGGCCGGGGAGCAGCCTCGTTCCCGAGCTCCGCCGAAGGTCTGGCCTCGACACCGCCACTGCGCCCGACCCCGGGCCCGCCAACGCCCATTGGGACGAGCTGAACAAGCTGAAGGCAGAGGTGCGCTGGGGCGAGCTTCAGCAGGGCCTTCGGGATCATCTCACGCGGTTCCCCGAGTCCCCACGGCGGGACGACGCGATCCGAGAGCTAATGCGCGTCGTTCGCCACCACATGCCTAGCGACGAGCCCGAGATTCGGTACTTGGAGGAGTTTGTCGACTCGCGCAACCCAATGCCCGGGGCGGATCTTGCCGCGGTGCGATTGGCGCACCGCTATCTGGAGAGAGGCGACAACGCGAAGGGCGCCGCGTTGTTAGAAAGGATAGCCGATGACTGGCCTCACTCGGTCTACGCACCGCGTGCGTTGGTGGATGCCGGCTTGGCACGCCTGGCGCTCGGGCAGCGTGCAGCCTGCCTGCGCGACCTGCGGAAAGCGGAAAGCCTGACCTTCGACCCATACGAACTGCGAGACATCGCACTGGCCCGCGAGTACGCCAACTCGAACGGTAGGTGGGTCGAGCTGCTAGAGAAGGAGTACTCGGTTATCGAGGACCCCGCCACCTCGGTCGGGCGCCGGGCCGAGGCGCATGCACGGGTAAACGTGCTCCACGCTCTCGTCCCTCCGAACCGCGATCCGAGGCGAGCAACCGTCTGGAACGTACGGCTCTTCATCTTCAAGCGTCTCGACCACGAGTGGAAGACTAAGGATGGGGAGCAGCGACATGCCAAGTTCGAGCTGACGCCGGAGATGATCGAGGACATTCAGACCACGTTCGGCAAGTACAAGGAGGACGTGTTCCGGTATTCGCGGGGCGCACTGCGAATCGAGTCGGAGGTTCAGATTCTCGACGAGAGTGCCAAAGTCACCAAAGTGGATTGGAACCGCGATAATCCAGACCTGTTCTGGAACGCCCACGGGCACCCACTGGAGAAGATCCCCAACCGCTCTACCGGTCCCTTCCAGTCCGACTTCTGGGTGATTCCGGCGGAAGGGCTCCCTGCCTGGGCTCCAGCGGGTGCGGGCGGACCAGCCAAGGAGACGGGCAAGGGCGACGTAACGTACATGTACGGGCCCGGCTGGAAGGACTGGTTCCGCTACGTGTACGTGCACGAGTGGCTGCACAACGTGGATGGGGCTTTCTGGCTGAACGGCTGGAAGCCACAGTGGAACCTCTCACACGACCACTGCGGGAGGGACTGGAACTCGCGCTGGCCCGATTCGGGCGATCCGGAGTGGTGCATCGGGTTCATCAAAGGCTGGGGCGAGCACGAGGAAGATTGGTGCGCGTTCTACCGCTGGACCATGAGCAACATCATCACGCCCCGCATGTGGTCGCAGGCGAAGCTGGACGGTATCCGAGGCGAGCAGGGCGCCACGCTCTCGACGGCCGTGTCCCTCCGCCACGGCTCCCGGTAGCTGCCCCTGCGCGGACGCTGCTGGGATAGTCTCGCCCTCCCGGCGATGTGTCCCATGCCGCGGCCCGGCGTCCTGGTCGTCCGAAACAGACCCTCCACCTGCGAGAAACCCAGGGACCGCGCCGGGGCACTCACGCTCCTCTCAGGCCAGCAGCCGGCGGTCCGGCGACACGCAGGTTAGTTCGCCGTCCCGGCGATTGAGAGGCATCCGGCGGGACGCCGGAATTACGCCGGCCAAGAAGTGATCCGGCCGGCGAGACGTTGCATCGGCGGTGGAGCGGAAAGTCAGCCGCTACTGGCCGCCGGCAGCGATGCTGCGTGCGTCGCCATCCCCTGCGACCTGGACGTTGCGCGCTCCCGCCTCTTCCGGCAACAGCTCTATCATCACCATGGTCGCGTGGAGGCAAGCCAGTGTGCTCTCAGCACCCTGGTTCGCGCTGGGCCCATTGGGGGTCAACCCGTCCGAGCAGCCTCCGCTGCGGAAGTCGTACATCGGAGCCTGCAGATCGTTCGCCCCCAGGAACCAGTCGTACGCCATGCGCATCAGCTTCAGGTACCGCTCTTCCTTGGTGCTCTGGAACGCGGCGCCAGCGAGGGAGACCATCGCCGCGGCATCAATCGGCTGCTGGTCGAAGTGCGGCTTCTCCGGGTCGCCTCGGCGGAACCACCCGTTGGAGCCGACTAGCGACAAGTGTCCATCCCGCGTGCACTGCTCGAACAGCCATTCGGTGGTGGATCGCGCGACTTCCTGATACCGCTCGTTGCCCAGCACCTGCGAGGCCCGCCAAAGAGCGCGGGGCATCAGCCCGTTGTCGTATGCGAGCACCGGCTCGAACCAGTCCCAGCCTGGCGAACGGGTTTGCTCGTAGCAATACATCAGCTTCTCGGCCAGTTCGACCAGGGCGTTCTTGAGCTGCAGCGCGCCTGGGTACCTGTCGAGGTAGCGGAAGATGCCGAGCATCGCATAAGCGGCACCGCGCAGGTTGAGTTTGTGCAGGTTTGGCAGCGCCAGATCGAAGGCATCCTTGGCGACCGCCTGGTAGTCGGTAGGAGCATACGCGATGGTGTGGCCCAGTCCCCAGAGCGCCCGTCCCTGGCAGTCGTCGGAGCCCACCTCGTCCAAGAAGCGCCGCTCCACCGATAGGAAGTTTCGGAAGGTGCCGTCTTCTTTCTGGCAGTAGATAACGAACGCCAAGAAGGTCCCGAGCAGGTCCAAGACGTCCGGCTTGTTGAACAGCCGGTAGTACTTGGTGGCTGCTACCAGGGCGCGCGCGTTGTCGTCCACGCAATAACCGTGCGAGTAATCGGGGATGCGATAACGAGCGTGCTGGAACAAGCCGAAGCGGTCCGTCAGTCTTCGAAGATGCTGGAGACTGGGTTCTGGGAGCGAGCGAGAGCCGATGATCACCGCCCTGCTGCTGCGAGCGGTGGCTGCTTTGAGCTTTCCGGCGCCACCGAGTAGCGCCCCGAACTCCTGTACGTAGGCCTTGCCTACTTCGCGCCAGACCATTGCGCGACCATGCTGGTAGGCGCGCTTCCGCATGGCGTGCATCTCGACGGGGTTGGAAAGCAGCCAGTTGATCTTCTCGGCCATGTCGTTCTCGTCGTTGAACTGGGTGAGGAGCCCTCGCCCATCGGCCAGCAGCTCTTCCGCATGCCAGAAGGGCGTGGAGACGATGGCCTTACCGGCACCCAGAGCGTAGGCCAGGGTTCCAGAGGTAATCTGATTGCGATTCGGATAGGGCGTTAGGTAGATGTCTGCAGCGCACAACGCTTCGCAGAGCTCCTCGAACTCCACGTATCGGTTGTAGAAGACGACGTGGTCTTCCAGTCCGAGGTCGGACACCAGCCGCTCCAGCGAGAGACGGTAGGCCTCGCCGGACTGTCGCACGACCTCTGGGTGCGTCGCGCCCAGCACCATGTACACGACTTCAGGGTGTTGATCGGCGACCTTGCGGACGGCTCGAATCGCCGTCTCGATGCCCTTGCCGGGGCCGATTAGGCCGAAGGTGAGCAAGACCGTTCGGCCCTCGAGCTCGAACTGGTCCTTGTAGTAGCTCGGGTCGACGACAGGGAGGTCGGGAATGCCATGGGGGATGTAGACGAGCTTGTCCAGGGGAACCCCCTGCGCCGAGAGCATGTCCACGGCTCGGTGCGTCATCACGACAATCTTGTCGCTGCGGTCAACGATCGCATCGAAGACTCGAGACTGTACCGGGCGCCGATCCTCGAGCACCGTGTGCATGGTGGTTACGACGGGCACACGCACGTCACGGAGCAGGGTAACTAGATACTCGCCCCATTCACCGCCGAAAATCCCGTACTCATGCTGTATGGAGATGATGTCTACCCGGCTGTAGTTCAGAAACTCGGCTGCACGCTTGTAGTCACTCAGGTTGTGTTGCTGAATCTCGAACTTGACACGCGGTGGATACTGATACTCCTCGTCCGTGTTCGTGATGGCGACGGCGACGACGTTTTCCTGCGACGGAAGGTGTTCGACCACTGCGTTAGCAAGGTCGTGCGTGAAGGTGGCGATCCCACAGCGACGAGGGGGGTACGTACTGAGGAAAGCGATACGTTGACCGCCGGTGGTCCCCTTCTCCAAGTGACTTCCTCCTGAGTGAGGTTACGTGCTATCCGAAGTCTGCTAGCCGCGAGGGACGATTCGCTCGGTGGCTGAAGGTCGGCGGGTAACAGTGTGCTGGCCCGCGCGGGCAAAATCTGTTCGAAGACCCCCCGAGATGCACCCATCGCGACGGCAGCCTCGAACATTACTATACCCCGAGCCTCAGCGCGACCCGTCCGAACGGGGGCCTTAGCTCCCTAGAGAAGCCGAAGCGGCTGGACGCTGAAACCTGCGCCCAGCCGCCAGATGTCGTCGTCTGTCAGTCCTTCACGCTCTCTTCGCCCGATGGCTCCGCCGCCTCGGAAGGCGGCACGCCGTTGCCCTCTGTGCTAGTGACTATCTTATCGAGCGAGATGCCCGTGTCTGTTGCGCTATCCGACCCGAGGTCATCCATATCGTCGGGAACCCCGTTACCCTCGTGCGCTGCATGGTCGCCTTCTTCTTGTAGCAGCTCGCCCTCCTCACTCGCAAGCTGAGACAGGGTGAGACCTCGCGTGATCAGGTTGAGGTCGTCCTCCATCTCCTCGCCCGCAAGCGCAGGGCCCACGAGAGCGGTAAGGGATCGCTCGGCCCACTCCGGAGCCTTGTCCACGTCGATGTCCATCTGCCGGTAGGCCGGGAATCCGGTGCCTGCGGGAATAAGCCGACCGATAATCACGTTTTCCTTCAGGCCGACTAGCTCGTCGCTCTTGCCGCGCACCGCGGCGTCTGTCAGGACTTTGGTGGTCTTCTGGAAGCTTGCGGCCGAGAGGAAGCTCTCGGTGGCGAGCGCTGCCTCGGTGATGCCCAGCAGTACCCAGTCTACGGTGGCTTCCTTCGGCTCGCGCTCCTTGGTCTCTCCCGTCTCCGGGTCGGTGTACTTCAACACGACGCCGCGCTCACGCATTCTTCGGATCCTCTCGTTCTCGCGCTTCAGTACGAAGCGGTCCACGATCTGGCCCGGAAGGAATGGAGTGTCGCCGGGTTCCCGGACCTTACGCTTCCGCAGCATCTGGCGTGTGATCACCTCGATGTGCTTGTCGTTGATGTCCACGCCCTGCGCCTTGTAGACCGCCTGCACTTCTTGGACCACATACTCCTGCACGCCGCGCACGCCTCGAAGGCGCAGAACCTTGTGCGGATCGAGCGGGCCAGGGGTCAAGCGGTCGCCTGGGCGCACTACGTCACCCTCCTGGAACTCCAGCTTGCCGCGGTAGGGAACCAGGATGAGTTCCATCACCTTGATGTGGGTGACGCCCTCTTCGAGCAGAGCGGCAATATGCTTGTCCTTCAGCTCCGTGCCTGCCTCGATCTCCACCTTGCCGGCCTTGATCGCCTCTGCGGCAAAGCGACCCGTCGGGCTGTAGTCGCGGATGTCCACTTCGCCCTCGATGACGACCCAGCGACCTTTGTCACGGGTCTCGATGCGCTTCACCACGCCACCGATCTCGGTGATAATCGCTTCGCCCTTCGGGCCCTTCTTCGGGTCTCGCGGGTTCTTGTAGCCGCGACCTCGGGCCTCGAATAGCTCTTCTACTCGGTTGATACCGGAGAACTCCGATTCGAGCAGCTTGACCAGTCGCTGCGTCCAGCTCTTGGTTGCGTCGTGCTTTCTCTTCTCGCTATCCTTGGCACCGGCGACGGCTCGAGAGCGTTCCTTCTTCGCCTTCGCGGGGGCCGCATCTCCAGCCCTCGAAGGGTCGGTTCTCAAGAACTCCTCGGCGACCTTGCGTCGTTCATCATCCAGCTTGACGATCTCTTCGCCAGAGAACTGGACCAGACCACGCTCCTCGTCGGACATCAGCTCCGCGATATTGCGCTTGGCCTCTCCCATCTCCTTGACACCCGCGATGGTGAGACCTGCAATGCCTCCGGTGTGGAAGGTACGCATCGTAAGCTGCGTGCCCGGCTCTCCGATGGACTGCGCAGCGATGATGCCTACGGCTGTGCCGATTTCCACGGTCCTACCGAGCGCGAGGTCACGTCCGTAGCACTTCGCGCAGATGCCCTGCTCCAACTCGCAGGTGAGAGGGGACCGAATCTCCACTCCGAGCCGGTTTCGCTCGTCTATCTTGAAGCCGGCTGAGCGGTATTTCTCCTGGAACTTCTGCACATCGGGCGAGGTGCGTCCGCTCTTGGCCTGAAGTTCCTCCAGAGCTTGCCAGTATCGAGTGACGATTTGCTCGATTGTTTGGGCTTGGGCGTCAGAGATCTCCTCGTCCACGTCCACGATCACGTCGCCCGTGTCCGGGTCGGTAATCCTGGCAAGTGAGGTGCGCCCTGCAGCGCGCTCGGACAGCTTCTCGATCACCTCGCCATCCTTCTCCAGGCGCTGCACCGTGATACCCTCGGAGGTTCCGCAGTCGTGTTCTCGGATGATCACGTCCTGCGACACGTCCACCATGCGACGTGTTAGGTAGCCCGCGTCGGCGGTTCGAAGTGCGGTGTCGGCGAGCCCCTTGCGTGCACCATACGTCGAGACGAAATACTCGAAGATGGAGAGCCCCTCGTGGAACGACGAGCGGATCGGCAAGTCCTCGATCAGGCGGCCGAACTGGTCGGAAATGAGGCCGCGCATACCTGCGAGCTGAGTGAGCTGCTTCACCGAGCCGCGGGCGCCGGAGTCGGTGACGATCATCAGCGGGTTGTACTGATCGAACGTTTTGAGGATCTCTTTTGCCACGTCATCGTAGGCCTTGGTCCACTGCTCTGTCAGGCGGCGGTGCCGCTCCTGGTCGTTCAGCATTCCTCGGTCGTAGCGCTCCTTGTCGAGCGCCGCGGCCTGCTCGGTCTCGCTGATGATGCGGTGACGCGCCTCGGGCGGGTCCATGTCGGTCATGGAGATGGTGATAGCGGACTGGGTGGCATAGCGAAAGCCTAGGTCCTTCAGCGCGTCCAGCAGCGTGATGGTGGCATCCGAACCCGCCAACAGATGACAGTCGTTGATCACTTCTGCGATGGCCTTCTTCGTGAGCAGAAGGTTCGTGTACTTGTCCCGGTAGCGCATCTGTGGCGGAAGCACTTCGTTGAAAATGATCCGTCCGGGGGTCGTCTCGATGATCTTCTTCTCACCGGTATCTGGGTCGGTCACCCGCACATCCACGGGATCGTGCAGGTCGATCTCACCCATGTCCATCAGGCACAACACTTCGTCCGGCCGCGCGAATACCACCTTGCGCTTCTCCGCCTTCTTGTTGCGCATCGTGAGGTAGTAGCAGCCGAGAACGATGTCCTGGATCGGTGAGACGATGGGGCGCCCGTTAGCCGGCGAGAACAGGTTGTTCGTAGAGAGCATCAGCACGCGGGCTTCCGCCTGGGCGTTCGCGGAGAGCGGCACGTGCACGGCCATCTGGTCTCCGTCGAAGTCTGCGTTGTAGGCATGACAGACCATCGGGTGCACCTGGATGGCTTTGCCGTCCACGAGCACTGGCTGGAAAGCCTGAATGCCCAGGCGGTGTAGCGTCGGCGCGCGGTTCAGCAGCACGGGATGCTCGGCAATGACGTCCTCGAGGCTGTCCCACACCGTCGGGTGCATTCTGTCAATCAAGCGTTTGGCGCTCTTGATGTTCTGGCTGACGCTCCTCTCGACGAGTGTCTTCATGACGAGCGGCTTGAACAGCTCGAGAGCCATCTCCTTTGGCAGACCGCACTGGTGCAGTTGGAGGTGCGGGCCGACCACAATAACCGAGCGTCCGGAGTAGTCCACACGCTTGCCGAGCAGGTTCTTGCGGAAGCGACCCTCCTTGCCTTTCAGCATGTCGGAGAGGGACTTCAGCGGGCGGTTGTTGGAGCCGACGACGGGCCGCGTGCGGCGGCCGTTATCGATCAGCGCGTCCACGGCTTCCTGAAGCAGGCGTTTCTCGTGGTTGATAATGCTCTCCGGAGCCCGAATCTCGATGATCTTCTTCAGGCGGTTGTTCCGGTTGATGATGCGCCGGTACAGGTCGTTCAGGTCGGAAGTGGCAAACCGTCCTCCGTCGAGCTGCACCATGGGGCGAAGTTCCGGCGAGATGACTGGCACCTGCGTCAGCACCATCCATTCCGGCCGGCTTCGCGACTTGTGCAGTGCCTCGATGATTTCCAACCTCTTGATCGCCCGCGCGCGGCGTGGTCCGGAGGTGCTGATAATTTCGTGCCTTAGCTCGCGACTAAGCCTGTCGAGGTCCACTTGTGCGAGCAGGTCGTGAATTGCTGCCGCCCCGATGCCTGCACGAAGCAAGGAGCTGAAATCCTTGCCCGCTCGCCTGCTCGCCACTTCGAGCATTCGGTCAACGGCACGGTACTTGTCCTCGTCGATTAGTTGACGCCGTTCGAGGCGCTGAAGGATTTCGAGGGCAATTTCCATCTCGGCCTTGCGCTCTTCGGCTTCTCGGTATTCGGCCTTGATGCGGTCGTTGACTGCCTTCGTGCGCTCTTTGATGTGGTGCTCGTCGTAGACGTCCTTGTTCTCTTCGAGTTCCTCCGCAAACGCCTTGCGTAGCTCCTCCTCGGTCTGAGCGGCGCTCTCGTCTATGTAGCGCTTCTCTTCTTCGATCGCGCTCATCAACACGCCGAGGTTCTGCTCGATGCCCTCTCTATCTATGTCAATTACGATGAAGGAGGCGAAGTAGGCGACCTTCTCGAGAAGTCGAGGTGAGATGTCCAGGATAAGGCTGATGGGGCTCGGGACGCCTTTGAGGTACCAGATGTGGCACACTGGGGCGCACAGCTCGATGTGCCCCATACGCTCTCGGCGCACTTTCTGCCTGGTTACTTCGACCCCACAGCGCTCGCAGATGATGCCCTTGTACTTGACCTTCTTGTAGCGCCCGCAGTGACACTCCCAGTCCTTGACTGGGCCGAAGATTCGCTCGCAGAATAGCCCGTCACGCTCGGGCTTGAAGGTTCGATAGTTGATGGTTTCTGGCTTTCGCACCTCGCCATGCGACCAGCCGACGATGTCTTCCGGCGACGCGATGGCGATTTTGATCTTGTCGAAAGAACTGACGTCTGCCATTAGCCTGCTGCCTCTCCTCGCAACTTCGTGTTCCTGCGCCCTGGCTCAGGGCAAACCGTTATGTAGTGACGCCGCATTCTGGGCCGCGGCGCTCAGATGTTGAAGCCCACGCTGCGCGCCAGCCGGGCATCGTCCGTTCCATCGTCTTCCAGAGCCTTCAGGTCGATCTCTTTGTCCGCCTTGTCGGTAACAGTAACCCGCAAGCAGAGGCTCTGAAGTTCGTTGACCAAGATCTTGAAGGACTCGGGAACGCCCGGCTCGCCCATCGGCTCGCCTTTCACGATCGCCTCATAGGTCTTGACGCGTCCCGTGACGTCGTCGGACTTGACGGTGAGGATCTCCTGGAGCGTGTAGGCCGCGCCATACGCCTCCAAGGCCCACACTTCCATCTCACCGAAGCGCTGGCCGCCGAACTGCGCCTTGCCACCGAGAGGCTGTTGTGTCACGAGCGAGTAGGGACCGATGCTACGCGCGTGCACCTTCTCGTCAGCTAGGTGCTCTAGCTTCATCAAGTAGGAGTATCCGACTGTCACCGGGGAGCGGAATCGATCGCCGGTGCGCCCATCGTACAAGTACGTCTTGCCCGTCTCTCCGTCGAAGCCGCAGCGTGCCTTTGCGTTTTCGCGGATGCGCGCGATGATCGCGTCGTAGACATCCTCCGGAGCCGCAAATGGCTCCTCCTCGGCGGGGAGTTCTTCGGGCATGGCCGCGAACTCCTCGTCGGTGAGGATTGGCGGGCCGGCCACTGCAGCCGACACCCTCTCGAGGCCGTAGCGGCCGAGCTTCCGGAGCCCTTCCTTGACGCTCGCCAGGTTCTCGTCCGGCGACTTATCCGGTGCAAGAACCGCTTCGATGCCGAACGAACTGTCGAGGTAGCTGCGCAGCGCGTCGTAGAACAAGGCATTGGCGAGGCGCTTCAGCTCGAACAGGATCTCGTCCTCGGTAGAGCACTCGAAGGCGGGTTCGATGAAGCGACAATCCAATCGGTGGCCTGCATAGCCGAGGTGGCACTCCAGAATCTGGCCGATGTTCATTCGGCTAGGCACGCCGAGCGGGTTCAGCACGATGTCTACGGGCCGACCGCTCGGCAGGTAGGGCATGTCCTCTTGGGGCAGGATCTTCGAAATGACCCCTTTGTTTCCGTGCCTTCCGGCCATCTTGTCGCCTTCCATCAGCTTGCGCTTCTGGGCGACGAAGACGCGCACCAGCTCGTTCACGCCGGCAGGGAGTTCGTCACCCGGGAGTTGGTGAAGCTCGCCGTCACAGCGATCGCAGAACAGACGGTCCTTCTTTTTGCTCTCGTTGTAGATGTGGCCGCACGCTTGACACTGGTACTTGAAGCGCGAGAACACTTTGACATCCACGACCTGGCCGCGCTCGCCGTGCGGACAGCGGAGCGACACGTCCCGCGTCTCCTCCGCCTCCTTGCCGAAGATGGCGATAATGAGGCGCTCCTCGGCGGTCATCTCGACCTGACCCTTCGGTGCTACCTTTCCGACCAGAATGTCTTCAGGCTGGACCTCGGCACCGACGCGGATGATGCCGTTTTCGTCGAGGTCCTTCAGGGCCTCCTCGCCGACGTTTGGGATGTCGCGGGTGATTTCCTCGGGCCCCAGCTTAGTGTCCACCGCCTCGGTTTCGTGCCGCTCGATGTGGATGGACGTAAAGATGTCGTCTCGCACCAGTCGGTCCGAAACAAGGATGGCGTCCTCGTAGTTGTAGCCTCCCCACGGCATGTAGGCGACGAGGACGTTCTTACCCAGCGCCATCTCTCCGTGGTCGCAGCACGGGCCGTCCGCGAGAGCCTGCCCTTTGACCACACGCTGGCCGGGGAACACCACCGGGCGATGGGTAAAGCAGGTGGACTTGTTCGACTGCATCATATGGTGCAGTCGGTACAAGTCAATCTCGCCATCTTCCGCTGCGCGGACACGGATCTCTTTGCTCGTGACCCCTTCGACGATGCCATGACGCCGCGCGACCACTGCTGAACCCGAGTCCACCGCTGCACGGCGTTCGTAGCCGGTGTGCACGATGGGGGCCTCGGAGCGTAGCAAGGGAACGGCCTGGCGCTGCATGTTGGCGCCCATCAGCGCGCGGTTCGCATCGTCGTGCTCGAGGAACGGGATCGACGCCGTCGCCACCGAGATCATCTGCACGGGCGTGACGTCCATCAGGTCCACTTCTTCTCGGTCCACCGTGGGGTACGTGCCCATGTGGCGGACTTGCACTCGTTCGGCCCGAAAACGTCCTTCCTCGTCCAGTTCGACATCCGAGGGAGCGATGTACTTCGGATCGTCTTCACCGGCGGAGAGGTAGATCACCTCGTCGGTGACCTTGCCGTCCCGAACGATGCGGTATGGCGTCTTGATAAAGCCGTACTCGTCCACCCTGGCATACACGGTGAGCTGACTGATCAAGCCGATGTTCGGCCCTTCCGGCGTTTCGATAGGGCAGATGCGACCGTAGTGGCTTCGGTGGACGTCGCGTACCTCGAGCTTGGCGCTCTGCCTCGACAGGCCGCCGGGTCCGAGCGACGAGAGACGACGCTTGTTGGTCAGCTCGGAGAGCGGGTTGGTCTGGTCCATGAATGTCGAGAGCTGCGAAGAGCTGAAGAAGCTCTTGATGCTCGCCGACACGGGCTTGACCGAGAGGATGACGCCAGGCAGGATGCTCTCCGGGTCCTGAGTCGTCATGCGCTCCCTAGCCACCTTCTCCATGCGGATGAAGCCGAGACGAAGCTGGCTTTGCAGCAGCTCTCCGACGCTGCGAACCCGCTTGTTCTGCAGATGGTCGATGTCG
Organism: Fimbriimonadales bacterium; assembly: GCA_045862955.1. Lineage (GTDB taxonomy): Bacteria > Armatimonadota > Fimbriimonadia > Fimbriimonadales > JABRVX01 > JABRVX01. The sequence continues at coordinate 18,159 of BTVI01000003.1, forward strand.
TCTGCACCGGCTCGGTTGGTGCGGACCTCGGTCATCTGAAGGATTGCTCCGACCAGGTCCTCCACCGTGATGTTGCGGCGATTGAGATCCACGTCGATGCCCAACTTGCGGTTGAGTTGGAATCTGCCGACCTTCGCGAGGTCGTAGCGCCGCTTGTCGAGGAAGAGGTTCGTCAGCTCCTTTCGCCCGAGGTCGCGGATAGTCCAGATCCGTCGGTAATAGCGGATCAGTTCCTTCATCATCGCTTCCATCTGGGTGCGCGTGGCGCCGATTTCCTCTTGCTGGTACATGCGCGAGCGTTTGAAGACGTCGAGCAGCGTGGAGTCGGTCGTTTCGGGCGTAACCTCCTCGAGCATGTGCTCTACGAAGCGCTTCAGCGAGAGGAGCTGGAAGCGGGTAATACCAATCTTGTCCGCCTTCTCCAGGAGTTCGCTGCGCATGCGATCGATCTCTCTGAAGCTCTGCTCGCCAGGCCGCAGCCTTCGGTAGATCTCCGTCAGGGCCTCGACCGGGGTGTCGGTGGGGTCTTCTTCGATTGTCGCCTGAATGTAGCGGTTGATGCGTAGCACGTCGAACTTGGCCAGGCCCATCGACTCGATCTTGACGGCCGTCTCGGGTCGAATCCTTTCCATCCGCCGGACGATCAGGTCGCCAGTCGCGGGATCGTGCAGATCGCTCAGCGAGAGCGTGAAGGTCGAGTCGTCCTGCGCGCCGCGCTCCGTCAAGTCGTCACGCGTCGGGTGCTCCAGCGTCTGCTTGACGCCGTAGAGCCAAAGAAGGTCTTCCGTAGTCTCGCATGGGGAATAGACTGCGGCCTCGAACTCCCTCAGCTTCTCGGGTAGCGATGCCAACAACTCCTCGGTGATGAGGGTCTTCGATTCGTGCAGCACCTCGCCGGTCTCGGGGTCTGCGAGAGGTTCTGCCAGCCTCCGGTGCAGTGCGCGGTAGAGCGGCATGTGGATCACCGCACGGGCCTCCTCGAACGAGGACATGGCCTTGAGCAGCTGCGTGAACGGGAGCTTTTTCGTCTGCTGGATGGCGGCACGCACGACCCAGAACGGGTCGGCCTCCAGCTCCAGCCAGGGGCCCTCGGCGGGGATGATCCGAGAGCTGACCAGGATGGCCATGGAGAGGTCGATGTCGTCGCTGAAGTAGATACCCGGCGAGCGGGAGAGCTGCGACACGATGACTCGCTCTCGCCCGTTGATGATGAACGAGCCCTGGTCGGTCATCAAGGGAAGGTCGCCGAGATACACCTCGGACTCGATGATCTCACCGTCGGAACGAGCGAGGCGGACGGTAGCCCGAATGGGCGCCTCGAAGGTCATGTCGCGGTCGCGGCACTCGTCCAACGAGTACTTGGGTTCTCCTAGCGTGAAGTCGACGAATTCGATGCAGTTTCGGTTGGTGAAATCCCAGATGGGAGAGAAGGTGCGAAAAAGCTCCGGGAGTCCCTCCTCTAAAAACCATTGAAAGGAATCATGCTGCAACTCAATGAGGTTAGGTACTTCTAGCACGCTTCCGATCCGCTTAGCAGCGTGCGGGATCACCTTCATCCAGTTCCTCCTCCGGCGTGCGCGAACGCAAACTCTCAGTTGGGCTGTGGCATCGGCGCGCAGAAAAGAGAGACTACCCCGCCCGACTTCACTCAGTCAAGCAGGCTCGCTCGTCACCGGATTGAGGGACTAAAGACCTAGTTACCTTGCGCTGGACCTCCCACTCCGCCGATCTCTGGCGGCCGATTCCGGTTGGGATCGAAGTTCGGGTCGGTCTTTCGAGGGTCCTCCGGCAGCACGACGCCTTCCGCGCCCCCAGAGGTGCCACCCGCCAGGCTCCGGTACAGGAAGTAAGCGGCCACGAGAATCACCACCAGCGCGATAATGGCCACGACGTTGGAGCCGGACTTCTTCACTGGGTCACCTCCTGCGCACTACCACCAGATACAGCTATCGATCAGCAGCCACTTGACCTTCGCATCGTTCAGGTCCACGTACGCCTCGGACCAGCAGTTGGAGGGGGGCACCTGGCCGTTGGGGAGGAGGGACTTGGTTGGGAACTTTTTGCAGTGCCCATCGGCGAAAGCTACAGTGGCTCCCAGAGCGTGTCGGGTGCCGAGCGAGGTAGTCGCCGTGTTGTTCGGCTGTCCGTTTGCGCCCACGCCGCAAGCACCTGCCGCCTCTTTGTTGCTGGCGAGGTAGCCCCTACAGTGTTGGTCTCGCGTTGGGTCTCGCGGGTCCTTCGGCATTCCGTCGGCAAAGATCACTACCGTCGTCGGGGTCTGCATCTTCTTATAGCTGACGGGAATCAGCTGCATCGTGTCGGTCCGATACCAGCCGAAGATGTTCGTGTTGAGGCCGAGGGAGTTGTGTTTTCGGGTCGCCCAGGTGTCGCCGTAGACTGTGCCAGCGGCTGCTGGGCAGCCGTGAACGGCCTTATCCTTGATGTACTTCTTCGCGAGGCCGATCCAGATGGGAGTATTCGGATACGGCTCTCCTTGCACGTTGTGGTAGTAGGCCCGAAGGATCATCATCATGTTGTAGTCTTCGCTGTACATCAGGCAACCCTTGTTGATTTGGTTGCAGTTGGATAGGCAGGAGGCGGCCATGGCCGACTCGCGTGCCCGCGCGAAGACCGGGAAGAGGATAGCTGCGAGAATCGCTATAATTGCGATCACGACCAGAAGCTCGATGAGGGTGAAGCCTCTACGCTGCATTCGTCGTGTACCTCCTTAGGGTTAAATGAATCAGCTTACGACGTCTATATGATTCCGCCGGTGAGAGTGTATCGCACTTCTGCCTACGCGTCAAGTCGGACGGCTTCCGGCACCAGCCGGGGCGTCTCACCACCATGATTCGCCGCCCTCGGTTCGTGATCCTGGATCGCGACGGCGTCATCAATCGCGACCGCGATGACTACGTCAAGAGCCTGGATGAACTCGAGATTTTCCCATGGGCTGCTCCTGCCATCGCGGAGGCCACTCATTCAGGTTATCGGGTGGCTGTGGTCTCGAACCAGCAGGCGGTTGCCAAGGGCCTGCTGACCCCGGAAGGCTTGCGCCAAATCGAACAAGCGATTGTGGCCGAGGTACGCGCGGCGGGCGGGGAGATCGAGGCATTCCGCTACTGCACGCACCTTTCGAGCGAAGACTGCGAATGCCGGAAGCCGAAACCCGGCATGATATTGGACCTCCAGCGGACGTATGGCTTCGAGCCTCGCGAGACCTTCTTCATTGGGGACACGAAGAAGGACGTGCTGGCAGCGAGGGCCGCAGGCTGCCGGCCTTTGCTGGTGCTTAGCGGTCATGTTCGACGAGAGGACGTTGCGGGGCTGAGCGAACAGCCCGAGCGAGTCTTCGAGCACCTAGGAGAGGCGGTGCGCTGGGTGCTGAGTCAGGGTGAGGAAGGCTAACGGCGCGAGATGCTGCTCAGAGCTGCTAGCTCCAGCAGTCGCTCGTCTCCAGGGCAGCGCTCGAGTGCCTCGCGGGCAGCCGCCTGCGCGGCGCTCCTCTGGCCCAAGCCGATGAGAGAGCTAATACGAATCTCGTGCAGCATGGCAAGCACCGGATCGGGCTCTGCTTCGCCCCCGGTGAACTCGTCGAGAACAGCGAGGCCGGTCTCGGCGGCCGCAAGGGCGTCTTCCCACCGCTCGAGCGTGTGCAGCGCACGGGCTCGTTCGGCTATTGCCTCGAGTGCGTCCGGGACGATCTCGAGCGCCCGGTCATAGGACGCGACTGCTTCCTCGCAACGTCCGGCCTCCTGGAGGATGTCGCCTTTGAGGGTGAGCGCCTCGGGATTCTCCGGTTCGGCATGCAGCGCGCGGTCCACCCACTCGAGCGCTAGCTCGGGGTTCCTGCAGTCGAAGCAGAGCCACTCCGCCAGGTCTATGTACTTGTCGGTGCGGTGAACCGGACGCATGGGGTGCATCGAGTATACCGATGCACCGTGCCGGCCGAGCTCAGTTCGCCAAGATGTCGCGGACGTAGTAGACGACGCCGAAGATGGCGATTGCCGCCACGATGAGAGCTAGTACCGTGCCGAAGCTGCCGTACATGCTATGCCCACCTTCCCTTGCCGATTGCAGTCGGGCTCGGATTCCTAGATGACGTTCCACGGCGCGATGGCGCCGCAGGCCAGTCGGTCTAGCGGGAGCCGGAGAAGCCGGCACGCTTCCCTGCCGGCAGTTTCGCCGTCACGGGGTTTGGGCACGCGTGCGGCGGGACGCCGGAATTACCGGGGACCGGCTGGCGCGCGGCGTCACGCGTGGCAGCCGAGGCGGTATACTAAGGTCCCGGAGGCGGCGTCATGAGGAACTATGTGTTCGTGACCGGGGGTGTGGTCAGCGGAATTGGCAAGGGAATCGCCGCCGCGAGCATCGGTCGCCTCCTCAGAAACCGCGGCTTCACCGTCACTCCCGTCAAGCTGGACCCCTACATTAATGTAGACGCCGGCACCATGAACCCCTACCAGCACGGTGAGGTGTTCGTGACCGACGACGGCACCGAGACCGACCTGGACCTCGGCCATTACGAGCGATTCATAGACGTCTGCTGCACCCGCAGCTCCAGCATCACCACCGGCACCGTGTATGCAGAGGTGATCCAGAAAGAGCGGCGCGGTGACTATCTCGGTGCGACCGTGCAAGTGATCCCGCACGTGACTGACGAGATCAAGCAGCGCATCGTTCAGGTAGGCGAAGAGAGCAACGCGGATATCGTGATCGCCGAGATCGGCGGAACGGTGGGAGACATCGAGGGTCTTCCCTTCCTCGAAGCCATCCGGCAGTTCAAGAAGGATGTCGGCCCGACGAACGTGTTGTACGTGCACGTTACGCTAATCCCGCACATCGCACCTTGGGGCGAGGTGAAAACGAAGCCCACCCAGCACAGCGTGATTCGGCTGCGGGAAATCGGCATCACGCCCGACATTCTCGCGTGTCGCACCGATGTGCCGCTGAGCGACGAGGTCCGAGAGAAGCTCGCGCTGTTCTGCGATGTCGCGCCCGAAGGCGTGCTCGAGCTGCGTACCGTCGATACCATATACGAGGTACCCCTGCGGATGGATGAGGCAGGCATGGGGGATCTGATCTGCCGTCGCTTAGCCCTGCCCAACGTCGAGCCGGATCTCACCGAATGGCAGCACATGGTGAAAGTGCTGAAGGACCCCGCCGACTCCTGCTTGATCGGCGTCGTCGGAAAGTACACAGACAACGGCGACGCCTACAAGAGCATTGCCGAATCGCTTGCCCACGCAGGGGTGCCCAACAACTGCCGGGTGGGCATCCGATGGATCGAGAGCGATGACCTGGAGGATGCCGAGCCCGAGCAGGTGCTCGCAGGGTTGGACGGGTTGATCGTGGCGCCGGGCTTCGGGGCGAGGGGCGTGGAAGGCAAGATCAGCGCGATCCGTCACGCCCGGGAGCACGGCATCCCGTTCCTAGGCCTGTGCTACGGTCTGCAGATGGCCATCATCGAGTTCGCGAGGAACGTGTGTGGGCTGAAGGACGCGAACAGCATCGAGGTCGATCCTCACACGAAGCATCCCGTTATCCATCTGATGGCGGACCAGCATGGGGTGACCGAGAAGGGTGCGACCATGCGGCTCGGCAGCTATCCCTGCAGGCTCTCGCGCAACAGCTTGGCGCACCGCGTTTATGGCCACACGCTGATCCACGAGCGGCACCGGCACCGATACGAAGTGAACAACGACTATCGCGAGACACTGAGTGCCGCTGGAATGCAGTTCAGTGGGGTCTCTCCGGACTACCGACTGGTGGAGATCGCCGAGCTGCCGGACCACCCCTTCTTCATCGGGTGTCAGTTCCATCCGGAGTTCAAATCGAGGCCGAACCGCCCCGCACCGCTGTTTGCTGGGCTGGTAAAGGCTGCTCTCGAACGCAAGCACGGAACCGGGAAGGGCGAGGGAGTGGCCGTAGTGGCTACGAAGAAGGCAGAACTTCCGGCAAGCGGCTGATCACCCAGTCGGGGCGCATCTCGTCCGGTGCTGCCTGGGCCTCTTCCGCCGAGGTGACTCCCGTGAGCACCAGAGCCGAGGAAACGCCGGCGCGCTTTGCGCACAGGATATCGGTGTCGAGCCGGTCACCTACCATGAGTGCCTCTTCGCGGGGCACCCCGAGGCTTTCCAGCGCGATCCGGATCATCTCGGGTTCGGGCTTTCCGAAAGTTTTCGCACTTCGCATGGTCGCTGTTTCTACGGCAGCCACGATGGGTCCGCTACCGGGCATGAGCCCGTCCTCGACGGGGTAGACGGGGTCGCGATTGGTCGCGAATAGGCGCGCACCCGCGAACACTGCCTGCTGTGCGATTGTCAGCTTTTCGAACGTGAACTCCGTGTCTCGAGCGACCAGAACCGCATCCACCGGTGGCCCGTCGCGAAGCTCGAGGCCGGCTTCCCTTAGTTCTCTTGCCAAACCCGGCATTCCGACGAGGAAAACCGTGCGCACGCCCAACCTCGGTAGCGTGCGCGCTGCAACCAAACCCGAGCTAAACACGTTGTCCCGCGTTGCGGGAAGCCCCATGCCGCGCAGGCGCTCCGCGAACTCCTCTCGATGCCGGCCGGCGTTGTTCGTGAGGAATGCGACCTCGGCCCTCGAGGCCAGCGTGTTGACCGTCTCTAGCGCACCCGCAAGCAGCATGGAACCGCGGTAGATGACTCCGTCCAGGTCGAACAGGTAGGCGGCGAAGTGTCTCACCGGTCCCGCGAGACCACGAAGTCGGCGATGCGAGCGAGACACGCGGCGGCGGGAGTGTCGGGAAGAGGTGAGAGCGACGCCATCGCGGACTGAACGTGCGCGACTGCAAGTTCGCGCGCTCGCTCGAAGCCCCCGGAGCGCTCGATCATGCTAATCACCTCGGTCATTCGCCCGTTGTCTGCGTCTCTGCCGAACTGCCTTCTCAGAATGTCACGGTCCGAGTCCGGCGCGCTCACCAGCGCATGGATCACGGGCAGCGTCGGGCATCCCTCTCGGAAGTCGCCGCCGATTGCCTTTCCGGTTTTTTCTGGGTCGCCTCGAAAGTCCAGGATGTCGTCGGCGAGTTGGAAGGCCATCCCGACGTGATGGCCATACTTGCCCAGCAGCTCTTCTTCTGTCTGGTCCGCCCCACCGATGCGCGCCCCAGCGCGACAACATGCCTCGACGAAGACCGCGGTCTTCTTCCGCACGATCTCGAGGTGCTTTTGGGGCGTGAGGTCGAGGCAACCGAGCGACTCCACTTCCGCCACCTCACCTTCACTCATCGCCACCACGGCTTCTGCCACCATACGCATTAGGCCGAGGTCGTCGTCCATGGCGAGCAAGCGCATTGCCTTGCTGAGGAGCACGTCGCCGGCGAGCACGCCGATGCGATTGCCGTACAGGGCGTTTGCGGTGGGGCGGCCGCGGCGCGTGCGGCTCTCGTCGATCACGTCGTCGTGGATTAGGGTGGCCATGTGCACCATCTCCATCGCGGCGCCGATGAGATGCACGCGGGTGGACCTGAATGGCTTCCCGGTTGCGCGGGCGGCGAGACTGACGATGGCAGGACGCAGGCGCTTGCCTCCCGCGGTGAAGATGTTTCGTGCAGCGCTTTCGACGGTGGGAAGCTGGGACTCGATCTCCCTCGCGATGAGGAATTCCACGGCGGCGATGTCATCGGCGACTGCCTGCATCAGCCAGGGTGGCGCTGAGGACTGGAGCGCGTCCAGGCATGGGACCGCGCTCACTTCACACCTCGCAGTACGGTAAGCATCCCGAATGCAAGATCGTGCGTTTCTGCCTCGCGAAAGCCTGCTTCCAGGGTAAGTCTCTTCAACTCATCCCGATCGGGGAAGTGATCGAGCGAGTTGGGCAGATAGGTGTACGCGCTCTTCCAGCCGAGGGTCGCACCGATGAGCGGCACGAGGCGATAGAAGTAGAACCGGGCAGGGCGAGCGAGCAGGCCCTTGGGACGAGCGATGTCCAGCACGACGAAGCGACCACCATCGGCGAGCACGCGGTGCATCTCGCGAAGCCCCGCGGGGATGTCCGCCATGTTTCTCAGGCCCCAGCCGACGGTGATGGCGTCTACGCTGGCGTCGGCGAGTGGGAGACGGAGAGCATCTGCCATGGCCCAGCGCAACGGTGTGCCAGCGGACTTTCGCTTGGCGATAGTGAGCATGGGCTGGGCGAAGTCCACTCCGAGCACCAGCCCGGCACCCGCTGCCCGAAGGTCGAAGGCGAAGTCGCCCGTGCCGCAGCAGAGATCGAGTGCGCGTTCGCCTGGGCTGAGGGGAAGGAGACGGACGGCTTTTCGGCGCCATCGCCGGTGTGAGCCTGCCGTCATGACGGTATTGATGAGGTCGTAGACCGGGGCGATGTCCGAGAACATGGTGCGGACGTAGGAGCTACGCGCCTCCCCCGTCGTCTGCCACGGGTTGTCTCGGGTCGCCACAGACATCACCCAGTCCTTTCTCGGAGGCTATCTTACCCGTCCTTCCGGCGGATTTCACTTTTTTCTGAAAAGATGCGACACTAGGACTGCTGCAGTGGCGTGCGGGACCGGCGTTCCTTCCCGGGGTAATGCACTTCTACGAAGCAGTCGTGCGGCGCAGCCGAAGTATCACCGCTTCCCGGGCGACCATCCGGCGGGACGCCGGAACTACGAGTGCCCTGTCGCAGCTACTTCCCGATGCTCTGCAGGAACTGCTCGACGGGTTGGCCCTCACGCACTTCGTGGATGCCGAAGCGCCGGATCTTCTCTGCCACTACGTCCGCATACTTCGCGCGTTCCTCGGGCGTCTCGGCCTGTGCCAGTCGCGTGTAGTCTATGGCGAGGCGAGCCTTCTGCACGCGCGCGAGCTCCGGCCTACCCACCGCCAGCCTCTCCGCCTCTGCGAATAGCTCCTCGGCCTTGTCCACGATGTCCTTCCGCAGGTAACCGAGGTTTTTCGGATGGTCATAGATGCCGAAGTGGATATTTTCTTTTTTCACCGCGTCGTGCAACAGGCGCAGGTAGTCGCGGATGGGACGTGCTCCCTTGCCGTAGTAGGCGTTGACGAACTCGTCCACCAGCTTCCACACGTCGCGCGATGGGTCCCATAGCAGTTTGGCGAGCACCCAGGATCGCAGTTCCGCGAACTCCGATCCTCCACCTCGCGGGTAGGCACCTTCGTAGAAGATGCCCTTGACGCCAAGCTTCTTGTACGCTCGCGTGCTACCCGCAAGCTCGTCGAAGTCCGGAAACGGTGCGAGGTAGTGCGCGAAGTTGGTGTTATAGTGCCAGATGTACAGGTTGTCCGTGATAGCAGCCCAGGCAAGAAGGTTCTCGTAGGGCTTCTTGTTGCGCTCGCAAGCGTCGATCGGATGTCCGAAGCAGTTGCCGATGGGTGCCATGCGAACCCGTACGTTCGGATGAGGTCGCACCTTCTTCGGAGGCTGCTCGGTCCACTGATAAGCGAGCGTGTCGATCAGCTTGTCTGGGTGGTCTTTGCACACCTGCTCGGCGACTGCATTGACGAACCGAAGGACGAGGCCGGACTGCGCTCCCTCTTCTTCGATCACTTTCTTGCACTCGGCGCACTGACAACATCCGTACCAGTCGTTCTGCGACACGGAGAAGATGCGCGCCTCGGGGTGTTCGCGAATCCAACGACGCACACACTCCACTGTCAGTCGCAAGACATCGGGGTTCGTCAGGCATAGCTGTCCGCCGTCCACCTTGCGCACGCCGTCCAGCTCGGAGTAGTACTCGGGGTGTTCGGCGAAGTATTGCTCGGGCGGCAGGATGGCCCAAAAGCTGTGGACGAAGGGCTGATAGCCGATCTTGCCCCCGGTCTCTTCATCCAGCTGCATGAAGCTACCGTTGCATCGGTTGCGTGCGGCCCAGTCTTTGTCCCACGCTTCCGTGTAGAAGGGCTCTCGGTACTCGAACGCAGGTATCACGACGGACGATATGGGCGGTACTGTTAGCGTTCGGTGCTTCGGCATTACCGTCACGTCGGTGGCATACCAGCGGCATCCTAACACGTCCTCCAAGAAGCCGTAGACTGCATACATGGTGGCCCTCGGCGTCATGCCACCTAGCACGAGCGTGTCGAAGACGGTGCGAATCACGTATCCCTCGTCGCCGAGCGCCTTTGCGTCGAACGGGATCCGCAGTCCGCGAATGGCCACGTTGTTCTGCGGGTTGCCGAGCAGGATAGCCTTCGCCGGGTTGGGCGGATGGTCCGAGCGGATGGGCAGGCTCACGCCAGTGATCCGGTAGAGCGAGGTTTGTAGCTCACGAGCGGCGCGCGCTTCGGCCGGCGCGGGACGGGACGGGATGACAATCGCATACTCCGACTTACCGTCCGCAGCCAAGGCGAGCGGCCCGGCTGCTGCCCCAGCTGCGTTCAGTGCCACCAGGAACGCCATGATCATGTCGTACCTCCTGCTGGGGAGTTAGGCAACCGTGCCGAGACTCCTTGCGACAGCGCTATTCGCCGCACACGAGCACGATGTGCACCTCGCCGGGACCGTGGACTCCGAGCGTCACCACCATCTCGATGTCCCCCGAGCGGCTCGGCCCGCTGACGAGGACGATTCCGGCGGATTGGGACAGAGTGGTGGCGTTTGCTGCGAACCAGTCTTCGAGCGTGGGCACGATGCGGCTCTCGGCGAGAAGGGCGACGTGGACGGGAGGAAGCAGCGACACCGACCGTGGCTTACCGGGGCCGGAAGCCAGCACGATGCTCCCGGTCGCAGCGAACCCTGCATCCGCGCCGGTGATTCCGACGTCGGCCCTCGGCCACTCGGTGGGTTCTAGAGCGCGGCATCCCGAGCGAGCGAGAGCGTCCGACAGTCCGGGCCGAGGAAAAGCTGCCGCATCCCAGGTCGCTGCCGCCCTCCAGCCCCTAGTGCTGACGAGTGAAGCCAGGTGCTCCCAGGCCGCCTGCCATCCCTCCACGCGGTGCACCTCGGCGAGGAGTGCCCGGGCGTTGGTCTCGAAAGCATCGGTGAGGTCGCCTTCTACCCGGAGGACGGGAATCGGCTCGGGTGCCTGCTCGCCCCCGGCCAGTCCGCGGGCGGCCCGAAGGGAACTCAGAATGGCCTCGCGCGAGCTCATCTCCTTTCCCCTTCGTAAAGGTCGCGGAAGCTGCGTGGAGCCGGAGCAGGCAGAGTGCGGCTTTCCAGCCATGCCGCGGCCGGTCCCGGTAGACCATCCAGGGAGCCGTCTTCGCCGCACCAGGGACGGGTCAAGAATCGGACAGCGGCCAGACCGGCGCGGTACAGCGATGGATGCGACATGGCCGTTCGCCACACTTTCATCCCTAGCATCATCATCGGCCCACCCTTCTTTCGCAGAGGTGGCTCGGCGCGGAGCCGGACCAGCATTTCGGGAAGGTCTATCTTCACGGGACAGGCGTCGCGGCAGGCCCCGCACAGGCTGCTGGCCATTGGCAGGTCCGGCGCCTCGTCCAGTCCCAACAGCAAGGGCGAGATCACCGATCCGATGGGCCCCGGATACACCCACCCGTACGCGTGGCCCCCGATACGCCGATACACAGGGCAGGCGTTCAGGCAAGCGCCGCACCGGATGCAGAGGAGCGCTTCCGCATAGCCCCCATTGAGGATCGCGCTGCGCCCGTTGTCCACGATGACGAGTACCAGATCATCGGGTCCATCGGGCTCCTCGGCACGGCGTGGGCCGTGGATGATAGAGACGTAGGTGCTCACACGCTGCCCCGTTGCGACTCGGGGCAGCAGTTGGACGATCGTTGCTAGGTCCTGCCACGTCTCGACAATGCGCTCGAGCCCCATCACGGCTATGTGGGTGCGCGGCATCGTAGTCACCATACGGCCGTTGCCCTCGTTGGTCACGAGCACCAAGCCCCCGGTCTCTGCGACCGCAAGGTTGACGCCGCTGATACCCACGTCGGCTTGCAAGAACTTCTCGCGCAGATAGCGACGCGCGGCGTGCATCATCTGTGCCGGATCGTCCGTTGGCAGCATGCCGAGCTTCTCGGAAAAGAGCTTGCCGATGGTGTCTTTGGATTTGTGTAGCACCGGTGCGATGATGTGGCTCGGGGTCTCGCCGGCGAGTTGGATGATGAACTCGCCTAGGTCCGTCTCGACCACTTCGATACCGGCCCGCTCCAGGTGGGGGTTCAGGCCAGTCTCTTCGGTCACCATGGACTTGCCCTTGACGACCCGTCGCGCCTTGCGCGCCTCGCACTCCTGAGCGATCAGCCGGTTGGCCTCTTCGGCGTCTACGGCCCAAAGCACCTTGGCGCCGCGAGAGACGAGGTTCGCTTCCAGCCGCTCGAGCAGTTCGGGCAACTTGTGGAGGGCCCGTTCCCTGGCCTCGCGAGCGAGCGACCGTAGACGTTCCCGATCCGCGGTTTCTGCCCACCGCTCAGCTGCCTGCAGGTAGGGTCGCATGGCTCCGGCGAAGATGGCCTTGCGCAGCCGGTCGTCCGCGAGAGCTATGCGTGAGGCGGGGATGAAGTCCTTGGTGGCCGGCTTCACAGCGCCTCACCTAGTAATTCTGCATAGTGGCGTACACGGAGAGAGTGGCCTGCGCGTGTCAGACCGCCGTTCAGATGCATGAGGCAGCCGGCATCGCCAGTGAGCACGAGGTCTACGCCAGAAGCCAACAGTGCAGCGATCTTGCCATCCATCATTGCGGTGCTGATGTGAGGCATCTTCACGGAGAAGAGGCCGCCGAAGCCGCAGCACTCCTCTGCCCGCTCGAAGTCCACGATCTCGAGGCCTCCTACGTTCTCCAGCAGGCGTCGCGGCTGCTGTTCGATCCCGCCGAAGCGCATGGCATGACAACCGTTGTGGAGTGCTGCCCGCAGAGGGGTTCTCAGTCTTGCACCCACGTCCGGCCGCTGTAGCACGTCGACCACGTATTCGGAGAACTCCCAGGTTCGCTCGGCAAGTCCGATGGCCTCCCTATGCTCAGGCGTGCCCTCGAGAATATGCGGCAAGTGCGATCGCACATAAGCAACGCAGCTGCCCGAGGGTGCGACGATGGCTGGACAGCCACGAAAGGCCCGCACGAAAGCCCTGCCGACCGCGCGCGCCTCGTCGCGGAAGCCGGCGTTGAATGCCGGCTGACCGCAGCAGGTCTGAGCAGGGGGAAAAGCGTGCGGAACACCGAGATGGTCTAGCACCCGCACCATCCCCATGCCGATGCCGGGATAGAAGCTATCCACCAGACACGTCGCAAAGATGGCGACCGGCTGCTGCGGCATCTTAGCGCACGTAGGCCGCAGGCACCCCTGCATCCACGGTCAGCGCTCCGCCCGTAGTCTTGGCGGAGCGATCGGACGCGAAGAACAGGATCGCCTCGGCGAGATCCTCCGGATAGACGGAGAGCTTGAGAGTCGTGCGCTTGCGGTAGAACTCCTCAAGCTCTTCGGGTTTGATGCCGTAAGCGGCAGCTCTTTCTTCGCGCCACCGGCCCTGCCAGATGCTAGAGCCTTGTAGGACAGCATCGGGCAGCACGGAGTTCACGCGGATGCCGTATGGACCACCCTCTTCTGCGAGGCAGCGCGCGAGATGGAGTTCGGCAGCCTTGGCCGAACTGTAGGCAGTCGCGTTCTTCCCTGCTACCACGCTGTTCTTGCTACACACGAACACGATGCTGCCACCAATCCCTTGCTTTTTCATCAGGCGGAATGCCTCGCGCGAAGGGAGGAAGTAGCCGGTGACGAGGATCTCCTGGTTGCGGTGCCACTCGCTCAGCGTGGTCTCCTCGACCGGCGCACTGGAGGCGATACCGGCGCTGCAGACCAATATGTCCAGGCCGCCGTAGGTCATGACCGCCGTCTCGAAGGCCTTCGCTACGGCCTCTTCATTCGTCACGTCGCACTGCACGGCGAGCGCTCTATCTTGTCCGAAGCGCTGCACGAGATCGCACGCCACGGCCTCGGCGGTCTCGGGGTTGATGTCGGTGACCACCACGTTCGCGCCTTCTACGCACAGGCGGTGGGCAGCCGCACGCCCGATGCCGGATCCGCCGCCGGTGATGAGCGCGATTCGCCCTGCCAGCTCGCGGGGTGGTGGGGCCAGCTTCAGCTTGTACAGCTCGAGCGGCCAATACTCGATTTCATACGACTCGGCCTCGGAGAGCGACAAGAAACCTCCCATCGCGCTGCTGCCACGCATGACTGCTACCGCACGGTGGATGAGCTGCCGCGTGACCTCGGCGTTCAACACGTCTTTGCCGAGGGCGAACGCACCGAGTCCCGGCACGAACACGACGCGGGGGGCGGGGTCGAAAGGCTCGTCACCGGGAGCCTTGTGGCGCTCGAAGTAGGCCATGTATTCCTCGACGTACTTCTCCACGCCCTCGCGCAAGGCGGTTTCCAGAGCGTCCAGGCCATCGCCGGGCTTCCACTCGACGAAGAGCGGCACGCGCTTCGTGTGCACCAGATGGTCGGGGCAGGCGGCGCCAACTTGTGAGACGGGGCGAGCGTCTGCAGAGTCCGCGAAGGTGAGCAGCTCTTCGTGGTCGTCCCACTTCGCGATGGCTTTGCGTCGTTTGGAGGCTGCGCCGCGCAGCACAGGGAGCACTCTGGCCACCGCCTCTCGCCGCTGATCCGCCGGCATCGGTGGCACGTCGAAACCGGCGAACTGCTTCTTAGCCTGCACCTGCTCTCGCACGAACACCTCGGCCTCGTGCACGATGCGGATGGTGTTGGCGTAGGAGGTCTTCGAGTCGGGGCCCCACGCGACGAGACCGTGCTTGGCCATCAGCACACCTTCGACCTGCGGACCGGACTCCGCGGCGTCAACGATCCACTTACTCAGCGGGAAGCCGGGACGAACGTAATCCACCCAAGCCACCCTGTCACCGTACACCTCGCGGGCGATACGCCGTCCATCCGGTGCGCACGCGATGGCGATGATGGCATCGGGGTGCGTGTGGTCCACGCACGTGTGCGGAACGAAGGCGTGCAGAAGCGCCTCGATGGACTGGCGTGGGCGTCCGGGTTCGAACACGCAACGCGAGAGGTACTCGGTCATCTCTTCGTCGGTCATGTGCTCCCGTTGTCGGAGTGGGAGCATCTCGTCCAGCTTCAGCGCGGCGAAGCCCTTGTCCGTGATGGTCGCGAGGTCGGAGCCGGAGCCTTTGACGTACAGCACGCGGGTGGGCCGCCCTAGGTGGTCCGGGACGGTGAGCTTGGAGCTGGTGTTGCCGCCGTAGATGTTGACGACGGAGCGGTCGGCGGCGAGGAGTCGGGAGCGGTAGACGAGCCCATCGAGGTCAGGCAGGGCATCCCGATCGGCATCGTTCCAGAGGTTCTGTGGCATGGGGGCCTCCGCAGGGGTTCGGGATGAGTTCGGAGGCATTGTACCGCGGGGGGGTGGACCTACGGCGCACTGCCCCGGCGCGGTCCTGGGTTTGCCGTGTGCGGAAGAGTGGTGCTGCGCGGGTGGAGGCGGAACGGGGCATCGAACCCCTCCCCGTGGGGGCTCTGCGAAAGGGGGAGGGGGTTCTTGCCGGGGACCGGAGCGGCGCCGCTCGGCCGGCAGCACGACGCGCAGACAGAGGTGGAGAAGAGACCCCCTCCTTGAGGTTCCCCCTTCCGCAGAGCCTACAGGGGGAGCCGGGGGCCGTGCCAATTAGGCAGCTAGCTGAGTGGTGAGCGTCCCTCTCGTCCAGATGAATGCAGGAGGCGAGGTCTACTCCCTGTCTGGGCGAGGCTCGGAGGTTCGCGGATGGGGGCCGGACAGGAGGTAGCCGACGACCACGCCGACGAGAAGGGCCCCAGCAACGAGCGTTAGCACCCCCGCTACCGAAGTGATATCCAGCCACTGTCGCGAAACCAGATAGCCCCGCCACATCAGATAGCAGATGGGACCCAATGCCGCCAGACGCAGCAGGCCGCGACGAGACGGAGGGACGGCAAGGAGGCAAAGCACGCCAGTCCACACAGCGCATAGCAGGGTCAGCACGAGCCCGAAGCGGCCTTCGTCGATCCACTCGGGGAGCGTCTCGATTCGCACTGTCTCACACTAACCGGATGTCACTATCGGATGCGGACACGCCGTCGCCGCGACTGAAGGCGTGCACCTCGGCGCAGGTACATGCCATTCTCTCCGTGGAGACACGGCGTATCAGGTCCAACACCACTTCCTTGATGCGGGCGGAGTTCTCGTTGAACACCCGCACCACTTCTTCGGCGGTTACGGGCTGGATGCCCGCCTCGTGCAGCCCGCAATCGTAGTCGGTGATGAGCGAGATGTTCAGTACACACATCCCCAGCTCTCGAGCCAGGTACGCCTCTGGGTACTGGGTCATGTTAATCACCTCCCACCCGGCGGCGGAGAACCATCGGCTCTCGGCCTTCGTGCTGAAACGGGGACCCTGAATCACTACCACCGTTCCCTGCTCATGCAGCCCGATGCCATGAGACCGGATCACCTCGGCTGCCAGCGAGCGCATCTCCGGGCAGTAGGTATCTGCGGGGCTGACATGGGTGGTAATAGGGCCGTCGAAGAAGGTGTCGGCGCGTCCCGAAGTGCGGTCTACGAATTGGTCACAGAGCACGAACTCGCCGGGTTTGACATGGGGCTGTAGACTACCTGCCGCACAAGGGCTGATGATGCGGGTTACTCCCAGCGCCTTCATCGCCCACAGATTGGCTCGATAGTTGATCCGGTGCGGGGGAATGCTGTGGTGTCGGCCATGACGAGGAAGGAACGCCACTCGCTTGCCACCCACCTCTGCCAGCATGACACTGTCGCTCGGAGGTCCATAGGGCGTATCAATCTTGGCTTCCTGCACGTCCTCTAACAGCGAGTAGAAGCCGGACCCGCCGAACACCCCGATCTGCGCTTTGGACAACGTCGCCTCCCCGATATCAGGTAAGAAGTCGCCGGGAGTATACCGCCGGGAGAATGTACGAGAAGCTGCGCGAGGAATACGGAGACTTCTTCTTTCTGGACGTCGAGTTGGACGGCGTTCGGGCGGTCATGATTGCCGACACGGGCTGCCCCACCGACGTGTTGCTCACCGAGAGCTTTGCGCGGGACAACTTCGGCTACCGGCCAGACGAGGCGAGGCAGAACGATCCGATGGCGCAAACGATCCGGCTCACCAGCGCGCCCAACTATCTGTTCATCGCGGGCGAGACGCTGGCGCTGCAGGATCGCGAAGTGGACGCTCACAAGATGTCGGCCGGCTGGTCGGGCTCGGAGATCGCGGGGTGGATCGGCCTGCCCATTCTCGCGCAGTTCGCGTGTGTGATGGACTTCGAAGGGTGGAGGCTGCAACTGGCGCGCTCGCTGCGCTCGGTTATTGGCCTGGCCGAAGCTGCCATCGAGGGCATCGTGCGAGTTCCTATCGAGCATGCGCCGGAGCCGTTCGTGCGCGGTCGGCTGGCGGGGTTGCCCGGCCGATGGCTACTGGACACGGGGAGAACGAACACCGCGGTGTATTACGACGCCTACCTGCGAGCCGGATTTCCCGAGCAGGAGCTAGAGCCCCCGGATCCGGACTACTGGGTGGCGGGATGGGACTGCAAGGGCTTTCACGTCGAGAGCATGCCGATCGAGATCGGCCCGGCGCTGTTGCCGGAGGAGTTCGTGGCGGTGACGGATTACAAGCCCGGGCGCGACTACAACCAGACAGCGATTGACCTATGGCTGGGCGACATCGGAACGGAGGCCCTGTCGTTCTTTCCCCTGGTCGTGATGTCGCCGGGAGCCGAGGAACTGATTTTGTTTCGCGCGCCGCTCGGGATTCGGTGAGGCTGGGATTCTCACGCAAAGAGCGCAGAGGGGTCGCCAAGAGCGCAGACAGGCACTTGACGCCTACGGGCACGGGGCGAGCCACACTTCAGCCCTCTCGTCTGCAAACTGCCCCTAGCCAAACGACGCTGCGAGCCATGCGCGAGCGTGGTCCTTAGGTTTGCCGTTGCTACTAGTTGGGGGACACGGGCCAGAGCATGGAGAAACCCTCACCCAACCCTCTCCCTTCTGAAGGGAGAGAGAGGCCTGGTTCGTCTGTTGCGGCTTCGGCCTGTATGCGGTCAGAATGCGGGCATGAGAATCCAAGATTTCGTCGCTGCGGAAACCGAGCAAGCCGTGAAGTGGCTCTTCGAAACCGCTCGTCACGTCCCCGCCGACAAGCTCGACTGGAAGCCGTTGGACAACGGCCGAAGCTGTCTCGACCAGTTGCAGGAGTGCGCGCAGGCTCCCACTTGGTTCCTACCTATGCTCGAGACGAGGCAGGCTCCCCACCTCGACCCAGCCATGTATGAGGAGGCTAGGGCTGCGCGACGGCAGTGGGACACGCTGGAGAAGTGCGAGGAGGTTTGCAGGGAAAACACCGCCAAGCTTCTCGACGTGATTCGCAGCTACCCGGATGAGCATCTGAGTACCGAGATTCCACATCCGTTCGCACCGGGAGAGACGATCAAGATGGCACACGTAATGCTATGGCATTACTGGAACACCGTGTACCACCTAGGGCAGATCAACTACATCCAGACGCTGCTCGGGGACTTCGAAATGCGATAGCTCGCGGGCTGCTAGCCGAGGCGCTTGATACGATGCCATGGAAGGGGTCGGTCGGAGGGGGTCTGCCCCTTCTTGCGCCAAAGTGGGTAAGTGAGGGTCCCGCGCGAGCGCACCCCTTCTTGCTCAAACCCGAGTGAGGCCAGCGCCTCGGCTGGCATCGGTTCGTCGTGGGCAGTCCGGTGCGGCACTGCATAGCCCCCGACCCTCACGAAGCCCGCGAGTAGCTCGGCGGCGACGGCGACCCTGCCGACCGCCCGGCATAGGGCAAGCCCGTATCGCTCGCGGTGAGTTGCGTCGTGGGCCGCCTCTTCGGCCCTGAGGTTCAGCACGGTAGTGCCCTCGAGGCCCATCTCCTCTACCACACGCTGAACGAACGCCACCGCCTTGCCGCGGGAGTCGATGAGGGTGATTTCGAGATCGGGCCTGACGATCTTCACCGGCAATCCGGGAAACCCAGCACCGCACCCGACGTCCACTACCGGACCTTTCACGTCGCCGCCCAAAGCCCAAAGGGGGTGGAGCGACTCCAGCGCGTGGCGTTCCACGAACTCCCCTGGAGGTACCCGAGTGAGGTTTTGCACCGCATTCGCCTCGTAGAGGCGTGCAGCGAGCAGCTCCATTCGCTCGACCGCTACTTCGTCGATGGGGAAGCCGAGTGTCTCGGCCCCGGTCCGCAGCTCATCCAGGTTCAACGGGCAGACAACCATAGTGCGGTTGTACCCGCCCAGTGGTGGACCGCTGTATAATGGCGCGCATGCAGTCGCTGGAGCCCTATCTGCAAGCCGTGGTGGACGGAAGGTCTCTCAGTACCGAAGAAGCGCGTGCCGCGATGGGAGTGATCATGGATGGCGAGGCGCCGCCGACTCAGATCGCCGGCTTTCTCGTCGCCTTACGCATGAAGGGCGAGACGGGCGAGGAGGTCGCCGGCTTCGCGCAGGCGATGCGCGACAAGGTGACGCCGGTGCGAACCACTCGTCAGCCCCTGGTGGACACTTGTGGCACGGGTGGCGATGGGTTTAAGACGTTCAACATCTCCACAGCGGCAGCGTTCATCGCTGCGGGTGCGGGAGCGGCGGTCGCGAAGCACGGCAACCGCGCCATAACCGGACGCTGCGGCAGCGCCGATGTGCTAGAAGCGCTCGGTGCCAAACTCGATCTGAACGTCGAGCGGGAGGTGGAGGCGCTCGAGAACATCGGCATCGCCTTCTTGTTCGCACCGAACCACCATCCGGCCATGCGGCATGCGACACCTGTGCGACGCGAGCTCCGCCTGCGAACGGTTTTCAACATCTTGGGCCCTCTCACCAACCCTGCCGGGGCGAGACGGCAGGTTATCGGAGTGTACGACCCGGCCCTGATCGGGCTCGTGGCCGAGGCGCTGGCACACCTAGGCGTCGACCGCGCCGTGGTATTCCACGGGGAGCCAGGCATGGACGAGGTGTCTGCGGTGGGCACGACTCGCTACGCGGTCATCGAGGGGAGCGCGGTTCAGCACGGCGAGTGGCGGCCCGAGGACCTGGGCCTGAGACGCGTCCGGCCCGAAGAGATCGCTGCAGGCGATGACGCGGGGACGAACGCCAGGCTCCTCACCGAAGCCATTAGCGAAGTTACGAGTTCCCTTTCCGAAGCTGCCATCGCCACGGCGGGTGCTGCGCTGTGGGCGGCGGGCGAAGGTGATGTGCGCACGGGTGTCGAGAGGGCGAGGGAATCGGTGGCGTCGGGCGCAGCGGCGCGGAAGCTAGAGGAGTACATCCGTTTTACCAATGAGCATTCTTGAGCAGATTCTGGAGAACAAGCGGCAGGAGGTCATCACGAGAAAGCTGCTTGCGCCCGTTGCGGACATGATCCTGCGCGCCGAGGATGCACCCCGCCCGCGACGCTTCGCCAAAGCACTAGCCGACCATCCCTCGAAGCCAGCGCTCATCGCAGAGGTGAAGAAAGCATCGCCGTCCAAGGGGGTCATCCGCGAGGACTTCGACCCCGTTGAGATAGCCTCGGCTTACGAGCGAGGCGGCGCCTGCTGCATCAGCGTACTGACCGACGAGCGCTACTTCCAGGGGCGGCTCGAGTACTTGACACGCGTGAAGGAAGCCGTATCTCTCCCGGTCCTGTGCAAGGATTTCATCCTCGACCCCTATCAGATCTACGAGGCCTTGGTGGCGGGGGCCGACGCGATCCTGCTGATTGCGCGTGCCTTCCGCGATGACCCGAACGCACTTGCAGACCTCATCTGGACGGCCGTAGAATACGATCTCGACACGCTCGTCGAGGTACACGATGCGGAGGAGATTCGACTGCTCGAAGGGTGCCGGTTCGACATGCTCGGCATCAACAACCGCGATCTCGAGACCTTCCATACCGACTTGGCGGTGACCGAGCGGCTTGCTGGTATGGCACCTCGTGATTCGCTCGTCGTGGCCGAGAGCGGGATTGAGACACACGAAGACCTGAAGCGACTCGCTCGGTGCGGTGTGTCGGCCGTGCTGGTCGGCGAGTCACTGATGCGACAGCCCGATGTGGAGGCTGCAACGCGGAAACTGCTAGGCCGATGACCCGCGTAAAGATTTGTGGCATCACCAGACTCGAGGATGCCCTAGTGGCGATCGAGATGGGTGTGCACGCTCTGGGCTTCGTTCTCGAGCCGTCGAGCCCCCGATACGTCGGGGGACGAGGCGACCTGTTGCGGGCAGTCGCGAGCCTTCCCCCGTTCGTGTCCACCGTCGCCGTGTACGGCGTTCGGGGAGGCGGCCGGAGCGACTGGGAGGAGGCGGTGTCGGCAGTGCAGGCGGTCGAGGGCGAGCCGGCGAAGCCCCTCCTGCGCACGCTGCGGTTGGAATCGGAGGCCGACATCGAACGTCTTTCGGATGTCATTCGCGGGGCCTCTGCCTTGGTGCTAGACGCGTTTCACCCCACGCAGATGGGAGGAACGGGGCGAGCTTTGGACTGGTCGCTCGCTGCAAAGGTCTCTGCGATAAGTCCGGTGCCCGTGATCCTGGCCGGCGGTCTGACTCCGGACAACGTTGCGGAAGCCGCGTACGTCGTGCGGCCCTACGCGGTGGATGTATCCTCTGGTGTCGAGAGTGAGCCGGGAGTGAAAGATGCTCGCAAGATGGAGGCTTTCATTCGGGCTGTAGCCCTGATTTAGGGGGCGATCGAGGCAAAAACGTGCGGGATTGCACAAGGAATCCTCTTCTACATGTCATAAACAAGGGCGTATGCCGATGCATGTGTTAGCCGACAGCGATCTAGAGAAGCTGCTGACGGCAATACTGGACCGTTCCTATGGGGTTGCCCTGCGGATGGCGCGAAGCACAGAGGAAGCAGAGCTACTCCTCGGCGAGACCGTTGCCGAAGCCGTCCGGCGCTACCCGAAAGATGCTCCAGGACCGGCGTTTGGCCTGTGGTTTTATCGCCTTCTCGTAGAGGCGTTCGTGAAGTCGCGCGCCCGCAGGTTGCGAGAAAGCAAACAACCGGAGGCGGAGGAAGCGACCGAGCTCTTCCTCTATCACGAGACGCAGCGGCTGGGCATGCACTCGCAGTCCAGGGACCCGGCAGCGGTCTTTTTGGCCAAGCTCCGCCCGGAGCAGATTGCGGCGGCGGTCGAGGCTCTGCCTGATGAGTACCGTGTTCTGTGCGCGCTGTTCCTGTACGAAGACTTGCGGTACGTAGAGTTGGCTGCCATCCTCGGGGTTGCGCCGAGTGTGGCTCGCAGTCGGCTGCACCGCGGGCGCAACATGCTGCAGCGAACGCTGTGGCGCGTGGCAATCGAATCCGGGGTGATCCAAGAACCCGCTACGGGGAATCTGGCATGAGCGACACCACCTTCTTCACCTGTGAAGAAACGTTTCGCCGCATGAAGGACTACGTGGACCGCGAGCTGCCCGCCGCGGAGGTCGCGCTCGTGGAGATGCACCTGAAGGCTTGCGGCGCGTGTGCGAGCGAGTACCGGTTCGAGCAGACCTTGCTGCGAGAGATGCGTTCCAAGCTTCGATCCGTGCCGACCTCTCCGGAATCCATCGCACGCCTCCTTTCGAACGCCGCTAAGTCCGGCGAGCAGCCTAAGTAGGCGCTGAGACTACGAATCTTCAGCATCGCCGGCCAACGTGGAGCGCGTGGCGGGCCCACTCGAGTCGCATGATGTAAGCAAATCCACAAAAAAAAAAGTACACAAGTAACTATTGACAAAACCTGGTGGGTAGGGCAGTATATAAGTGCTGTTGGGCTAGTGCGTGGAAACCGAGATGCGAACGCATGTGATGAAGCCTTATACGATAGCTGCCGCCGCATACGTCCTGGCGGGCGTAGGGGGTGTCGGAGCGGTGTTACTGCACGTTGGCGAACCTCGGCAGTACTCGGAACCCGTCTTCTACTATGCTCCCGACTGCCCCGGCTGTGGTGACGTGCTGCCCTCTATAAAGCAGTTGGCAGGCTTGCGTTACGTGGATATCTCGCAGGCAGACGGATACGAGCGGGCTGTCGCGGCGCAAGGCAGCCCCGAGGTCGAGGTTCCATATCTGCAACTCGTCGTAGCCGGCTCACTCCGTACTGCGGTGGGCTCGGACGAGGTCTCGGCTCTAGCCCATGCGGTCACTGCTACCGACCGCGAACGAGAGACCTCGTTCAAGGTGGCTGTTGGGCTGCTTGGAATAGTCCTGCTTGCCGGCGCCGCGTCCTGGGCTTGGCTGGGCGAGCTGGCCCCTCCTGCGGGCGTTCTTCTCTCGCTTCTGGCGGCGATGAGGCCGTGCACGGCATGCGCGTCGGGGGATCGCCTGCTGAGTGCGGCAGCCTCGGTTCTGGGCGTGGCCGTCTTCCTTTGCATCATGGTGGCAGCCCGAGCGCAGGCGCCGCCGAGACACGTGGCGGCCTGGCTGTGCGTAGCCGGAGCCATAGTACAGGCGGGCATGCTGGTAGTAGCTCCGAAATTCTGTGTTCCGTGCCTCGGGGTAGGCCTATGCTTCCTGCTCGGCGCCAAGATGCTGCCCAACCTGCCCGTGCCTACCGTGTCGCATCCCCAGAGGTCTCGCGCATGGACAGTCTTCGCCGGGGCGGCACTAGGGTGCAGCGTTGCACTGCAGGCCGCCTCATCGTCGTACTGGCCCGTTCCCAGCGGAGGTCGCCCCATCGCTGAGTATCGGGGCAAAGAGGCATCGGAGCTTGTCGGCATGCTCCCCGAGGGAGCGCCCCGGCTCGTGGTGCTGGTGGTGGCGGGGTGCGAGGCATGCCAACGTGCGGTGGGGGCGCTCACGAGGGGCGGGGTGCCCTTCATTGCAGTGCAGAGATGCAGCGAAGCTGCCGGTCCACCCTGCTTCGCCGATGCAGCGCTAGACACCGCATACCCCACCTTTCTGGTGCTGGACGAGAGCGGGCGGATCGAGAGGATTTCGGCGGGATGGCCTTCGGGTGCAACCGCCGATGAAGCCGTCGAGTATTACAGGAGGTGTACGCAGTGAAGCTCGACACGTTGCTGAGGAAATCCTGGCGCGGCGCCGTTGCCGTGCTTGGCGTGACGATGATTCTGGGGCTGATCCAGATGCCCGGCAGCGGGCAGGTGCCGCCACCCATAGACCCCGATGACTGCAAGCCGAGCGTTCAATCAGACACGGGGTGCAAGGACTTCCAGTATATGTGCAGCCTACTAGGCTGGAACTGGCAGATCATCGTAGAATGCCACAGGTGGTGTTGCTATCGCGATGGATACCTATACGCGACGATCTGGGAAGTACCCTCGGCGTGTGACTGTACGCAGAACCGGACCGAGTGCTGTTCGATCTTCTTCCCGAGAAACTGCATGGAGACTGCACAGCACATGCAGAGCACGAAGCCATGCCCGCAGGTTGAGCGCTGAGGTTCTATGAGGAGTGACCAAGGCCGGGTACCCGGACGTGCTCGTCGCTCTCCGTTCGGGCGGTACTGCTGGGCGATCGTGCAGGGGAAAATGCGCGTGGCCCGCGGTGTCGGACGCCACTCTCCCCCGCGCGGGGCCGAGAGGTCGTTGTCGGTTATCACGTAGGAGGGGAAATCGGACATGAGCGGACTGGCGGATGAGATTCGATCGTGGCGTCCAATATACCAGTGCGTGGCGCTAGGGGCGGCCGCAGGATTCACGTTCGGCGTCTTCGCCATGGTAGGCTACTACGTCCTCGGGGAATTCAGAGGTGAGCCGACGCAGACTGTCGCTATCAGCACCCTACTCTGTGCACTTGTCATAGCGCCTTGCGAGTCTCGGTGGGGCAGAGCCGGCTTGATCTGGGCGAACGCAGCCCTAGCCGTAGTCTGGATCGCGTTCTACTTGGTGGCTGCAGCCTACACCGGCCGCGTGTTCGTCGTCGGAGGTCTACGCGGCACTATCGTGGTGCTAACCGTGCTGCCCCTGCTAGCGGCGGGCAGTAGTGTGCTGTACGTACGGTTTCGGCATAGTCTGATGGTTGGTCGCTAAGAGGTGTTGTATGCTCAGGCGTGGTGTGGGACTAACGCTCGTGGAGCTACTCGTGGTCACCGCAGTGATCGCCGCGCTCGCTGCGATTCTGTATCCGGTAGTCACAGTCGCACGGAAACGTGGGCAGAGCGCTCAGATCGTGAGTAACATGCGACAGCTCGCACAAGCGGTTAATGTATATATGGATGACTACTGCCTGCGTTTGCCACCCTTAGATCCCAGGCCTCTACTGAAGAACCCGGCGGTCAGAGCCATCGCCTACTACCCACACAAGATGGCGACGCGGTCGGAGATGGACAGCGCACCGAGAGAAGAAGTTCCATTCCTCGGAGACTACGTGTACTGCCGGGAGGTGATCGGGCCGTCCGTTGGCTACGTGGTGTTTGATCACTGGCCAGACTTCTGGCGCGACCCCGACGCTGTGTGGAACCACTACTGGACGGGCGTTCCGGCTTCCCCTGTCATCCTGGTATCCCTGCACGACGCGGGCTTTCACATGCTACCCCGCCAGAAGCCGCTGTGGGCGGTCTTCGACACCAAGTATGATGATCCGCCGCCGCCACCGTGGCTTCGTTTTCCCCCTAGGGTGCTGCGCTGTCGGCTGGACACTTCGGTGCGCACGTACCGTATCTTGAGGCACATGCAGACGAACATGGTCTTCTCCTATCTGCCGCTCTGTAGGAACAGGTTTGTCTGCTGTAGGACGTGTGAGGAGGCTGGTCAATACTGTTCGGAATAGCCTCCGACGACGTCGGGGCGAAGCCCCCCTGTCTGCTCGGTAGCGCCAGGCGACTTGGTGCTGGTGATGGCGGGGTGCGAGGCGTGCGAGCGTGCGGTGGGGGCGCTCACGAGGGGCGGGGTGCCCTTCATTGCAGTGCGGAGATGCAGCGAAGCTGCCGGTCCACCCTGCTTCGCCGATGCAGCGCTAGACACGGCATACCCCACCTTTCTGGTGCTGGACGAGAGCGGGCGGATGGAGAGGATTTCGGCGGGATGGCCTTCGGGTGCAACCGCCGATGAAGCCGTCGAGTATTACAGGAGGTGTACGCAGTGAAGCTCGACACGTTGCTGAGGAAATCCTGGCGCGGCGCCGTTGCCGTACTTGGCGTGACGATGATTCTGGGGCTGATACCGGTGCACACGTTGGGACAGGGAACGCCCCCGCCGCCGATGCAGTGCACGACCACTTCCCATGGGATGTTCGGCTGCAAGGACTACCCTGGTTCATGCTCAACCTCAGAGACTAACTGGGACATTATCGTCGCTTGCGATCGCAAGTGCTGTTATGTCGAAGGACAACTCTACTCCGAGACGTGGACTCTTTCGTCTAACTGCTGGTGCGTTCAGCTGCAGGGCTGCTGCGATTATAATCGCAATTGCACACAGACGGCGGACATGATCAAGGACAGGTGGCCCTGCCCGCGATACCAGCAGCAGTAGGAGCTTAGCAGCATGAGGCTTGAGAACGGCGGGCACACCGCGAGTGGCTACGCGCAGGGCCTCAGGTCACACCCTCCCAGGGAGGAATTGGCGCGTGAGGAACCAGCCCCGCTTGTCGTGTTGGCGAACTTCTGAAAGAGGAATCTAAGTGGACGTTAGGTATCGCGGCATTTGGGACGAGGTGAGGGCATGGCCTGCATGGGTCCGTGTTCCGGCTGTCGGTGCCGCTGCCGGCGCTTCCTTTGGGGTGTTTGCATCGGTGGGGTACTATTTGGTTGGGCAGTACCGTGGTAGGCCATGGGAGATCGCCATCATCGCTGCTTTGTGGGGCGCTGCAGTTGTCGCTCCTCTGCACAACAGGTACGGCCGCGCAGCAATAGCATATGCCACCTTGCTAGCAGCAACCTTGTGGCTGCCGTTCTCTGTGTACACGGGCCAGCTTACCGCGGAGCACATGGCCACCGAGCTCTTCTATACTATTCTGTACGTCACGACATTGCCGCTCCTATCCGTCGGCACGTCGACGGTCTATACACTGATGGAGCGGGCAATGCGTGGGCACTAGCGGTACATCCGACGAGGAGCGCTAATTGGGGACGGGCGGACTAGCGGATGAGATTCGATCGTGGCGTCCAATATACCAGTGCATGGCGCTAGGAACGGCCGCAGGATTCGCCTTCGGCGTCTTCGCCACGGCAGGCTACTACGTACTCGGGCAATTCAGAGGTGAGCCGATGCAGACTGTCGCTATCAGCACCCTACTCTGTGCACTTGTCGTAGGGCCTTGCGAGTTTCGGTGGGGCACAGCCGGCTTGATCTGGGCGAACGCAGCCCTAGCCCTAGTCTGGATCGGGTTCTACTTGGTGGCTGCAGCGGAGGTCCACTCGGCACTATCGTGCTGCTAACCGCGCTGCCCCTGCTAGCGGCGGGCAGTAGCGTGCTGTACGTTCTGTTTCGGCATCGTCCGATGGTCGGTCGCTAGGAGGTGTCGTATGCTTAGGCGTGTCGTCGCACTGACGCTGATAGAGCTACTCGTGGTCATTGCAGTGATCGCCGCGCTCGCTGCGATTCTGTACCCTGTCATCTCGGGAGCGCGGAAACGTGGGCAGAACGCTCAGATCGTGAGTAACATGCGGCAGCTCGCACAAGCGGTCAATGTCTACATGGAGGACAACCACCTGCGTCTTCCGCCCTTCGACCCTAGGCCGCTGCTGAAGAACCCGGCGGTCAGAGCCATCGCCTACTACCCGCACAAGATGGCAACGCGGTCGGAGATGGACAGTGCACCCAGAGAAGAGGTTCCATTCCTCGGAGACTATGTGTACTGCCGGCAGGTGGTCGGAGTCTCTGCAAACTACTTCGTGGTTGAGCGCTGGCCCGACGTCATTTGGCGCGACCCCGACGCCGTGTGGCGCAACTACTGGACAGACATTTCGGCGTCACCTGTCATCCTGGTATCCCTGCACGACGCGGGCTTTCAGATGCTGCCCCGCCAGCAGCCGCTCGGGGACTCCGTCCCGGACACTGAACACGACAAGCCGGTCAGACCACCGCCGGTGAACTTCCCGCCGAGGGTCCTTAGGTGTAGGCTGGACACTTCGGTGCGGACGTATCGAATCGTGGAGCACATGCAAACGAACATGGGATTCTCGTATATCCCGTTGTGTATGAACAAGTATGCCTGCTGCAAGCACTGCCAAGAGGCGGGCCAGGACTGCTCCGAATAGCGGTAGACGACATCAGGGCGACGGTGCGGTTGCCTGCTCGGTAGAACCCGGCGACTTGTAGGAAGGCAGCGGGATGCGCCATGCGCCGCGCCCGTGCGTGGCAGCCGTCAGGTAGCCGGTGCGCCGGTTGAGCGATAGGCTCTCGACCGGAGTGTGCGGGATGCCCTTGCCGAAGCGCTTCCACTGCCCTCCCCCGGTGTTCGACACGAACACGCCGCAATCCAGCGCCACGTAGATGTCGTCCGGTCGGGTAGGGTCAATGGCGATGTGACGCACGGGAGCATCCGGAAGGTTGTCATCTACCGAGCGCCAGGAACCACCCGCGTTTTCCGTGAGGAACACGTGCTTGTTACCGAACCCGGCCAGCCCGACGATCACCCTACGCGGCGAGCGAGGGTCTACGGCGACCCAAGTGATCCACTGCGCGGGCAGTCCCGCCGAGATGTCGTACCACTGTTCACCCGTGTTAGGAGTGACCCACATCCGCCCCCACCGGTTGCCGCAGTAGATCACCTCGGACTTGCCATAGGCGATACCAATCGCGGATATGGGGCCGATGTCACCGCTGATAACCTTCCACGTGTCGCCCCCATCGGTGGTGCGCGACGCGCGGAGGGCCCCCGCAACCAGGATGTCCGGGTCGTTCGGGTCCATGGCATAGGGTGCATAGAACAGCGCGCCCGTGCGGTCGATCCTATCGGCGATGGACTGCCAGCTCTCGCCCCCGTCGTCCGACTGATACATGGCAAGCCCTACGTAGGTGGAATAGGCCCGCTTGGGGTTCTTATAGTTGAAGAGACTGATGCCACCGTCTCCCTGCACCGATATCCGCCACACGGGGTTGCCGCGGTACTTGAGTGTGCCGTTATCCTGTGTGCCACCAATGGCATCGTATGGGTCCCACGGGTGCGTGTCTATGGTTTCGAATTGGATGTTGGCCAGGCCGGTGTTGATGGCACGCCAGGTGTCGCCTCGGTCATAGGTGACGAACATGCCGCCATCGGTGGCGCCATAGAGCACCTTCGGGTCGTGTGGGTCGAAGGCGTACCCGTGCCAGTCGGGATGAACGCCCCACTGGAAGGACCGTGCTGCGTCGATCCAAGTCTCGCCGCCATCCAAGCTGCGGAAGCAGCTGGAGCCCGCCGCATACACCACCTTCGGATCGTCCGGCCCGCATGCGAGGAAGTTATCGTACCAGCTGCCGTAGTTCGGTGCGTTGGGGAGGTGCACCCACGTTCGGCCGCCATCGTCTGTTCGGTACATGACGATGCCCGCATCGGTGACATAGGAGACGTACACGGTGTTGGGCACGTCGCGGCACTGGGCGAGTTGAGTGCGACCGAAGGTGCCTGGCGCGCGCAGTCCTCCCTCGAGCATCTCCCACGTGTTCCCCGAGTCATTCGTCTTGAATACACCTTCTTTGGGTGGGGTCCCACCACAGGCGTAGAAGGTATCCGGCTGCTTGGGGCTGTTGACGACGTCGCGGAAGTAGCCCTCGAGCAGTCGCGTCCAGGTGTTGCCTCCATCGAGAGAGCGAAAGAGACCGCGCGATGTGGCGGCCAGCAGCAACCCCGGGATCTTGGGGCTCGCGGTCAGCTTGGCCCAATACGCGCCCGCGAACTGCTCTTCGGCCAGCAGCTCCCATGTGCGGCCCGCATCCATTGAGCGCAAGAGCCCCGCACCGAAGTAGCTGTCTCCGGAGCCGTGCGCCTCACCAGTGCCCGCGTAGATGATGTCCGGGTTGAATGGGTCGAGAATGAGCGAGCCGAAAGAGAGAGACGCCTCGAAGTCCGAGAGCGGCTCCCAACTCGCACCCCGGTTGGTGCTCTTGAACACTCCGCCGTGCGATGCGCCGATGTAGATGCGGTTGGTGTTGCGCGGGTCCACCGCGATGCTACTGACACGCCCCGCACACTCGTACCCGCCCCATCCATCGCGGAGTTTGCTGGGACCGATGAACTCCCACGCGGGCACGTTGCCCTTGGCATCCGTCCAGTAAGGCAACTGGAGAGCGGCCAGCCAGGCCGAACGCCGCGCCTGCCACGCGGGCGCCTGGGGCGAGACGCGGAGCTGGTCGAAGTACTCCTCACGCTGCTCGAGTAGCTTGGCATACTGAGAGACGAGCTGTACGGGCGGGCGGTCTTGCGCGTCCTTCGGTGGGCCTATTTGTACGAGAAAGGCGGCGAGCACGACCAGCGATGCAACGAACCCCATGCACTCCCGTTACGCCATCGAAATCCTCCTTCCTGCCCCGGTGACCTCGTGGCAGTAGGGGTTACCAGTATCGCAACAGTCGGCACACTGGCTGGACCTACGCGCTGCCCACACCTGCCCATGCGGTCTCGGGTCTGCCGGCATTCGAGAGCCATGGCGCTCACGGGCGATGCGGCCAACGGTACGGGGCAGCGAGCTGAGAGCCCGTGGGCCCCTCCGCGTATTCCGCTCTCATTCCGAGCCAGCCCGCAGTAGTGGTGGAGACATCAGCGCGCAGCAGGGCGGCAGCGATCGACGGGAGACCTGTCGCGGTAAACTGAGCCCCATGCGACACAAGGACCGGACCGCCTTGGTCACCGGCGGCTGCCGGGGCATCGGATTGGCGGTCGCGCTGAGGCTGGCAGAGGAAGGCGCCGACGTCGCCATTATCTCCATCTCTCCCGAGTGCGTGGCAGCGGGCGTCGAGCGCATCCGCGCCCTCGGACGTCGTTCCGTGGGTGTCCCCGCCGACGTCTCCAAGACCGAGGAGGTGGAGCGGGCCTTCGGCCTGGTGACTCAGGAGCTCGGCGACATCCACTATTTGGTGAACAATGCCGGCGTCACCCGGGACCAGCTCCTGCTGCGGATGAAGGACGAGGACTGGGACCGCGTGATCAACGTGAACCTGAGGGGGGCCTTTCTGTGCACGCGCCAGGTTACGCGCTCGATGATGAAGAACCGCTTTGGCCGCATCGTGAACATCAGCAGCATCGTGGGCCTCGGTGGGCAGGTGGCGCAGGCGAACTATGCGGCGAGCAAGGCCGGGCTGATCGGGCTGACCAAGAGTGTTGCGAAGGAACTCGGCTCGCGGGGTATCACATGCAACGCCGTCGCCCCGGGCTACATTCAGACCGAGATGACCCGGGACTTGCCGGAAGAGTTTCGAAGCTGGGCTGAGGAGCACGCGCCGCTGCGGCGCCTCGGATCGGTCGAGGACGTAGCGGGCGTGGTCAGTTTTCTGCTGTCCGATGACGCTGCGTTCATCACGGGTCAGACGCTGGTGGTGGACGGCGGGCTAACTCTATAGGGGACCGGGCCGCCGGGTGGTGGTCCGAAGCACGGAAGGAGTGAACTTATGGACCAGGCAATTTACGAGCGCGTCGTGAAGCACGCAGTGGAGCAGCTGCACGTGAAGCCGGAGGACCTTACGCCGACGACGTCCTTCGAGGGCGACCTCAACGCAGACTCGCTGGACGTCGTCGAACTGGTGATGAAGCTGGAGGAGGAGTTCGGGGTCGAGATCCCGGACGTGGACGTGGACAAGATCAAGACCGTCGGCGATGCCGTGGAGTACATCTCCGGCAAGCTCGGCTGACCGACGGCGATACTGATGGCTGAACGCACGCAACCGGCCCACCGCGTCGTCGTTACCGGCATCGGCGTCGTCACACCGATTGGCCTGAACCTGCGCGAGTTCTGGGAGGGCTGCCTCGAAGGCAGGTCTGGCGCGGGCCCTATCACGCTGATGGACGCTTCGGCGTACGACTGCCGGATTGCCGCCGAAGTGAAGGGCTTCGACCCGAGCGCGTTCATGGACCCCAAGACCGTGCGCAGGTCCGACCGCTTCACGCAGTTCGGTATCGCTGCCACAGAGATGGCGCGCCAGGATGCTGGGCTAACGATCGACGAGTCGAACGCGGAGCGCATTGGCGTGATGATCGGCTCTGGCATCGGCGGCATCGGCAAGCTGGAGGCCGAGTACGATGTGCTGATGGAGAAGGGCCCCAGTCGGGTGAGCCCTCTTCTCGTTCCCATGATGATCCCGGACATGGGCTCGGGCATGGTTTCCATTCAGCTCGGCGCGAAGGGGCCGAACTCGTGTGTGGTGACCGCGTGCTCGACCGGCACGAACGCCATCGGAGATGCCTACCATATCATTCGTCGGGGGGATGCCGACGCGATGTTCGCGGGTGGCACAGAGGCGCCGATTACGAAGACGGGTCTCGGCGGTTTCTGCGCCGCCAAGGCCGTAACCTTCCGGAACGACGATCCGCAGCACGCCAGCCGGCCCTTCGACAAGGAGCGGGACGGCTTCCTAATGGCCGAAGGGGCAGGCGTGCTGGTGTTGGAGCGCCTGGAGTTCGCGAAGGCTCGAGGTGCAAGGATTTATGCCGAGATCGTAGGATACGGCATGACGGGGGACGCCTTTCACATCACGCAGCCCGATCCAGAGGGTGACGGGGCTTACCGAGCGATGCGCATGGCGCTCGACACAGCGGGGCTGCCGCCCGAGTCGGTGGACTACATCAATGCCCACGGGACATCCACCCCTCTGAACGACAAGTTGGAGACATTGGCCATCAAGCGAGCGTTCGGCGATCATGCCAGGAAACTCGCCATTAGTTCCACCAAGTCCATGGTGGGCCACCTCTTGGGGGCTGCGGGGGCGGTGGAGGCCGCCGCCTGCCTGATGGCTATCCAGACCAACACGCTGCCGCCGACCATTAACTACGAGGTACCCGACCCCGAGTGCGACTTGGACTACGTGCCCAACACGGCTCGGGACGCCAGGGTGAACGTCGTGCTGTCCAACTCGTTCGGGTTCGGGGGGCACAACGCCACCATCCTGTTCAAGAGGTTCACCGACTAGGTATTGGTATCCGAGGCTGCAGAGCTGATGCGAGCGGAGGATGTGCCTCCGGGCCACAACGAGCCGTCCCTCGCCGACCGGCGAGCGCTGGCAGGGCTCGTGATGTCTTACGTCGCTCTTAGTCTGTCCGCGCTGGCGTGGGCTACTGCGCTGGTGTTCCTCGCCGCTTTCCGCAAGGACCTCGATGTGGGCCCATGGCTGGTGCTGGGTGCCGGGATTGCGTCGCTCGCCGGGTGCGTGCTTTCGTGGATGGCTCGGCGCCGCGTGCGCGATGCCTCGCATCTGCACGCCGCGCTCGACTTCGTGTCCACGTTCGCTTGGCACGTGTCGTGGACGAGCCTCGTGGTCGTGATGTTCTGCGCATCCCAGGTCTACTCGGCCTGGCAGGCAGCGCAGGAAGAGGTGGTGCTGTAGCCTTCCTGATTGCTCGGACCGCCTGCATAGCCGCCGCCACGCCAAGTCCTGGCAGGAGTCTCTTGGTCCCATAGGCAGGCATACACGAATGTCTACATGTCGTGTACAATGGTCGTTTGCCGAAAAGGGGAGGCCAGATGCCGCAGGACAAGATCGTCGTCGTTGGAGCACGCCAACACAACCTGAAGAACATCACCGTAGAGATCCCGCGTGACAAGCTGGTGGTGATCACCGGCCTCTCGGGTTCGGGCAAGTCCAGCCTCGCCTTCGACACCATCTATGCGGAGGGGCAGCGCCGGTACGTCGAGAGCCTCTCCGTCTACGCTCGGCAGTTCTTGGGGCAGATGGACAAGCCGGACGTGGACCACATAGACGGCCTCTCCCCCGCTGTCTCGATTGATCAGAAGGGCGCCAGCAAGAACCCCCGCTCTACGGTGGGCACGGTGACAGAGATCTACGACTACCTTCGCGTGCTGTTCGCACGGGTCGGCATTCCCCACTGCCCTCAGTGCGGCGAGCCCATCACTCGGCAGTCGGTGGAGCAGATCACGGACGCGGTGCTCGGGCTCCCCACGGGCAGCAAGATCCAGGTGCTGGCCCCGTTGGTTCGGGGACGAAAGGGGGAGTACAGGCAGGTGCTCCAAGACGTGCACCGGCAGGGTTTCGTGCGCGTGCGAGTGGATGGCCTAATCTACGAGGTGACCGACGACATCCCGATGGACCGGTACAAACAGCACACGATCGAAGCGGTGGTGGACCGCCTCGTGGTGAAGGAGGGTATCGAGCAACGGCTAGCCGACTCCATCGAGACCGGACTGCGGCTGGGCAAGGGGCACCTGGTGATCCTGGGCCCGAACGGCGACGAGCGCATGTTCTCGGAGCAGTTTGCGTGCCCACGCTGCGACATCAGCGTCGGCGAGATCGAGCCCCGGACCTTCTCCTTCAACAGCCCGTACGGAGCGTGCTCCGAGTGCACAGGCTTGGGTTTTCGGCGCGAGTTCGATATCCAGCTGATGGTGCCGGACTCGACCAAATCGGTCCGCGAAGGCGCGCTGGCCCCATTCATGCACAAGAGCGGTGATCCGAAGTCCTGGTACCCGGAGCTGTTCGAAGCGGTGGCGGAGCGTGTCGGCTTCGACATAGACACTCCCTGGCAAGACCTCGCTCCCAAACACGTTGCGGCGCTGATGGACGGAGTGGAAGGCAAGGTTTCCGTCCGCCTGGGCAGCCGCTTCGGACGCGCCCGCTACTTCGAGACGGATTTCCCCGGCGTAAAGGCCATCCTTCGCAAGAAGTATGAGCAGACCGAGTCCGATTGGGTGAAGCAGGACCTCGAGCAGTACATGGCGGAGCGCCCCTGCCCTGCTTGCGGCGGCAAGCGGCTGAAACCCGAAGCCCTCTCGGTGACCTTGGCCGGGAAGGCCATCTCAGACGTCACCTCGATGTCCGTGAGCCAGGCCGCCGAGTTCTTCGCTCGTCTGCCGAAGGAGTTGCGTGAGCGCGAACGCTTCATCGCCAGCCGCCTCATCAAGGAGATCCGGGAGCGGCTAGACTTTCTTAGCGGCGTGGGCGTGGGCTATCTGACGCTGGACCGGACGGCGCGGACGCTTGCGGGCGGCGAGGCCCAGCGTATCCGACTGGCGACGCAGATAGGCAGCGGGCTAATGGGCGTGTTGTACATCCTAGACGAGCCTTCAATCGGCTTGCACCAACGGGACAACCGCAAACTGATTGGGACGCTGGAGCGGCTGCGCGACCTGGGCAACACCGTGATCGTAGTGGAGCATGACGAGGAGACCATGCTGGCCGCCGACCACATCATCGACCTCGGCCCCGGGGCAGGCGAGCACGGCGGACATGTGGTCGCGGAGGGCACCGTGGAGCAGATTCGGCGCACTCCGGGGAGTATCACGGGGGCTTACCTGCGCGGCGAGCGGGCGATCCCAGTACCGGTGCGACGACGCCCGGTGAACGACAAGTGGATCGTGATCCGAGGCGCTCGCGCGCACAACCTGAAGAACGTGGAGGCGAGGATCCCGCTCGGCGTGTTCGTGTGTGTGACGGGCGTGTCGGGCAGCGGCAAGTCCACGCTGATCCAGGAGACGCTGTTTCCGCGCCTCATGTACCACGTCTACGGCACTCGAACCGTGTGGGGCCCGCACGACGACATAACCGGCATGGAGCACGTGGACAAGGTGGTGGACATCGATCAGTCTCCAATCGGCCGCACACCGCGCAGCAATCCGGCTACCTATACCGGTGCGTTCAATATGATCCGTGATCTGTTCGCGCGCACGACGGACGCTCGGGTGCGCGGATACAAACCCGGGCGGTTCAGCTTCAACGTGAAGGGCGGTCGCTGTGAGGCGTGCCAAGGCGACGGCATCATCAAGATAGAGATGCACTTCCTACCCGACGTGTACGTGCCGTGCGAGGTGTGCAAAGGCAAGCGCTACAACCGGGAGACGCTGGAGGTGAAGTACAAGGGTAAGTCCATCGCAGACGTGCTCGAGATGACTGTCGAGGAGGCCTTAGAGTTCTTCGGCCCAGTGCCGCCGCTCAAGCGCAAGATCGGCACGCTGATGGACGTTGGCCTAGGCTACATCAGACTGGGACAGCCTGCCACCACGCTTTCGGGAGGCGAGGCACAGCGCATCAAGTTGGCCGACCACCTATCGAAGCGAAGCACCGGCCGAACCGTGTACATTCTGGACGAGCCGACCACCGGTCTGCACTTCGAGGACGTGAACAAGTTGCTGGGGGTGCTGCATCGCCTGGTAGATCAGGGCAACTCCGTCATCGTGATCGAGCACAACCTGGACGTCATCAAGACAGCCGATTGGGTATTGGACATGGGACCCGAGGGCGGCGATGAGGGAGGCCAGGTGATCGCCGAGGGGACGCCAGAGCAGGTCGCGGCCACGAAGGGGACCCATACCGGGCGCTACCTGAAGGCGATGCTCAAGGGTGCGCCACGGGGCGAACTCGGTGCCAGGGACGGCCGTCCCGTGGGTGAGGCCGAACCCGCTCTCGTGGGCGAGGGCTAACCGGGACGTTGCACTTGTCGGCGCCTGTGCGGGCATAATTGCTTCGGGATGCCACTTCAAGGAGGAATCATCATGAGCAGGATCGGCATTCGCCTCGGACTAGCCGTAGCAGCCCTCCTCGTCTCTGTCTGCGCACTCGCACAAGACGGCTGGGACTACGAGGTGTCCATCGAGGCGCGCGTGCGCGGTGAGGCTCGCGACAACCGCGACTTCTTCGACGCCTCGAACGACCGTAGGGACGACATCTTCGGCCGATTGCGTGTCGGCTTTCGAATGTTCAACGAGGAGCAGGGGGTCTCTCTCTTCTTGCAGCCGCAGGAGTCGTACGACCAGTACTACACGCCTGCGCGCAACGATAACGACCACTACTTCGACATCTATCAGGCCTATGCGGAGTTTCAGGACAACACCAAGGCATGGAAAGTGCGTGGCGGCAGACAGGATGTGACGATGGGGCGCAAGCGCCTCTTCGGAGCCGGCTATTGGGGCAACTTCGGACGGTCCTATGACGGCTTGCGCATAGACTATGCTGTCACTAGCCAGGTTAACATCACCGCCTTCGGTGGCACCATTGGCTCGTCGGGCAGGCGGCCGCGGCATCCCGACATCGGCTTAGTCTTCGGTGAGTGGAAGTCGAAGGAAGGACCCGCCGAGGTGTACTACATCTACAAGCATGACAATCTCGCGGGGATCTCCAACACCGTGCATACGTTCGGGGCTCGGGCTGAGCGCAAACTGAAGAACGGCATAGACTTCATCGCCGAAGCTGCATTCCAGAGTGGCGACTATGGCGACAAGAGTATCGAAGCGATGGGAGCATACTTGACAGGCGGATACACGTTCCAGGCTCCCTGGAAGCCGCGGCTCGGGTTCGAGGTCACCTATGCGTCGGGCGGCGACCCCGCGGATGACAAGTACAAGACCTTCGACCAGCTCTTCGCAATCGTCCATCCGGAGTATGGGATTGCCGACTATCAGGGCTGGCGGAACATGCGTGCGCTCATGATTGACGTGACGGCGGTTCCCGCCAAGAACTGGCAGTTCCGTGCCGCTCATCACTGGTTCCGATTGGACAACGCGAAGGATGCCTGGTACGGCTCGACCGGCGGGAAGAACTCGGGGGCTGGAGGCACCTATCAGGACCCGACGGGAGCCGCAGGCAAAGACGTTGGTCACGAACTAGACTTGATTCTCACCTATAAGCCGAACAAGGCTTGGGCCGCGGAGATTGGCGTCGCGCGCTTCTTCCCCGGTAGTTTCATCAAGACCATCAATGGTGGTAGTGCACAGAACTCGGACTGGGGGTATCTGTCGGTCACCTGGTGGTACTGACAGCTAGCTTCCGCTACATGCCGTATCCCTCGCCACTGGGAGAGGTGGGTCTGTGCGAGGGTGCAGCCGTGCGGGGCCGTCATGCTGAGCCTGTCGAAGCATGCCCTCGCCATCCGCATGGTAGTGCCCGTCATGCTGAGCCTGTCGAAGCATGCTGCCTCCAGACGCGCAGGTAGTAGCAGTAGAAGATCACGGGCGGCAATCGCCGTCATGCTTCGACAGGCTCAGCATGACGGCCCCGCACGGCTGCACCCTCGCACTGTCCCATCCTCTGCGGGTGTTGAGGGAAGCTCCTTTGGATAAGGGCGACCCGGAACCGACCACCGGTCGGGGACGAGGGCGGCTCAACCACGCTGTCCACGACTCTCGTCCCGACGACTCCGCATCCGTCCGCCAGAACTGGGATGCCGACCCTTCCGAGGCCGCTTCGCTTCGGGGGAAGGGGGGGCCGCGCGATTCCGCCTCGACGGCACGTGGGGTGATACGTTGGCGCCTGCCACTTACTCCCACCCCACCGACCCCTTATACCGTCATGCTGAGCCTGTCGAAGCATGCCCTCGCTATCCGCATGGTAGTATCCGGAGCCCGTCATGCTGAGCCTGTCGAAGCATGCTGCCTCCAGACGCGCAGGTAGTAGCAGTAGAAGATCACGTGCGGCTATCGCCGTCATGCTTCGACAGGCTCAGCATGACGGCGTGGGACGCTGCTGCTCACGCGTGGGATGCTGCTGCTCGCTAGGCGTGGGACGCCGCTGCTCACGCGTGGGATGCTGCTGCTCGCTAGGCGTGGGACGCTGCTGCTCACGCGTGGGATGCTGCTGCTCGCTAGGAGTGGGATGCTGCTGCTCACTAGGAGCCTATTCAGGGCTGCTCAGTCTCTGACTGCGCTTGGTACACGCGATGCGAGCACGTTCGGGATGCCGCGAGGCAGAGCGCAGCGCTATCGCTTCTTCCGCCACCAGACGTAGCAGTTGTCGGCGTGGAGTTGATCGCGCGTCATCACCTTCGCATGGCCGTCCACGAAGGCTACCATTGCGGACTTCTTGCCGCCGTGTCGGTACTTCACAATGCCGTAGTCGGCCGTGAAGATGCGGGTGCCGAGCGTCGTGTCCATGCACTTGTATGCTTCCGGCTCTGCGATCCAGTCACCGTCTCCGTTCTCCGTCACTATGATCGTCTCGCTCGGCACTTCCACACCGTTCACACGGGCGGTCTTGTGATCCTGGTAGTCGGCGACGTTGGGGTTGACGTTGGTGAACACATCTATGTACGCCCAGTTGTTGATGCCGTACTGCCCCAGAAACTTCACCTGCGGATTGGCGTAGTAGTCGCGGCAATCCCACCCTTTGCCCTCGAAGCTAGGACAGCTGTAGAGCTCGTCCGCCTTCTGATACGGCTTGGTGATCTGCTTCCACGAGGCGTTGTCGGCGCACCAAGGTCGGTCCCACAGCCAGGTGATAGGCAGCACGTCGTCGTGGTCGCCGTAGTACATTGCGATGGCCATGCCCACCTGGCGCATCTGCTGTCCGCACACGACTTGCTTACCGTGCTCGCGAGCCCGCGAGAATACGGGCAAAAGGATGGCGGCGAGCACCGCGATGATAGCGATGACCACCAGAAGCTCGATCAGCGTGAAGGCGCTGAGCCTCGATCGATTCATTGTTCTTCACTCCCGAGCCACTGAGCCGCAACTTCCGTGCCGTTCGGCGCCCCCAGAATGCTTCTTGCGATGCATGCAGCTCGAATTGAGAATATCAATCTGGACCTTGAGAAATCTTAGGTCCTTTGGCTCGCAGCGCAACGAAACACAAGGTCGGAGTGTATTCTGGGCAGAGCAGGTAGCCGTGATGGAGCCTGCAGGGGAGAGCGAGGATGGAAATGGCGCTCAGTCTTACGAAGGAAGAGGCGTTTGCGCTGCTCGAGCTGGCGCTCGCCTCGGCGACGGAAGAGGACGAGGTGGGCGAGCGGGCATTGAGGAAGCTGGTAGAGGTATGCAAGCGGTACTTGAGCCAAGAGGTAGCGGTAGCCTAGGGACCGATGGGCCATCGTCCCCGAGGCTCCGGGGTAACCTCGAAGGGGAGGTGATCGGAGTGGCGTGTGATCGGGTTGCGCTGTCGCTGGGCATCGCGCTCGCCCTGTTTGCGGCAGGTTGCCGGCCTAGTTCCTCGGGGCGGGAGGTGGTGAAGCCCCAATCGGGTGGCGGCGCAGGCTCTCAGTTGGCTCGCAGCGACCCGTCAGCCGCGGACGGTGAAGCCCTCTTCGCCAGGCACGGCTGCATGAACTGTCACCGATACCAGGGGAGGGGGTCGCCTACACCCGGTCCAGCGCTGGACAAAGCGGGCCAGAAAGACGCGGAATGGCACCTCGCCCATCTGCGGGACCCGCGGTCCAAGTCGCCAGATAGCGATATGCCTAGCTATGCGCATCTGCCCGACGAGGACCTCGAGGCCTTGGCCCAGTGGTTGGCGACTCGCCGGTAGAAACGCTGTTGACTCCCGCCGAGGCGGCGTGGGATAATCCCGTCATCCCAGCGAAAAGGGGGTGGTGCAGAACGATGAGTAATTCAGATATGCGCCAGGAGGGTCGCAGGTTTTAGCGGCCGCCGGGCGCGGCGTCAGTGATGAACCGCGCCCTCCTGGCTGAAAACCTACTTCGCCCCGGACTTCGCTCCGGGGCGTTGTACTTATGGCTCACGTTGTCGCTGTAATCCCGGCTCGAATGGGCAGCACGCGCTTCCCGGGAAAGCCGCTTGCTCTAATAGCCGGCAAGCCCATGCTGCAGCACGTCTGGGAGCGTGTCGTAGAGGCTCGTAGCGTAGACGAGGTGTACATCTCGAGCCCGGACACCGAGATTCTGGAGGTTGCCACGCGCTTCGGCGCCGACGCGGTCCCTTCGAGCCCAGCCTGCCCCACCGGCACAGACCGGGTCGCAGAGGTTGCGGCATCCACGCTGGGTGACATCTACATCAACGTGCAAGGCGACGAGCCACTGATTCGGACGCAAGACGTGGAGGCAGTGGTGCGCCCGATGTTGCGAGATAACCCACCCGACTCCGCCAGCCTCTGCTGTCCGTGCACCCTTCAGGAAGAAACCGATCCCAACGTGGTCAAGGTGGTGCTGGACGTGTGGGGGTATGCGCTGTACTTTTCCCGGTCGCAGGTTCCCTATCCACGTTCGCGCCAGCAGCGCGCGCTGCGACACCTAGGCATTTACGCCTTCAATCGCGAAACGATCCTGCAGTTTCCGCACCTGAAGCAGACGCCGTTGGAGAAGTCCGAAGGGTTGGAGCAGCTTCGCCTGCTAGAGCACGGCTACACGATGGCGCTCACGCGGGTCCGGCGACCAGCAGGCCCTGCGGTGGACACCCCCGAGCAACTCGTGGAGGTCGAGCGGCTGCTATCCCGCGGGACTCGACGGTCGTCTTGAGTAGTAGTTGGACGCGGGGGGTAGCGCCGGCTACTCGACACGGGCTTCGCCGCGGATTGCAGTGAGCAGGAAGTTCTGCACGGCGCGCTCGTCGGCAAAAGCCACCTCCTCGCGGAGCACCCACAGATCCGGCGCCCCTGGCAGCGAACGAAGCTTCACCGCGTCCTTCTCTGTGGTAACGGCCGTCATCCGGCCCAGATTGTCGAGGTCGGCAGCGCTGTAGTCATGGTGATCACCGAATCGGAGGCTGGTCACCGAGGCCCCGAGATCTCGTAGGGTCTGCTCGAAGCGCTCCGGATTTCCAATCGCTGAGACGGCCAGCACCTTCTCCCCACGAAGCAGGGCTAGTTCTCGCCGCTGTGTGCCGTCCAGCGAGCGCAACTCCTTGGGTCGCCGAGTCACATGGAACGTAGGGAGGGGAGGTAGGTTCGGGGGTGTATGGTCTCCGACGACGAGCAGGGCACTGGCCCTCCGCAACCCACTCTTCGGCTCGCGCAGCGGGCCTGCGGGTAGGCATCGGCCGTTTCCGAAGGGGCGCGCCCCGTCCAGCACCACGAGGTCTAGCGTGCGGGCGAGTGGCAGGTGTTGGAAGCCGTCGTCCATCAGGATCACGTCCACATCGGACCGACCAGCCACCGTTTTCGCCATCCTCACACGGTTTCTGCACACGATAATCGAGGCGTCGGGCA
Source organism: Fimbriimonadales bacterium (assembly GCA_045862955.1). Taxonomy (GTDB): domain Bacteria; phylum Armatimonadota; class Fimbriimonadia; order Fimbriimonadales; family JABRVX01; genus JABRVX01. The sequence goes on from BTVI01000003.1 coordinate 60,001, forward strand.
ACGCCTCGCGCAAGAGCACCGCCTCGTCTCCCACCAGGCGAGGGTCCGCCTCTTTGCCCGGCGGCACCGCTGCACAGGGGCAGGTGCCTCCATACCCGCTGCACGAGACCAACACGCGCAGCCCTGCGCCTTGCAGAAGGTGGCCGATAGCGATGGTGACGGGGGTCTTCCCTGTCCCGCCAACCGAGATTGAGCCCACGCAGACTACGGGTACCGCAGGCTCGTGACGTTTCCGGAAGCCAAGCGCATACCACGCAAGGTACAGCCGCCAACCCAGCGCGTACAGATGGGACGCGGGGAGGAGGGCGGCTCGCTTGAGGCGGTCGCCGTGCGCGGGCGAATCCCACAAGCCTGGCCAGTCCATGGGCGGATTATGGCACCCGGCCCGTCGGGTAGGATCGGCGCGTGCTGACGGCTGCATTCACCACGCTAGGCTGCAAGGTCAACCAATACGAGACGCGTCGCATCGCCGAGAGCTTCGAGCGTCGGGGATTTCGCGTGGTGCCCTTCGAGGAGGCTGCCAGCGTGTACGTGGTGAACACCTGCTCCGTGACTGCGGTTGCGTCCAGCAAATCGCGGCAGATCCTGCGGCGGGCGAGACGCACCAACCCAGCCGCGAAGGTCGTGGTGACCGGATGCGAAGCGCATGCTGCGGCACGCGCGGGACGCCTGCTGCCAGAGGCCGACCTGGTAGTGCCAAACCCCGAGAAGTTGGAGACCATCTCGCACTTCCTGCGCGCGTTTCCAGAGTACGCCGCTCGTGCTGCCGCTCCGTGTGCCGATGTAACGCTCCCACGGCCACAGCGACGCACGCGTGCGGTGGTGAAGGTCCAGGACGGATGCAACGTCTTCTGTTCCTACTGCTCGATCCCCTATACCCGTCCCGTACTTTCGAGTAGGCCTTGGCGTGACGTCGTGGAAGAGGTCGAAGAACTGGTAGCCGAGGGACATCGCGAGGTGGTACTGACCGGCGTGCTGATCGGCGACTACGGACCACACACCGGGAGCGGCGGGCCGAACCTGAGCGGACTGTGCGCCGAACTCGCGGACATTCGACGCTTGCAGCGCATCCGTATCAGCTCCATCGAGGTGACACAGGTCTCCGACGAGTTGATACGCCTGATGCGCGAAGAGCCCAAGATGTGCCCGCACCTGCACATCCCACTGCAGTCCGGCAGCGACCGGGTGTTGAGTGGCATGGGACGGCCTTACTCTCGCGACGAGTACGTAGCGAGGTGCTCGGAGGCGAAGGCTAGCGTGCGTGACCTGGCCATCACCACGGACATCATGGTAGGGTTTCCGACGGAGGACGAGACCGCGCTGGGTGACACCGTGAGAGTCGTCGAAAGAGTGGGATACCTGTCAGCACATGTGTTCCGATACTCTCCTCGGCCGGGCACACCCGCCGAGGCGCTGGGAGACTCCGTGCCGCACGAGGAGAAGATGCGGAGAAGCAGGATCGTGTGCGAGGCCGCAGCTCGCTCTGGTCGCGCCTACCGAGCCGGGTTCATCGGGCGCCCAGTGCGAGTGTTAGTGGAAAGTGTGCAACGAGCGTCGGGGCTGTTGAAAGGACACTCCGACAACTACCTCGAAGTGGAGTTCCCCGGGTCCGGTGAGCTGGTAGGTGATCTCGTCACGGTGCGAGTTCTCGCTGACGGCCCTCACTGCCTGTCGGGGGAGATCATGGAACCACACAATGCAAGGAGGACGAATGGACGGCTGCATATTCTGTAAGATCGCGTCGAAGGAGGCACCCTCTCAATACGTTCACGAGACCGAGTACACGGTGGCTTTTCGCGATCTGAATCCCGTTGCGCCTTCGCACATTCTGATCATCCCAAAGCGGCACATACTTAACCTGGACGCCGCCTCCGCAGAGGACGCAACGCTGCTCGGCGAGATACTACTAGTAGCTGCTGCGATCGCGCGCAGTGAGGGATTCGCAGAGAACGGCTATCGGGTCGTACTGAACGTTGGGCCGGATGGCGGGCAGACCGTCGGCCATCTCCACGCGCACTTACTGGCCGGCCGCCACCTCACCTGGCCCCCGGGGTAGTAAACATCAGACGTCGTCGTGTTCGGTGCGCGCGATGATCTCGTCTTGCAGTGACTCGCTCAGGTCGCAGAAGTAATCGCTGTAGCCGGCCACACGCACGATCAGGTCGCGGTGCTTCTCGGGGTGCCGCTTCGCGTCGCGCAGCGTGTCGGCAGTTACTACGTTGAACTGCATGTGGTGGCCGTCCAGACGGAAGTAGGTGCGGACCAGATGTCCTAGCCGCTCGATGCCGTCGTCGCCTTCCAACACTTTCGGCGTGAACTTCATGTTCAGCAGCGTACCTCCGGTCCGTAAGTGGTCCATCTTCGCAGCGGACTTGATTACCGCTGTCGGGCCGTGCCGATCCGCACCCTGCACCGGAGAGATGCCCTCGGAGAGGGGCTCCCCTGCCCTGCGTCCGTCCGGCGTCGCGCCCGTCACCGAGCCGAAGTACACGTGACACGTGGTAGGCAACATGTTTATGCGATAGCAGCCACCGCGCGTGTTCGGACGGCCGTTAACGGCATCGTAGTAAGCATTGAACACGGCTACCATCAGGTCGTCGGCGCAGTCATCGTCGTTGCCGTACTTCGGGCTCTTGTTCACGAGCATCTGCCTGAGCGGCTCATGCCCCTCGAAGCCGCAAGCTAACGCAGCCAGCAACTCGCTGATGCCGACCGACCGTCTCTCGAACACGTGGTGACGGATCGCAGCCAGCGAGTCGGTGATAGTGCCTATACCCACCCCCTGCAAGTAGCTAGTATTGTAGCGTGCGCCACCGGCGTTATAGTCCTTCGCGTTCTCGATGCAGTCGTCGATGATCACCGAAAGGAACGGCGCCGGCATGCGCTGCGCATACAGACGTTCGATGACGTTGCTGCCACGTAGCTTGACGTCCACGAAGTGCCGCATCTGCGCTACGAACGCCCCCATCAGCTGCTCGAAGCTCTGGAAGGTAGCGGGGGCGCCAGTCTCGAGCCCAATCCGCTTCCCGGTCCTGGGATCGACGCCGTTGTTCAGTGCGATCTCTAGCACCTTCGGCAGGTTGAAGTAGCCTGTTAGTATGTACGCCTCTTTGCCGAACGCACCCGTCTCCACACAGCCGCTGGTGCCGCCACAACGCGCATCCTCCAAGCTCTTGCCTTGACGCAACAACTCTTCCACTACCGCGTCGGCGTTGAACAGTGATGGTTGCCCCCAGCCCTTGCGCACGATCTTCAGTGCACGGCGAAGGAGCCTTTCAGGATTGCGTTTGCTAAGCTGTATGTTCGTGCTAGGTTGCAGCAGGCGCATCTCGTCCACTACGTCCAGCATCAAAAAGGTGACATCGTTCACTCCATCCGAGCCATCCGGCCGCAATCCGCCGTGGCTGATGTTGGCAAAGTCGGTGTAGGTGCCACTCTCGGCAGCGGTAACACCAACCTTCGGGGGTGCAGGCTGGTTGTTGAACTTCACCCACAGGCACTGCAGCAGCTCCTTGGCCGCTTCCTCTGTTAGCGACCCATCTTCCAGCCCTCGCTGATAGAAGGGTAATAGGTGCTGGTCGAGCCGACCGGGGCTGAAGGAATCCCAAGTGTTCAGCTCGGTGATGACTCCCAGATGGACGAACCAGTACATCTGTAGCGCCTCGTGGAAGTTCCGTGGAGCGTTGGCTGGCACGTGCCGGCAAACCTCGGCGATACGTAGCAGTTCGGCCTTCCGTGTGACGTCTGCTTCTTGTGCCGCTTGCCTCTCAGCCTCTTCGGCGTGACGCTCGGCGAAGCGAATCAGTGCCTCACAGCACACCGACATGGCCCGCAACTGCTCCAGCTTGGCGAACGCTTCTGGGTCTGTTAGAAAGTCTAGCTGCTCGATGCGCGCTGCGATACGCTGCTGGAAGTCTCGCAGTCCGTAGTGATAGATCTTGTCGTCGGCGACAGTGTGGCCGGGAGCTCGCTGCTCCATGAACTCCGTGAAGATGCCGGCACCGTATGCGTCTTTCCACTCCGGCGTCATGGCATCGAAGATGGCTTCTCGCAAGCTCTTTCCCTTCCAGTAGGGGATAATCGTCGTCTCGTAAGCCTTGCGCGTATCTTCGTCCACGGCATAGGGGATCTTCTCGCGCGAGTCGAGGAGGTCCAAGTCGTCGAGGGTGTGGCAGCACAGCTCCGGGTAGGTGGGAGTGGCCTTCGGCGCGGGTCCTCGCTCGCCAACGATCAGCTCCCCGGGGCCGACATAGATGGTCTTGTGCTCCATTAGGTGCTGGAAGGCTCGCGCCCTAAGCATTGGGGGCGACATCGATCCGGCGTTGGCATAGAACTGGGTCATCAACAGCGCGCGCTCTGCCGAGATGCGTGGCTTCGCCCGGAGGCTCTCTTCCCTCAGCTTTTCGACACGATGGTTCATCGTCTACGCTCCTATCGAAACCTGAAGCCCCTCGCGGGCCACGAGGCGGCGCATCAGCTCCAAGTCCTCTGGTGATTGTGTCTCCATCGGGGGAAGGTGGTAGTCGTAGCCGAGGCGAGCGTGCTTATCGGCGGCCATCTTATGGAAGGGCAACAGATCAACCCGCGTCACACCGAGGGACTGCACGAACTCACCGATGGCCGACAGATTCTCCTCGGTGTCCGTGATACCGGGAATGAGGGGCACCCGCACGATGACCTCCGAGCCCAGTGCCACGAGCTCGCGCAGGTTCTGCAAGATCATCTTGTTCGAGACGCCGGTGTAGATCCGATGCTGCTCGGCATCCATCAGCTTCAGGTCATACAGAAACAGGTCGGTATGTCGAGCGATCTCGCGGACGGTGGCGGTCGGAGCAAAGCCCGTGGTGTCCACCACCGTGTGTAGATCTTTCGCCCGGCAGGCAGACAGTACGCTCCCCAGAAACTCCGCCTGGAGTAGCGGTTCTCCGCCCGAAAAGGTAACGCCCCCGCCCGATTCCTGGTAGAAATCCCGGTCCTTCTCCATTTCGCGTAGCAGCTCGGGCACCGTGTACACACGTCCTACGATTTCACGTGCGCCCGTGGGGCAGGCCTCGACGCAGTCGCCGCACAGCACACACAACAGGCGGTTTTGCACCGCGCCAACCTTGCAGGAGCGAACGCAGGACCCGCAACGGATGCATCTTCCCTCCGTGAATGCTATCTCCCGTTCCGGAGCCCGGCTCTCCGGGTTGTGGCACCATGGACACGCGAGAGGGCAACCTTTGAGGAACACAGTGGTCCGTATGCCCGGCCCATCGTGGGTCGAGAAGCGCTGGATGTTAAATACGGTACCTGTGATTTCTTTCACGAGATGTGGTCGAGTGCCCAGAGGTTCGCCCGCTCACCGCCCATTGTATCGCAGGAGCAGGCTCGTTTCGGGCGCAGGACGCCCGATTCCATCGCAGGGCCCAGTGGGACTTCGCGCAATAGGCCACAAAGGGGTAGAATGGGCTCAATAATAGGAGGTTTGCCCTATGTCCGTTGACCAGACTGCGATTAAGGCGCTGCTCGAAGAGAATCGCACCTTTCCTCCCTCCCCCGAGTTCGTGGCCCAGGCCAACGTTTCGGATCCTTCGGTCTATGAGCGAGCCGAAGCCGATCCGGAGGGCTTCTGGGCCGAGTTCGCCAGGGAGCTCCACTGGTACAAGCCTTGGGATACGGTGTTGGAGTGGAACCCGCCGCATGCGAAGTGGTTCATCGGCGGCAAGTTGAACGCTTCGTACAACTGTCTCGAGCGCATCATCGCCCAGGGCAAGGGGGACAAGATTGCTCTGCTGTTCGAGGGAGAGCCTGGCGATAGCCGGACTCTAACCTACAACGAGATGCTCGAGCAGACTAACAAGCTTGCCAACACGCTGAAGTCCATGGGGGTTCAGAAGGGCGATCGGGTGTGCATCTATATGCCGATGATCCCGGAGCTCGTGATCTCCCTACTGGCCTGCGCTCGGATTGGCGCTCCGCACTCCGTGGTCTTTGGCGGGTTCAGCGCTCAGAGTCTCGTGGACCGTATCACGGACGCTGATGCGCACTACGTGATCACTGCCGATGGAGGCTACCGCCGAGGAAAGGTGGTTCACCTAAAAGCTGCGGTGGACGAGGCACTGAAGAACTGCCCGAACGTCAAGGCTACGCTAGTGTACGAGCGCATCGGCAAGCCCGACGTTTGCCCCGTGAACATGGTAGAGGGCCGAGACCACTGGTGGCAGACGCTCATGGCCCAGGCTTCCGACGTGTGCGAGCCCGAGCCGATGGATGCGGAAGACGTGCTTTACATCCTCTACACGAGTGGCTCGACCGGAAAGCCGAAAGGAATCGTGCACACCACGGGCGGCTATCTCGTCGGGGCCTATGCCACCGCCAAGTGGACCTTCGACCTGAAGGACAGCGACATCTACTGGTGTACGGCGGACATCGGGTGGGTGACTGGACACACCTATATCGTGTATGGAGCGATGGCTAACGGCGTGACGCAGGTGCTGTACGAGGGAGCTCCGGACTGGCCAGAGCAGGATCGATTCTGGGAGATCGTCGAGAAGTATAAGGTCACGATCATGTACACCGCTCCCACCGCGATCCGCGCATTCATGAAGTGGGGCGACCACCTTCCGGCCAAGCACGACCTGTCGTCGCTTCGTCTTCTCGGCACGGTCGGCGAGCCGATCAATCCCGAAGCGTGGATGTGGTACTACGAGCACATCGGCGGCTCGCGAGTACCCATCGTGGACACATGGTGGCAGACGGAGACGGGGCATCTGCTCATCACCCCGCTGCCAGGCATCACGGCCACGAAGCCCGGCTCCGCATGCCGCGCGTTCCCGGGAATCGGTGTGGACGTGATCGACGAGGCCGGCAACAGCGTGCCCAACGGCAGCGCCGGGTACCTAATCCTCACGCGCCCGTGGCCCGGCATGCTCCGCACCATCCACAACGACCCGGAGCGCTACGTGCGGCAGTACTGGTCCCAGTATCCGGGCCGCTACTTCACCGGTGACGGGGCGAAGAAGGACAAGGACGGCTACCTGTGGCTGCTCGGCCGCGTGGACGACGTGATGAACGTCGCCGGCCACCGTCTCAGCACCATGGAGATCGAGTCGGCTCTGGTGGACCACCCAGCCGTTGCGGAAGCTGCAGTCATCGGGAAGGACGACCCATTGAAGGGCCAGGCCGTAGCAGCGTTCGTGATCCTGAAGCAAGGCTACGAGCGCTCGGAAGAGCTGATCAGCGAACTCAAAAAGCACGTGGGAACGAAGATCGGTCCCATTGCGCGGCCGGACGACATCATCGTGACCGCGGAGCTTCCGAAGACGCGGTCGGGCAAGATCATGCGGCGTTTGCTTCGTGACGTGGCCGAGGGGCGTGCGTTGGGCGATACCACCACGCTTGCAGACCCCGCGGTGGTCGCGGCCCTGAAGCAGAAGTACTCGGACGAGGGGTAGAGTTCCCCGCTTCGTGACGTAGGTTAGGTCGGGGCGGTCCTCCGGGCCGCCCCCATCGCATCGCAGTAGGCTGTCGCTCGTAACTGCCGGATGGCAAGCGGTTGCTAAGTGCCTTTCCGAGCCTTCGCGGGTCCCCCGGCAGTGGCTGTCTTCCCGAGCTAGTCGCGGCTCCCATGCCTCGATGTTTGGGCTGCGGGTAGCGGCAGCCTTCCGCTCAAGACCATCCCCAGCAGCCGAACGTCGAGGCATCCAACTCGTCCATACCTCGGTGTTTCGGTTGCGGGTCGCGGCAACCTTCCGCTCAAGACCATCCCCAGCAGCCGAACGTCGAGGCACAGACGGTGCGCGCCAACAGAAGCGCCGGCATGCGACCCCCACCCCAGCTTCGCAGACCCTCCCCCTTCCGCTTCGCTCCAAGGGGAGGGGTCGGGGCTCGCTACGGACCGTACCAGAGCACGCGCTGGCAAGCATCGCTGAACGCCAAGCGCTACCACCGGGGCTAGCCGATGCATTCGGTCCATGCCTCGATGTTTCGGTTGCGGGTCGCGGCAGCCTTCCGCTCAAGACCATCCCCAGCAGCCGAACGTCGAGGCACAGACGGTGCGCGCCAGCCGAAGGGCCGGCATGCGACCCCCACCCCAGCTTCGCAGACCCTCCCCCTTCCGCTTCGCTCCAAGGGGAGGGGTCGGGGCTTCCCTGCCTCGATGTTTCGGCTGCGGGTAGCGGCCCCATGCCTCTGCTGCAGGAGCAGCGGAGGCATGGAGCAGTCGGCCACACGACCAACTGCAGCCTCCACGGCGAGAATGGCGAAAGCGCGCGAACAGCACCCGACGGCCACTCTTTTCCTAGGCCTTTTCGGGACTTTATCGCGCGAGCCTATTGACACCTTGCAGAAAACCGATCATAGTGTAAGCGGTTCCGGGAATGACCGGCCCAATCTCACCAGGAGGAGCAGATCGAATGACCAACCGCATCCGTCAGTATCTGCGGTCCCTCGCGCTGGCTAACAGCGAGGGGCTCCTGGGCGTCAATGCGTCTGCCTGGAGGAGGGTGTTGTAGGGCTTACAGCCACCAGGACGCAGCGACGCCACGGGAGCCGGAAACCCGTGGCGTTTTCTATTGTGTGTTGCGCGGCAGACGGCCTTGGGCCGTGAGGAGAAAGAAGTGGATGTGCTGACCAAACCGACGAGCGAGAACCCGACGTCATCGCCCCCTGAGCCGGCGGCGATCCGCGTGGATCACGTCACCAAGACCTTCATGGAAGGCGAAGGGGACGAGGAGCGACTCGTAGACTGGCGGCGGTTCCTGCCCAACCTAGGGCAGAAGCGCAAGATCAAGAAGGCCGTGGACGACGTGTCGTTCGAAGTGCGGCCCGGAGGCATCTTCGGTGTGCTGGGACCGAACGGCTCGGGGAAATCCACCCTGATCCGCATGCTTACAACACTTCTGCTACCCGACGCGGGCCGCCTGGAAGTGTTCGGGGTGGACGTAGTGCGGCGACCGCTCGAGGTGCGCCGGATGATCAACCGAGTGTCGGTGGAAGCGAGCTTCTTCAAGTCGCTGTCTACGGCGGAGAACCTGTTGCACGGAGCGAGGCTGTACGGCCTGGACATCATCGAGTCCAAGAACCGGGCGCTGGACGCGCTGAAGAGGCTCGGCTTCGAGATGGACCGACTTGACAAGCCTGTGATGCATCTCTCGCGCGGCCAACAGCAAAAAGTGGCAATCGCCCGGGCGTTCATCACCCGGCCGCAGGTTTTGCTCCTCGACGAGCCCACGACCGGCCTGGACCCGCGGTCGAAGAAAGAGGTCCAGACGTTTCTAACCGAGATGCGGGCGGAGCAAAGCACCACGGTGCTACTGACCACCCACGACATGAAGGAAGCAGAAGATCTGTGCGAGCAGATCGCCATCATGAGCCGCGGCAAGGTGGTCGCGATTGACACCGCGGAGGGCTTGAAGGCCCGAGTGCGCACCGACGGCACCGCCACGATGGAAGACGTGTTCATGGAACTGACCGGAAAGAAGTTCGAGGAGGAAGAATGGAACATCAAGGAGACGTGATCGAGGGAGAACTCGTGAACCTCCGCCGCACCGAGGAGCGGGACCTGCCGTTTCTTCAGGCGCTGTGGAACGACGGGCGCACGATGGCATCGGTTGGCTACCCGTTCGGTCTCGACATTACGGCGGAGGAAATGCGGCGATGGTGGGTCCGCAACGAGATGCGCAGCGAAAACGCCCGTTACGGACTCACCGATGACCTCGGACATCGTATCGTAGAGACGAAGCTCGGCCTCCCCGTCGGGGAGTCCGGCTTCAGCCAGCCTCCTAGCGGCGGTATGGCGACTCTGGAACTAAAGATCCAGGCAGACCACTGGGGCTCGGGCTACGGTAGCGATGCGTTGCGCGCTCTGATCCGCCACACGTTCGACCACACGAATCTGGATCTCGTGGTTGTCGAGCCCGCGCTAGATAACCACCGGGCCAGGACGCTATATGCGAAGCTCGGTTTCGAGCCCAGCCCACGGCTGGTGCTGCCAGGTCGAGAGAACCGCGGGCTGTTCATGGCGCTCAGCCGAGCCAGGTACCGCGAGGCTCAACGACCTCAGCCAGTGTTTTCGGGAGCGGGGTAACCCGCTCCCGTTCCGTTCAGGAGGACTGTCGTGACGATCCAACCTATTCGCGAAGAACACGTCGAGCCGGTGCAGCTCCTGTGGGATTTCTGCTTCAACCGCGGCGAGCGAGGCCCGCGCTTGGCTTTCGAGCAGCTATCGCACGACCGCGTGGAGACCTTCGTGGTGGCGGACGATGGAGGCTTGCAGAGTGCCTACCTCTCCATCCACTTCGATATGTCGTACGACGCGCATCGGCTGCCCATGAGTGGCATTGCGGGTGTGGCGGTGGCACCCGCGGCGCGTGGACGCGGCTATGCCCATCGCATGATGCAGCACGCCGTGATGCGCGCTAGGGAGCGCGGTATGCCTGTCAGTATGCTGTGGGCATTCAGTCTCGACTTCTATCGCGAGTTAGGGTGGGAATTGGTAGGACGCATCTACCAGTTCGAGCTACCTATCAGGGAGATACGACTCGGCGCGGAGTCGCAGCATGTGCGACAGGTGGAGCCGAACGCGTCCGACGCGATTATGACGCTCCAGAGGACGTATGCGGCTCGCTATCGCGGTGCCTGTGAGCGTGCCCAACGAAGATGGGAGCACCTGCTACGAGAGAGGGACCGGCCTATCAACATGTTCGTGTACGAGGGAGCGAGCGGACCGGAGGGCTACATGTACTATTGCCTACCACCGGTGGGAGAAGACAGGATGACACTGACCGAGCTGGTCGCGCTAACACCCGAGGCGCACCGAGGGCTGTTAGGCTCGATCCGACGATTGGAGATGCAGGTCGAGCACGCCCAGTGGCGCGGGCCTGCCGACGACTGGGTGCTGGTCGAACCGTACGATTCTTGCCTGCAAGTTTCGGTCTTGCGTCAGCCGATGCTGCGAGTGGTGGATCCCGGTGCGTTGTTGGCGCTGCAGTGCCGAGAGGATGTCTCGACAGACTACACGCTGCGCGTCGAGGAAGCCGAATGGGCCGGCGGTCCGACAGGCTATCGGGTGCACGTCCGTGCCGGTGTATCGGAGGTGACCCCTTGCGCGCCTGAGGATTGTGCGCTCGGCATGACGCAGCGCACGTTCGCGCAGTGCTTCATGGGTGATCCCGACGCGAGCGTGCTACGACGTGCGGGACACATCGAGGTGCGAGACGAGGCGGCTTTTCACGCGTTCCGCCAGCACTTCCCGCCCGCTGTACCCTATGCGACCGAGTCGTTCTAAAGAAGGAAGATTGGAATCATGGCATCGCCTGCGATACTCTCGACGCGTGCGGCACTAAGCTTCACCGAGCGCCAGTTCATGCTGATCAAGCGGTACTGGGGCTGGGAGGCCATGTTCTTGGTGTACACGCTGTGCAGCACGTTGGCCATCGGATACCTAGCTGCGGGACTGACGGCGCAGGGCACCGTGCAAGATGTGGGGGCGCAGCAACGGATCACCATCTATCTCTTGGTCGGGACCCTCCTATGGGGCTACCTTTCCACCTTGTTTTGGGAGCTCAGCGCAATCATGGGTTGGGAGCGTTGGGAGGGTACCATCGAGTACACCTTCATGGCGCCCGTCCCACGCTTTGCACACCTGTTCGGCATGTGTATCTATGCGATTCTCTACGCACTGGCTCGAACGGGAGCCACTCTGCTCATCGTGGTGCTGATGTTCACACTGGCGTTTCAGAATGCTAACTGGATTGGCGCGCTGAGCGTTCTGCTCGTCGGTACCGTGTCGTTCGTCGGCATCGGGATTCTGGTAGCAATCCTGCCGCTTCTCGCACCAGAGAAGGGTCAGATGATTGCGGGAGCCATCGAAGGCATCATGCTACTGATATCGGGTGTGTACTACCCGATCGAAGTGCTGCCAACGTGGATGCAGTGGGCAGCCCGCCTCTCGCCTGCCACATATACACTGCACGGGATCCGCGCCTCGCTGGTAGAGGGAGCAGGCTTCTCGGCGCTAACGAACGACCTGTTGGTTCTCGGCGTGATGGGTGTGGTGGCGGTGCCGCTCGGCATGTGGCTGTTCGGTGTTGCCGAGAACTACTGCAAGCGTACCGGGCGACTTAAGCGCAGCGGGTAGGGGGGCTCCTTCCTGCCAGGCGCGGCCACATGTGTCATGCCGAGTGCGGTGCAGACGAGCCACGGAGTACGTCATGCTGAGCTTGTCGAAGCATGACGCCGAGAGCCGCATGGTAACAACTAGAGATGCAATGGTAGCGGCATCCGCCGTCATGCTTCGACAAGCTCAGCATGACGTGCCTGATCCTGCGCATGACGTGCCTGATCCTGCGCATGACGTGCCTAATCCTGCGCATGAAGGTGGCAACTACCTTAGCATGGAGGTGGCAACCAAGCAATCAGGCGCACGCTACCACTCCAGTGACACAGACAGGAACGTACCAGCCGGGACGCTAACAGGTTGCTCCAGCGTTACCGAGGCCAAGCCAGTAGCCGTGCGACCGAGAGTCGCCTTCACCACCTTGCCACTGTGCCGAACCACGCACGATTTCGGCGCGACGGGTGTCTGCAGCTCCAATCGTGCCACACGCACGGTGCCGTACTTCACGCGCAGCAGATCGGTCTGCCGCCGGCCTTCGCGGGTCTGGTCGAGAGCCCCCCAACCCTGTGCTCCCGCGAAGAACGATCGATGCCTTTCTGGTGAAACCGTAGGTGCGAAGCGGATCAGGCCACGCGGTCCATCGTAGAACAGCCCCTGGGCACCTGTCAGCACGCTCCAACTGCTCATCGCTCTGGCGTAGTGGTCCCCGCACTCGATCTCGTTCCATGGGCTACGCTCGATGGGCGGTCGCCGCCGACCGTCATAGCGGTCGTCGATCGCTTTCACGATGCGGTAGGCATCCTCGATCCTGCCACGTCGCAGCAGCATCCCGGCGATCTCGTATTCCAATCCAGTCCACACCTCGTCGCTATACAACGTTGCCCGCGGCGGACGTCCGCCGTTCGGCCAGGTGCAGCAGAGCAAACCCCTGTCACCCGCTCCCGCGAAGTACCTCTGCTGAGGTACCTCCGCAAAGTCCTCGCGCCAGTTGTACTTGAGAATGGATGACAGTGTCGTACTAACTCTATCAGATGGCAGCAGACTTCCCAGCGAAAGGATGTCCGCCCACCACTGACCGAGTAGCTGATCCGTGTGGCAGCCGGGTCCATAGGGCAGGTCCACGTCGGGGTTGTGCTCGGGCCAGTCCTCCAGCAGCCACGTAGGCATCCCGTCCTTCTTTTGGTGCAGATGCACGTAGAACTCTCCGTTCCAAAGCACCTCGTCCAGGCGCTTCGATCCGCTCAGGTAGAGACCGCGATACAGCTCGGCAGCCTGCCTGTCTCCGTTCAGCAACGCCATCTCCTCGCCGGCCCGCAACGCCGCCAGGTAGAGCGTGCCGATGAACGTGTTCGGCCCGTACATGGCAGCATCATAGGTGTTCCACTGCTCATTGACCAGAACGCCATCCTTGTTCGGGTCCCAATCACGTATCACGAACTCCAGCGCCTTCTTGACTTTGGGCCACCATTCGCGTAGCCACTTGTCATCCTTCGAGTACAGGTGTTCACGGTATGCCTTTAGGATGGTGCCGAGCTGTCCGTCCACGAATGCGCCATGAGCTCGGGGTGCGCTGAGCGGCAAGGCCGTGCGATGTCTGACCGCACCATTCTCCATCATCTGCACACCGAGGTCGGTCTCCCGCATAATGCGTTCCAACTGAGGGAACAGCGCCGCGATCGTCTGCTCATAGTTGAACACGTGCGTGCAGTTCATTGGGCAGCAACCCGCACCCTCGAAAGCCGCGAACGTGCCGTCCTCCAACCATAATACGCTCTGTGATGTCAGCGTGCTCGCCTGCGACGACACGCGCCGTACCAGCCAGTAGGGAAGGGTGGAGTCGTAAAAGGTGTCACGAAACAACGTGGTCTCGTAGCGAAGCCGGCGGAAGTTCGCGGCGACGTATTGCGCAGCGGCCTGCGAGTCGCGGAACCACTTGGAGTACACATGCCCGAGACGGTACCTTGCTAGGTTGCGATCGTAGGTGGCATAGTGGTTCGGAAAGCTCCACGAGATGATGAATGGCACTTCACGCGTCTCGCCGGGCTTAAGACGGAACCGTGATACCACCGCTCCGTTGTACGTAGTGCCTGGGGCACTCGGCTGTGACTTCGGAAAGCCGGCTACGGCTCTGCCCGATGAGAATAACCCCCACAAACCGGCAGGATCCGTCCAAGCGGCACGCGCGTCCGCCGATCCGTCCAACACGCTTAGGGTCATCGAACCGAACTGCGCAGCTTGCTCCGACAGCGTCGGCAGTGTCATATGCACTGCGGTGCATCCCGGCACACGCACTACCTCATTGACATTCCCTCCGTATCCGGCGAAACGCACCCCTTCGATGACACCCACTCCATCGTAGTTCACCGCATTCTGCAGAGTGCCCATTAGCGCGACGTCCCTCTGTGTCTTGCCCGGGTTGTGCACGCGAAACACATACACGATTGCCGGAAGGCCGGAGTCCTTCGCGTTGGCAGGAACGAAGGGCGAGAAGGCCTGAAGCTCGACCCGCACAGGCAGCTTCGAATCCGAGTAGCGCAGCTCGGCAATAGGGAATTCGCCGAAGTATTCGATATCGTCGACCCCAGGCAGGCCGTACTCGGGCTCCTTTGCTAGCACCGAGGCTCTGCCGGGAGTCCAAATAACGAACATCTGCCCAGGCACCACGCAACGTGCATTCACTTTGTTGAATATCTGCCACTTGCGCAGCTTGCCATCGCCGCACAGCGCAATGTTGCCTGCTCCAATACCGCCCATTGGCATGGAGAGGTCCGCTAGGTGCTCGCCCCGGTAGGGCTGACGCGTCGCAGGCTTTAGTAGAGAGTCGTACCACGCCTTGCGGTCGGCCTCTGCTTTCCGAATCGCTTGCTCTCGCGCACGGATCTCGGCCGGCGTCATCTCGCCCAGGTCGTCCACATTGATATGGCCCCATCCGCTCGTCGCCGTGTCTACCACCAGAAAGTACACGTCCTCACCGACGTACTCGGACACGTCCCAGTACTTGCGCACCATCGCCTCGGCGTTTCGCCCAGTCTCGCGATACAGCGCTCTGCCGTCGCTCGCGCGCACTAACACCACGTAGGTGCGATCGGGATCGTTTCCGCCTCCGACTAACAGCGTAATCCACGGCGAACGTATGCGAAAGGTCGGTGACTGGAGGCTGCCGGTCGCAGCATCGCCCTTGCTCTCGTAGGTGCCGATGAAGTACGTACCCTGCTTGTTGAAGTTGCCGCCGTGCCGATCGTTGTCGGTGGACGCAGGCTGCTTGCCCAGATCGCCCACTACGGCTGTCCAGCCCTGTAGCGTACCGTCTTCGAAGTCGAAGCGTGTGAGCTGCTGCGGTATCCTCGTCGCGGCCAGATAGGACAGTGACAACGCTATCGCAACCAGTCCTACCAACAGTCGAACCTTCATCACGCCTCCTCCTTGCACTCCGTGGCGATGGCAGAACTACTCATGCTACACCCAACCGATTGCTCTGTCATTGCCTTCAAATCCAGGTCCGGCGGCCAAAGCGTCATGCTGAGCCTGTCGAAGCATGATCCCGTTAGCCGCACGCTATCGAGTTAGGATGCTACCATCGCGGTACCTGACCGCATGCTTCGATGGGCTCAGCATGACGGGTCCTCGGCTATATCGAACGCGCAACCGATCAACGCAGCTCTACGGGATCTCCTCCCCGCCTGCCTCCACGTTCTCCTTCGTGTAAATCCGCGTCGGCAGCACCACCTTCTTCGGTGGCGTCGCCTTATCTCGCAGGATGCGGATCACCCAATCCACGGCTTCCTTGCCGCCGGTCGGATACAAGAAGGTGGCATCCAAGATCCCCTGCTTCACGTAGTTGATCCCTTCGTGCGGCAGCGCGTCGATGCCGATAAACTTCATCTCCTTCTCGCGTCCCTTCTGCTTGGCGGCCGTGTAGGCACCATGCGCGCTGGGATCGTTGTGACCGTATACGGCATCGATCTTGTCGAACCGCGCTAGCGCGGAGTTCATCTCCGCCATTGCGCGTGTCTCCTGCCATCCGCAGTCCGGGTCGAACACCACTTTGATCTGCGAGCCCTTGATGCCTTCGATGAAGCCGTTATGGCGGTCCTTGCCCGGCTCGGAGGTCATCAGGCCCTTCAGCTCCACCACCGTGCCCTTGCCGCCCAGTACCTTCACGAGATACTGCCCGGCAGCACGTCCGATCTTCACGTTGTCCGCGCCGATGAACATGGTGAAGTCCTCCCCGTTCACTGCGCGGTCCAAAACTATGACCGGAATGCCCGACTTGTACGCCTCTGCCACGGGTGCCGTGAGCGGCTCGGTCTCCTTCGGGCTGATGATGATGGCGTCTACTCCCTGCTGCATGAACTCCTTCACGTGCTGCTGTTGCACCTCGCTCTTGTTCTGTGCATCCTTGAAGATCACACGAAGCTCGGGGTACGCCTTCGCAGCCTCCTCCACGTCTTTGTTCATCTGCTGACGCCACGGCTCGCCGAGATTGCACTGGGACATGCCCACGACGAACTGCTTCTCTGCACCGTCGCCAGATGGCCCCCGACTCTCCTTGGCAGGCCCGCCACAGCCGGCCGACAACAGAACGAGCCCAACGAGCGGGGCTAGAGTCATCCTTCGCATAGCGTCCTCCTTAGCGGCGAGAGCGGGATTGCTGGATCATCACCGCCGCCACGATGATCCCACCTTTCGCCAGCAGGCGGTATGCCTCCTGGACGTTGTTGATGCTGAGAATCTTGTTGATGTAGGCGATGATGAGCACGCCGATGAACGTGAACACCATGCCCCCGCGTCCGCCCATCAGACTGGTTCCGCCAATGACCACCGCGGCAATCGCGTCGAGTTCGTAGGTGAAGCCCGCCTCCGAAGGGTCGCCCAGCCCGAGCCGCGCCGCGTTCGAGACCCCTGCCATGCCCGCCGTGATGCCGCAGATCACGTAAGCGAGCACCTTCGTCAGCGAAACGTTGATTCCCGAAAGTCTGGCCGCCTGCTCGTTGCCGCCTACCGCGTACAGCGTGCGGCCGTAGGTCGTGTACCGGACCACGAAGTACAGCACGACCACCGTAATCAGGAAAGCGAGCGTGATGGGCTGCAGACCTAGGCCGGGAAGTGGGGAAGTGAGCCAGTCGAACACGGGCGGTCGCCCCGCCTGATACACGTACCACGGTTGGGCGCCCGGCTGGATCTTGATGCCCCCAGAGATCACCTTGGCCAATCCGCGTGCAGCCACCATCATCGCTAGCGTGGCGACGAACGGCTGCATTCGCAGCTTCGTCACTAGCGTGCCACTGATAAGACCCGCTACCCCACCGGCCCCCACAGTGACTGCAATCGCGGGAAGCGCTGCCCATCCGTAGCCGACCGTCAGCAGCGAGAAAAAGGTCGCGGCGAATCCGAGCAGCGAGCCCACGGCCAGGTCAATCCCAGCCGTTAGGATTACCAGCGTCATCCCGCACGCCAATAGGCCGTACTCCGCATACTCGTACAGGATATCGAGCTGCGTCGTGGGTTGCAGGAAGATGGAGTGGCCCGTCTTCAGTGAAACGGGGCTGAACGCCACCCCTAGCATGAACACGAACAGAAACGCGATTACGCCGCGAGCGCCGTCTAGAAGATCCAGAACGGTGCGCACGCGGCTGCGAGTCTGCTCTGCCGGTCCAAGATGGGGGTTCACGGTTTGCCTTCCCGTTCCGCCCTGGGCATGGGGATTCCTGCCGACGAACTAGACGGTCGTAGGCAGCCCCAGGCTCTCGAACCGCGCCATCATCTCGCTCGTCTGCCCCTCGGTGAGGTCTAGCAAGGGTAGTCGCATCTTGCCACCGGGCAGCCCCCGTGCCCGTACGGCGGCCTTTCCAGCGGCGGGGAGGCCGTATTGGCGCAGCACATCGTTCATCGCCGACAGGCGCTCCTGAGCGCTCTCCGGATCGCCACCGGTCTGAAAGGCTCGCACCACCGCGACCGCGAGCTCCGGATAGGCGTTCGATGCCCCGCTCACCGTGCCCGCGCCGCCGAGGCGAAGACACTCCAGCAGCAGGTTCTCTTGCCCCACCATCACGCACCTGCCCGGTAGCCTCTGGAGGGCAGCACGAAGGTAATCGGGTGAACCGGAGCTGTCCTTCATCCCCAGCAGGTTCGGGTGGTCGGCAAGCTCGGCGAGCGTCTCGATCTCGATGGGAGTGTCGGTGATTTGCGGAATGTTGTACAGCAGCACCGGCAGTCGAGCGGCGTCTAGCACCCGCAGGTAGTACTCGCGCACTCCGGCCTGCGGCGGATTCTTGAAATAGTAGGGTGGCATCACGAGAGCGGCATCACAGCCTTCTGCGGCCGCGTGCTTGTTCAGCAGGTTGGTGTCTTCGAGGTTCGCCGAGCCCGTCCCGGCGATGATGCGCAGTTTCCCGCGGTGCGTGGCGGCCAGCGTGAACAGGTCCATGCGCTCGCGCACGGTCATCGAGGCTGCCTCACCGTTGGTGCCGCTAACCACCACGCCGTCGCAACCCACCGACTCGTGCCACGCCAGCAACCGCACGAACGCCGCCGAGTCGATCCGCCCCTCCTCGTCGAACGGCGTGATCACCGCCGGAAACACCCCGAACAACCTCTGTCCCATACCCAAAGCCTACCCGACCAGGCCTCCCGCGCTCCCGCCCCCTCAGTGCCTCCTTCATCCTTCACCACTCGCCGTGGTGAGGCAAGCATGATGTGCGATACGCAAGAGGACTTGTCAGACTAGCCACGAAGCAAGCTGCGGAGTGCCGTACTCAGCCACCCGGTTGCCCGCGGGATTGCGGGGTGGCGCGGGACCAAGGGCGGGGATAACCGCAGTCCAACAGAAGAGTCTCCAAGAAAGTGACACTATATATGGTGTCAAGACGGTATAATGATAAAGAGACGCCTTGTAGACGTCTGGAGGGACGGGAACCGTGCAGGACATCGAGTCGACGAGGTGTTGGCCGAACTGAAGCGGTTGGACTTCAGCCTCGTGCTGACGACCAAGGGCCACTACAAGATATGGCATCCGAAGCTCGAATGCTGCCCGCACTTCCCGATGGGGTTCATCTTGATAAACCCCCATGCTTTCGGAAGGCAGGGCGAAGTCCACCCGGCCGCCATCCGGGACATACTGAAGGCCCTAGATTGGATTGAACAGGAATGAAGACGCTGAATGAGTTGCTGAACGCCTACACGATCAAGGTCACGCCTCTGCCTGCTTCGGATGGTGGGGGGTTCGAGGCGATCTACGAAGAGCTTGCGTCAACCGCTGCCGGCTATGGTGAAACGCCTGCGGCGGCCGTTGACGCACTCCGCGAGCTTGCAGAGAACGGACTGTCGGACGAGCCGCTGGATAGCATGCCCGCACCACGGACCCACGCGCCGTGGGCGTCGTACAGCGGGCGGGTAACGCTGCGCCTGCCGAAGACCCTCCACGCCCGCCTCGACCGGCTGGCGGACGAACAAGGCGTGAGCCTTAACCAACTGATGGTTCAGGCCCTCCAGTCCGCTGCGGATGCCCTCACCGCAGGCCTGGACTTCGGCCCCGTATTGCCCGCAACGTCTCCGTCAATCATCGGCGAGATGCGAGAGGTTCGAGCGGCCATGGACGAGGTAGCGAGTTCATCACTCGTCGTGATTCCTGCTGTTGACTTCGAACCGCAGTATCGGCGCACCGGTAAGAGGCACGGACTGAAATTCGAGCGCATCGGAGGTGACGATGGTGGCTACGGGCGTATCGAGCCCAGTATCTGCTGAGGAGTTCGCCGCATTCCTCTCTGGTCTCGTTATGCGGTCCATCAGGATTGTGCGCTGCGAGGCCGAGGTTGCATCGCGCCCGGCAACTGACGACTCTCAGGCCCTGCTGGAATTCGGCGAGGACGCCGAGCTGGTGACTTGCGAGGATCGAATCGCCGTGGTCCATGCAACGTACGGGGTGCGCCTCATTGTGCTTGGAGCCGACGGTGTGCCAGAGGGACAGCCGGCTGCCGAGCTCACCGTAACGTATCGAGTGGAGTACGACGTGGAGTCCCCGATGACAGAAGACATCTTCGCGGAGTTCCGTAAGGTCACCTTGCGCTTGCACACGATACCGTTTGCTCGTGAGTGGATACGCGAGACTTCAGCTCGAATGGGCATCAGACCGATCTTGCTGCCGTTGGCGCTGTCGCACCCCGCTGCCGTACCGCATCGGCCAGCGCCTGGGTCAGGCAGCCCGACGCGAGGAAAGCGAGTGCGGGCGAGCCGAAGGCCGGCTGTTGATTGAGAGTGTTCCATGCCCCGAGCCTCCGGCTGCGGGGCCGGCAGGTGACCTTTCTCCCTCGGCGAAGCCCAGCAGCCGAGCGTCGGGGCTTCCTACGCTCCTGCGACGGCGCGGTCCCTGCCTCCCCGACCCCGGTCGGTCACAGCCAGTAGCCCGGGACGCGGCCCGGGGCATAGAGGCCTGAAGCCTACCCCCACCGGTCGAAGAGGCTGCTGACGGACATGTCGAGGTGCACGCGGCGGATGGCTTCGGCGAGAAGCGGAGCGGCGGGGAGCACCGTCAGTTTCGGGAAGCGCTTCGTACGATCGATCGGCACCGTATCCGTGCACACCACCAGCGAGATGCCCGAGGACTCCAGCCGCTTCGGCGCATCGCCGGAAAGCACTCCGTGCGTGCAGCACGCCACCACGTCGACCGCGCCCCGGTGGAACAGCGCATCGGCGCCCTGAACGATGGAGCCCGCCGTGTCGATCATGTCGTCTATCATGATGCACGTCTTGCCTTCCACCTCGCCAATGATCTCCATGATGTCCACCTTGTTCGGTTCCGGGCGGCGCTTGGCGATGATAGCGATAGGCGCACCGAGCTGCTCCGCGAGCCTCCGCGCCCGTGGCACGCCCGCCACGTCCGGTGACACCACCACCGTGTCCCGTAGGTGCATCTCGTGTTCTATCAGGTACTGCCCGATCAGCGGCCCCGCATACAGGTGGTCCACCGGCAGGTCGAAGAATCCCTGAATCTGGTCTGCGTGCAAATCCACGCACATGATGCGGTCTGCGCCTGCGTTGGTGATCAGATTCGCCACCAGGCGCGCGCTAACCGGCTCACGGGGCTTAACTTTCTTGTCTTGGCGCGCATATCCGTAATAGGGCATCACCACCGAGATGCGCCGCGCAGAGGCCCGACGGAACGCATCCAGCATGATCAGCAGTTCCATCAGGTTGTCGTTCACGGGCGCGCACGTGGGCTGAATGATGAACACGTCGTCCCCGCGCGTGCTCTCTTCGATCTGGACGCGTATCTCGCCGTCCGAAAAGCGTGAACATCGGATCTGTCCCAACGTGGTCCCTAACGACTCGGCAATGCGCTCCGACAGCTCCGGGTTGGCGTTGCCGGTGAAGAGTTTCATTCCGGTCGGTTCGCCGATATCCATGTGGATCGCCGCCTGGGCTTTGCCTATTGTTTGGTCCGCCATTTCCGTGCCCACTCCTCTTTGTTCACTTGCCGGGCCCTGCCGATTGCCAGTGCATCCGGCTCGACGTCCTCGGTGATCGTGGAGCCCGCCGCCGTAAAGGCTCCGTCCCCGATCTGCACCGGTGCAACGAGCGTACTGTTCGAGCCGATGAACACGCCTTTGCCGATTACCGTCCGGTGCTTTCGCTTCCCATCGTAGTTGCAGGTGATAGTGCCCGCCCCGATGTTAGTGTCCGACCCGACCGTCGCATCTCCCACGTACGCGAGGTGCCCGATGCTCACATCGTCTCCAATCTGGGAGTTCTTCAACTCCACGAAATCCCCTATCGAGCAGTTGCGTCCGACCTTTGTTCCCGGTCGCAGATGAGCAAACGGGCCGACCCGAGTACCGAAACCGATCTCGCTCTCCACCACGTTGCTGCTCAGGACGGTGGCGCCGTCCTCCACGATGCCGTCCACGATTCGCGTCCCTGGGCCGATCGTGCAGTTGCGCCCGATGCGTGTCGTCCCCTTAATGCAGCACCCCGGCTCTACGACGGTGTCCGGGCCGATCTGGACGTCCATGTCCACATAGCTGTTCTTCGGGTCGGTGATGGTCACGCCGCTCGTCGCCAGATCCTTCAGCTTGCGCATCCGCAGGACTTCGGCTGCCTGACTTAGTTGCCAGCGGTCGTTCACACCCATCAGCAGCGTGGGATCCGGCGTTGTCCAAGTAGCCACACGGTAGCCGGCTGCTGCAGCGAGGCCGATGATGTCCGTGAGGTAGTACTCTTGCTGTGCGTTGTCCGCTTTGAGTCGTGGCAGCAGGTCGGCCAACAACGCCACCTCGAAGCAATAGAGCGAGGTGCAGACTTCCTTGATTAGGCGCTGCTGGGGTGTGCAGTCGCGCTCTTCGACGATCCCCACCGGCTCTCCCGCCTGGTTTCGCAGCACGCGCCCGTAGCCCGTCGGGTCGTCGTACTGGCACACCGCAAAGGTGAGCTGCGCCCCCATCTCCTCGTGAGTTCTCAGCAGCGAGGTCAACATCTCGCCGGTCACTAGCGGTGCGTCGCCGGGCATCGTCAGGGCGCGCGTGGCACCCTGGTTGCGTAGCGCGGGAAGCGCTTGCATCAGAGCATGCCCTGTCCCCAGTTGCTCGCTCTGGGCAGCGTAGTCGTTCTGAGGGCCGAGCACATCCTGCACTCGCTCGGCACCGTGCCCGACAACGACGATGGGGCGGGGAACGCCTGCCGAGCGCATCGCGCGCACGCAGTGCTCGGTCAGAGGGATGCCACAGACAGGGTGGAGGGCTTTGGGTAGCTCGGACACCATGCGCGTGCCTTTGCCTGCGGCGAGGATCACTCCGGACAGTGTCAAAACCGTGTGGCTCCTTACAGTGACGGTGGCTGGCGGGGGAGGATTCGAACCTCCACAAGCAGAACCAAAATCTGCTGTCCTGCCCTTAGACGACCCGCCAGTGCGCCTGGATTATACCGTTGTAGGCGATACCCCCCGACTTGCCCAAATAGCGATGGGGAGCCGCAAGGAGCAGCTCCCCGAAAGGTTCGGCGTGTTCGCCGACAAGGGCTATCGGTTGCGACGCCCTCGGAACATGCGGAGCCCGATCAGGCCTAGACCAACGGTTACGAGCGTTGCAGGCTCAGGAACGAGACCTGGGACGTACACACCGACGTTCTGACCCGAGTATCCGCCACCGGATGCAGTTGCGACCCAAAGGATCCCCGCATCGGGCTCGTACAGGCTGTGGATTTGGAACATCAGCGCGGTGTCGGCTACGTCGGGTGACGCACTGCCTACGCGTATTGCGCTCGAGGTGGTTCCAGCCCACTCGGCATCTCCAGCAGCTTCATCTCCGATGAAAAACCACGGGATGAAGTTGACTCCCCCGCCCTTGCCACCGCCGTTACCGAGGTTTACGAATGGCGAGATATCGGTCAAGCCGAAATAGGTGATTGCGCCAGGAACACCGGTGATGCTGCTGCCCGACACGTTCCGAATTCTATAAGAGTAGAAGTAGCCAGGATCGCCCACATGAGTGAACGCCCAGTAGTCGACATAGACATCCCCGAGGGAGACCCCCGGAACAGGATCGAGCAACACGGAACCCTGGTACAGGATATTTACGTTGGGGTCCAAAGCATCGGGGTCGACATACGATACAGCGCCCGCCTGGACAACGAGACCAGACAGGGCGACCGTAATCAACGTCCCCCAAAACAACCTTCTCACGGACACGGCCATCGCGTACCTCCTTGATGTTCGCGATAGTTCCGGGAGTTCGGCACAACGATCACTTCGGCCGTCTAAAACTCTCCTTCAAACTATTCGCGCTGGACCAGACTGTTAAAAGCAATTGGAGACATGGGGCAATTTCCCCAGTCTCCCAGGTTGCGGCCAAAAACAACGTAGTCAGAGCTAGCTCGTGACCGCGACTTACATAGGCTGCGCGGCTGCCGTATCCCTCGGACGGCTTTGCGCCGACCGGGCGGCTCACCACTATTCTACACCAAGTTCCCCCCAATTGGTACAGGAGCGGCGGAAAAAAGGGATAAAACCGTGTCGATCCTCAGGAGCACAGACCCGTGCGCAGCCTCGTTCTGAGCGGGTACCGTGCTCTCGATGAGTCACATGCTGGACGAGATGAGCGAACAGCCTCGGATTCTGCGCGGCGCCGTGGACAGGCTGTGGCAGCGCTCGGTGGCAGCGGCGAAGGCTGCCAGGAGCTGCCCATTCGTGGTGATCGCTGCTCGCGGAACCTCGGACCACGCCGCTACCTACGCCAAGTACCTGCTCGAAATCCGTTGCGGCATGCCGGTCGCGTTGGCGGCGCCGAGCGTCCTCACGTTGTACGGTGCACGGCTCCGTCAAAAGGGGTCGCTGGTTGTTGGCATTTCCCAGTCCGGTGCCGCCCCCGACGTGACGGCGGTCGTCCAGGAAGCAAGACGGGCAGGCGCGGTGACCTTGGCCATCACCAACGAGGAGCAAAGTCCGTTGGCGCAGGCAGCGGCGCACCTGTTGCCGCTGGGCGCAGGACGCGAGCGTTCGGTCGCGGCTACCAAGACCTATACGGCCACTCTGGGGGCGCTGTTGGTCTTTGCGCACGCTCTGGTAGGTATGGAGCCTCCCAAACGCGAGATCGAGGCAGCGGCCGACGCGGTGGAATCTGCCCTAAAGGCGGCTCCTGAGATCGAGCGTATCGCGGAACGGTTCCGCTTCATGGAAGAGTGCGTTGTGCTCGGTCGTGGCTACAACTATGCCACTGCTCTCGAGACTGCACTGAAGATCATCGAGACGAGCTACGTAATGGCGAAATCCTACTCTGCCGCCGATTTCATGCATGGCCCGATGGCGCTACTGCGACAAGGCTTTCCGTGCCTAATGATGGCCAACTCGGGTCCGAGTCTGCCTGCGGTCCGGGAGCAAGCCACCAAGCTGCTCGAGCGCAAGGCCGAGCTGATGGTGTTCTCCGATGACGAGGAGATGCTGCGGCTGGCACGAGTGCCCATGCGAGTGCCCTTCTCGATCCCGGACGAGCTGGCGCCGATCGCGTATGTCGTCTATGGGCAGCTATTCGCCTACTACTTGGCAAAGACGCGTGGGCTGAATCCGGACAGGCCTCGGGCGCTCAGAAAGGTGACCCGCACGCTCTGATCCAAACATGAGCAAGGGCCCGGTGCTTTCACCGGGCCCCGCCACGTCAGCGATTAGCCTACTGAGTTATATCCCACTTGTACGCGTCAATGTCCGTGATCGGACCCGCGTAGTTCGCGACCACATTCGGCACGCCCGCCGCGATCTGCTGGATGGTCATGGACTTGGCATGTCCGTCCACGAACACCGTGGTGCACTTATCGGTGTGCCACGGCCAGCAGCCACCGAAAACATCCCAGGCATTCGGAAGCTCTGGGTGCCAACCCGTGTATGGGTAGTAATTGTTGCCCGGTAGCGGCCAGGTGTCCACGCGCGTTCCGTCCGGCTTTACCCACGTACGGGCAGGCGGAATGGCGATCCAGTTGCCGCCACCGAACGGCTTGCCGCTGGCATCTCTGTTCCACACCGTGTCGATGTGGAGGAACGTGTTGGCGGTCGAAGCGATGCGCCCTTCCTTCGTCGGAACGGAGCCCCAACCTGACGAAGTGGAATACACCGGGCTCAGATAATATGAGTTCATCCCGACGTTAGTGCGCAGCGACCACTCGTAGTTGCGTTCCCAGCGGTTGGCCGGTGGCGGGCATTCGCCTTCGTTGCCGTGCTGGGTTAGCTCCTTGTCGTTGGCAGTCGGGTCAGACGGGCAGCGAAAGACTGTCCACTCCTTCACGTAGCCCTGAAGGGACGTTACCCAGACTTGGTCTCTGTAGTCGTACGAACACCCCGCCCATGCTGCGGTGTGATTGGTGAGGACGAACTTGCCGTTATTGTCACCGCGATACTGCGCTTGGGCAATCGCGACCTGCTTGTAGTTCGAGATGCACTGCGAGACCTTGGCGGCTTTGCGAGCCTGTGAGAATACAGGGAATAGGATTGCAGCAAGAATCGCGATAATTGCGATGACAACCAGCAGCTCGATAAGCGTGAAACCGGTCCTTTTCATGATCATGTTCGTAGTCCTTTGCGTTTAGCGTCGGCTCTTGTCGCCTGCACCAGGGAATGGTGGAGGCGTGCCGTACAGCTGATTGTTGTCCAGAACGTCTTTCGAGTTCGGGTCACTCGGCGGCATCAGGTTCGTGACGTCCGATGGGCTGTCCGTAGCAGGAGCCATGCGTACCGCAGCAAACCAGACCCCGACCCCGACTATCGCGAGGATGACGACGATACCAATAACCTTACCCGCGGTGGTATCAAAGAAGCTCATAATAGCCTCCTTCTTCGAGAGGCGACCCTAATCCTGCAAGTCCCAAATGTACGCGGACTGGTCGCTGATCAACCCGTCCCAGTTCTGAAGGCGAGAACACCCCGCAGTGAGTTCATCTGGCATCAAGCGCCGAACGTGGCCGTCGGCGAATACGACCGTGAACCCGCCGTTGTGCCAGTTCCACGCACCACCATAATAGTTGCTCGACTTCGGATCCGACTCCCATCCCTTCGGGGCCATTCGCCAATAGTATTCGTTCTGCCAGACGACCCGTGGGAAAGTGTCCCGATTCACTGCGTTGGCAGCCAGATATCGGCAAGGAGGAACCACGACCCACTGACCCCCGCCGAATGGGCGACCTAGATGATCCCGGCCCCACACGCTGTCCACGAAAACGAGCGTCCTCGCAGGGCTGGCGATGCTAGAAAAGCGGTTGGGAAACGCCATCCAGCCAAGCGTCACATCTCGCACGAGGGGTGAGAGGTACATGAAGTTGAACCCCAAGTTCGTTCGCAAGGACCGAACGTAAAACTCGCCCCAGTCGTCGTCAGGCGCCGCATCCACGTCGTCCCAACGCCCGACGCGAGCCGGTGTTGCACGTCCAGTGTCACCGGGGCATTCGAACACGTCTACCGACCTGGTGTACGGGTAGAGAACCTGGACCCACGTTCGGTCGTCGGGGTCGACTCTCTCGGGGATGTAAGCGTGGTAATTGGTGGGCGGGAACCGATCGCTGTACTCGTCCATGTACATCCGCAGAGCCTTCAGCACAGCGCTGAAGTTCTCGGCGCACGAGGCACGGATCGCAGCACCGCGCGCAGCGCTCATGACAGGAAACAGCAGCGCCGCGAGGATGGCTATCACCGCCACGACGACGAGAAGCTCCACCAGCGAGAAGGCCTGCCGATGCCTCAGGTTATCGCCTCCCACACTCGATTCGAGAACAGTATATCAAAAGTCCCGGTTTTCTACAAGAGCCGCCGCGCAAGATGCTGCTGATTCGTACTCGCCGTCATCCCACTCCCAGCAAATTAATCGGTGCCAAGTAACCGAATCTCGATCACTCTTGAACCAGGAAGCCGCAGCCCTGGCTCGGCAGAGGCAGTCCACTTCATAGCACGAAGTGCCAGACGACGCCCGGAACGGTTCTCCTCGGGTGCGCAACGGCTCCGACCGAAAACCCCAATGGCCCCCTCCAGCCTGCGAAGAGAACTGGACCCCGTGTGGTCAAGAAGCCGCTCGCATAGAAGTCCCCGCGCGAGTTCGAGCGCCACAAGTCCAAGCCCGCCGCAACCTGCAGCCCAGACTCTCGATCGAGCATCAAGCCGATCCGAACCGTCGGAGCACCGATGGAACTCGGCGGCGAATACGTTTCGCCAGAAAACCTCGCTGCGAAGAAGTCCGCAACCACTCGGAGTAGCCTGCGCTCCACGAAGACCGCTCCGTAGTGCCCCGTCTCCAGCCAGAGCATCGGGGGACTACCTAGTGCCTTGTGCAACTTCTCCGTGTCCGTCGCCGGAACTACCGTGTCGAACATCGCGCCAACCAGCAGAACGCGCTCGCCCATCTCCGCGTTCACGTACGACAACGGTTCGACGTCCTTAAGGCGGGAACGCAAGCGCTCCTCCGTCCACCCGTTGCGACGCAACACCTCTCGGACGGAAATCGAAAGGGAGCTGTTCCACAGGATATGCGCAACATCTCCGCCCCCGAGCAGAAACACTCCGAACCGGAGCCTAGGCTCGGCTGCCATGCCTAGCGAAGCGATGATGGCTCCGAGACTGACCCCTAGGACGCCGATGCGCTCTGCATCAATGAAGCTCTGAGCTTCCGCCCAGTCCACGGCACGCCGTAGGTCGGAAACTGATTGGCGCACCATCTCCTCGAATGCGCCAACGTCGGGTCGCAGTGCCAGCGCCCCGCTGCGATACCCCGGCGGGCTGCGCTCAATGTGATAGGGAAGCGTGACCAGCAGCGCCGCCATCCCGCGATCGTTCAGTCGCTTTGCGATGCGCTCCTCGAGGAAGTGGTCCGCGACGCCCAGCCCGTGCAACAGGATCACTGTGGGCATCGGTTCCTCGGCCCCCGCTGGGCGGATCAGCCGCGCTCGCACGATGTCGTTCTCCGGCCACTCGGTCTGATGTGCCGAGGGGAAGCTGACCTCCAAGAACCCTGCCTTCTGCACGGTCTGTGCATTGAACTCCTTGGGAGGCGCCGGAAATGTGTCGGCGGCGGACTGGCTCCATGCCGCTGCAACGCACAGCGCGGCCGCGGCAGGAAGCAGCGCACGGAGAGGTAACAGGATGGAAGATGCAGGAGGTGTCCCCATGATTGGCCTATTGATTGCCGCTCTCTCCTTGAGCACTCCCTTCGACGATGCCGCCTCCCGAGCCCTCTCCTCGGCCGGGCTGACGACCGAGACGGCGCGCTTCGATCAGAACCTGTTGCGCTTCTTCGATTTCGACGAGTTCGTTCTCGGCTCCTTCAGCGCGTATTGGGAAGCTCCGTGGCGGATCCCGACATTCGAGACCGGCATGACACAGCGTATCGTCGCAGCCATCGCGAAACCCTCCGAGCTCCTGATGCTTACCGGAGTGCAGATCGGCATCGGTACGCGACGGACGCTCCTCGGCAATCCCATCTCCTCCATGGAGCAGTCGGCCGAGCAGAGCCCCGACTTCGCCTCGGCGCTTGCGGCTCTCGATGCTTCTGCCGGAGGAGTCGGCAGTGTCGAAAAGTTCCGCGCGGGCGCCGAAGCGGTGCCGAAGGAGGTCGCGAAAGCAGTAAGCCTTTTGGCGAACGCTGCATCGGCTGTCGTGAGGGCGCGCGAGGTGACCTTCGATGAAGTCGGCGGTCCGGCAAAGGCTTGGGACACGCTCGCCCGAGGGGACGACGAGAGCTTCGCAGCTGTGGATCGCAGTCTCCGGTTGGCTCGTGCGGTAGACCTCCGCTACATGACCTCGGCCGCAATCGACCTGACGATGGCTTGTGAGAAGGCGACCGAGTGGCTGCGTGCCGCTCCGAAAACGGACTTCCGGTACGAAGTGGAAACGGCTCTGGGTTGGGTCTGCCTCCGCGGTAACGGCTCGGATTCCTACGAGTCCCGCCCCTACTTCCTGATCATAGACCTTGCCGGTGACGACACCTACTTGGGTGGCGCTGCGACCACATCGAGCGCGAACAGCATTAGCCTCCTCTTCGACATCGAAGGCAACGACCAGTACGTGTCGGACCAGTCCTTGGCCGGCGCAACCGTAGCCGGATCTCCACTTCGAAACAAGGGGGGCCCGTTGCCGACCACCGGAGGCGCGCTCTGCGGCGTCTCCGTGTTGTTCGACCTCGCCGGAAGGGACCTATACCGCTCGGTCGCGATGGGGCAAGGCGCAGCGCACTACGGCGTCTCCGTTGTCTGGGACCGCGCAGGCAACGACACTTACGACGGCTACACCCGCTGCCAGGGCTTCGCAGAACACGGCATCGGCATCTTAGCCGACACCGCAGGCACCGACACCTACGCCTGCTTCAGCCAGGCTCAGGGATGCGGACTGACACGCGGATTCGGCTTGCTCGCAGACGGGGCCGGTAACGACCGGTACGCAGCAAACGACACCCGGATCGACTTTCCCTCGCCTCAGACGAAGGAGCACAACGTCAGTATGGCGCAGGGTTGCGGCTTCGGCAGGCGTGCCGACTACAGCGACGGGCACTCCCTCGGGGGCGGTTTTGGCGTGCTCTGCGACGTGAGCGGCGACGATCGGTACTCTTGCGGGGTGTTCGGCCAGGGAGTCGGATACTGGAAGGCGGTCGGGCTGCTTGCCGACCTGGCGGGTAGCGACGTGTACCAGGGCATCTGGTACGTGCAGGGAGCGTGCGCTCACTTCGCCATCGGGATCCTGCACGATTACGAGGGTGAGGACCAATACGAGGCGACGATGAACATGGCGCAGGGCGCGGGTCACGACTTCTCCATCGGCCTGCTGCTCGATGGGGCGGGGAACGACCGCTACCGGGCGCCGAACCTGTCGCTCGGCGGGGGAAACGCCAATGGCATCGGCATCTTCGTGGATTTCGCCGGCGACGACGAGTATCGAAGCAGTGGCACCACCCTGGGCAAGGCGAATGCCTCCGCAGGCGGCGTGCGGGACATCGCCCTCTGCCTCGGAGTCTTCATGGACCTCGGCGGAAACGACACCTACCCGGACGGCAGTCCCTGGGCGAAGAACGGGGCCGAGGCCGTGAACTGGACGACACAACGGGCCAAGCCCTCGGAGTCGCAGGTCGGGGTGTTCGTGGACCGACAGTAGCTAGGCTTGCGTGCTTTCGGCTCCCGGGTGCCGGCATTTCGGGCTCGATCGCACGACGGGTGGCGGATGGCATTTAGCTTGCCGAAGATTCTGATGGAGAGCTAGCCGGCGAATGTGGGAGCCCTGCGCTCATGCCGACACTTCCAGACTTGACCGACGGTCAATCCAAGCGCGAAAGGCCAGCCGGGGGAGGCCTTTCGCGCTCTCTATTCTGCCCCCCGTCGTGCACAGACCGGAGACATAGGGCTACTACAGGTGTTCCGGAGGCATTCGAGCCCGTCTGCGCTCTCTGCGGCACTTGGCGTGCTCTGCGTGAGAACCGACCCCAGGGCCTTGCTCTCGAAGCGGCCGAGAACCGCCACTGCACGGCTCAGGTGGTCGCCAAAAGCTCGCAAAGGGATCTGCCAGGATCGCAGGCGCCATCGCCGCAGTCGCCGCCGGTGCATCACACCCGACGAGACGCCACCCACGCCTCCACGCGCTTGCGCAGGACCGACAAAGGCATCGGGCCCGCCAACAATAGCACCTCGTGGAACTCCTTCAGATCGAACCGTTCACCGAGTGCATCGGTAGCGTTTCGGCGGAGCTTCTGAATCTCGATCTCGCCGATCTTGTACGCCACGGCCTGTCCTGGCCAAGCGATGTAACGGTCTATCTCGTTCACCACGTCCAGCTCGGTCTTGGGTGAGTTCTCTAGGAAATAGTCGATCGCCTGTTGCCGCGTCCACCGCTTCCAATGAATGCCGGGGTCCACCACCAGCCGAATCGCGCGCCATATCTCATAGGTCAGGCGTCCGAACTCCGCATAGGGATTGTCGTACAGCCCCAACTCATGGCCCAGCGACTCCGCGTATAGCGCCCAACCTTCGATGTATGCCGTCCAGTGCCCGTGGCGCCGAAAATCGGGAAGGTCCTTCAACTCCATCGCCAGTGCGATCTGGAAGTGGTGCCCAGGAACCGCTTCGTGCATGGACAGCGCCGGAATCTCGTGCGTGGGTCGCGACTCGGGCTGGTACAGGTTCACGCGATAGGAACCGGCACGCGACCCGTCGTCAGCGGGCGGCTGGTAGTACGCTGCCGTGGTGTCGGGCGCGACCGCCTCGGGGATGGGATCCACGCCGTACGGCATGCGCGGAATGGTTCGAAATACCTTCACCAACAGCGGGTCGATCCGCTTTGCGAAAGCGCGGTACGCGGTGAGAAGGTCCTCGGCTGTCTCGTGAAAGAAACGCGGATCGGTCCGAAGGAACTCGAAGAACTCCTTCATGCTGCCCGTGAAGCCCGACTCTTGCTTCACCTTCTCCATCTCTGCCCGAATGCGCGCGACCTCTTGCAGGCCCGTCTCGAACACCTCGTCGGGTGTCATGTCCGTCGTGGTGTACTTGCGAACGAAGTGGCGATAGATCTCCTCGCCGCCGGGCATCTGCCATGCCCCGGCCTGCTCGTAGCAGCCCGGCAGGTACTCCTCGTTCACGAAGGCAAGCAGCTTGCGATAGGACGGAACCACACACCCCACGATCGCGTTGCGTGCTGCCTGCCGGAGCCTGCCGGATTCTGCGTCGGAGAGCCCGGGCATGGCGACGAAGGGGCGGTAGAAGCGGCTCTGCTCGGCGTCGTCTACGATCTGGCTCTCGACTTGCCTCGGCACGCGCTGCATCACCACGCGTGAGTGCTTGATGCCGCACCGCAACCCCTCGCGCAACAAGGAGATGGTCTGGTCCATGAGCGTAGGCAGCGCCTCCAGCCGCGCGATCCAGTCGTCGTAGTCTTTGGCGCAACCGAAAGAAAGCTGCTCGGAAAAGTTGTCTAGCGTTTGGATTCCCCCGCGTGCGTCCAGCGCGATGTAGCGCCAGTTCGTGGAGTACTCGTCCGCCGCGGTCTTCTGCTCATCCTGGAACAGGTCATAGTTCAGCTGGTCCTCAGGGGAGAGTGCGGAGCGGTCAATCGCCTCGAGCCTTGCAAGGTTCTCCAGCGTGTGCTCGTGCCGAGCCTTGAAGCCTTCCTCGCTATGGTCGGTCCAGCGATCGTTGTAGCGCTTGTCACCTAGGTACGAGGCCCACTCGGGGTGGGCGCGCATGCGGTGCTCCCAGTCCTCGCGAAACAGCTCGTGCAGTGCGCGTGTGGCATCGTTGCTCATGCTCGGCCCTCCTGGTCTAGGGCCGGAGTGTACCCAGGCCCGGGAGAGCCGTCGGAAGGAGGCTGAGCGTGCTGAAGCGAAGGGAGGACCCAGACATCGAGCCAACGGAGTTGCCCCTATGATCGGTCACACCACCCTGTCGAACCTCGCTACCCTTCGGAAGTACACCTCGCGCCGAGCATCCAGCTACGACGTGGAGGGCAAGAACGCCGACGCCTGGCGCCTGAAGCCCGGCGAGTGCCGCGAGATCATGGTCACCGACAAGCCAGGTTGCATCAAGCACATCTGGTCCACCCTCGGACCCGAGGGACCGGAGTATGCCTACCCGCGCAAGATCGTGATCCGCATGTACTGGGACGGCGAGCAGACACCCAGCGTCGAAGCACCTATCGGCGACTTCTTCGGCATGGGGCATGGGATGTTGAAGGACTTCGTCAGCGCGCCACTGCAGATGGGTCCTTCCGGAGGACGGGGAATGAACTGCTGGTTCCCCATGCCGTTCAACTCTGCTCGCATCACCGTAACCAACGAGTGCTCGGTGGACCTCCACCTGTTCTTCTATATAGACTACGAGGAGTACGACGCACCGCACGGACCCGAGATCGCGCGCTTCCACGTACAGTGGCGAAGGGAGAACCCGACCCAAGGTTGGCTGACCACCCGGCTAGGCCCCGGACGCATGGAGCCTTGGCAAACCCCGAACCTGAGCGACAAAGACAACTATCTGATTCTGGAGGCGACCGGCGAGGGCCATTACGTGGGATGTCACCTAGACATAGATTGCTTCCAACGACAGGGCAACGACTGGTACGGTGAGGGCGACGACATGATCGTGATAGATGGCGAGCCGTGGCCGCCGCGCATGCATGGCACCGGCACCGAAGACTACTTCTGCATGGCCTACTGCCCGCAGACGGAGTACTGCGCACCCTACCACGGCCTAATCCTATACTCCGGGAACAAAGACTGGCCCTTCAAGGGCAAGAACTCGATGTATCGCTACCACATCGAAGACCCGGTGCGTTTCACCAAATCCATCCGTGTTAGTATCGAGCACGGGCACGCGAACAAGCTGTCCTACGACTACTCGAGTACGGCGTATTGGTATCAGGTGGAGCCGCACGGTCCGTTCCCGGTGCTCCTGCCTGTCGAGGAGCGACTTCCCCGACCCAACGAGCCGGGTTTCCCCGATAACTCCGTTCCCATACCGCCCTCGATTTAGGCGAAGTGTCCGCAGGAAGAGCCAGCGCACACGCGAACGTGCGAAGAGGGGAGGATGCCATGGACAAGCCCATTCACGACTTCTGCAGGCTCGGTATCGTGCACTTCATGGCCTTTCCGCAGTGCATGAAGGGGGAGGGGCCGATCTTGGAGACCGTGACGCGGATCGCCGAGGACCCCTTCTTCACTGCCGTCGAGATCACGTGGATTAGAGACGACACGGTGCGGGATCAGGTCCGGCGCGTGCTTCGAGACGCCGGTTGTGCTTACACCTACGGCGCGCAGCCCCCGCTGCTCAGCCAAAAGCTGGACCTGAACCATCCCGAGCCTGCAGAGCGCAACCGCGCGATTGCCCAAGTGCTAGAGTGTGCGGGCGAGGCCGCCGATGTAGGCGCATCAGCGGTCGCCGTCCTTAGCGGCAAGGTGCCGGAGGACGGAGACGTCCCAGCGGCCGAGCAGCGTCTCGCCGACTCGTTAATCCAGATAGGCGAACGAACCGAGCGCCTCGGCATCGGCCTCACACTCGAGACCTTCGATTGCCAGCCATTCGGCAAGAACTGTCTTATCGGCCCGACGCACAACGCAGTCCGGCTCGCGGAGACAGTGAAGAAGCAGGTGCCTCGCTTCGGGTTGATGCTGGACCTCTCACACCTCCCGCTGCTCGACGAGACGCCACGCCAAGCTCTGGGTGCAGCCAAGGAGCACCTCGTTCACGCGCACATGGGCAACTGCCTCTTCAGCGACCCGAACCATCCCGCATACGGCGACGAGCACCCGTTCTTCGGCGCTGAGGGCTCGTGTAACGGAGCCGCCGAACTGGCCGAGTATCTGCGCGCGCTGATGGAAGTCGGGTACCTTGCGCCGGGCGGCCAACGGATCCTCAGCTTCGAGGTTAAGCCTATCGTGACTTGGGGGCAGACGTCCGAAGACGCCATTCAGAACTGCAAGGACACCCTCGCCGCGGCATGGGTGATGGTATAGGAGGAACCGTATCATGATGCTCGTCGTTTCGCTCGATGACTTCCTCGAGGCGATCAAGCGCCACGATCCGACTGGACAGCGCACCGTGTACCGGCACGTGACCAATATCCCCTCCGCTGCGGGCTCCAGCTCGTTGTTCGGCGGCGGTCCGTCCAACCAGGGCCATATACTCCACGTGACTTACGGGGTGCCGCGGGAGGGGTTCGTCATCGCCGCAGAGGGCCTCGTCGGTTCCATGCAGGAGGTATCCGACTTCGAGTACACCCTGAAACAGCACGGCATCACGGTGGTAGAGGGGGTTTGGATGGACCAGCCACCGCAAGGTGCCCGCCAGCCTGCCGCCGAGCGAGTGGCCCCCACAGGCCAATATTGGGTCGCTGCCGTCGCCTATCAGAGTGCCGAGGACGAGCCCGGCCTGTGGATGGACGCGTTCGACCGCGAACCCAACGAGGAAGAGGTGCTGCGGGCTATGTATGACGAGTTCGTGCGCTCGGGCGACCTGGTGGATGCCAGTTACGAGGACTTCGTGACAGAAGCCACCCCCACCGTGCAGATTGCAAGCGCCCGCGACATCCAGGAGTGGATGAGGCAGTAGCCCTTAGCTCTGAGCCTACAGCACGTGATCGCTGCCGATGTCGGTGAGCGTCCGGAACTTCGCGCCCTTCGCTCTCAGCGCGGCGATGGCATCGCGTAGAACATGCACCTGGTTCACGTAATCGTGCGCACCGAGCACGATCACCTTGCCCGGCTGCGCCTGATTCTCGATGACGTCGGCAATCGAGTCCGGCTTGTCTATGAACGCGGGCTGGTTCTTCCCGATGCTGACCGGAATGCACAGCAGCTTGGACGGTCCAGGCTTCTTCACGTCGTCGGGATCGGGGTGGTATGGCTGATGCGGCGCCCCGGTCCAGTCCACGAAGAGTTTGTAGTCGCTGTCGGGCACCGGGCTCGAGTCCACCAGCACCCCGACATCCTCCAAGTACTTGATGTCCGAGGCCTGCAAGGCGAAGCACCCGGCTCGGAACGAGGTGGGCTTGATCAGGTGAGATTTCAGCACGTCCTTGG
The DNA here is from genome assembly GCA_045862955.1 of Fimbriimonadales bacterium. Lineage (GTDB taxonomy): Bacteria > Armatimonadota > Fimbriimonadia > Fimbriimonadales > JABRVX01 > JABRVX01. Next base: position 96,103 of record BTVI01000003.1, read on the forward strand.
CCATGCGGATGATCGCGCCACGCTCGCGCTCATCCTCTACATAGCCGTTTTGATTCTCGAAGTGCACGTGCATACCAATCTCGTGCCACGAGGGGATTCGGTGTAGGTACTCCCTGTAGTAGAGGTCTGCGTTTGCAGTCGGGACCTTCTCGGAAACGTAGATGAGCCACGTGATGGGAACCATGAACTCCTCGGCGATCTTCACGATCTCCGGTGTGAAGCAGCGGTTCTCGTTGGCTGCTTCACAGTCCACGGTTATTGCAACCGTCGGCATCGCGGGTTAACCTCCTTCATCTATCCGCACCTCGTTGGGAGTGAGGCGGATTTCATAAGTCTTTCCTCTCAATCGGACCCCTTTGAGGGTCAGGCTGCGCCAGCCGGTCGGGAGTAAGGAGCCTGCTCGCAGCGTGTAACCCCCATTCAGAGACTTCTCCGCGCTGGGCCGGCTTCCTCTCCGCCGGGGTGCCTCACCCGGGGGCAGAACCTCCAGCCCGGCGAAGCCATACAATACCGCCTGGAGGCACCCGCCTGCACCCGTTAGGAAGTATGTCCGCGGAGTTCCTTTGCGTTTCTCCGAGAACTGCAACCCCGGATTGCGCAGGAAGCGTTCGTAGCTCTTGCGAAAGTACCGCTCGGCCTCCTCGCGACGGCCCAGCCGTGCCGCGATGATGGAGTGGATGGCGTCCGCCATGGCCGGCCCGGTCTCGATCACCTTGTCTTTGTAGCGATCGAACATTCGCGCTTGAATGGCTGTGGGCATCGGCAGTCCGAGCGGGAAGAGGGCAAGCAGCGCCGCGGCCTGTTTGTACGAGATGAGCTTATCGCCTTCGTAGGTCAGGAACGACTTGTCTGCGTCTCGCGCAAAATAGAGGCCGTCCGCGAGCGCGCGCCACGCGTTGGCTTTCTGCGGCTGGTGGCGCGCCCCCTCCCGCAGGCACCACGCTGCCAGGGCATTGGTATACAGGTCATCGTCCACTAGTTCGCCCTCGTCCGGGCTGATCACGCGTCGGATGTGCCCATCCTCGATCCTCGACTCCCAGAACTCGGCGACCCGCCGCGCGAGCTCGGGATACCCTTGTAAGCCGATGCCCCAATCCATAGCCTGCCGTGCCGCGAACAGTACGTCTCCCGTGATGTGGATCTCCTGCTGAAACTCGGGCGGCGCGCCCTCTTCGCCCTGCGGAGTGGATTCCCAAGGGTAGAGTGCGCCCTGGAACCCCTTCACCCGCGCGTTCGCTATGGCCTTCGGTAGGAGTTCGATCCGCTTGGCAAGTGCCTGCTGCACCGCTTCGGGGCGGAAAGGGAGCAGCGCCGGCAGCATCCAGATCTCTTGGTCCCAAAAAATGCGCCCGCCGTACCAATCCGACGAGAAGCCCATGGGCGGAAAGAACCCCGCCCCCGAGGACTGATACAGATTGAACAGCCAGCTCCGCACGAGCTGCTGGTCCTCTACGCTGCCATCGATCTGGATGTCGCCGCGCCACAGTTCGCTCCAGGCGGCCTTCGAGTCCGCGAGTGCCTCTTCGAACCCGGGCGGCTCGGCGGGGTCCTCGGGTTCCGTCAGGCGGACCGAGTGTTCCAACACCAGACGGTCACCGGGGCGCAGGTTTCCGTTCCAGGCCCAGTGCTCACCGTCGAATATGATCCTTCCCGAGCCGCCCCGAGATGCCGCGGCCGACGACCAGTAGGAAGGCTCGGCTCCTGCCGCTTCGTACCGGCACAACACGATCTGCCGCGTGCGCTCTAGCACCAAGGCAACGGCCGCCTTTCCGCCGGTGGGGGAGAGAACCGCCTTCAGCATGCACTCGCGCTCCACGCCGACTTCGTATCGCACGGAGGCGACCTCGGGTACGGCTCGGCTGAGGAAGAGGCTGACGGACACCGATCCCTCCACGCGACCCGAACGCCAGCGATAGCGCGTCTGCAGCAGGCCGTCCTTCATCTCCAGCTTCTGCCGATACCCCGTTCCCGTGTCGGGCTCGATGGGGTTGCGGTTGACGACGAAACGCGCCGTCATCGGGTTGGGCTGCGGGGCGATGCCGAGGCCGGCGTATCGATCGGCACGGTACAGCGGCAGGTTCTCTCCGCCCGGCCCAGTGCCATCGCCCAGCGCCCCCGCTTTCATCCCCATCAGCCCGTTCGAGAGGTAGATGCCCTCGGGCGGTGGGGAGTTGCACACGATGGACCACGGCTCGGGTGGAGCGGGTGGCACGGGCGCTGGAGGCGACGGCCGATGGCACCCGGCAGCGACTGCGAGCAGCAGCACCAGACCGATGAGGCGCATGAGGCCATTTTGGCAGACCGGCTGAGCCACAGGGCGCGGACGGCGCGGATACCACGAGCGGTCATAATAGCCGCGAAGCCGATGGCTCGCCGACACGTCGGACTCTAGACACCTCGGCCACTGGGAGAATGCGCTTGAGAAGGTTGACGTCCCTGCTCGTTAGTTTGATGGCCCTTGCGTTGCTCTTCCTCGTCCCGGGCTGCGGCGGGGGCGGGGGGCTGAACTTCGGCTCGCTGCAGTTCGTAGTGCAGTGGGCCGGCGACGGCCCGAACGGCGAGACACCCGGCAGCGTTCGCGTCACGCTTTTCCGGGGCACGCAGCAGGTGGCGCAGGGCCTCATCCCGCGCACGGGGCCTGCGGATGCGGGCGAATTCGGTTCTCTCGCGCCGGCCACCTATCGCGTCTCTGCCGAAGCGTTCACCTCCTCCGATGGCTCCGGCACGGCCTTCGCCTCCATCGACACGCTAAAGCAGGTTACGGCTGGGCTGCCTACGATGTTCGTGTCGGCTGTGGGTACAGCACCGACGTCGGTGTCGGTGACACCTTCCACCGTGACCGTCCGGGTGGGAGAGACCGTGCGCCTGTTTGCGATGGCCAAGGACGCCACGGGGTCCGCGGTGTATGCGGCACCGGGCAGCTTCGAGTGGAGCTCTGCGGACGAGGAGATCGCCGTGGTGGACGCGGGGGGACTCGTGCGCGGCATGTCCACGGGTGCCACCACCATCACCGCTCGCTACGTGCCGACAGACCTCAGCGCGCAGGCAGGCGTGACCGTAAGTGGCGGCACGCGGACCAAGTACACCATTCTGGTCTTCCTGAACGCGGCGAACGACCTGGACACGTACTCGGACTTGAACGTGAATCAGATGGAAATCGCGGCGAGCAACCCACAGGTGCGCATCGTCGTACAGTGGAAGCGCATCGGTCAGTTCTCCCCGCCTTGGACCGGAACGAGGCGCTATCTGATCGTGCATGACACCAATCCCAACGTCGTCAACTCTCAGCTACTGGAAGAGATGGGCCCGAACGTGGACATGGGAGACTGGCGAACGCTGCGAGATTTCGTGGATTGGGGAATGAGCAGCTATCCGGCGGATCACACGGTGTTAGTGATGTGGGATCACGGCTCGGGTTGGCGTACCCGCGCGGCGGGCGGCTCGCGCGGTGTGTCGTTCGACGATGGCACCGGTAACTACATCAAGACATGGGAGCTGGCACAAGCACTCGAAGCCACACCTAAGCTGGACATCCTGGCATGGGATGCCAGCCTGATGCAGATGCTGGAGGTGGCCTACGAGGTGAAAGACGTCGTAAACTACGTCGTGGGGTCGGAGGAAAGCCCGCCGGGTGCCGGCTACCCCTACGATGCCATCATAGCACGGCTTGCTGCGAACCACAACATGAGTCCGAGAGACTTCACCAAGGTGTTCGTGGAGGAGATGATCCGTGCGTACGGTACCAACTCGAACATCACCCAGTCGTCACTGGATGCATCGAAGCTGGGCGCCTTGGGAACGGCGGTGTCGTCGCTCGCAGACGTGCTGATAGCCAAGAGACCCTTCTATGCGATACAGATGCAGAACGCGCGGCAGTCGGCGGAAAGCTACTCGTATTACCCCGAGTATAAGGACCTGAGCGATGTCTGTTCTCAGCTGGCGCAGAAGACGGGTGACAACGACATAGCTAACGCTTGCGCCGTGGTGCAGGCGGCGGTCTCCGCCGCAGTGGTGGCAGAGGCGAGTGGGAGCCTGCATCCGAGAAGTCATGGCGTTTCCATCAACTACCCCACCGCTGCGCAGTTCTCCACTCAGAGGTCGGCCTACAGCCTGCTCGCCTTTGCGCGACTGACATCATGGGATGAATGGCTGTTGGTTGCTCCCTAGGACGGTACTGATGAACGTACGAAGTCTGCGTTCTGTTTGTGCGTTTCTGTTCGCATCGCTCGGCGCCACCTCTCATGCCGTGTTCTCTGGCACCTACGTAGACGCATCGGGCCAGGCGCATGCCTGGCAGGTGTCCGCCGAGAACGCGCTGATCTGGGATGGGCAGCCCTGGGTGCCGCTAGGACCTATCGTACCGGCCTCAGAGACGGATCGCCTAGCAGCCGTTGCGTCGGCAGGGTTGACAGGCGTGTTGCTGCGCTTCCCGCTGGACGCGCCGCTGGCTGCGGTTACGGATGCCGCGGAGAAAGCAGGTCTACCTTACGTGCTGTCCCCGGAGGGGGCTGCACCTATGGCCTCGGGGCACTTCGTGATGCCGCAGTCCTACCGAGTAGCTAACATCAAAGGAGAGATGGACCTGCGATTGCGCGTGCCAGGGTCAGACACCACCTTTTGGGTGCTGGTAGAGGCAGATACCTATGGCATCGTGACGGTTGGCCATGCCAAAGTGGACGCAGGGTTCGCTACCATACTGGTCAGGCCGAGGCGAACCGGCAATTACGTCTTGCTGCTCTATCCGCACGCTACGGCCGGCAACGTCGTGGACCTGTGGGAAGGGTATGACCTACGGCGCGACACGCTGTTAGCGAAGTTGCGTGCAGCGCGGCTCGGTCCTGGCCTGCGAGCGATCGCGGACCCCCTGGGGGAGCATCCCAACTGGTACGACTTCCGTCGCCGCTTCGTTCCCGAGTCGGCCCTGTTCCGGCTCGAGTTCGAAAGGTACCTATCTCGCACGTATGGTGCCGTTCACAAGCTGGCAGAACGGTGGCAGTTACAGGGAATGGACCTCGACAGCTTCGGTGAGGCCGCTCGTATGGTACCCCTCTTCGCCGAGGGCCGCGGCATTCCCTATCTCTGGGATCCCGATACGGACAAGCTGCGCGCAGTGGCCCGAACGTCGAAATACTGGCAGGATATGGAGGCGTTTCTACAGGGTGCCGCCGTAGAGCGGGCCTCGAACCTTGCCGCGGCTCTTCGCCGCGTGGCGGATGTTCCGGTGGTGTACACCTGGCGGGGTTGGTCGGCAACGACGCAGGACAAAACCGCCTCCGGGCAGGGGTTAGGTATCACCGGCTTCGGTAGCGGGTTCTCGGCCGCTTCCACCTATGGCGCACATGCCGTGGGTGCTTCGCTGACGTGGCTCGAGCCTCCATGGCTACCCGCGCTCGTCATCGCACCGGATCCGTCTGGTGGTAGGTACGATTCGGCGAGTCCGTGCGCCAGTGCAGTGGCCGCGTTGGCTTCGGTCGGTGCCAAAGGATTTTTCGTGCGGAGTGCACTCGATGATGACAGCCTCCGAGCACTCGTCGCGGCCTCCCATGGCATCGCTGACGCCGGCTACAGCCCGAAGACACTGGAGTTTCCCGAGACCGCGCAGACACCCGCGGACGTCATGCAACTGCCCGGAGGTGTGTGGTGGGTGCCGAGCCCTCGCGCGGGTGCGAGGCTCGACTTCGGTGAGACGCTCGAGGCGTACCGCATCACACGACCAGACGGCACCGCTACGGTGTTGTGGTCGCGCGCAGGTCGCCAGCAGGTCTCACTTCGTGCCTTCGAGCCTCGCAGCGTGCGCGTAGCCGCAGCCGACGCAACCCTGATCGAGCCCAGGGTGCGCCGCGACGGCCTCACGGTAGTGGTAGACGAGTCGCCGATCGTACTCCTAACACAGGGAGAGATCCCCGTGCCCGAAGTGGTGTTCAAAGAGACCGACGACGCCCTGCGCGCCCTGTTCAAGGATGATACATTGGTAGGGACGGACCTGTCGGACCTGAAGTATGACTACAACCTCGCAGTCGAGAGTGCTCCTCGCAGCCCCGGTGCGGCCTACTTGAAGCTGCGCGAGGTGTATTGGAAGCTGTTAGGTCGCCTCGGGCGATACATCTGGATCGAAGGTGAGTCGCCCTCGAAAACCACCTTCGGCTATGTGGAGTCCTCTGCTGCTGCGATGGAGGGCAGTTGCCTGGTAGTGGATACCCCCTTCGAGCCGTTAGGCGGCGCGTACACCGCATCCTATGTGGTCAACGTTCCGAGCGATAGCACGATGCAGCTCTATCTAGCCGGTAGCCTGCACGAAGGGGGCACTCTGCGGTTCGAGTTTCAGATCGACGACGGGACACCGGTGCCATTTCGCTCAGAGCCCCTCTCGAGGTACGGTGGGCGATTCGCATGGTACGACGGTGGGGTGGTATCTCTGAAAAAGGGCAGGCGTACACTAACTATCTCAGTACGTGGTGAGCCCGGGGCCTACTATGACGCCGCGATCGATGCCATCACGCTGACCACGGGCAGCTTCCGTCCCGTCGGCACCCGAAAACCCTCAGTCACCAAGTGACCGCCCAGCCTGACAGCTGCAGCCCTCTCTCTTGCCTTTGTGCCACTCGCTTAGCCTCTGCCCGCGACAGCCAACATGGGTTTCGACAGTAGCGCCAGAGGCATGGCTCATAGAGCGACCCCTGAGCCCGTCCAACCCGCGACATGCTGCAATTTTCCTGATATTCTGCACCCGGTACTGCTGAGGGTCCTTGGATGTTGGACGAGTGTGCTCCGCCTTCGGGCCCAGTGGGTCGGTCTTGCGACTGGCGTCGGTTGACGGCGTCTTTAGCGTGGATGCCGCTAGCGGTCCTTGTGGTGGCCCTAGCCGCCGGCATCGCGAGCAAGCTGATAGGGTAGCAGTTGGCCCCAAGCACTGCCTCTTCACTCCGTTGGGCCTTCATCACTCACCCCACCTGCCCGAAGCGCGCGCAACTGGAAGCGGCGACAAGGCGCATCCTGGGATTGAAGTCCTCGACTGATCGAAGTCCGCCGATCGGGCTACCTGTTCTGTGCCCACTGTTCCCCGAGCCTGGCAGGCCGAAGTAGCCGGTCAGCATTAGCGCGCAGGTGTCAGTCGAACTGCCGCGCCGCCGCAGGGTGCCAGGGGGACTGTTATCACGTCTCGCGACGTGACGGCGAGCGTCTCGACTAGCATCTTCTCCGGATGCTCGTCGGCATCCGGGGCGTCCCGAAACACCTGTGCACTGAACCGCCCATCGCCTAGCATGGTCAGGGGCACATCCACCGTCCTCGCTCGTGAATCCGTCATCGCACCGATGTACCACTCGTTTCCGGAGCGCCTTGCGAGCACGATGTACTCGCCTACCGAGCCCGCCAGGTACCGGGTCTCGTCCCACGTGGTAGGTACCGTGCGAAGGAACTCCAGGCCCGACTGTCCACGATAGTGGGACGGGTGGTCGCACACGCACATGTAAGGGCTCTCGTACACCACGAACAGCGCCAGCTCGTTCGCCCTGGTGCCCATCACCTGTGTAGGACTGCCCATGCGGAACTGCTCGGGCGTGCGATTCAGGAATCCACCCGGGGTGTAGTCCATCGGACCGCAAAGCATGCGCGTGAATGGTAGCGTCACCTTATGCTCGGGAGTGCAACGGGTAGAGAACTTGTTGTACTCATTGCCCAACACCCCCTCGCGTGTCATCAGATTCGGGTAGGTGCGTCGTAGTCCCGTGGGCTTATATGCACCGTGGAAGTCAATCATCAATCGGTGCTTTGCTGCTTTCCGAACCACCTTCTCGTACCAGTTCACCATCTCCTGATCGTCCCGCTGCATGAAGTCGATCTTCACGCCTGCGATCCCCCACTTCTCGAAAAGTGCAAAGGCCTCGTCCAGCTTGCGATCCAGGTCGGACCACCACGTCCACAGCCACAAGCGCACACCCTTCGACGCGGCATAGCGTATCAGCTCCTGCATATCCAACTGCGGGATCACCCGTGTTACGTCCGAATCGGGCTTGTCCGGCTCTCCATACCACTGCCAGTCTATCAGTTGGTATGGCCACCCCATCTCCCCCGCAAAGTCTATGTACAGCTTGTTGGTCTCCATGTCCATCTTGGCGTCGCCGGTCCACCAGTGGTCCCAGGCCGACATGCCAGGGCGAATCCAAGACGTATCCTCGATGGCGCAGGGCCTGCTCAGGTTCAGGATGAGGTTCGACTCGATTAGCTTGCCAGGGTGCTCGCCTATCATCAGCACGCGCCAGGGCGAGTAGTGAGGGGTGCGCGCTGCTACCAGACCTTGGCCCGAGGGAAGAGGGGATACGATCGTCCGTACGGCCGAGACTTCTCCCTCAGCGGACGGTGCCACCCCACACACATACATGCCTGCCCAATCGGTCAGCTCCGCCTCGGTGATGGCCACATAGGCGTGCTGGGTCCTCACGAGCAGCGGCATCCCGATGATGTCGGTGGGCTTCAGGTCACGCATCGTGCCCTTCGCGTACTCCGACTCCTGGTGCGACACGTAGGAGCCGTGGTTCGCGGCCCACACGGTCGGGTTGCTGGCAAACCGAAACTCGGTGTCCTCACGCAGCAGGGTGAAGCGTTCCATCCCCTCCTGCCTCGGCAGAAACACTCGGAATGCCACCCCATCATCGTACGCGCGCGCTATCACGTCGAACGTCAGTCCCGAGGCTTCCCGGAAGGACACCCGCATCTCGTTACACTCGTCCCGCACCCGCTTGCTCTTGCCGCACACGGTCTCCCACTCGCGCGAGATGCGCGAGCGCGTGACTTTCGTCACCACGGGCTCGACACCCAGTGTGAGAGCACCCTCGAACTCCATCCGGATCGGCGATTCGAGCACGAGGGCTCTCCCGTCCAGCTCGATGGAGTAGGCAAGCGGCGGTCTGGCGTGTAGCTCGAAGCGCAAGGACTCGTCGGGCGATATAACGGCGAGATCGGCAGGGATTTGGTTAGCAGCCATAAGTATTGCGGTGATAAGGTTCAGGATCATTCCCAGCACGGATTCGATGTTGCCTTGCGGACACCTCCCACGCCCTCAAGCACCCTGCAAAGATTGCCGATAACTACCTTGCGCCCTACCCCGGCATCTCCGCCGGAAAGCGACGTCCTGTAGGTTCTCACCGGGCTCCGTCACGCCTCGATGTGGAAGAGGTTCGACGAGGGACTGTGCCTTTGGTGAGAGGAGGCTGGAATGTTTCAGGCTGTCCGCAGAATCAGCATCGAGAGCTACGCGATTGCCTTCATCGCGTTGCTGGACCTGGTTGTCACTATCATGCTGGTCGGTGGAGAACACGCCTACGAGGGCAATCCCCTGATGCGGTACTACCTCGGTCATGGTGTGGAGTCCTTCATCTTCGCTAAGCTCGTCTTTACTGCTATGCCCATCATCATCCTGGAGTGGGCGCGCAGACATCGGCCGGATTTCGTTCGTCGGGTCTCACGCCTGGCCATTGTCGGGTACGTCGGGTTATACGCAGTGATGTTCGTCAAAGTAAACGTCCCGACCATCGTAGCTCAGTATCACCGCCCGCAGTATCACTGGATCGAGATGCCGCTACCGAACGCCGAGGACATTACCACCACGGGCCCGCTCATTATGGGACCGGTACTTCTCGTGCAGAATTCCTGGCACGCCGACTGAGGAACATATCGCCGTAGAACGACCACTGCGTGCTGGTTTGGTTGATGCGCCGGATCCACGCGCAGTAGACATACCTGCTGTCGGCCCCTACCCCAATGAAGTCGAGATTCGGTCGCACACAGAGGAACGGCTCAGGGGTAACTGCATCGGGCTTCTCCCACTTATCGGAAGAGTAGTGCGCCTGCGTATGATAGACGCTCCACTTGCTGTTCAGCACACCGGGGTTCTGGCCGAAGCGGTTGTCGAACCACACGACGTGCACGTCGCCATGCGGGTCCACGCACGCCCATGGCTGGTGCTGGATGTAGTAGGGAAAGATGGTGGAATTGTTAGTCCAACGCGTGGCTTCGTATTGTCGAATGGCCGACACGATGTCGCTAAGCGGAGCCACCGTCCGAGCAGGTTCCCAGGTTAGTCCACCGTCACGACTGCGTCGGTAGTACAGCAGGAGCGCCTTTCGCGGCTGACCGTCCACCATGACGTTGGCATAATTCTGATACACCGCGATGAACGTGTCGTTGGGTGCGCTAACAATAGGTATCTGTGCCAGCCACCGCTCCTGCGTGTCTCCAATGGCCGAGTCGTAGGTGGCCAGAACGGTGTGATTGGTGAACGTCTGCCCACCGTCCGCCGAACGAGCCACCTTAAACTGCCGCACCGTGTTGCGGTCGGTCGAGGTGTTCCACCCTGCGACGGTGATGTTGTCGTTGCATGCAATCGAAGGGTCTACGGCCTCGCTTCCTACCACCTCGTCGTCTACGCGCACGTACCCGCTGAAGTTTGCGCCGCCATCCGCGCTCGTCGAGAAGATGACGCCCTTCGACACGGGCCCACCGATGTAACCGTCCGAGTACACGATGTCTATGTTGTTTCCTCGGAAGCCGAACCACTCCCGGTCGTACGGCCCGGTCAGCACCTTCTTCACTTGATAGAAGCTCGACCCGTAGTTGTCGGACACGGCGCACACCAACCCGTCAATTGCCGAGGTCATGTACACCACGTACACCCGCCCGTCCGGGCCCACCTCTACCTGGAAGTCACAGCATGCGCTCGTGAACGACCGGCTGACCGGAAACGTCTTGCCCCAATCGGACGAGGCGTAGAACACCCCCACGCCGCTCTGACCGTTCAGAATATGGCCCGTGACGTACACGTGGCCCTGGTCGTCCGTTGCGACGTAGCACTCGCCCGCCCGCCCGAGCGAGGTGTGCTCCCACTTCGGGACGGCTAGGCTTCGCTCGTCGTCTCGTATCTGCCCACCGATCTGAGTTTGAGCGGCCGCCGGGCAAGCTGCCGTCAACGCCAACAGGTACGCGATTGCCTTCACGAGTTCACCTCAGGGATCGAGTTCCAGCCTCTATGGTAGCCGAGCATCGCCCCTCGCGCCACCAATCGGCCGGATACCGGGATCAACACCGGCTCGCGGCTCTCGGTTCCGCAACCCGAGACCGGCAGACCTCCGGGCATCTCTCGACTCGGGCCCGGCGCGTCCGATATACTATGCTCCCGGAGGAAACCGGAAATGAACCAGACCCTGCAGAATTGGCTGGCAAGCCAGCTCGACACCCTCAAGCAGCAGCACCTGTACAAAACCCCTCGCATCCTGGAGACCCCTGCCGGTGGGCGCGTCCGCATGAACGGCAAGGAAGTGGTCAACATGTCATCCAACAACTACCTCGGCCTAGCTAACCACCCGAAGGTGCGCGAGGCCTTCGTGAAGGCGGCGCAGGAGTGGGGAGTGGGTGCGGGAGCCGTGCGCTGGATCGGCGGCACCATGGCTGTTCACGACGAACTCGAGCAGCGGCTCGCAAGGTTCAAAAAGGTGGAGGCGGTGCTAGTGTTCACCAGCGGGTTCACGGCGAACTCGGGCTGCATACCTGCCGTGATGGTGGAAGGCGACGTCATCATATCCGACGAGTTGAATCATGCTAGCATCATCGACGGCGTGAGGCTCTCTTCCGCTGCCTACAAGAAGTCCGAGGGTTACGTATATGCCCACAAGGACATGAACCACCTCGAGGATATCCTCAAGAAGACTCAGCACTTCTCCAAGCGCATGATCGTTACGGACGGCGTGTTCAGCATGGACGGTGACATTGCGCCACTTCCCGATATCGTCGCACTGGCAGAGAAGTACGACGCACTGGTGATGGTGGACGATGCGCACGCGAGCGGGGTGTTAGGCAAAAACGGCGCGGGCTCGACCTCTCACTTCGATTTGTACGGGCGCGTGGACATTCAGCTCGGTACGCTTAGCAAGGCGCTGGGTGTCGTGGGTGGTTATATCGCAGGGTCGCAGCTGCTGAAGGAGTGGCTGATCAATCGTGGCAGACCCTATCTGTTCAGCACGGCCCATCCGCCCGCAGTGGCTGCGGCGCTCATCGCGGCGATAGACATCATGGAGAACGACCCGGAGCCGATGAACCGCTTGTGGTCGAACGCGCGCAAGTGGAAGCAGGAGCTAGCAGGACTCGGCTTCGACACTATGGGCTCGGAGACGCCGATTACCCCCGTGTACATAGGCGACGAGGCCAAAACGCAGGAAGCCGAACGGATGCTCTGGGACGAGGGCGTGTATGCGCTCGGCATCGTCTATCCGACGGTTCCACGAGGCAAAGCGCGCATCCGAACGATGCCCTCGGCGGCCCACACCGATCGGGACCTCGCTGATGCCCTCGAAGCCTTCCGCAAGGTCGGCAAAGCCCTCGGCCTGATCTAACCCCCTCCCTCTCCCTTCCCAAGGGAGAGGGCAGGGGTGAGGGTTGTCTTTCCCCCCCCCTCTCCCTTCCCAAGGGAGAGGTTCGGGGTGAGGGTTGTCCCCGTCCCTCCCTCTCCCTTCCCAAGGGAGAGGGCAGGGGTGAGGGTTGTCCCCGTCCCTCCCTCTCCCTTCCCAAGGGAGAGGGCAAGGGTGAGGGTTGTCCCCGTCCCTCCCTCTCCCTTCCCAAGGGAGAGGGTCGGGGTGAGGGTTGCCCCCGTCCCTCCCTCGCCCTTCCCAAGGGAGAGGGTCGGGGTGAGGGTTGCCCAGTCCCCCCTCGCACACCCCGCATACGCAGGATGCCTCCCCGTCTTCGGCAGAGGCTATCAGTGGCTCGCCGTCCTCTCATTACCTCACGACCGCAGCAGGATGGGTCACCGGTGACGTCACGCTGGACCTAGCGTCACGCTGAGCCTAACGTCATGCTAGACCTAACGTCATCCTGAGGCGAAGGTCACTCTGAGCCTAGCGTCATGCTGAGCCTGCCGAAGCATGCGACCGCTAGCCGCACGCTTTCAAATGCACTAAGTAGCTCTGGCACTCACAGATGCACGCTTCGACAGGCTCAGTATGACTGTCCCGAACGGCTGCACGTTCTCACTGACCCATGCTCTGCGAGTGTCGAGCTGCAAGGTGTCACCGCGCAAGCCACTGACGATTATCCTAGCTCTGCCAAATGGGGACGAATTGAGTTGGATTGCGAGTCGGGAAGCACTGCACGATCCCTAGGCAGATCGCCGGGTTCTGGCGACGGGTGCCATCAACCCAGTACACCTACGATTGTCTGGCCAGAACCTTTGCGGTTAGCATCTGCCGTAGCCCGCCATTGTAGTCCTGTTGACCTGGGTGGACCGACGACACGGAGCTGGACTTGTTTGTCACGCAGGTCAGTAAAGGAGAGAGCACCGCGCGGAGCCGCACAACGCCCCGCAATCCCCTCCTTGGCCGATCCGCGCCTTTACGTGCCTCCGGCCCGTACCGCTCGGTCCACCCTCTTTCGCCACACCTTCAGAGAGCGGGGAGGTCCGCAGTCCTGCGAGGGGCGCCGTGACGCGCTCTGCACATCGCAAGAGGCAACGAAGCCACTCTGACCGGCCAACGGGGGCCGCCCTGGTCTGGGCGGCCCCTGTTGCCACAGCGCCCTACTCGCCCGTCTCCGCGCCGGTCCACCAGGCCGAGTAGTTCGGAGGCTCTTTCGTCACCCACACGTCGTGCACGTGGCTCTCACGAAGGCCCGCGTTCGTGATCCGGGTGAAGACGGCACGCTCCCGCAACTCGTTCAGGTCTCTGGCTCCCACGTAACCCATACCGGAGCGGATGCCACCTGCGAGCTGCGTGATGGTTTCGGACATCGGGCCGCGGTACGGCACTCGGCCTTCCACGCCCTCCGGAACGATCTTGCCGCCCGCAGTCTGACCGTAGCGGTCCATGCCGCCCTGCCGCATCGCGCCGATGGAGCCCATCCCCCGATACACCTTGTACGCCCGGTTGCGATACATTTCGATCTCGCCCGGCGACTCATCGCATCCTGCGAGCATGTTGCCGAGCATAACGCTCGATGCACCCGCCGCGAGGCTCTTCACAATGTCGCCGCTCGAGCGAACGCCGCCGTCTGCGATGATGGGCACTCCGAACTTGGCAGCGGCCTCTGCGCAATCCAAAAGCGCGGAAAGCTGAGGAACACCGACTCCCGCCACGATGCGCGTGGTGCAGATGGAGCCGGCACCGATGCCGACCCGTATCGCGTCGGCGCCCCGTTCGATCAGCGCGAGTGTCGCCTCGGCGGTCGCCGCATTTCCGCCTACGACGATCATGTCCGGCAGAGCGCGCTTGATCGCCGCCACCGCGTCCAACACGCCCTTCGAGTGCCCGTGCGCCGCATCCACCACGACAAAGTCGACCCCCGCATCGGCAAGTGCCTTTGCGCGCTCCACCGGAGCCGTCATCGGCCCCACCGCTGCTCCCACGCACAGACGTCCCTTCGAGTCCTTCGTCGCGTTGGGGAACTGCCGCAGCTTCAGCAGGTCCTTGATGGTGATCAGCCCGCACAACCGAAAGTTCTCATCCACGATCGGCAGTTTCTCGATGCGGTGCTCCTGCAGCATCTGTTGGGCTTGCTCTAGGGTGGTACCTACGGGTGCGGTGATGAGGTTCTCGGTGGTCATTCGCGAGCGTATCGGCCCGCTAAAGTCGGTCTCGAAGCGAATGTCGCGGTTGGTAAGGATGCCGACCAGGCGGCCACTATCATCAGTGACGGGCACGCCGGAAATGTGGTAGCGCTCCATCATCTCCTTGGCCTCTCTCAACGGCCGGTCGGGAGAGAGATGGAACGGATCGACGATAACACCCGACTCCGACCGCTTCACTCGATCCACCTCTTCGGCCTGCACGTCGGGCGGAAGGTTGCGGTGGATTACACCCACGCCCCCCTCGCGCGCCAGCGCAATGGCCATGCGGCTCTCGGTCACGGTGTCCATCGGGCTGCTGACGATGGGGAGGTGCAGACGGATGCTCCCGGCAAGAGTCGTCGCCGTGCTGACTTCGCTAGGAAGCACCTCGGCGTCGCGAGGTTGAAGAAGTACGTCGTCGAAGCTTAGGCCGAGCGGGAAGTCCCTAGCCACGAAGCCCTCCAAGCTTTTCGTCGCATTGTAGCCCGACACCTACCCGCTGGTCAATCAGGACCCCGGCCCGCTCCCTGAAGCCTGCCACACCTCTGTCCGCCCTCATTGTATGCCCTCGTCCGTATGCCCGCACCCACTAAGCGCACCGAGCGACCCCGAGGACCGCGCCGGGGCATGGAGTACCCGCCACACTCCTGCCCGTCATGCTGAGCTTGTCGAAGCATGAGGGCGACAGAGGGAAACGTCCCTGCTGAACCAAAAGGCGGGCGGCAGGCGGGGTCATGCTTCGACAGGCTCAGCATGACGGTTTGGGACGCTGCGGGTGCGATGCCTCCTTCATTCCATGCCCCGGCCCGCGTCCGCCGCATTCCTCCAACCCGCCGCACACCACCAACCCAAGGACCGCGCC
>BTVI01000004.1:0-107769 GCA_045862955.1 Fimbriimonadales bacterium
GGTGCTCGCGGGCATCACCACTCCCGACGAAGTGGCTAGAGCGACGCTGGAGTAACCCATGCCTATCTACCGGTTCAAAGCATACGAGACAGGCGGGGCCCGAGTGCAAGACACCATCGAGGCGTCGGACGAGCGGGACGCGCTGAGGAAACTCGCGGGGCGCGGCTTGACGGTAGCTTCCATTCAGGTCGAGGCCCAGGCGCGAGCCGCAAAGGCGCGGCGGCCGACAGAGAGCTCGGCTTTCATGGGCCTGCTAGGCCCGAGGCTGAAGGCAGAAGACATTGCGGTTCTGTGCCGCGAGCTCGCCATCATGATTGATGCTGGCGTGCCGATCTCCGAAGCCCTCACCTCGCTGGCGGAGACGGCCCAGCATCCAGTCATCCTGCGTGGGCTCAATGACGTGCTCGGTCAGATCCGCAATGGGGCGAGCCTGTCGGAGGCGATCCGCGCTGCACCTCGCGTGTTCCCTGGCCTCCTGGCTGACATAGTCGGCGTTGCCGAGGAGGGAGGCGACCTCCCGACTGCTCTAGACACTGCGGCGACACACATCGAGCAGTCGCTCGACTTTCGTCGCAAGGTTCGCTCCGCACTCATCTACCCCGTGTTGCTGCTCGGTATTTCGGTGATCACGGCGGCGGTGCTCATCACCTTCGTGTTGCCGCGGTTCACGAAGATATTCGAGAACATGGGCGTTGAGACGCCTGCTACTACCCAGGCTCTGCTCCAAGTGAGCGGTTTTCTCCACGCTGCTTGGCCGTACGTGCTAGGCGGGTGCTTCGCCCTCTGGGTGCTGTGGCGCCGATTGATGAAGGAGCGTGCGTTTTGCACCAGCTGGACGCGGATGCTAATGCGCCTACCCGTGGCCGGTGATCTGATGCGGAAGGTGGCCTTGGCTCGCGCTCTCGCCGTTCTCAGTTCGCTGCTTGCGTGCAACGTGCCCCTGCTTCGCGCGCTCACGCACGCGGGTAAGGTCACCGGGAACCCGGTCTACGAAGACAGTTTCCTCACGATAGCCACACGTGTGGAGGGGGGACGAAGCCTTGCCGAGTCTCTTCGCGAGGCCGACGACATCCCCCACTTGATTGTACAGATGACCGCCGTCGGGGAGCGCACTGGCTCGTTGGGAACAGTCCTCGGTAGGACGGCCGCCTTCATGGAGGCCGATGTGGACAACCGGCTCCGCTCGCTCACATCCATCATCGAGCCGCTGTTGATCGTAGGACTCGGGGCGTTCATCGGGTTCATTACGATCTCTGTCATTACGCCGATCTATTCGCTGGTGGGACAGGTGCGATGAGGGGCCGACGCGGCTTTACCCTGGTGGACGTTCTGATCGCGGTGATCATCGTGGGAGTTCTTGCGTCGGTCGTGATCCCCAAGGTTCAGGATGCACAGGTGAGGGCCAGGTACGCCGCCCGCGCGGCGCTCATCAATATCTATAGTCGCGCTGCTGCCCGGTATCAGACGGACACCGACCTGTTTCCGACCTCACTCGACGACTTGGCTGCGACAACCCCTCCCCCTAACGGCCTGCTGCCATCGGGAGTGCGCGTGCCTCTTCGCGCGGCGCTATGGCGGGGCCCTTACGTCTCGGCGGTGCAGAACGACCCGGTTACCGGCCAGCCTTTCGTCTACGTGACATCCGGACCGGCGATTGGCACGACCAAGGCGCCGCCGGACCTAGTCCCCGCTCTGGGACTCTAGCGGGCAGACGGTGCGGTTGGGGGGAGCAAACCTGGAAATGATGCGGTGAAGCTATTGTGTTGGTGGCCGGGCAGAACATGGAATGCACCCAGTGTGCTCGGCAGAGCGAAAAGTAACGAGGTGCTTGCGATGGCGTGGAAGAGGATTAAGAGTGGTTTCACCCTGGTCGAGGTGCTGGTGGTGGTTGTGGTGATCGCTATCCTAGCGGCGGTGGTCCTCCCGAAGTTCGTCAACTCTGGGCTCCGCGGCAAGGAAGCTGCGCTCCGGGCCGAGCTGAAGTTGATGAGGAACGCAATCGAGATGTTCCATAACGACACGGGGGCCTGGCCTGCCAGCTTGTCGGCGCTGACAGCGACCACTGCGCCGGCAACTGGGCTCGACGACTCTGGTACGAGCAAGAGCATCGTGGCTTCACAGTGGAAAGGTCCCTATCTGGCAACGATCAACAACGATCCAGTTAGCGGAAGCGCTTATAACTACGGTACCACATCACCCAACGTCGGAAAAGTGACATCCAGCGCTTCGGGGAACGACAGCGAGGGGAACCCCTATAGCGGGTACTAGTCCCGCAAAGGCGGCCTCGACGGTGCCGCAGCCGGCCACTTGAAGCGGGACAAGTGGCCGGCTTCCGTCTGTCCCTCTTCGTTATTAGGCGTCTCGGCCCACAGCCGCAGCCACGAGCGAAACCCGCCTGAACAGCTCGCTAAGCGCAGCAGGTTCCAGCGCTTGGGCCGCATCGGAGCGGGCTTCGCGCGGGTTGGGATGCATCTCCACGATGAGCCCGTCGGCACCGCACGCTACGGCAGCTAAGGCCATGGGCGGCACTAATCGTGCGAACCCCGTGCCGTGGCTCGGGTCCACGATCACCGGCAAGTGCGAAATCTCCTTCAATACCGGCACGGCGTTTAGATCCAGGGTGTTACGAACGTACGTCTTATCCAGCGGGTGGACGCCTCGCTCACAAAGCACCACATCCGTGGCGCCACGCGACAGCAGGTACTCCGCCGCCAATAGGAACTCGTCTATCGAGGCGCTAGGCCCGCGTTTGAGCAACACCGGGTGGCCGGATGCCCCTGCCTCGACCAGAAGCGGATAGTTCTGCATGCTTCGCGCCCCGATCTGGAGCATATCCACGTGCTCCGCTACCATCTCCACGTCGCCGGGCGACATAACCTCGCTGACGGTAGAGAGCCCGTGTGCCTTGGCGGCGTCACGCATAATCTTCAGCCCTTCCCTACCGAGGCCCTGAAAAGCATACGGGGACGTTCTCGGCTTGAACGCTCCACCCCTCAGCATCGTCCCTCCGGCTGCCTTCACAGCTCGAGCCGCGGCCATCATCTGTTCTTCGCTCTCGACGGCGCACGGTCCGGCGATCAGGGCAAGCCGCCGGCCGCCGAACTCGGTCTGCCCTATGCGGATGACGGTGTCGACTGCGTGAAACTCCCGACTGGCCAGTTTGTAGGGACGGCTGACGTGCGTGACGTGGTCCACGCCCTCCATCACCTGCAGGGCCTCGGCAAGTGGCTCTCGCGTCTCGGTAGGAATGGCGCTGACGATGCCGATGGCCACTCGCTCGCCACCCGGCAGCCGAATCGGCACGAGGCCGTAGCTGCGTATTCGTTCCTCTACCGCGCTGACGAGGGCATCGTCAGCGCCGCGCGTCATGGCAACAATCATCGTCTAGCTGTCCTCCCCATACCGAGTCCATCGGCAATTCTGCGTTGGCGGCCACGAGCACCCTGGATCCGCGCCTTTACGGGCCCAGCAATGTGCTGCGGACCAACGTGGACAATCTTCATGCCCGCGATGGCGCCTGCTGAAAAGCTCATCATGGCACCGAGACGGAGGTTCCGACTTGTGCCCTGGCGCGGTCCACAGCTTCGCTCAATGCCCTCGGGGCTGCCGACGGACGGACGCTGGCCAGGGCATAGGAGCCTCTGCAACAGGCCCGAAGGGGCGAATCCAGAAGAGCACATGCCTATGCCCTGAAGACTTCACCTACCGACGCGGATCAGCACGCCGACACCCTATCGCCGGAACCTGCGAAAAGCCTCCTTGCCCGCATACACCGCGCTCTCGCCGAGGTTCTCCTCGATTCGAAGAAGCTGGTTGTACTTGGCAACGCGCTCCGAGCGACACGGTGCTCCGGTCTTGATCTGACCCGCATTGACCGCCACGGCTAGGTCGGCGATCGTCGCGTCTTCCGTCTCACCGCTACGGTGGCTGATCACAGTGGTCATGCCCGCGCGAACCGCCATGTCTATCACTTCCAGCGTCTCGGTCAGAGTGCCGATCTGGTTCAGCTTGATGAGAATGGAGTTGGCGGTTCGCTGCTCGATGCCTCTAGCGAGTCGCTCTGCGTTGGTCACGAAGATGTCGTCACCAACGATCTGGCACCGATCTCCATAGGCGGCGGTCAGCTTCGACCAGTTTTCCCAATCGTCCTCGGCAAGCCCGTCCTCGACCGACACGATAGGATAGTCACGGAAGAACCCGCCATACCACTCGAGCATCTCCTCGCCGGTCTTTGCGCTCTCCGTCTTGAAGACGTACTTCCCGTCCTTGTAGAACTCACTCGCCGCAGGATCGATGGCGATTACCACGTCCTCGCCTGGCCGGTACCCTGCCTGCTCGATGGCGCGCACGAGCAGGTCGAACGCAGCACGCTGGTCCTTTAGGTTCGGTGCAAAGCCTCCCTCGTCGCCAACCGAGGTGCTCAGGCCCTCGGCCTTCAACACCTTCTTCAAAGAGTGGTACACCTCGGCTCCCATGCGAAGGGCCTCGGCGAAGGAGCTTGCACCGATGGGAGCAACCATGAATTCCTGAATGTCCACGTTGCTGTCGGCGTGCTTGCCGCCATTCAGAATGTTCATCAGCGGCACCGGCAGCACGTGAGCGTTGACGCCTCCTAGGTACTGGAAAAGGGGCAGTCCACATGCCTCTGCTGCGGCCTTTGCACAGGCCACCGAGGTGCCGAGAATCGCGTTGGCGCCGAGCTTCCTCTTGTTAGGCGTGCCGTCTAGCTCTAGCAAGAGTTGATCGATGCCTCTCTGGTCGAAGGGGTCCTCACCTACCAGCTCTTCCGCGATGACATCGTTTACGTTTTCGACCGCAGTGCGGACTCCCTTACCGCCGTACCTGGGCTCTGCCTCGTCACGCAGTTCGAGTGCCTCGTGCGTGCCGGTAGAGGCTCCGCTGGGTACGGCAAAACGGCCTACGTCGCCAGAGTCGAGCAGAACCTCTACTTCGACCGTGGGGTTTCCGCGCGAATCGAGAATCTCCCGACCCTGAACGCTGATAATGGCTGACATCGCATGACCTCCTCGGGGGTTCCGTTCGGGCAGCCGGAGTATACCTTTGGCCTCGGGTGCTACAATCGAAGGTCCCTGCCTCATCGAGGGAGGGCGAGAAGCATGATCACCAGACTACGTGGCACCGTTCTCGAGCGCAACAAAGGCCGACTGGTAGTGGACGTCAACGGCGTCGGCTACGAAGTCGCCGTTAGCGATTCGGTGGAGCGCACCGCTCCGGAGTCGGTAGATCTCTTCATCCGACTCGTCTGCCGCGACGGCGAGTGGGACCTTTACGGGTTTCTGACACCCGTGGAGCGGGAGGTGTTCGACCTATTGCGGTCGGTAAGCGGTGTCGGGCCGCGGACAGCGCTCGGGCTGCTCGGAGCGATGGGTGCTGGCGAGCTAGCGAAGGCGATTGCGCATCGCGAGACGAAAGCCTTGACAACCGTCGCTGGCGTCGGCCCGAAACTGGCGCAGCGGATAGCCTTGGAGCTCGCGGACAAGATGGGCGAGATTGCGTTGATCGACAGGGCGATCACTCAACTCTCTGTCGCCACGCAGACCGACGACGTCGAGGCCGCGCTCGTCGCCTTGGGGTACCCGAAAGCCGAGGCCCGCCGCGCCGCCGTGGCAGCGTCGGACGGAGACCCCGGAGCGAGCGTCGAGGACCTGGTGCGGAAGGCGTTGAGCCTGGTTGCGCGGAGATAGCGAGGCGATGGGCAACATGAGCTCCGGTTCGGAGCAGAGGATAGTGGCACCGGAACCGCAGCTGGACGACGTGGGCGAGGGCTCGCTTCGCCCTCAGTGGTTGCGCGAGTTCATCGGGCAGGTGGAGATGAAAGAACGCCTCTCCATTTTCCTGGAGGCCGCCCGCTCACGCGGTGAGCCCCTGGACCACACTCTGCTCTACGGACCGCCCGGTCTCGGCAAGACGACTCTCGGCAACATTATCGCGCACGAGATGGGCGTGCCGGTTCGTGTAACCTCGGGTCCTGCCATCGAGCGACCAGGCGACCTGGCTTCCATCCTCACCAACCTGGAGCCAGACCAGGTGCTGTTCATTGACGAGGTTCACCGCCTACCCCGAACCGTAGAGGAAGTGCTCTATCCGGCGATGGAGGACTTCAAGCTCGACATCGTCATCGGCAAAGGCCCGAGCGCCAACGCCATACGCCTGAACTTACCGCCCTTCACAATCGTCGGCTCCACCACACGTATCGGCCTGCTCTCGGCACCGCTCCGCGACCGCTTCGGTGTGGTGTTTCACTTCGGCTTCTACGAGCCCGAGGACTTGAAGCGGATCGTCGAACGTTCGGCGGCTCTGTTGCAAGTGAAGTGCACGCCGGACGGGTCCGAGGAGATCGCGACGCGTTCACGAGGAACACCGCGCATAGCCAATCGTCTACTTAAGAGGGTGCGCGACTACGCGCAGGTGCGCGCTGACGGCGTCATCACCCGTGAAGTTGCGCAGGCAGCATTGTCCATGCTGGAGGTGGACGCAATCGGTCTCGACCGTGTAGACAGGACGCTGTTGTCTACGATCATTCGAAAGTTCGGAGGCGGTCCGGTTGGGCTCGACACCCTCGCGGCCGCCATCAGCGAAGATGCCGGCACGATCGAAGACGTCTATGAGCCGTTTCTTATTCAGCTCGGTTTTCTAAGTCGGACGCCCCGGGGACGCTGCGCGACCCCGCACGCGTACCGACACCTGGGAGTACAGGCTCCTCCCGGAGCCGAGTCGTTGTTCGATACCGGAGATGGATCGTGAGATGCACCCACTGTGGCGCGGACAACCCGGAAGATAGCGCTTTCTGCAGAAAGTGCGGTCGGCGTCTCCTGACGCCTCGCCCTACGCAGGTCATAGACTTCGAAAAGCTGCTAAACGACGGCTACGCATCGCTGGACGCCGGGCACACGGGCGAGGCTCTGCTCGCCGCGGAGGGCATTCTGCGCTCGGATCCCGCCAACACGTCTGCCCTCGCGCTCAAGTCTCTCGTGCACGAGCGAACCGGCGACCTCGATCAGGCGATCGACGCCCTGGAGCAGATCGTCGCACTCAATCCGGACAGCACGCCGGACCGGCGGCGTCTGCTGGAGCTGCGGGCTCGACGCGGCTACCCCGTGTACCGGACGCAGCGGCCGGTCACTCCGGCGGGTTCGCCTCTGCTCGCGGCAAGTCTCACCGCCATCGTATTCCTAGTGTGCGCGCTGGCATTCACCCTGATCGTCTTTCGTGATAGGCCAGAGCAAGCCCACGCGGGCGGCCTGAACGGCCAGCCAGCATCCACGGAGACCTCCCGTGGGTATGCTCAGGCACCGACGAACACCCAGGCTCCGCCCGTGCCTCCACAAGCCAACTACTATCGTCCTGAGCCCGCACAGCAGCCCACGACCTCGCAGCCCGTCACGGTGTCGCCCGGCCCGTCATCTCCTACTGGCGCCCTGCTGCCGCCGATCGTGCCGGTGCTCGGGAGCGGCGGCTCGGCAAACAACGAAACGAGCAGCGCCGGAGCTACCACGCAGCCTGCCGAGACGGGCAGTGCCGTGATGCCTCCTCCGCCTTCGACCGACACCCGCCCGCCGGCGCCGAGGTCCATCATCGAGGTCTCCGTCACCCCGCCCGGCGGCTCGGGGAGCACACCGGCCGGCCCGAGCCAAGACCAAGAATCGCTGAACTATCTGAGGATTGCGCAAGCGCAGCAGCAGCAGGGCGACTATGCGAAGGCAATCCAGACATACAAGAAGGCACTGCCCGGCGCGCGCTTCCCAGGCAGGATTTACCAGGCGATAGCCCTCTGCCACTACCGGTTGGGCCAGCTGAACGAGGCGGCGGCAGCATATGAGCAGGCTATACAGGCTTACGACGCGCAGGCTCGGGCTGGACACGACGTGAACGGCGCGCAGGCAGGCATCGCTGCATGCCGCGCCGGCCTGCGCACGGTTCGAGCAGGGGGATAGGCATTGCGACACCTCTTGTTCGCGGCGGCAGCGCTACTCGCCGCGTCAGCGGTATCAGAGCAACCGCGGCTGCTGATCCACCAAGAGCGCTCAGCGGCTTCACCAGAAACGGACCCGAACATCGCCATTGTTACCGTGCTCGAGCGGGAGTTAGACGAGACCGGCAAGGTGCTGCCCGTGATCTACTCACCGCAATCCCGCCTCGTGCAACTTGCCATCGCACAGGGCAAGCTGAAGGAGGCCTTCGCCGCACCTTCGCGACAGCAGATCTCCGACATCGCCAAGGCGCTGGAGTGCAAGTACGTACTCATCGTGGCAGCGCAGGTGGTCGGCAATGCGGTTCAGGTCTCCGGTGAGTTGCACCGACCGGGCATACGCGAACCGGTTTGGGGGCCGGTGCAGCAGAGCTTCAGCGCAGCCACCCCTGCGAAGCTGGACCTCGACATGGCCGCCGCCTCGGCTGCCCGGACCATAGCCCTGCAGTTGGTTAACGGCCCGCTAGCCGGGGAGGAGAGCAAACCGCCACTGCCGCCTGTAGACCCGGGAACGGGTTCTGGAGCCGTCACTCCACCCGCCGACCGAGAGAACAAGCCCCTGCGCGACGCAGAGGCTGCCCTGGAGCGCGGCGACCACGCGGAGGCCGCATCCCTTCTGCGCACTGCGGTCGACCGCGATCCGCTCAACCCCGAGATACGCGCTACGCTTTCCTCGGTGTATAGCTCGCTCGGCCTGCACGACTTATCGGTCGCTGAAGCCGTGCGTGCGAGATCGCTGATGCCGGAGGAGCGTTCCACACAGTTGGCCTATGCACGCGCCCTCATGCAGGCCGGACGGCTGCGCGAGAGCGAAGTGGCCTATCGCGAGATGCTCGACAAGGACAAAGATTGGGTCGAGGCCATGGTCGGACTGGCCGAGGTGCAGATTGCCCGCCTGCTGCCCCAGGAGGCCGAACGTCTCTACCGCCGTGCCCGGGAGCTTGCCCCGAAGGACCCGGACATCGCGTGGGGCTTGTCCGAGGTCCTCGCCATGGAGGGGGACTTTGCAGGCAGCCTGAGAGAGCGTGATGCCGCTGTGGCACTCGGCATGTCCACAGACCCTTCGGCCGCTGCCAAGCGGTATGACCGGCTGGCGGCTATCATCACGGGCCTCGCAGCGCAGCTCGCAGCCGAGACGGAGGACCTGCATGCAGAGGCGACGCGAAACCAAGAGCCGACCAACTTCGACCTGAGTGCGCGCATCGCAACGCTGCTAGGCCGAACCAACAATCTGTGCAGCTATCTCGATCAACTTCCGCCCCCCGCCGTGCATCGGCCCAGCCACTCTCGCAGGGTGCTCGGAATGAACCTGATGAGCCAAGCCATTCTCGGCATCAAACGAGGGGTAGAGCAGAACGAGAAGGACGCCCTGGACGAAGCTGTCGTCAGCCGCTCCGAGGCCGTGCGCGAACTGCTCGAAGCGGTTCAGGCCTTCGAGAAGGAGCAGGCCGAGGAGCGCACACAAAAGCCGGGCCCCTCGGATACAAAGGAAAAGTCGCCCTACCCGGAGCGATAGGGCGACTGCTTAGATACCTTTCGGTACCTCGCATGGGAAAAGGAGGACATGCGCACCTATTGAACGTTCGTTTCGCCGCCTGGGTTCCCAACTGCCCGCTTATGGCCCGATGATCTCGCGCACTGCATCGTCCGCATACGGTGGCGCGCCTTCCGGCGCAGTGCTAGGCCTGAGCTCCAGGACCTCCCGGCTTCGTAGGGCCTCTGGCACGGACGTTGCCGTGTGCGCCCGCAAAAGCCGCCTGTCGTCACCGCCGACGGTGTGCCCTGGCAGGATTGTCTGGCCTGCGATCACATAGGACGCCATTCCCAAGAGAAAGCTGACAGCCTGCGCCTTGCTGCTCTCGTGGCGAAGTAGCACTGCCAGTTCCGGCTTGCCGAACCGATACAGTCCCAAGGTGGCCGCCCAGTAGCCCGGCCAGGACTCGCTGGGCAGAATCGGCACCGTGCAATAGAGCAGCGCCGGGTGCTCGCGTGCGCTCGCCTCGAGTTGCGTCCACTCCCCGGCTTCCCACCAACGATTCACGCCCACGTCTCTCATTACCCCCGCACCCTGAACGGCAATGCGGTCTCCGAGACGATACATGAGGTTGCGCGCCGACTTTGGGTCCGGACCACTTTCCGAGATACGGAGCGCTGCGATGACGGGCTCACGCTCCAGGATCGAGGCAACTCTCCGGCCCACTCCACTGCTCGCGTCGGGAGCGTTGTCGCGCATCTCCTGCACGGCACCCGCTACGGTGTCTAGGGGCGCGACTCGCATGGCAAGCGCAGTCTTGCGGTCTGTCGTTACGACACCGAACTCGCCATTCGCTAATCTCGCGTGGAACAGGTCAATCTGCTGCGGTGTCTTGTCGAGGGGCACGATGTAGCCGGGGATCGCGCCATTGGAACCTGCCTTGTTCGCGATGGAGAGCAGTGGCGGAGCCTCCGCGCTGGGGTAGATGACCGCGATGCCCCACTCTTCCTTTCGGAACGTTTCCTTCGCTCTCCGTGCTCTGGATAACGGCCACATCAGCGTCCACCCCGCCTCGAGCGCGGCGCAGCAGCCTCGTCGAGGACTTGGCCGTATCCGGCTATCATGATTTCCCGAGTGTAGCGTTGTTCGACGACGCGGCGTCCCGCCGCTCCCATCTGAACGCGGAGTTTTTGGTCCGCTAGGAGCTTGGTGACATGCGCGGCCATCGTTTCCACATCTCCCCGCGGCGAGACGAAGCCGTTGACCCCATGCTCCACCATGTCACGCACGCAACCCACGTCTGTAGCACACACGGGCACGGCGCAGGCCATCGCTTCGAGCAGCACCTGTGGGAATGCCTCGAGGTCGCTCGTGAGCAACTGTATGTCGAAAGCAGCCACCATTGGGGCGACATCCCGCACGGCCCCGTGAAAAGTTACGCTAGCACCGAGGCCCAGATCGGCACACAGTCTACGCAGGTATTCCATCCGAGTGCCATCACCGGCTACGTGGAAGCAAACCCCAGGGTGAGCCCCGAGAACCGACCTAGCGACGCGTAGGAACATCTCGTGGTTCTTCTCCGACCTGAGGGCGCCCACGATGCCGACATGCAAAGCATCCGGGTCGAACCCGGCGGCAGCCCGAGCCGCCTCCTTCGCGCCGGGAGGAGCGAAGCGCGAGATATCCACTCCCACCGGTACGATGCTGACCCTGTCTGGCCGTGCGCCATCGTTGCGCACCACGTAGTCTTTGTGGGTCTCGGAGAGACAGATGATGGTGCTTGCAACCGGAAGCGCCATCTTCTTCGACAGCCAGGACCGGCGACTCCCCTCGTAGTGGCCCATCGAATGAACTCCGATGACCAGCGGCGGCCCATGCCGCAGACGCCTCAACGCGCCCGCCCAGAAGAGTGGCAACGTGGAATCGGTTACGTGGAGCACGTCCGGCTTCTGCTGACGAACGAGCCTCCTCAGGCGGAGATAGATAGCCGGATCTAGCCGCACCTTCGCTAAGTGAGCCGTTACCGGATAGCCCGCCTCCCGAAGCAGGGCCCCCACCGGCCCTTCATCGTAGAGGGTAGCGAACGAGAAGCTGAACCGCTCGCCGGAGAGGCCGCGGGCGACGGTTTCGATGACACGTTCGGCCCCGCCGAAGGGCATCCGAGCATGGAGCGACAGCACCCGAATCACGCCAGCATTATAGACGCCTGCTCCAGTGTCGCGCGAAAGGGCTCCATTCTCATCCCTCACCTCCAATTCGGCCCCGAAGGGCTGCTTTCGGCAGCCTCCACAGGGTAGAATAGGTATACGAACTTCAACAGGAGTGAACAGCTTGACGGCGCTTCCCGACGACGCCGAGAATGCCAAGAATGAGCAGATCGGCGAGCGCTCCGCAGGCACGGATGCCGCAGCGGACAGCCAGTTAGACACCCACGCAGAAGAGAGCTACACGGCCCGAGACCTCGAGGTGCTGCAGGGGCTCGAAGGCGTCCGCCTGCGACCCTCGATGTACATCGGCGACCCCAACATCCGAGGCCTGCATCAGCTTTTCAACGAGGTCGTCGACAACGCCGTGGACGAGGCCCTGGCCGGCTTCTGCGACCGCATCGAAGTCACGCTGATAGACGAGCGAACTTGCTCCGTCCGAGACAACGGCCGGGGATTCCCGATTGATATTCACGAGGAGACCGGCCTCTCCGGCCTCGAGACTGTCATGACGATGCTCCATGCGGGGGGCAAGTTCGGCGGGCGTGGCTACAAGGTCTCCAGCGGCCTTCACGGCGTGGGCGTCAGCGTCGTAAACGCGCTGTCTAAGTGGCTCGAAGTCGAAGTATGTCGTGACGGCGCCCTGTACAAGCAGCGCTACGAACGCGGCGTGACGGTGACTCCGCTCAAGAAACTCGGCAAGTGCCGCGAGCGCGGCTCGCTCGTGACATGGAGCGCCGACGAGACCATCTTCAAGGAGCACTGCTACGACCCCAAGTTGATGCTCGCCCGGATTCGAGACCTTGCGTATCTCAACCCCAAGCTCACCTTCGTTTGGCACGACAAGCTGCATGGCGAAGAGCCAATCACTATCCGGCACAAGCGCGGCATCAGCGAGCTAGTGGAGCACCTGAACGAAGGCAAGGACGTTCTCCACAAGGTCGTGTACTTCTCCCGCACTAGGGACGACGTGGAGATCGAGGTCGCGCTGCAGTACCACGACAGCTACTCGGAGTTGATCCTCACCTTCGCCAACAACATCAACACCACCGAGGGCGGTACACACCTCAGCGGCTTCAAGACGGCGCTAACGAGAGTGATCAACGCATATGCTCGAAAGACCGGCATGCTGAAGGACAAGGACCTCAACCTGACCGGAGACGACGTACGCGACGGGCTCACGGCTGTGCTCTCGGTGAAGCTCGCCAGCCCGCAGTTCGAGGCGCAGACGAAAATCAAGCTCACCAACTTCGAGGTCGAAGGACTGGTCAACTCCACGGTCGGTGAGGCCTTTGGCGAGTTCCTCGATGAGAACCCCTCGATAGCGCGCAAGATCGTGGAGAAGGGCTTGGTGGCTCGCAGAGCGCGCGAGGCCGCACGCCACTCCGCAGAGCTGGTGCGCAGGCAAAGCGGGCTCGAGCACCTCTCGATGCCAGGCAAGCTCGTGGATTGCATCGAGCGCGACCCCAGCCTGTGCGAGCTGTTCCTAGTAGAGGGCAAGTCGGCAGGCGGATCGGCAAAGGAGGGCCGTGACAGACGCACCCAGGCGCTTCTACCGCTGCGCGGCAAGATTCTCAACGTAGAGCGAGCGCGCATCGATAAGGCGCTCGCCAACGAAGAGATCCGCTGCCTGATCACCGTCCTCGGCACGGGCATCGCCAACTCACACACCTCCTCGAATGGAGAAGAGGAGGACCCACAGAACGGCAGCTTCGACCTGAAGAAGCTTCGCTACCACAAGATCATCATCATGACCGATGCGGACGTGGACGGCGAGCACATCCGTACTCTGCTGCTAACCTTCTTTTACCGCTACATGCGACCGCTCTTGGAGGCGGGGCATGTCTACATTGCCCAGCCGCCTCTCTTCTGCATTCGCGCCGGCAAGGACGAGCGCTACTACGCCGCGAGTGAAGAGGACCGGGACGCCATCGTGAAGTCACTGCGGGCCAAGAACAAGACCTGCACGGTGTCACGCTTCAAGGGTCTGGGGGAGATGAACGGACAGGAGCTGTTCGAGACGACGATGGACCCCGAGAGCCGCACCATCCTGCGGGTCCAGTACGATCCAGAGGTAGACAGCGAGAGCGCTGAGGAGATTTTCAGCAAGCTGATGGGTGACAAGGTGGAGCCGCGGCGGGCCTTCATCGAGCGCCACGCTAAGGAGATTACCGATATAGACTGGGACTACTGACGGCTGGGTCCGCTGCGGGATTCCGTCGTACCCGGCATTTATTCTCTGTACCCTTCCGCGCGAGAGTGGCACAAAGCCCTCGTCAGAGAAAGGAACCTCGGGGAAGCCTCCAGCGTAGGACGCTGTGGAGATCGGACGAGCTCCATGCAGAACGATACCGGCAGATTGCCGAGCAGGCTCCCCGGTTTCTTCACCTAGTCCGGCACTCGCTCGGACCGAGCGGGGACGTCTTGTGTTACGGTCGTGTACACAGCCAAAGCCGGCAAGAGGCAGATGAATAAGAGAAGGGTAGATAGGTCTGCCCCCCAAGGTAAGGAAGGTTGACTGCATGCATCCGGCCCGAATGGGCCGGATGCTTCGTTTCTGGGGTAGAACATTCCCATGGCCGCCCATCTAGGGCTAGCATTCGTCGGCTTGGCCCTCCCCGCGACGAGTTCGCTTAAGGAAAAACGCGCTATCATCCGGAGCGGCGTTGCGCACGTCCGGCACAAGTTCAATGTGTCGATCTCGGAAGTCGGGGCGCTGAACACCTACCGGCGGGCAGAGCTGGCGATCGCAGCGGTGACGAATTGCAAGCCTGTTACCGAAGCGGTCCTTCAGGACGCCGTTCGGCTGCTAGAGGGTGACCCGCGAGTTACGCTCGAGGATCTCCATGTCGAGTTTCTTTAGGACGAACAGATGAAACAACGGCTGCCGGGAGTGGAAGCCGAACTGGCTCACCAAGTGGCAATCATCATCTCGAGGGAGATGTCGGATCCGCGTCTGGGCCTGGCCACGGTGACGCACGCCAAGGTTACGCCCGACCTGCAAACAGCCCGAGTCTTCGTGTCGGTTTTCGCGGAGCAGGAGCGCCAGCGGGAGGCAATCGCTTGTCTGCAACATGCGAGCGGGTTCATTCAACACCACCTAGCCAAGGCGATGCGGATGAAGCGGACGCCTCACCTGGTATTCGTACTCGACGACAGCACGGAGCGCGCCGTAGGTCTGACAAAGCTAATCCAAGACGCCGTGCGGAGTGACTCGGAGTGAATGCGCCCGCGGATGCCGCGGCGGCGCTGAGAGAGGCGCAGCGCATCGCGATCGGCTGCCACGTGAATCCCGACGGCGACACGATGGGCTCCGCGCTCGCGCTATCGTTCGCCCTGCAGTCTCTCGGAAAGGAGTCGTGTCTTCTCTGCCAAGACGCCGTGCCCGATAACCTGCAGTTCCTGCCCGGGTCCGAGCGTTTTCGCAGCGACCCCGGGGGATTCCAGGCGGACCTGGGATTGCTAGTGGACCTCGAAGGAATGGGGCGACTCGGCCGGCTTGCCGACTACTTCGCATCACTGCCACGCTTAGTAACCGTAGACCACCACCAACCACAAGATGGGGTTGGAGACATTCGGGTTATCGACACGTCGGCCGCCTCCACCGCAGAGATCGCGTACCGCGTGATTGTCGAGCTGGGGCCTCACTCCAGCGCCGAAATGGCTACCGCACTTCTCACAGGGCTCGTGACGGACACGGGGGGGTTCCGCTTCCCCAACACCCGACCGGAGCACCTCGAGCTCGCGGCGCACTGGGCACGCTCGGGAGCCAATCTGGCATCCATCTTCGAGCACGCCTACGAGAACCGTAGTTTCGCGGCGCAACAGCTCATGGGGCGCGCCCTGGCGGGTCTACAGCGGTCCCCCGATGGCCGCTCGGTGTGGGCCGCGCTCGCATACCGTGATTTCGAGGAAACCGGTTGCACCGATGCAGAGACGGAGGGCATCGTGTATCACCTTCGGGCCATTCGGGATGCAGAGGTGGCTGTGCTGTTTCGCGAGTCTCGGCCTGGGAGAATACGCGTCAGTCTGCGCTCCCGAGGTCAGGTAGACGTCGCCGCCATCGCACACAAACTGGGTGGTGGCGGTCACAGGAACGCTGCAGGCTGCTCGTTCGAGGGGTCGCTGGACGATGCGGTAAAGACCACGCTGGCCGAGGTTTCTGCGTGGACGGATTCGTCGTCGTAGACAAGCCTGCCGGAATCACTTCGCACGATGCGGTTGCTGCCATTCGGCGATCTCTCCGCACCAAGCGCGTCGGGCACGGTGGCACCCTCGATCCGCTGGCAACCGGCGTCCTAGTCATTGCCGTCGGCAAGGCTACACGCTTGCTCTCCTACCTCGTGCTGGAGCCAAAGCGATACGCTTTTCGCATGGTCTTCGGCGTGACCACCGAGACGCAGGACGCGGAGGGCCGAGTCGTGCAAGAGAAGGATGCTTCGGTCTTGACGCAGGAGGCGGTGGAGCACGTTTTGTCCGCATTCCGAGGTGAGATCCAACAGGCGCCACCCATGTATTCCGCAGTCCATCACGAGGGCAAGCGGCTGTACGAGATGGCCAGGCGAGGGATGGAAGTGGAGCGGCAGCCGCGCACTGTGACTATCCATTCGCTAACACTCGACGCATTCGAACCCGGACCGAGGGCAACTGCAGACCTGACGTGCGCGTGCTCTTCTGGCACTTATGTGCGCACCCTCTGTCATGATATCGGTGCCGCTCTCGGGGTGGGTGCGTACCTCGCGTCGCTGATGCGAACTGCGTGCGGCAGCTTCGACATCGCGGATGCGGTGCCACTCGACGAGATCACCGAAGCCACCCCACTGGTGCCGTGCCGCGATGCCCTATCGCACCTCGACGCGCTCATTCCCGCTCCAGCCGGTCTGGTCTCGATTCTTCACGGCAACCCCGTGCGGCCTAGCAGGCCACCGCAATCCAAACACGTGTGCATTCTAAACGAACGCAAGGAGATGGTCGCACTTGCCGAGTTTCGAGCCTCGAAGCTACACCCGTTGGTAGTGCTTGCGCAGGAGTAAGCCTACGGCCCGAGCGCAGTGTCGGTCCTCGCTCGAAATCGCTCCCAATCCGTCATGCGCCTAGAACGCTCGCACACCTCCCGCAGGCTTTCGACGGATTCGCGTGCTGCTTTGCGGATGCGGTCGCGTTCCCCTTCCGAGGGAGCTAGTCGGTTCAGGCGGGCCAGCGTCTCGAAGTAAAGGTCGATCACTTTTGCCGCACGCTCCTCGCTGATTGGCGCGAAGCGACCTCGCTCGATCACCATCGGATAGGTGACGCGGACGAATCCGGTGAGATCGTTGAACGCCCTCTGGTAGTGGCCGAGCGCCAGACGTATGTTGCCTTCCTGCTCGGCAGCCTCACCGAGTGCGGCATCCGCCTCTGCGTATACCGTCTCGACGACCTCTGGCACTGCACGCACGGTGGCGTGCGTAGAGGCCCGAAGCCCGACGATGCGCTCTGCCACGCCGAGCCAATCCCCGCTTCCGAGCTCTTGGCGCGTTCTCATCAACCCACGGAGCGCTTCGGGTGAAAAGGGGTCTGCATGGACAGCCAGCAAAAACATGTCGGCGGCCCTCGACTGGTCCCCCGCAGCCTGGTAAGCCAGCGCCATCGCGGTGAACGCCTCCGAGGATGGTTCGCTGAGCATGGCTCGGCGGAAGTACCGATCGGCGGCTTCCTCCTCCCCCGCGGCCAGCGCGAGCCGACCAGCAGCTATCAGATACCGCCTGTCGTTCGGTGCCCACTCGAGCGCCGACTCGAAGCCGCGCCGCGCCCCGGCGTAGTCGGCCGACTCGAGTGCCGCCTGCGCTTGCACAGCGATCACGCCGGCTACCGCGCGAGTCACGAGCACTGCACTCAACAGTGCTCCGATGGCAGTCGCCCCGAGTGCAAAGCTGCGCCGTGGTAGCAGGACCGGCGTCGTTCCGTCTACCGCTAGCGCAAGACCGAGCCCTAACAGCGCCCAGAGCGTGAGGTTGATACTGAATAGATAGAGGTCGGAGTCGACGAGGTTGTGGACGCCGGCTCCGACTGCCGCTGCGAGGATCGCCGAGCGAAGCAAGGGACGGCTAACCCCCAGCAAGAGGTCGTTGTCCTCCACCGGAGTCGCCTCTCGGCGAGCCACCCGAACCACCCACATTGCGCCGAGTGCGAAGAGTGCCAGTAGAGTAGGCAGTCCCGCTTCCGAAGCCACCTGCAAGTAGCTGTTGTGCGCTAATCTCGTGAATCCTACCGACCCATACGGGCCTCTCGCCCAAGCGAACGTGCCGAGTCCGAAGCCCTCCAGCGGCTTGGCGCCTACCATACGCAGCGAGTCCTGCCATAGGTGGATCCGAAAGGCAGCGGAGTGGCCCTCCCCCTGACCTTCGGCGGCAATCACTCGCGCGGGACCGCCCCGGGACTGGAGAACTAACAACAAGATCACCATGCCCGCTGCGACGCCACCGCATCGCAGCAGCAGCCGTCCGTCCACCTCGCGATTCCACCAAGCGGAGCCCAGGAATGCTAGTGCAGCTAGGGCAAGAGCCAGTAGCCCGCCGCGCGATCCCGTCAGTACTATGGCGGCGAGGCAAAGGAACCCTAACAGCCCAGCCAGCACGGCACGAAGCCGCTCCGCTCGCGCAAGGAACGCCATCACCAGCGGCGCGATCATGACCAAGTAGCCGGCCAGGAAATCCGGATTGAAGAAAGTGCCGAACACCCGCCAGTTCGGCACGTCTCGGAACGTAGCAAGGTACTGCCTCACTGCCCACAGCGCCTCCAGCGCGCCTGCGAGCGCCAGGACTGCTCCGAGGGCGAGTGCATAGCGGCCCCGCCCCGTCACCCCCGTTACTACCAACATCGCACACAGGCAGGCCGACCAACGCACCAGCTCCGCAGATACCGCTGCGGGAAACGCCGTCGTGATACGTGACAGAACGAGCAGCACCCAGAAGAGTAGGAAAGCGATGAGTATGGGGATGGCGGGCAAGCGGAATACTGGCATTCGCCATGCCGCAACGACGAAGGCGGCGAGCATTGGCAATCCCGCGATAAGGTATCCCAACTCCGGTGCCGAGCCCGATGCTAGACCGGTGATTACTTCTGCACCTTCCACGGGCCACAGACCGAACGCGAAGTAGGAGGCTACGAAGGGCGCAAGAAACAGCGCTAGTGCTGCCAGCCACCACTCGACACGCGGCTTCATCGTCGAAGCCACCTAACGAAGGCGTCCCACCGGTTCTTAGCAATGAAGAGCGAGCCGCGCAACCACAGCCCCAGCGGCACCAAGGGACGCACGAGAGGCGACACCTTCCCTGCCTCATGCTTCTTGTAGTAGAGCCACATGCTATGGTGGAACATGCGGATCATGCGATTCGCCACCTGATCGGTGCTACTGCCAATCACATGCACCACTTCGCCGACCGGCACGTACCACACCTCCCAGCCCGCCTGGTGCGCACGCAGACACCAATCCACGTCCTCGCAATACATGAAGAACCGCTCGTCGAACCCACCAATTTCGGCCCGCATCTCGGCCCGCACCATCATCGCCGCCCCGGAAACCCAGTCCACTTGCCTCGGCTCGTCGTGGGCCCAGTCACGCATCAGATAGTCTCCCGTGAAGCGATTCCTGGGGAAAAGCCTTCCGAGGAGGGTGTTGCGAAAGATCGCAGCCTCTATGGTGGGGAAGCGCCTGCAAGAATATTGCAGGGTGCCATCGGGGTTGACGATGCGGGGCCCGACGATCCCCGCCCGTGGATGTTCGTCCGCGAACGCAACCAGACCGGCTAGCGTCCCGGGCTTCACGACCGCATCCGGATTGAGGGCAAGGAAATACCTGCCAGACCCCGCGTCCATCGCACGATTGTGCGCTGAGCCGAAGCCGAGGTTCTTATCGGACTCGATCAGGGTCACTTGCGGAAAGCACTCACGCACCATGGCGGGACTACCGTCGGAGGAGTCGTTGTCGAAGACGATAATCTGCGTACGGGCCTCGTCCGACAACGCGAGCAGCGAACTCAGGCACTCCCGCAGACGCTCACGGGTGTTCCAGCTCGCGATGGTCACGGTCAGGTCGAAATCCGTCATGCCATCCTTTGGCCCTCACCAACGCGCCGAGGATCACCGGTGGCACGACGATCCAGTACAGCGGCGACCCCGCCCCCCATGGCAGGTGCTTCCGATAGTACCTGAGCAACGATAGGTGCGATTCCCACACCATCTGCGGGCGCACCTGCCGAGTCGAGGCTCCGCCGACATGCTCTACTTCGGCTGCCGGCTCGTACCAGGCTTCCAGCCCCAACTTCGCCGCCCGCAAGCACCAGTCTACATCGTTGAAGAAGATCGGGAACCGCTCGTCGAAGCCGCCGACGCGCTCCCAAGCCGTACGCTTCACCAACCAGCAGGTGGCCATCGGCTGCGGCACGCGTTGGGCAACGCGGTAGTCCATCGTGCGCATCCGGTAAGTGCCGAAAGCACGCGGGAACAGTGCTGCCAAACCGACCGCATCCAGGACGACACCGAGCGGTGAGGGGAAATCTCGGCACGAGGCCTGGATGCTGCCGTCCGGCAGGATCAGCTTGGGTGCTGCCAAGGCTGTGTTCGCGTTCGCATGGAGGCGCGTCCGTAGAGCCTCGACACACCCCGGAAGCAGCCGTGTATCGGGGTTGAGGAACAGGAACTCGTCGCCCGTCGCCTTGCACGCCGCTAAGTTGTTGCCGGCTGCATATCCGTGGTTCTCCGCAAGCGCAACCAGTCTCACCTCCGGGAAGTTCTCCCTCACCATCGCCGCGCTGCTGTCGGTCGAGCCGTTGTCCACGACGATCACCTCGTGGGGCTCTACGCCGAATCCGACAGGGAGCGACGCGAGGCACTCCTCGAGCAGCTCACGGGTGTTCCAGTTGACGATTAGAACGGAGGTCACTAGGGAATCAACTCGATCAGCTCGCGGACGGTCACGTCCGGTGGACACGGGGCGAACCACTCGGCCGTGCCACCCACGGGAATCACTCCCACGGTGCCCGCACCGACGTTCTTCCCGGCACGAACATCCATGTAGTGATCGCCGATCACGCACAGGTTTCGCCTGGGCATCCCGAGCGCGTCCACTACGGCCCACACATGCTCGGGCTCCGGCTTCACTCGATACACGCGATCCCTGCCCACGATGACGCGGACCGGCAGGCCAGTGTCCTGAACCATCTTCTCGGCTACTCGCTGGCTGTTCCGCGTGGCAATCCCAACCGCAAGGCCTAAGTCGTCGAGAGCACGCAACAGCTCCATCGCCCCTCTGCGAAGCGACACACCTTCTGCATACTCGCCTTCGATGGCCTCGAACTCTTCGAACGCGCGGCGAAGGAACTCCTCACGATGTGCAGTCGGGAGCCACTCCGAAACACGGTATGAGATGGCGAGGCTATCCAGTCCTTCGAGCGACTCGACGGGATACCCTACCTCATCGGCCAACGCGATCGCCGCAGAACGTAGACGCGGGAACTCTATGTGCGAGAGGACCAGCGTTCCGTCGAGGTCGAAGACTACCGTTTCGGAGCAGGCGAGCAAGGGGTGCACGGCGAGAAGCATACCCGCCCACAGAAGCAACGAGCCGCCGTCCGGACGGTCGGCGGCTACTCTGGCGATGGCCCTCACACGGAGGGCACGAACTTAGAGCGATCACCCAACGGCAGTGTTGGCGGGGGCGTCGGCGAAGTCCAGCTTCGGAGCCTTCTTGCCCACGAGCTTGTAAGCTTCGGTAGCCGTCGCGGTCAGGATAGAGCGGCTGATGCCGAGGTCGAACTTCGCTACCTTGCCGCCCTTCGTCAGCAGCGCCGTGGCGGGCGATCTCGTTAGCCCGAACGCACGGAACGCCTTCTTATCCGGGTCGAGCAGCACCGGGAACTTAGCCGAGTGCTTTGCAACAAACGACTTGGCGGCATCTGCCTTCGCATCCAGTACCATGTAGCGCTTGATCCCGCAGCCGGCGAGCTGTTCTTCGAGCTTGTTGTAGTGCTTGAACACCACGTGAGTGGTGGGACACGAATGCCCGATGAACAGAAGAAGAACCGGGCCCTGCTTTGTCAGGTCTGCGGAAGTAACTGTCTTGCCGTCCATCGTGGTAACCGAGAAGGTCGGCGTCTTATCGCCGGCTTTGGGCAGCTTGGTCGCTTGACCAAGCAGAAACACGAGAGCCGCCACAATCAGGACGGCCATTCCCGCACGTCTCATTCTCCCTCCCATGCTTCTGTCTAACTTGCTATCTTGCACCAGAACTATATACGCCGCAACTGGTGAAGGGTGCGGCAGGCGGGGCTCAGCAGTAGTTCCCGTAGCGCCGGATACCTTCGAAGAACGCCATCACATTCGCCCAGGGTACGTCCGGTTCTAGGATGTGACTGGGGGCGAGCAGCAAGCCGCCGCCGCGCCCCACGGTCTCAATCCGCACCCGAATCTCCTCCATCACGTCCTCTGGCGAGCCGAACGGCATGGTCGTCTGCGTGCCGATGGTGCCCCAGAAAGCGAGCCTGTGCCCGTGCTCGCGCTTCATCGCTGCCGGGTCCATACACTCCGGCTGGACTGGGTTCAACACATCCACCCCGATGTCTGCCAGCTCGCTCACCACTTCGGTGCAGTTGCCGTCCGAGTGGTAGAACACGATAATATCCGGCTTGACCTCGCGTGCTGCAGCGATGACACGGGCCAGGCGTCCCTTCAGCAGCCGACGCCATGTCTCTACGCTGAACATCATGCCGTTCTGCCCCGAAATGTCGTCTCCCAGTCGAATGATGTCCGCTCCAGCTTCGGCATATCGCCGGGCTTGACGCTCGCGAACCTGGGTCACTCGCTCGAAGAGCGCCTCCGCCAGTTCCGGTCTGCTTTGCATGTCTATCAGGCACTCCTCCAGGCCGCGGATGGCCCACGAGGTCTCGAATATCGTGCAACCGAGCTCACCCATGCTCGCCAGGTCCCGGGCGTGGAGCGCTGCTGCATCCGCTTTCAGATGCGACCAGAAGCGGGGGTCATCCACGTCGGGAATGGGATACTCCTCGATCTCTCGAACGTTCTCGGCCTTTCGCAGGGGAGCGACGTGCCGAGTGAAGTGGTACAAGGAGCCGGGCACCTGGGCGTCGCCCCATCCACCGATGCTGGTCCCCTCCGGAAGGTCATCGTAGTAGCGGGAGTAGGTCTGCCAGCGCTCCTCGGCAGAGGTCCATCGGAAGGAAAGAGAGCGCACCGGGTAGGCGAAGTACTCTTCCGGATCGTCGGCTCCCGTCTCGCGCCGGAAGATGTCCATCAGCGCGGGAGTGAAGCTGCCGTAAGGGAGCTCGTAAGGCACGCTGTCGGGTTCCTGGCGCCTTAGTGCGGTGAGCACCCTCTGGCGCGGTGTCATGCTGCTTGCCACGCTGCGTCATTCGGCGCCGACCCGCCACTCCCTGTCGCCGAAGGACGGATGCCGGGAGGAAGCGAATCGTTCTTCCATGCGGATCCGCTGGCTGTCGGCACTCGCCGTGGCCCCCGCCATCGTCCTAGGTATCGGTGGGGCGACGCTCTGCACCGCCTCCACTGGCTGGAAGGTCCTCGCCCCCTCCCCTTGGAGCGAAGCGGAAGGGGGAGGGTCGGGAAGGGGGTCCGAATCGCCGGCGCCTGGCTCGGCAGCGGAGGGCCAACAGGGAGACACGGGCTGGCACTTCCGCGGGCTGCCCGGTATCCGCGGGGACGCGGAACTGCGCATCGGCGCCAAGTTCTGGAAGGACGAGGCGCGCGTCCGCAACCTCCAACTACGCGTCTCGGCCGACATAGCCCCCTGGCTCCGTGCGCACACCATCGTGCGGCGTCGCGAAGGCGACTGGGAGCGAATGCCCCTCACGCCGGACGTGGACGAGGCGTATCTGCAGACCTCCGTCTACCGGCTGTCCGGGGACTGGGACATGGCTGTCGACGCAAAGCTCGGTCGCGTGCGCTTCCTTCACTTCCCTTACCCCGACTACCTCGCATCGTTCGACCAAGTGCCGGGCATCGGCGACCTGTTCGGTGGTCCTCCGACGGACTACCGGGGGCTGGTGACGAGCTTCGAGGCCGCGCACGCGACCGGCCTCGGGGCACATCTCGACGGCGCGCTGTGGGGATTCGGCCACTCTGGTAACGAGGTGATGGCAGCCTACGGCTTCTACCGACGCGACTTCGGCAAGGGCTGGAGGCTGGAGGCGAGAGCCGGTGCGTTGCCCAATCGGCCGGAGCCTCTCGGAGCCAACATCGAGTTAGGAGGCACGCTCTTCGTCGGCAAGCGCCTCGGGCCTGTTTTCGTCGGCGGGCTGTACGAGAAGCGCGAGGGGGAAGGAGCCTACACCGGGGTGCTGGTGCAATTCGACCGAGGGCCGCTGACGGAGTTCGCTGGTGCGACCACGATTGACTACCAACGCAGCCCAGAGGGAGTATCCTTCCAGCTCAGCGTTGCTCGCCTGCGATTTGGCTTCGACCGGGCTGTTCCGCCTGGTGCCGAGTTGGTCGGCGAGATTACCGCTCGCCGGCTCCGCACCTTGTGGCAAGGCGGCTACAACCGCAATCAGGCCGAGTTCCGAACCGCTTCGTGGGGGATCACGTCCGGGCCGAATCTCGCCATAGTGGTGGAGGAGAGCCCCTGGTATCTCGATCTGGAGGCGCTCGTCAGTCCTCACACCTCGCTAAACACGGAATGGTTTCGTGATAGGCAGGGCCCCGGCCAATACCGGCAGGACGTCGTATACCGCTTCTACCGTGTGAAGAAGTGAGTGGGTGGTCCCGCTGCAGCGGGACCACCCTCACTCCCGTGCGTGGAACGGAAACTACACCCAGCCACGCTGGCGGCAGGCGTTCGCAACGCGCTGTACAGCCACCAAGTAGGCTCCAGTCCGGGGATCCACTTTGCTTCGAGTGCTCATCTCGTGCACGGCGTGGAAGGCCTCGGTCATTCGCACGTCCAACTGCCGGTGGACCTCCTCGACCTCCCAGTAATAGTTGTAGGCGTTCTGCACCTGCTCGAAGTAGCTGACCGTCACACCACCCGCGTTGCAGAGGAAGTCGGGGATGACGTACACGTTGTTGCGGAAGAAGATCTCGTCGGCCTCGGGTGTTGTCGGCCCGTTTGCCAACTCCGCGATGATCTTCGGCCGCACACGGTCGGCGTTAGCTGCCGTGAGTACGTTCTCCAGCGCCGACGGCATCAGAACGGTGGCCGGATACTCCAAGAGCTGCTCGTTGCTGATGAACTCTGCTCCAGGGAAGTTGATGACGCTACCAGTGGTCATCTTGTGCTCCAGGACTTCCTCGTACTTCAGGCCGCTGGGGCAGAAGATGCCGCCCTTCGAGTCGCTGACGGCAACCACTTTGAGCCCAAGCAACTCGGTTCCGAGTTTGTGGGCGAACTGGCCGGCGTTGCCGTAGCCCTGGATCGTGGTCTCCGCCCCATTCAGTTCGAGCCCCAGCGTCTTGGCCGCCTCGCGAACGGTGTAGATGCCGCCCCGGGCAGTGGCGTCGCCGCGGCCTTCGGAGCCACCGCTCTGGATTGGCTTGCCCGTGATGACGCCAGGCGCCTTGTGCCCGATCATCGTCTCGTACTCGTCCAGCATCCAGGTCATGATCTGGGGTGTGGTGTATACGTCCGGCGCGGGCACGTCACGATTGGGGCCGATCACGTGTGCGATCGCACGGATGTACCCTCGGCTGAGGCGCTCGAGTTCGCCTCGGGACAGTTTCTTGGGGTCGCATATCACGCCCCCCTTGCCACCGCCGAGAGGGATATCCACCACAGCGGTCTTCCACGTCATCCACGCTGCAAGTGCCCGAACGGTGTCCACCGTCTCGTCGGGGTGAAAGCGAATGCCGCCCTTGCAGGGGCCGCGTGCGCTGTTGTACTGAACGCGGAAGCCAGTGAAGACGCGCACCGAGCCGTCGTCCATGCGCACGGGGATCTGCACGCGGACCTCGAACATAGGCTCGCGCAGGAGCTGGTGCACGGCCGGCTCGAGCTCGAGCAGCTTGGCGGCATGGTCGAGCTGCGCCTGAGCGACAGCAAACGGGTTGAGTTCCTGGTCGGAGGGCTTCGGTGGAACGATTGACATCGTCTGATTCTCCTTTGAATCGTTTCCTCAGGCTCCCGGCTACCGATGAGCCACATCGCTCGAGCCGGTAGGAGCGCCAGTAGGCACAGAGTACCCAATCTTCGGCCAAGTTGGGATTCTCGCTCATGAGAAAAATCACGAATCTTTGCCGACTGGCTGCTGGCCAGTCACCTGGCAGGGTCCCCGGCGCGGCTGTCGAACGCTCGCGCAGATGGGAAGCACACGCCAGGGCGAAGCCGTGCGGGTAGCACCCAGCGGCATCTGGTCGGTTCTCGCCACTCCGTTCGACTGCACGGGTAAGGTGGACCACGGTGCGTTGCGCGCCGAAGTGCAGTGGCTGGGAGAACTCGGCGTCCGGGGCGTGATCGCAAACGGCGTCACTAGCGAGGCGCACAAGCTGTCCCACGAAGAGCGGTGCTCGGCCGCCGAGACGGTTCGCGCAGTTCTGCCGGAGGGGCTCGGCCTGGTGATAGGCATCCTCGGGTCGAGCCGACCGCTGCTCGGGGCCGCAGCGGAGCGGGCCAGAGCGTTGAGACCCGATGCCATCATGGTGTGGGCGGCTTCGGACCCTGGCGTGGTCACTGACCAAATAGAAGCGATGCAGGACCTCGTCGCCGACGCCTCGGGAGCACCCGTCATCATGCAGGACGCCGCTTTCTTTGGACCGCCGCCCTTGCAGCCGGAGGACATCGCAGGCGCAGTCAACCGCAGCAATTACGTGTGCGGCGTGAAGATCGAGTCCCCGCGCAGCGTCGAAAGGATGCAGGCGGTCCAACGACGTCTCGAGCGTCCCGTGAGGCTGATCGGGGGACAGGCCGGGCGCTTCATGCCTCTCGAGTACGAGGTGGGAGCGCGGGCGTTCTTCGTCGGGCCCGGTTTCCCAGACCTCTATCTGCCTATCTACCAGGAGTTGGCAAGTGGCGGAGAATTGCCCGACTCTTGGCGGACGCTGGTCCCCTTGCTGGACTTCATGTTTCAGAGTGCGGAGTTCGCCATCGCCTGCTACAAGCGCCTGCTGGTTGCTCGGGGCGTTATCGCCAACGCCGCACCCCGCAGCCCGGGAGCCACGCTCCAGCCCATCGAGGAGAAGCACCTTCTGCGGCTCGGCCACGAACTGGGGCTGATGTGATGGAGAAGGGAGTGTGGGCCTACCCGTGGGATCTGCTAGCTGAACCGGACAGCGCCCGACGCCATGCGGATATGGGCCTTACCTACGTATGCGTCGCCGCGCGCTACCACGCCGTGCGCGCTTTGAGCTATCGTCCCGAGGGCCCGCGCATCACGACACACCGACTAGGCGAGAGTTGGTTGGATGAGGCGGCGAGCCTCTCTGCGCATTACGCAGCTGCCGGCGTTGCGCTGGATGCCTGGATCGTATGCTTCCACGAGGATCCGGCACCGGACGGGCAGCGGGTGATCAACTGCTTCGGCGACGAGTACCCCTGGGCTTCGTGTCCGCGCCACCCCGAGGCGCGTGAGCGCATTCTCTCGTTTGTCGAGCGGACTGCGGCCACCGGCGCTTTCCGAACATTAGAGCTGGAGGCATTCGGCTTCTACGGGTTCGCGCACGGCTCGGAACACGACAAGGTTTGCGTGCCGTCGCATGCTCAGCTCGTCGAGGCGCTGTCCCTGTGTTGCTGCCGCAGGTGCCGCGCGGCCACCGGCGTTACGGCCGGCGAACTGGGGCAGTTGGTGAGGCCGATGCTGCTCGACGCTCCTGCCGATGTAGCGGCGTCCGCGCATTCCCGAGACAGCGAAGCATCGGAACTTCTGGAGAGCTTCTTAGAAGCGGAAAGGGCGGCGCGGGCTACGTACTGCAGTGACCTTTTGGCAGAGGCGCAGCAGCGTGTGAACGGGCGCGGGCGGATACGCATCCAGGTGTCGCCCGACAAGCGCGCATTCGGTGCGGCAAGGCCGGTGCCTGCTCCCGACTCGGTCCTGCCAGACGAGTTGGTGGTCCCTGTCTGGTCCAGCGACCCCGCCGAAGCGCTGGACGCCGTGCGAAAGGTGCGCGCTGAGATCCAGGACCGGGAGGGAGAAAGCCCCCACCTCGGGCGGCGGGGGCATCCGAAGCTGCTGGCAGGGTTCGCCGCAATCCCGCCGTACTGTCCGAGGGAGCGAATCGCGCAGGCCGTCGGGACTATCCTAGAGGCCGGTCCCGACGGCTTATGCGCCTACCACGATGGCATGATGCATCCGGTGGCCCGTCGTGCCTATGCCGAAGCGCTCGCGGCTCAGTCCTGAACCACGAACTGCTGGAGATGCCGCAGGCCGATGATCAGGCCCTCGTCTTCCATCTTCCGCCCACGCGGGTGGTCGCGGTACACGGCATCGTGCCACCCTTCGATGTTCAGGTCCCCGTGGTAGCCCTGCCTACGGAGCTCCTTGATGCACTCGGCCCAATCGGTGTCTCCCAGCCCAGGGAAGCAGTGCTCGATGGCGCCCGCACTCCACAACCCGTTCGCGGCGAGCAGGTCGCGGTTCACCTTCGCATCCTTCGCGTGCACGTGATACACCCGCGAGCCGAACTTGCGTAGCGTCTGCACAGGGTCTATGAACATGCAGATCAGGTGGCTAGGGTCCCACTCCAGACCGAGCGCATCGCTCCCCACGGCGTCGAAACATGCCTCCCACATCCACGGGGTGCACATGCAGTTGTTGCCGCCAGGCGGCTGATGGTAGGGTCCCATCGGGCAGTTCTCGAACGCGATCTTCACGCCGTGGTCCTGGGCGAACTTGGCGTGCTCCGTCCACACCTTCTTGAACAGCGGGATGCTTTCTTCCAACGGGGCGTTCAGCTTCTTGCCGCCGAAACCTCCGACCACCGGCACCTTTATGGCTTCAGCCAGCAGGATTACGTCGCGCACCAACTTCTTGTGCGATCGGACATCCGGTCCGTCCAGGTGATTCACGTAAAAGCCGGCAATGCACGAGATCCGAAGACCTGCCGCGTCGAAGGCGGCCTTCACGTCTCTTGCCTTTCTCTCCCAGCCGGGCTTTCCTGGACGGTAGGGGGCGTCCGGCTGAAACGCGAGCTCAGCCGATCGGAACCCGTTCTCTTTCGCAAACCGAATGCGACCTTCGTCGAAGCCCATGATGAAGCCTATTCGCATCGTGTCCTCCGATTCGAGACGCCGGGGGCGTCCCACGTAATTGCCTCAAGGTTCCTCGGCACCGTTCGGTATCCTTTGTGAAATGAGGCGCGAGTTTCGCGTGCTCCG
This sequence comes from Fimbriimonadales bacterium, assembly GCA_045862955.1. Taxonomy (GTDB): domain Bacteria; phylum Armatimonadota; class Fimbriimonadia; order Fimbriimonadales; family JABRVX01; genus JABRVX01. The sequence goes on from BTVI01000004.1 coordinate 28,980, forward strand.
GAGGGATGCCCAGGACGCGGCCCGCATAGTATCATAGGGCTAGGCGGCCATGAGCGCCGCCTATCTCAGCCTTCAACGATGCAGGAAGGAGCATGTCTAGTTGGCTACGCTGAAGAATGCGCTCGCCGAGACCATCGCAAAGAGCCGCGAGGAGCTTCACCTTCTGGCGACTGAGCACGGCGACAAAGTGGTGGACCATGTTACGGTCGGCCAGATTCTCGGGGGGCAGCGAGGTATCAAGTCTCTCCTCTGTGACACGTCCGAAGTGCCGCCCGACAAAGGACTGATCATCCGAGGACGTCCGATCAAGGAGCTCGTGAACAAATTACCAGAGGAGATTTTCTACCTCCTGTGCACGGGAGACCTCCCTGACGAGGAGGGACTTCGCGATCTACAGGCAGAGCTTCGCAGCCGCGCTCGTGTCCCCCAGTATGTGTGGCACGTGCTAGACGCGATGGATCGCGAGACGCACCCGATGGCGATGTTCAATACCGCCATCCTCGTCCTAGTACGAGAGTCGGTGTTTCAGCACAGGTACCCGAAGATGCGGAAGGAGGAGTATTGGGAGGCAACCTACGAGGACTCTCTGAATCTGATAGCCAAACTCCCCGACATCGCCGGATACATCTACCGCAAGCGATTCCACAAGGGGCCACACATCCCACCCCGCGACGACCTGGATTTCGGCACGAACTATGCCTACTGCCTGGGGCTGCTGGACGACGGGAAACGGTTCGCCGACCTCATCCGCTTGTACTTGGTTCTCCATTCTGATCACGAGAGCGGCAACGTGTCCGCCCATGTCACCCACTGCGTTGGGTCTGCCCTCTCCGACGTCTATTATTCGGTATCCGCTGGGCTGAACGGCCTCTCCGGTCCGCTCCATGGGTTGGCGAACCAGGAGTGTCTCGCCTGGGTGCTGGACCTGATGGAGCGCTTCGGGGGTGTGCCGACCGAGAAGCAACTCTACGAGTTTGCGTGGGAGACACTCAACCAAGGCCATGTCATTCCTGGATATGGTCACGCCGTGCTCCGAGTGGTCGACCCGCGGTTCGAGGCCTTGCTCGACTTCGGCATAGACTGCTGTGGTCACAACCCTGTCATTCAGACCGTGGAGATGATCTACCGCGTGGTGCCGCAGGTGTTGAAAGAACAGGGTAAGGCCAAGAACGTCTGGCCCAACGTGGATGCGATCAGTGGAGCGCTCATCTATCAGTTCGGACTGAAGGAGTTCGAGTACTACACTGTGCTCTTCGGAGTCGCACGTGTGCTGGGCATGTGCGCACAGCTAATCCTCGCACGCGGCATCATGGAGCCCATCGAGCGTCCGAAGTCCGTCACCACGCAGTGGCTGAAGCAGGCCGTGCAGGCAACGAACTGACGTCGCGCATTGGCAGTGGCCGCGCTGCTACTGCATCCAACCTCCCGCTGAGCCATCCGTTTCGAAGCCGTTCTTGGCGCCGAGTGACTTCGGCCATCGGTGTGACCGAAACGGACGCCACTCTGTCCTTCTCATCCGCCCGAGTCGTGCATCGTATGCCCAGCGCGGCGAAGACCTCTCGGAACGGTAGCTCCTCGGTGCTACGCGCCACTTTGTCATAGAATGGACCCATCTCCGGCCCGCCCAGTTCGATGCATGCATCGCGGATGCCGTCCTCCGGAAAGCCTGGCCCCCTGCCTCTGCCGCACCTCTCATAGAGCAACCGCATCACGTCGTCCAGGCTACGCCGTCCGTCCGTAAGGTCGCGTATCTTCAGGTCGAGGCACAAGCCTACCAACTTGCCCTTAAGGTAGTAGTTGAGGCCGCCGTAGCCTGAGTGTGCTCCGCCTTCCCACGTGCGAAGGGAACACTCGTCAGCCGATACGGTGAGACGCGAAGGATTCTGCTGCAGTTGTAGGATGTCGCGGCCCCACGTCGCATAGAAGTCGTCTCGCCCGAGGAGACCCGCGCGATGGTTCAGAAGCGTAGTGTAATAGTCCGTCACGCCCTCGCTCCACCACAGGTTGCGTGTGAGCGCTGGCCCAGTATAGTCGAAGGGGCCTAGCACTGCCGGCCGGATGCGCTTCACGTTCCACAGGTGGAAGAACTCGTGTGCGATGACGTGGATCACGCGTGGTCCCAACCCGGCCGACATCCAGATGCTGGTAGAGTTGAGATGCTCCAGCCCTCCGCCTCCATCGGCACCAGGGCGGACAGAGAAGAGAAACACATAACGTCGATAGGGGATATCGCCGAAAAACGCAGTCTGACACTCGGCGATGCGCTTACACACCTCCACCAGCCGCTTCCGATCTACCTGGTCGGCTCCTTCGCCGAAGGTGACGCACTGATGGATCACTCCTCGCACCTTGAATTCGTCTACGTTGAAGTGCCCGAGCTGTGCGGGTGCATCAGCGAGCACATCATAGTTGGGAGCACGATAGGTGTTCTGTCCAGCCGGGTCGAGCCCGATGGCCACGCGCCACCCGACGGGAATCGCGAATCGCACCGAGCAGGGTTCGTCCTTCCTGTCCACGACATACATGTAGGTGGACGGACCGGCCACCTGAAGTCCGGAGTTAGGTATCGCCTCTCGTGTAACTTTGTATGTTAGTGTTAGCTTCCGCTGGCCGCGTGTAGCAACGGACCATGTGATGTCGTCTTCCCGCGTAACAATTAGATCCGAGCCGTCCGCGCCTCGCGCTTTCACGTCTGCGATCGCCTGGAAGTGGCGCTGGCGGACGTATGCACCGGGTGTCCAGGAGGGTATCTGGAATCGAACAAGACCCTCTTTGACCGAAGCGACAACCTCGACACCGACGTACGTTTGACCGGGCGCTGCAGACACCGTGTACTCGACGACGGCATACGCGCCGGCCCACAGCAACAGCACGAGGCTGCCAGCTGCGGCGCGCAGAATATATCTCGTCAATCTGTTAGTCCTTCTTCCCCGGGGTTGCTGCTCTTACGGTGATCTCCGCGAGCTGCCCCCCACGCTCGCTTCGATTCACGATCCGCACATATCGTCCTCGCACCGGCTCGGCCCGGTACGCGAGGCGCCACCACTCATGTTCGCTCGAATCGACGTCCCGCTTGTGCCCTATGCTCCACTGCCAGTTAGCTTCCGCGGCGAACGGCACGGCCGACCCCTCGGGTCCCGTCCCTGCAAGGACATAGATGTCGAAGGTGCTCCAGAAATCACCTTGGCGCCCGTAGGCATGGAGCGTCACCTCACCTACGTCATACTCGCCACCCAGGTCTATTGTCACCGAGGCATTCGCGGTCGCAGGAATCGGGTAGGTGGTCTTCGGATCTCCATCCGTCAGAACGCGTGGGGCTTCCGTACTAGCCCATGACACGCTGACTGGTCGGCCCTCTGCCACGTTTTTCGTCTCGAGGGGGCGCGGGCAGAGGGCGAAGTGCACATCTTTGATGAGCACGTTCTCGGCACCGCGATAGTGAGCCGTGACCAGCTCCCACAGTTTCAGGAGCTGCCATTCGACCTGCCCGGCATATTCGATACGTATCAGGAACACCCCATTGCCACCTACCACGTCGATACGGCCGAACGGGTTGGCTCGCAGCACGTGACCGGTCAGCGTCTTGAACTCCCGCTGCTCACCGGTTGGCCTGTTCGGCAGGCGGAACACACCCGTCTCGTCGGTCTCACCCTCGAACGCTGGGGGCTCGTCCTTGAACTGCCCGCCGTTGAGCTGGTAGAAGGTGAGCTTGGCGTTCGGCACGGGCTTGCCCCCACCATCCAGAGCGCGCAGAAAGATGAGCGGAGGCAGGTCGTACAGGAATTCGCCGTAGAAGCCGCGGCGGTAGCCGAGATTCGAGTTCAGGCCACCAACGTCCAGCCCTGCGTACAATCCGGTCGGCTCGAACAGGCGAAACTCTAGCCGGCTGTCTCGAACAGGTTCGTTGCGGATCGCGAGGAAGCCCGGAACTACCGTGTCGTTCCGCGTGTCGCCCCCGCCCATCAGCCCTCCGTAGGGGTCTATGTTGCCCCTCGTTACGACATGCTCGCCGCCTGCTTTTAGCCGCACCTTGCCCCGTTCGCCATTCGGCAAGCTCGCGTCGACGTTCATCACGTAGATGTCCATCAGGCCGATCTGGTGGCTGCACTCGTGGATGAGCGCCCCGTCGAGGTTGGTTCGGATATAGTCACAGTAGCGACGCACGTTGTCGGGGTCCTCCTCGGACCACTCGAAGCCCCACTCGCCGTCGTAGTTGAAGTCGGTCTTGCCGCCCGGGATATGGTTGCCGCCAGACAGCGTGCCATCGGGTACCACGGTGATGCGCTGAATACGGACTCGCTCCAAGCAGCCATCGGGGGCGAAGGAGAACTTCGAGTTGGCCATGTACACCTCGTTCCAGAGTGAGAACTGCCACTGAATCCAGTCCTCGAAGCTGTAGCTGCCCAATCCGTTCAGTTTGGATGCCAGGTAGTCGGCCACCGACTTCTCGCACCAGATGCCTAAGTTGAGGCCGTGCGAATAGATGCTGAGGCGGTTGTTGTTACGTGTGACCTCCGGCGTCGTGGTCTCGACTTCCAGTGCGACCGTGCGAATGCGATGATCCGAGTGGTCGTTCACCCAGATGGCTGGGATCTCCAACACCACCGTCTCGCCGGGCTGCACTGCTCCCGTGTGCTCCCCGGATCGCACCTCCTTGCCGTTGATGGACCAAGTGTATCGGAAACCGTTCACGGCCCCCTGCAACGCCTGGTTGCGCACGTGACCACGATACGTCACCAACGATCCGTCTGCCGGCCACTTCGGATCGGAGGCGAAGCCAGGCTTGTCCATAATGCCTACCGGGGTGCCCCGGTCGTCCTTTTGCGTGTAGGCGTTCGTCGGGTCATAGCGCTTGAACTCCGGCAGGCGTTCGATGTACGCCACTGTCAGGTCCGGGCCGCGGGGCGGCTCCTCGGCATCCGTGAAGCTGATCTCCAGTGCCGGTCTGCCAGCCACTGCTTCCGAGGACGCAAACTGGACCCCGGCTTGTTGCACCACGACCACCCAGCCGAAGTTGGTGTACTCGCGGTCGTACCAGCCCTGAACGTCCGCCTCCAACCCCGCGAGTTCGAAAGTGGACGCGCCGGTCGAGGGTCGCAGCGCCGCGGATGCCTTCTCGACGAAGTCTTTGCCCCCCGCGCTACAGCCAGCGGTTGCCCAGCGCTCGCCCGAGAGCGCGCTCGGCGAAAACCGAAAGTCCCAGGTTGCCGACCATGGAGACTTCGTGCCCGTCTTGCTCCGCCGTCGTCCGTACCCCTCATGCCAATCGGCAAGCACCCGATGCAAGCGTATCTCTCGCGGAGTCGCCCCGCCAGCTGACGTCAGGATCAGCTTCGCTCCGGTTATCCGCTTGCCGGGACCAATGGCTCGGCGAAGATCGGTGAATCGGATCAGCGCACGGCTTTCGGGCCCGACCTCGAGGACCGGCTCGGCCCCGTAGTTGCCTTCCTTGTCGCCCTTCACCAAGTAGGTGTCGCTGCAGTTCCAGTACTTGTAGGGCTGCGCATCCCGCACCCGCAGTTCGGCCCCGTCCTGCAAGAGGACGCTGCTCGTGGCGGGGCCTTGTGCTGCGATCAGCGAACAAGCTAGAGCGAATAACAGCATCGAGTCACCTCTCGTCCCTTCCTCGTCAGCAGGGATTCAAGCCGCCCGGACCACGCTCCTGCCGTATCGCTGCAAGAGCAGCCTGCTGAGATGCAGCATCCCGGCACCGAGATACCTGCTTACCTATCCAATAACCTCACGGAGAAGCCACGCCGCATACGTGCAGTAGACCAACACGAGGATGGCACCCTCGTACCGGTTGATTACACCGCGACGGCCGAACCCATATCCGATGGCAAACAGAAACAGCGTCAACCCGCCCATCACCATTCCATCGCGAAGCAGCACATCTCGATGCATCTCCTGGGGGTGGATCACCGAGGCCACCCCGACAACGGCTAAGGTGTTGAAGATGTTGGACCCGATCACGTTGCCCAGTGCGAGATTGAGTTCCCCTTTTCGAGCGGCGACGACGGAGGAAGCCAACTCCGGCAGGGACGTACCAGCGGCCACGATCGTCAGACCAACGATCAGCTCGCTGACCCCCAAGCCGCGTGCGAGGCTCTCCGCTCCCCACACCAAGACTCGTGAGCTGACAACCAGCGTAACGAGTCCGACGAGGGTCCAGACCAAAGCAATCAGTGGTCGCGCTGGGCTGGGGGCGTATTCCGTCTCAGTCTCCGCGGCTACGGGATCGGTTCCCTCTTTGCGCCCCAGTCGCCAGAGCCACACCATCACCACCCCGAACACGCTGAGGAGAACCAACCCTTCTGCTCTGCTGAGCTCGCCGTCCGCTAGCTGGCCGAGCGCGAGCAGCGTGACCAGAGCTAGGACGGGCAGTTCCCTGAGCAGAAGCCGCGACGTCACTGCGATTGGGTGTATGAGGGAGGTGATGCCCAAAACCAAGGCGATGTTGAAGATGTTCGAACCGTAGGCATTCCCGACTGCCAGAGAGGTCTGACGGTCCGCCGCAGCGATCGCGGAGACCAGTAGCTCCGGGGCGGAGGTGCCGAAGCCGACCACCAGCATCCCGATGGCTAGTGGAGAAGCATTCAGCGAACGTGCGAGCGCCGCCGCACCGTGGACGAAGCGCTCTGCACTCCAAGCCAGCAACAGGAGTCCAACGATGATACAGAGGATGGCTGCGGACACCCACCCATGATAGACCACGAGAGGCCGTCAGCCGAGGAGTCAGGGGGCCTCGGTCCCAGGCTGGCAGCCGTACCAGGGACCGGCCGGCCGGGCTTGTCGAAGAGGTGATGAGCTGCATCGAGCGGGACATGCGCGTGGTGCCCCGCGCGGTGTTCGGCTGCAGGTGATTCGCTTGGAGATGGCGCCTTGCGGACTCGGGCCAGGGCTCACAACAGGTTACCGTTACCGGTTGATCGGGAGCATAACGGCTACCACGAAGGCGAAACACGCGGCTAGTAAGCCCACGAAAAGCACCGTCAGAGGCCTCGCGCTCACTGCGAGTACCAACCTGCCGTAACCGGCCGGCCACAAGAGAGCTATCACGCCCTTGGCCACCGCCACTGTACCGAGGATCCCCGCGAAAGCGTTGTAAAGCGCCGAGTCGGTCGGCTCCGCTGTTAGCAGCAGCGCTCCCACGGCTGCGGCTACAATGCCTCCGATGCGAAGGGCGGGTGTGAATGCGGAGTACGACTGCAGTAGCCTCACTGAGAGCCTGGGAGCTAACAGCAGAGGAAGTGCCGCGATGCCGACGATGAACGCCAGGGCCCGCACCGCGTCGTAGGTACTCAGCATGCCGTCCTCCCCGTGCCCGTGGGTCAGGTGGCGGAGCGAGAGGGATTCGAACCCCCGTCCCGTTGCCGGGATACGGTTTTCAAGACCGTCGCCATCGACCACTCGGCCATCGCTCCGCTTCTCTCAGCATCCGGCAGGTCACTTCTTCGCGTACGGAGCGCAGAGTGGGTCGCCGATCACCACGTCCTTCCACTTCAGGAGCGGTGTCGCCATGTAGAAGCTTTCGGCCAGATTGTACCCATCGGTATAACGGTCGAAAAGGATGTCCGCAGGGCACAAGCCGATGGTATAGGGCTCGGAGACGTATCCCTTGATTCCCGTGACACCGGCCGCGATCAAGTCGGCAATCAGGCTCTGACCGCCGCTCGTCGGCCAGAAGGTTCGCCCGCTGGTGCTGACCGCCGTCTCGCAGATCGCCCCCGGCAGGAACTGCATGCTCTTGTATCCCTGGCTGTCGAATGCGTAGTCGTTACTTCCCCAGGAGTAGTAGCCCGCCAAGCCGCTCTTTCGGCCCATGAAGGTCTCCGTCTCATCGAGGTAGACGTCGAAGCCCCGCGCTTTGAGGATGGCAGCCGCGTTCCGCATGGACTTATTCACTTCGTCGTATCCGCCACCCTTACGCTTGGGGTCGATGTCCAACAAGAAGAGCCCTCGATTCGGCTTTGCCGCCAGCGAGTTGTCCACTAGCCTCTTCGCGTCCTCCACCGAGTAGCCGTCCAGCCGAGTGACCAGGTAGAAGCCGTACTTCTTGTGGCTGAAAGACTCTCGCTTGGCGAAGTACGGGTTCTGAGACCTCTGGAAGCTCTCGACCTTGGTATCCGCGATGGGAGCGAACTTTAGGTCCATGGCGCCTAGGAATGCGTCCACCGAGTACCCGCCTTCCTTGATCCGGATGGGAGTGCCCTTGGCCAATACGATGAAGTCGATCTTGCCCTTGAGCGCGGCCGATTCGAGCGCGCGCCTAACCGGTGCCTCGATATGCATCTGGTATCCGGCCAGGCCGATCTCTTCCGCTGGGCTGACGTCTATCTCCACCACGTTCGACGCGGGAATGCCGCGCTTCGCGACGTAGTAGTCGGAGATCTGCTTCCCCATCGTGCTTCCTACGTTCCGCACGACGAGAACACGGTCCGTCGGACCCGCGACTACCGGCGAGAGAGGGACGGGCTGCACCTGCTGCTGTGGCTCGCTCGTACAGCCCCCGAGCAACAACAGGCCCGATAACACGAGGAGATGGGCGAACGCGGCGCGAGATCGACTCATGCTAACCTATACGTCGCTTTCGCGCGACACCGCGCCAGGCTCGGCAAGTTGGCTTGTCAACACGACTAGGCACGGCGCAGCATCTGCCGGAGCTCGGTCGCGATGCCGGCGTAATCCAGGGCGGTTTCCTCCGTGATTACGCCCTCCTTCACGTACTTCAGCAGGCACTGGTTCATCGTCTGCATTCCCCAGAAGCCGCCTTCCGCGATGGCGTGGTAGATCTCCCCGAAGTGCCCGTCTTCGATGAGCTTCGCGATGGTGGGCGTGCACACCATGATCTCGACGGCTGCCACACGGTTGTTGCCGTCTGCCGTCGGAACCAGTTTCTGCGCGACGATGGCCCGCAGCGAGTTCGCGAGCCGCTGGCTCAAGAACTGCTTCTCGTGCGGCGGGAACATGTTGATGATACGGTCGAGGGTCTCCTGAGCGCTGGGAGTGTGGACCGTGGAGAAGACCAAGTGCCCCGTCTCCGATGCCTGCATAGCCACCACCATCGTTTCGGGGTCGCGCATCTCGCCGATTAGAATGACGTCCGGACTCTCGCGCACCACGGCTCGCAGCGCAACCTGAAAGTTCTCCGTGTCGATCCCGACTTCGCGCTGGCTGACGATGGCCTGCTGGTCGGCGTGCACGAATTCGATGGGGTCCTCGATGGTAACGATGTGGCAGCGCCGCACGCGATTGATGATGTCAATCATCGCGGCCAGCGTGGTGGACTTACCACACCCGGTGGGACCGGTGATTAGGATTAGGCCCTGGCGGCTCTTGCACATCTCGGCGAGGATGGGTGGCATGCCGAGTTGTTCTAGCGTGTAGATATTGAGCGGGATGATGCGGAACACGCCCGCTACCCGCTGCCGCTCCATGTAGATGTTGGCGCGGACGCGCGCGACGGGCTCCACAGTAAACGCCAGGTCGAGCTCGGGGTGGTGCTCGAAGCGGCTAATCTGCTCGTGGCTCAAGCAGTTGTAGCAGAGGCGCTTCGTGTCGGCGGGGGTCAGCTCCGGCAATCCCTCGATTGCCCGGATCTTGCCTGCCACACGCATCGAGGGCGGCGAGCCGACTTTGATAAACACGTCTGAAGCGCGCGCATCGAATCCTATGCGGATGAAGTCGGGAATCTCCATCTGGGTGATGTCTTTTTGGGCTACATCAACGGACATGCTCACCAAACCTCCGGCCTCGGTAACGTTACCTGCCCTCACCACCGGCCGATAGCCGTAGCACGTAGTATACCAACACGCCTACGAGCACCGAACCTCCAATCGCGATGAGGATGTACATCCCGAGCGGGCGCGGCCTCCGAGCGGGTTGCTCCTGCTCCGGCGGCGGGGCCGTGAAGATGGAGGGAATGACGACCTCCTTCGGGTCGGTCGCCGAGACGTGAACGAACATGTGCACGTTGTCTGGCCCCGCCACCGCACTCATGGTTGCCGCCTCGCTCTTGAACGTCCCGAAGCCACGATACGGGAACGACGGCACCAGCCAAAGCACGTCCATGTCCTTCAGCTCGTACAGCGCTCGGGCCACCGCCTGTACGTCCAGAGCTCCCGTTTTGCGGTCCACGATGCCGTGCGTGGTTAGGACCCACCGAGTAATGACCATCGCTTTCCCGTCCGGCATGGGCACCTTTCGCTCGGACACTGTGGAAGAGAGAAGTGGACGTCCCGAGTACGTCCGCCAGGCCTCTGCGTGTCTGTCGATCGCTGCCCGGTTATAGTTGGGCTCTACGAACGAAACAGTGAGTTCTGCGGTGCCGGACTGCTGCTCCCTGATCTCGACAATGGCACGAGCACGTTGGAAGCCCTCCGGAATGGGAACCAGGCCATCGCCCGTCTGGGTGAAGGCGGGGGCGTAGATGCAGATTACGAGAGTTAAGGCAGCAATAATGCGCATCATGCGTCCTAGCTGCGGCTCTAGGCTCAGTGGGCAGGCGGGGCCGCGCAGGAATGATACCGTGCCAGATCGAATCGAGCCTCGTGGCCGTTCCTTCCCCTCCCCGAATTCTCGTTCATGGCACCTTCTGCCTGGACCGCGTTCTCCGAGTTCCTCGCCTGCCTGTCGGGGGCTATGTCGAGATAACCGAGGAGACCTGGGGACTCGGGGGGGAGGCAGCGAACACGGTCGCTAGCTTGGTGAAGTGGGGGGCTCCCGTCCGCTTCGTGCCCAACCCGATTGGCACCGACCCAGACAGCGAACGGCTGCTGCAGCTGGCCGAGCAAGCGGGACTTCCTCTCGATTACGCCACCAGGGAGCCGGACGCCACGGTTCCAGTCTGCCAGATATACGTGACTCCCGACGGCGAGCGCACGATGTTCGGGCAGGGGTTCTCGAATTTGGCCGAAGGAGAGTTGCAGCCCTTCGACTGCAGCGGCTGCGGGTGGTTCACGACGGACTCCAACTTCGGTGCACTAGGAGCCAAGGCGCTGGCTCACGCAAGGAAGTGCGGGCTCTACACGGTGGCGATGGACTACACCCACAAGGACGACCCGCCGCTCGCAGATCTCCATCTGACTTCTCGGGACTGGCTCCAGGAGCCGCCGAGCGAGTGGGCGAGGCGGACAAGTCAGACCGTCCTGCTCACGAAGGGCATGGAAGGCTGCGAGCTGCACGGCCCCGAGGGGTGTCGCGTCTTCCCCGCTTATCCGGCTCGACGGGTGATTGACACCACGGGTGCCGGTGACTGCTTCCGGGCGGGACTGCTCTACGGCCTTCAGCAGGGCCAGTCCCTTTGCGCCGCCATTCGATTTGCCTCGGCGGCAGCCTCCCTGAGCGTGGCAGAACTAGGCGCCTGCGGAGGAATCCCGACGTTGGACCAGGTTCTGCGTGTGATCGAGGAATACGAGGAGGTTTCAGCGAGATTTGATCAAGCCTAGGCACATCCAACCGGGCGACCGCGTGGGCATCATCGCTCCCGCAAGCCCCGTCACAAGGGAGCAGATCGAGGACGGACTGCAACTCCTCGAGCAGAGGGGTTACGTCCCGGTGCTGGGGGAGCACCTCTGGGAGCAGGACGGCTTCTTGGCAGGTCCGGACGAACACCGTGCTGCAGACATCGAGCGTATGTTTGCGGACGACAGCATCCGCGCCGTCATCTGCGCGCGCGGTGGATACGGTGTGGCGCGAGCGTTGGATCACCTCGACACTTCGGTCATTGCCGAGAACCCGAAGCTGCTGGTCGGATTCAGTGACGTGACCATGCTGCACCTCGCTTGCCAGGCGGAAGCCGACCTCGTTACCCTGTATGGCCCCATGCTGATCACCTTCTCCGTCCAACGCCCGGCATGGGTAGCCGAGATGTGGTTCCGCGCCATGGAAGTGCCCGAACCGTTGCCTACCCTTCCTGTCGAAGGCCGGGCTGACTGCCTTACCTCCGGTACCGCGGAGGGCATCGTACTCGGCGGATGCCTGTGCCTGCTCACCGACAGCATCGGCACTCCGTACGAACCAGACACAGCCGAAAGCATCCTGCTGCTAGAGGACGTGGACGAGCAGCCGCACCGGGTGGACGCGATGCTCCAGCATTTGAAGCAGGGCGGTCTTCTCGCAGCCGCCGAAGGCATTGTTGTCGGCGAGATGACCCGCACAGACGAAAAGCCGGACCCCGGAATCGGAGTGCGTTCCGCCGAGAGCATCGTCGCCGACCACCTGAGCGGGCGAGGCGTGCCCGCGGTGACCGGCTTCCCTTTCGGGCACATGACGGCCCCGCTGACACTTCCTCTCGGGATCCGCGCTCGATTGGACGCAGACGCCGGCACTCTTACGTATCTGGAATCCGCAACTTCTTGAGCCGGAGGATCCTGTGCTGAATCATCTCGTCGTCCCGCTATCACTGCTGCTTGCCCAGAGCATCACCAAGACCGTTGCGCCCGGCGTCACATACACGCAAGAGATTCGCACCTCGCCGCCGATGGTTATCCACGCGGTGCGAGCGAGCGTCGGCAAGGAGGGTGTATCGGCGCGTGTTGCGCTGGCCGGCGAGGGGATTACGACAGGCAGCGTGGAGGATGGGCGCGAGCCACTAAGTCGCATCTCTGCCCGCTACCGGGCGGTGGTCGCGGTCAACGGCGACTACTTCCCTTTCACCGGTGACCCTCTAGGCCTATGCGTTCTTAGCGGAGACCTCGTCAGTGAAGCCGCACGGAACCGAGGAGCCATCGGCTGGACCCGCGATGCGGCGTGGCTCGTGGGCAATCCGACCTTCGTGGGGGAGGCCATCGGTCCGACGGGCACGAAGGTGACCATCTCGGGGGTCAATCGCGATTGCGGGCCGGGTGAGAACGTTCTCTGGCTCCCATCCGGGGGCAATCGCGCCAAATGCTCGAAGCCGGGCCCAGCGGTCATCTTCCGTGCGCTCAGCCGGCCATTCGACGAAGCGACCCCGTCGGACGCGGTGTTCGCAGAGATAATGCGGGACGTCACGGAAGCTGCCATCCCGCCGGATGGTGCGGTGCTGTTCGTCAAGGACAACCGCGCCGAAGCGCTGTTGACCGACATCGCGTCGGGAGGCATCTGGAAGTTCACTGTGCAGACGGTGGACGCCGCGAACTGGCGCGAAGCTCAGTTCGCGATCGGCGGTGGACCGTGGTTGGTTCGTGACGGCAAGAAGTTCGTTGACTGGCAAGCACAGGGATTCACCGCCACACACGCCACTGCGCGCCACCCTCGGACCGCTATCGGTCACACGGCTGCCGGCGACCTGCTGCTCGTCGTAGTGGAGGGGCGATCGGCGACGAGTTCAGGGATGACCTTGGACGAGCTCGCGGATTTGATGCTGTCGCTCGGTGCCTACAACGCACTCAACTTAGACGGAGGGGGTTCCACCCAGATGATGGTGCGGGGCCTAGCAGTGAGCGCGCCCTCGGATGGGGTCGAACGTCCTATTGCGAACGCGATTGTGCTGCTGGCACCAGAGGCCACTGTGAGCCAACTCGCGCTAAGCATGGAGCCCAAAGTGGCCAGGGCAACCGTCGGCCAGACCCTGTCTTGGCAGGTGAAGGTCGCCTCGACCGGCGAGGCTCTGGCACATTCCGAGATCGTTTGGGGCTGCACTCCCGGCGTCGGGTGGATCGACCAGTTCGGCACCTTTCGCGCCAACAAGGCTGGGATGGCTGTCGTGTCCGCTTTTGCACGAGGAAGAACTCTGAGGTCCGTCATCCTAATCGCACCAAAATCCGCAACTTCTGGGAACTTCGAGGACCGGCTGCTTGTATCTATAGGTGCACTACCATAAAGTGCCTGCCTACACCCGAGACGGCCCCGGCGCCCGTCGGGGTCGTCTCTCCGATTTCTGCACCGTCAGCTCCTAGCCATCGGCCTCATTAGAGGGCCGTCGGCTGCGCGATTCCTGAACGTCGCTGCCCCTTGCGTTTTGGGGTTACCGTATAACCGCCAGTTATCAACTTACTGAGTTGCACTTCAGGACAGGCTGGGATACAATAGCCATGGTGAGATAGCGCCGGACATCCTTACATGCCTTACTTCGAGACCGGAAGCCCGGTAACAATATCTAGCTGCGCTTATTTGATTCGCACCATCCCTGGATAGTCAGAAAAAGGGGAGAGCACATCGTGCGAATCACTGCATTAACTTCAGGACTCACCTTGTCCGTGCTCGCCCTCGGGCTGCCCGCGTTCGGCACAAACACGTACGCCGGCAGCGACTGGATCCTCGAGACCGATATGAACGGTCAGATCGAGCTCTCCGGAAGCTTCATCGACTTCGCGAGCGGCCAGGTCACGACCGGCGTGACGGCGCTCGACATCACGGGTGGCGCCTTCTTCTCCATGCTGATGCCGCTTCCGCTGGGCCTCGACCTTTACGAGGTGGACTGGAACGGCAACTCGACGCTCGGGGACATCGGCGACCGTCTCCTCCGCGTGTACGGCGACGACCCGGGCGAGACGCCCATCTTCATAGATGGCCTTGCCCTCGCGTGGATGAACCCAGACCTCGCCGATTACGACTTGGAGATCCGGTTACTGCGCGTGAGCACGACGATCAAGGCAAAGTCCGGCAATCGTGTCTACGAGCTGCGCGACGGTAAGGGCTTTATCTTGGAGGGTCTGGCCTGGGCCAAGCCTGGAACAGGTCGAGAGAACGGCTACCTCGCCGCCTCTTCGAAGTTCTTCCTGACCCGGCCGGTGCCTGAGCCGCACGCCATTGTCGGGGTCTTCCTCGGCTTTGCAGCCTTGCTCGGCACTCGCGCACGCCGCCGAACTTAACAGGAACTCAACCTAACCGGCTTCCTCATCGAACGCGAGAGCGTTCGGCGGGGAAGCCATTCTCATTGCGCCTATCCTACACCGCTGCGGTCTCTGCGCCTGCTTTGCGCAGCTCTGCGTGAGCACCCGAGCCCCATCCTACACCCGCATTAGTTCCTGCTTTGCCGGAGATCGGCGCGCTCGGCACGGCACTTGCACTCCCCCTAGGCGAACCACGCTTTAGGACCTTGCCGAGGAGAGCACAGCATGAGAACAGCAACATTAGCCGCAACGTTCGCCGCAGGGGCCCTGTGTTTGGCCCTGCCCGCTGCAGCGAACACCTACGCAGGCAGCGACTGGACACTGGAGTACAACCTCAACGGGCAGATCGAGCTATCGGCCTCGCTCATCGACTTCGCCAGCGGGAACCAGACGACACCCGTGACCGCCCTTGACATCGCAGGTGGCGCCAATTTCGGGATCACCGTTCCGCTGCCCCTCGACATAGACATGTACGAGGTGGACTGGAACGGCAACTCGACCCTCGGGGACATCGGTGACCGCCTCCTCCGAGTGTACGGGGATGACCCGGGCGAGACGCCGGTCGTGATTGACGGCTCATACCTGGCCTGGATGAACCCGGTGCTGGCCGACTACGATCTGGAGATCACGCTCGCACGCATCTCCACCACCATCATGGCCAAGAACGGCGCGCGAGTGTATGATCTGCGTGACGGTAAGGGCTTCGTTCTCGAGGGCTACGCCTGGGCCAAGCCCGGCACGGGGCGCGAGGACGGCACCCTGGCCGCATCGTCCAAGTTCTTCCTGACCCGGCCAGTGCCCGAACCGAGCACCCTGGCAGGCCTTGCCATCGGACTTACTACCCTCCTGAGTCTGCGAGCACGCCGCAGGGCGTGAGAGTGACTGGGCCTAACCGCCTCCCCCACCGGTGTCCCCGCAGCCGGTGGGGGAGCGTTCATTTGGAAAGGGAGTCTATTGGATGGGCCAAGCGCCGTGCGCTTCGATCACTTCGTCTATCTGCTTCATGATCTGCTGCGTCTCGCGCAGATTGGCGACGATGGCGGTGTAGTGCTGTAGGTCGTCGTACGAGAGCGTGCGGCCCTTGCGGTCCCTCAGCCACTTCTCGCAGGGCTGGTACCCACCGATGCGGTGCTCCCACACAGCTTGCGGCACCGGCGCGAAGTACTGAGACTTGTTGATGTACACGCGGCCATTCGGGACTCGGTTTGGGAGTGCGCGAGCCTGCTCGCGCTCTGCGCTTTCTGCCGGGGCCTGCACGGCGTCCGAAAGCGCGAGCGAGCTCGCGCACTCCCAAAGCTTCCCTGCCTCGGCTCCGCGCACGTACTGCACCTTCTCCACCTTGTTGTCGCCCTTCACGGGGAATAGGGGTGGGTCCGCGGCGGTCTGCTTCATCGTATGAAGGCCAACGAGCCGCTCGCCGAGCGGAACCAGCGCGCGCCATAGGTCGGGGTTGGACGTAAGTGGGATGCGCGGGAAGTCGAGCTTCAGGAACTCGGCGTAGCGGCTGCGGTACGTCGGCGAGTGTAGGATGGCGTAAATGTAGTGGAAGATGTCCTCGGGCGGCACGTGCTGCCCACCGAGCGCTCCATAAACCGACTGCAGGAAGTCGTGCGAGAGATTCGGCTCGCGCAACAGACCTCTCGCGCCCTCGTGGTCGAGCCAGAGCGGCACAAGATAGCCGATTTCGGCTGTGCGGTTTGATACGTAGCACGACTCCACTACGTGGTCGGCTGCTAGTACATGCACCCAATCCCCCACGGACGTCTGGCGGGTAGCTACCAGCCCCAGGTTCTCCCCCGCCAGCATGTATCGCATGACGTCACCGCGCGGCATGCAGTGGAAGCCGCGGGATCGGCCGGTGTAGTACGTCCACCGCACGTCAAACGGGCGGTACAACACGGGCACGATCCTATCCTCGCTCGGTCCGCTGTCACGCAAGTCCTTCTGCGCGATGTGCACCTTCCAATCCCGGGCGTCCGGCCCTAGCCGGTACTTGGCGCGAGCCTCCTCGGCAGGTAGCCCGACGAAGTCGAGAACCGTGTTCCACAGGTCGGCCTTTGCGAAATGGATCGTAAGACTATCACGCGCGGTTACGATGCCCACGCTGTTCACCGGGAAGATGTCAGGTAGCTTCCAGCCCTGCTCATACTCTTGGCGCAGTGCGTCGTCCCGCGGCACGAACAGATAGAAGGTACTACCTGGCGACAGCGTGGTCCAGTCGGTGGTAGTGACGTCTTCGGCTGCCAGGTATTCGTACTTCGCCTCGCGCCTCCCGTACAGGTCGGCGTGGAACACCCTCTTCTCGCCCGAGCCACGTTTCACGAAGATGCCGATGGCTACCCCCTGCTGGATCTCGAACACGTTCTCGTCCGGCCCGCCGTCCGGCGCCTTCTCCTTCTTCTTCGTGTTGCCGTGCAGGTCAAGCAGGTAGATGTCGTCGAAGGCGCGCATCAGGCTCTGCCTCATGCCACGGAAGGTGGGGTTGTCCAGGTATCCGTGGTTGCTGACGAACGCCAGGATGCCGTAGCCGGTGCGCTCGATTCGCCACTGGGCGAAGCGGATGAACTTCACATAGTCGTCGTTCAGCCACTTCGGGTTCCTCTCGCCGAGCGGCTTGCCATCGCAGAGGAAGTAGCTGCTCTGCCCCAGGTGCTCCCCCTGCCCTCGCATCAGGTCGTGAATCCACTTCCCCTTGTTCGCACTGTGGCCGGAGTAGGGTGGATTCCCGAGGATCACCATCACCGGCACATCCTTCTTCACTCGTCCCGCCGCCGCCGCTTCTGCCACCAGCCAGTAGGTGTGCGGTAGGCCCGGCTGCGCCGTGAACGCCTGCTCCAACGTGTTGGTCAGATATACGTTCAGGCGTTCGTCCGAGTGGAAGGTATATCCGCTGTCCAGAAGTTGCAGGCCCAGCTTCATGTGCGCGACGGTGTACGGGGCGACGAGCAGCTCGAAGCCGTACAGCCGGGGGAGCAGGTGCTCCGCCACGTATCTCGGCCACATCCCCTCGTTCCCGACGAAGGTTTCGCGGATCAGATCAATCACCTTGAATAGGAAGGTGCCCGTGCCCGCGGCGGGGTCCAAGATCTGCACCTTGTGCACTTCCGGCTCTTCCAGCGTGGCGCCCGGCACCTTGGTAGCATCCGCCAGGCCGTCCTTCAGCCCGAAGTCCCGCTTCAGGATGGCGTCCACGCTGCGCACGATGTAAGACACCACCGGCTCCGGAGTGTAGTACACGCCGCGCGTCTCCCGCATCTTGGGGTCGTATTCGCCGAGGAAGGTCTCGTAGAAGTGCACCACGGGGTCGTCCTGCTTGGTGCGCTTGCCGAACTCCGCCAGGATGGCGCCGGTGTCCGTGCGGTTCAGCATCTCCGCGAGGTCGTCCACGGCCCAGCAGAATGGCTGGTCCT
The DNA here is from genome assembly GCA_045862955.1 of Fimbriimonadales bacterium. Taxonomy (GTDB): domain Bacteria; phylum Armatimonadota; class Fimbriimonadia; order Fimbriimonadales; family JABRVX01; genus JABRVX01. The sequence continues at coordinate 47,206 of BTVI01000004.1, forward strand.
CGATTTCCGTTCCCGCGATGGTTTCGAAGAACTTGCGTAGGAAGGGGTTGGTCTTCGGGAGATCGTATGGCGCGTCGCGGCGAGTGAAGCGCCCCTTGCCCAGATCGTGGTAGCAGCGGGCGGTAAACAGGCCGTAGCAGAGGGTCTGCGCGTACATGTCGGCGAACTGCGCTTCATCCAGGTCGCCCACGAGCACGTACCGGAAGGATGCAATCTGCTGGTGCAGGTGGCTTGTCTTGCTGTCGGTCTCTAGCGCCCTCCTTACTCCCTCCCGAATGAGGCGCGAGTAGCCCGCCATGCGCCCGGCCAACTCCCTGGGGTTCGCGGGGCAGGGGCCCTGGAAGGCCATGAACTGCGTGGTCAGCTCCTCGAGCAGGTCGGCCCCGTGCTTGCTAGGCTTCAGCTTGCCGTCTTTGTCGAGGGTGGCGACGCGGGCCTTCATCCGCACCTCGCCGCCCGCGATCCAGCGGAACTCCAGGTAGTCGGTGAGGATGAGGCTGGAAAGGCCCTCCACGTAGCGCGCGACTTGCTCGGACTTCGTGACTTTGTCGAGGTCCGTGCCGACGTCCTTGGCTTCCACGTAGCCGATGGGGACGTTGCCCTGCGTGATGACGAAATCGGGCGCGCCGCACTCCACGTGCCTGGGCTCATTGGTGGCGGTGCAGCCGGGCATCAGCGCCTCGAGAAGCGTCTTTAGCGCGGGGCGGTGGGTGTGCTCCGTGGCGTGGCCGACATCGAGTTCCTTGCCGATGCTTTTCAGGTAGTCGGCAATGACGTTCATCACCGCAAGAGGTTAGCGAATCCGGGCAGTTGTCCTGCCACTCCGTTCCGGTAGACTCCATCCACTTCAGCCGAATAGGGGGATGGAGGGATGGCATTATCGCCCACGACCAAGCAGCGACTCGAGATGCAAGGGTTTACGGGGTTAGACGAGGCAACTTTGTGCAGCGTCGAGCCGGCAGCTAGGCTGACGCCGCTGCTCTGTTCACTCTCAGCCCTGATCACCGGTCTGAGCGCCTCGGCATACGTCGCATGGGTGTTTGCCGCGCTCGGAATCTTGGGAGCCGTCTTCCCCCGTCACGCTTTCGACTCGCTGTACAACTTCGTGCTTCGCCCTCTCTTCCGAGGGCCCGCGTTGCCGCCCAACGGCGGCGGCAGGCGGTTAGCCTGCGGCATGGGCGGGTTGATGCTGGCAGGCGCCGGATGGGCGTTTTGGGCCGGTGCGACCACGTTGGGCTACGTGCTGTGCGGGATCATGACCGTGATGGCAGCGACCGCCGGACTTACCCACTTCTGCCTAGCGGCGTTGATCTACCGTGCGGTTTTCGGGCGGCGCGGCCCGGCAACCTAGTTGATTAGAACTCGAAATTGGGCTCTTCCCTTTCCGGCACCGGCCTACCCATCTGCTTGTAGATCGCCTCGCTCTGCTGAATCAGTGCCGCCGCACGCTCGTTTTTCGGGTCCACTTCCACCGCCTTGCGGAACATCTGCAGCGCCTGTCGGAATTTGGTGCTACGGGACAGTTCCGGCGCATTCTGGATTGCATCCCCCAGTTCCGTGAGCGCCTTGGAGTACGCCTGCGAAACGGCCACGTCCTTAGGGGCCTTCTCGTATTTGGCCTTGGCCTCCAGCGTGGAATCACGCAGACGGATGAGCGCTTCCGGCACCGTGGCACCTGGCTGTCCGTGCGGGTTCTGGATCGGTGGGTGCTGAGGCGGGGGCTCGCTGGTCTTCTCGGGCAGTGGGCCGTTGCACCCCAATAGGAGCGAAGCCGCCACCAAGGTCAGGATGGTACTAACGCGCTTGATTACCACTAATCGCCTCCTGGCGCAGAACCTTCGGGTCCAGCGCAGTGTCTTCCAGGTTCTCATTGAACGTCACGAAACCGTTCTCGTCGTTCGCCCTCAGCGTTAGCTTCGCACCGCCGCGGACGTACACGACTTCTATCCAGCCCTCTCCCTTTTTGCGCGTCCCTTTGCCGAGCCGCTTCTCGTACTCGGCGAAGGCGTCCTCTGCCTCGGCAAGGCTCTCCATCACGACGCGGTGGATCATCTTCACCGCACCCTTGCCAGGAACGAAGGCGGCAGCGAAGCTCTCTTGGCTCGGCAGCTCCCACGCCATGTACTCCAGACCGGGCTCGGCACCCACCTGTTCGGCGATGTCCTTGGCATCGGGCGGCGCGGGCACCGCCTCTTGGACCTCCTCCGGTGTCGCACCTAAGAAAACTGGCTTCACACCGATCAGTTGCAGCTTCGGTGGTGCCTCCCGACTAGTCTCGGGCTTCGGCTTAGCGCCCGAGCAGCCGCCCAGCAGCACTCCTAGAACCGCGATCATCAGCAGTCTGCTCACTGCTTCTTTCGCTCTCTCATTGCACGGAGCGCCTCTTGCATGGCCTTCACGTGCTCGGAATCGATCAAGGTCGCTGTAAAGCGGTGGTCAGAACCCGACTGGATGGTCTCCAGCTTCAGACGGCAAACATCCTGTTCGCGTCCATAGTTACGGATGGTTCTTCCAGGCTGCCGTTCTACGACCGGCTCGCCGAAGCTCTTCTCATACCTCTGAGCCCATAGCGTCGCGTCAGCGCTCGCCACCGGTGCGATGCTGTGGCTAATTTCTACGAGGCGTCCGTCTCGGAAGTAGGCAATCAGCGTCTGCGCCGGGCTCTGCCTGGTGCCATCGGGCTGCACCCACGCTAGCATGTCGAAGCCCGAGGGTAGTTCAGCGTCCGGCAGTTCCTTTGCACCGTGCGGCATGGGGTAGGCATTCTGGACTTCAGTGCGAGTCGCCCCCAGCCGCACTGCCACCGATCCGTTCGCGTCGAGCAGTGCGAACCGAGCACGGTCGGTATTCGGGGAAGGCGCCGCGCTGGAAGGAGCTACCTCCGGGGGGCCGCTTCTGCACCCGGCCAGCAGCGCCGCACAACAGCAGACGAGGAGAAGGGGGATTCCGTGTCTCATAAGCTAGCTGCCGCACGGCGAAGTGCCGTGCGGCAATCGTCGTTGCTAACGTCCGATGACGTCTGCCTAGTTGCCGCCCCCCGTTCCCGTTGCAGGAGGCGTCCCACCCTCGGTAGGAGTCTTGGCGCCCTCGTCGCCGGCTGGCGGCGTGGTGGACGTACCGGTGTCGCCCGTCCCAGTTTCGGTCGGGGGAGTCGTAGTGGCGTCTCCGCCGCTCGGCGTCTCAGGCTTCTGCATCTCGTTCTGGTCACCGCCGCCATTCGTCGTCTCGGCGCCCTTGCAGCCGCCCACGATTCCGATGGCGATGCAGGCGAGCATCAGCCATGCGATCTTTCTCAACATCTGCTTGATCCTCCGTTCATTCTGCTGGTCGGCGGCGCGGGCCTTGCGGCCCAGCACTTCCGTGCCGCCGACAATGGCATTCTACCCACAAAACGACTAGGTTCTGCGCAAGTGGTGGTCCTAGGACGTTCCGGGAGCACGGAGCGAGTTCACCGCAGCGTCCATCTCCCGGCAACGTCTGACGGCCTCGGTAACCGAGAGCCTCTCGTATGGCGACGCAGAGTGTGCTTGGAAGACTCGCCTAGCCTTCTCCGGCATGGCCTGGAGGATGGCCTCCTCCGAAGCGGACGGGGGCAACCCCAGGAGACGGCCAGCCCGACGCAGGGCATCCTGTCGAACCGACTGCAACGCGGGGCCCGCAAGGCCGGCCTCTCCATAGAGGCGGGCCAAGGCTGCGACATAGTCTCCGAGAGGTGGCGGCTGCTTCGGCCGATGGGCTGGGTATCCCAAGCGTGAGCCTTGGGAGATCGCCAGAACCCCGAATAGCAGCAGAGCGTGGTACACGAGGGCGCGCCCCGGCCGCCCGATGCGTCCCCACAGGCTCGCCGACTCGTCCTCCACAACGCCGTGGATCGTCTCGTCGAAAGCGACCGAGTGAGCCCCGCGGGCTGCCAGTCCGATCAGCCGGATCGCGGCCTCGGCGTGGTCCGCTTTGCCGAGGTGTTCGTTCGTGAACGGAGCGGCGTCTGCGACTGCCACCAGCCATCCCTCGCCGTACGCCCGAGCTACGGCTACCGGCTCGGCGCCTCTCGCCATAAGAACGATCCAGCCATGGTCATACTGACGGAGAGCGCGGCGGGTAACCACTTGGACGCCGCCCATTGCGGGATGAACCGAGCAAGCAGGTCCCCGTGCAAAGACCGGGGACAGTCCGATCTTCTCTCTGACCCTGGGAAGTTCTGCCGCCCCGAACAGGACGACGGTGGACCCGGATCGCGCCAGCGCTAGCACGGACTCCCAGCCCGGCGGGCGGTCGTCTTCTTGCACGCGAAGTTGCCTGCCCGGGGCAAGCCCGCCCGCCGCGAGCACCAGAACCGGCGGCGCCTCTCGGATGCGGTCCAGCGGTGTGCGCGAACGCCACACCTCGTAGCCCATCGCTGCCGCCAAGCGGTACAAGGCCGCCAATCCGCCTGGTCCGGTGGAGTACGTCGAGCGGGAATCCGGATCGCGCTGCCGCCTAGACAGGATGGATGCGCCCCCGAAGATGGTGAGGAGAATTCCAGCAATCAGGATGCCCGCAATGATTCTTCCGCCGAGCCTCATCGGGCAATCTCCTGGCAGGCGGCGTCGACACGCTCGAAGTGCTCTCTCGCCTCATGCACCTGTTCTGCCGTGACATGGCCCGATCCGTACCAAGCCCCGTCGTAGGCCAATACCAGCGGCTGCAGGTGCGCAAAGCGCGCTGCGTCGTGCCGACGCGCACGGCGAACGTACTCTCCGTTTGTTAGGCCCGGCTCATGGCGAATGATGCCTGCTTCGTCTAGTCTTGCCAAAGCGGCAAGCAACAGGTAGCGCAGTGCAGCCCTGAGGTCGCCGAGAGCCGCCGATTCGTCTGCGAGCCGAAGCCACTCGCGGGAGCTCGCCTGCGTGTACGGGTGGTTGCCGCCTGCCCTGTGTCCCTTCGCCGAGGCTTCGACGGCTGCCAGACGCCGCAGCACCACCACCGTCACCCCCACAGCGACTGCCACCGCCGCGGCGACAAACCCCACCCACGTCAGGAAGCTGTCCAGAGCCGCCGCACTCGGGGCGAGTCGAGAGGTGAGGCTTGCGAGCCACTGCAGGAAGCGCTGAATCCGTTCGGCAAGCCACTCACCGAGGGTTCGGCGATCGGAAGGCGGCGCGAACACAGGGTCTTGCAGGATGCGGCGGGTCTGCTCCGACACGCCGGCAGGGATGGGTGGCATCTCCAGCCTGTCGAGTCGACGAAGGTTCATCAGCGTTCGGAGAGCTTCATCGCGCTTCGCCGAGTCGCCCGAAAGCGCAGCCTGCAGGTCGGGATCCCGAAATCCTGCTTCGATCAGTTCCGTAGCCACCTTAACCCGCTCGGACTGGCTGCCGTGTGTTAGTGCACGCTCCGCTCGCTGCAGCAGCTCGCCGTGGTCCGCGAGGAGGCTACAGCAAGTACTCAGAAGCAGCAGGCTCGCGACGAAGGTTCTTCGCCAGCAGCTCCACATCGAAGGCCTCATTCCTAATGCGAATGTCGAAGTATGTTAGCACGATGGCGGCGGACATGAAGGGGACTACCAGGATGCTGAGCGCACCCGACAGCACCAGCTTAACCCCTTCTTGAAGTGCATTCACCCCACTCAGGCTGATGATCGGCTCGTCCGAGAAGAGCTGACCTCCGCCGAAGGGTAGAAACGTCACGGACACGGCCAGCTCCGCGACGAGAGACAGCACCAGGCTCACGAGGCCCAGGAGGATGAGGATGCCGAGCGTGCGGAAAAACCGCGAGATGCCGAGTCGCACGCTGCGCGCGACCGCTCCGAGCACGCCGGCTTGCTCCACTACGATCACGGGCGCGACGAAGGCAAGTAGCACCGCAAGGAACAACGCCACGATCGAGAAACCACACATGCCGAGCAACACTATCACGGCTGCTGCATAGGGCGACATGTCACCCAAGGCCCCCACCACTCCGAGCGCCATCCCGAACACGCAGATGGAGGCGAATAGCGCCGTCCCTACCAGAAGGAAGCTACCGATTATCCGCCACATGTTGCCTGCGATACCACGTCGCACATCCTGTGCAGTGACCGGATTCCCGAGGTACCGTTCTGCGATCGCGTACGTGATCGCGGCCTGCTGATAGGCCCATGCGATGAGCGCCACCGGTGTTAGCAGCAGCCATGTCAGCGCGATGCCAAAGCCGACATCGGTCGGCTCTACCAAGTACAAGGGCGCAATCGCCGCAATAGAAGTCCAAGCAGTGATGATTAGCGCGGGGAGCCAGATCACCGAGAGGAAGAGCTTGGCATTTTCGCGATAGAGGCCGAGTGCCTCGTCGAAGATCTCGCCGACCCCCATGGGACGCAAACGGAATTCGCTGCGGCGCCTCGCCTTTCGCGTGAGCGGGGGCGGTTCAGTGCTCACCAGACCCGGCCTGGCTTAGCGCAAGAGCTCGCGCGAGATGATGATCCGCTGAACTTCGGACGAGCCCTCGCCGATCTCGCAGAGCCTTGCGTCTCGCCAGTACTTTTCGACATCGTACTCGGTAGTGTATCCACGCCCACCGAAGATCTGCAACATTCGATGCGTAATGCGCGACGCTGCTTCGGTGGCAAAGAGTTTGGCCTGCGATGCGGCCAGATGCACCTCTCCGCCCTCGTCGTAGATGCGCGCTGCTTTGTGAATCAGCAGCCGTGCGGCTTCGATCTCCGTGGCCGAGTCGGCTAGCATCCACTGGATCGCTTGGTTCTGTGCGAGAGGACGGCCAAACTGCTCACGCTCCTTCGAATACGGAATCGCGGCCTCCAGTGCCGCCTCGGCGAGGCCTAACGCCATCGCTGCGATCCCGATCCGGCCTCTTTGCAACAGCCCGATGGATTCCGAGAAAGTGCCGGGAGTGCGCCACCCGATGGCCTTGTCCAGACGGAAGCGAGTCGTATAACTAGCCTTCACTCCCGTGGTCTCGATTCGCGGCTCGTTCTGGTAGCCGGGCTGGCCGGTCTCCACGAGGAACGCACCCATCTCCTGCTCAGAGATGCGTGCGATGACTACCACTAACTGCGCCCGCGCTGCGTTGGTGATAAACATCTTCTCGCCGGTGAGGTACCAGCGGTCCGGGCCGTAGACGTCTTCTGGTGCAGGCACCGCAGTAGTTCGCACGCCGCGTGCGTCGCTTCCGGCAGTGGGTTCGGTCAGTGCCCAGCCCATTCGCCATTCGCCACTGACGATCTTGGGCAGATAGAGCGCCTGCTGCTCTGGAGTGGTGAACCGCACGAGATGACCGGCACAGAGGGCGTTGAGAGCAGCAACGTTCATGGCCAATGCGCCATCGCCTTTGGCCACCTCTCGTACCGCCTCCGCATAGCACCCGCAGCTAACGCCACTCCCTCCGAGCTCTTGCGGGACCACCATGGTGAGAAGGCCGAGCTCCGTAAGGATTGGCCACAGGCTGTCCGGCCAGCCACCATTAGCCTCCCAGGCACGGTGATTGGGCCGCACCTCCCTCTCGACGAACTCCCTCACGCGTGCCAAGAATTCCAGCTCACGCTCGCTCAGTTGCAGCAACATACCGATCTCCCCCTCGAGACGCAATCGTGGCAGCCATTGCCCGACCCGTACAGAGGCTCAGGATACCCGCCGGCCCGCATCCCAGTGCTTATTGCTCGACGGCAGAAGGACGAGCAATCGCCCACGGGATGTGCAGCACCAGCCCACGCTCTGCGGCCAGGTCTCGGATGCGCTCCATCAAGGTGAGCGCGAACCGTCGCCGCGCCTCCTTCTCCTCGAGTCCCTCCGCCACCGAGGCGTAGGTGAACGGCTCTCCCCAAACGACGCTGATTTTGGCCCGCCGGGGCAGCTTCGCACCCCTAGGCAGGAACCGATCGGATCCCACCACCGCCACTGGAATCACGGGTGCGGAGGTGAGCTTGGCGAGTAGCGCGACGCCCTGGTTCGGCTCTCCTAACGACTTGCCGTCCCCACGGGTGCCTTCGGGGAACACGAGCACGGCCTCGCCAGCGCGTAGCAGTGACTGAGCCTTACGAATCGCAGCCAGGTCCGCCGAGCCTCGGTCAACTGGAAATGCTCCCACCATCCGCAAGACCCGGCCAACTACGGGCACGAACAGCTGCTTCTTGGCCATGAAGCAGAGGGGGCGGTGCGTCGCGCTTCCAACGGCAGGCGGATCGGCAAAGCTCAGGTGATTCGGTGCGACAATCAGCGGGCCACTCTCTGGCACGCGCTCCTCGTGTACCCACTCCAACCCCCCCGCCGCAGCAAAAAGCCCTCGGAAGGCGGCGCGTCCGACACAGTAGAGCAGTCGTCCCACCCTACTCCTCCAGCAGCGCGATGATACGATCCACGACCTGCTCGACGCTTAGGTCGCTGGAATCTATCAGGACAGCATCCTGCGCGCGTCGCAGAGGCGAGTCTTCCCTCGTGCTATCACGGTGGTCGCGCTCCATCTGTTGCTCCAGGACCTCCGCAAGAGTGGTCTCGATACCCCTAGCGGCTAGCTCCTCGTAGCGGCGACGGGCGCGAACCTCGGGCGAGGCGTCGAGGTAGACCTTGAGGTCTGCATCCGGCGCGACGACGGTCGTGGTGTCGCGGCCTTCCAACGTCCATCCGCCGGAAGCGATGATACGGCGTTGCGCCGCGACCATCGCTCGCCGAACAGCTGAATGCACAGAAAGGGCGGAAGCCAGGTCGCCGATTTCGGGAGTCCGTATCTCCTCGGTGACGTCGCGACCATTGCAGATGACCCGCTGTGCTGCAGGCGGACCTTCGAAACATACCTGCAGACTGGCTGCCAAGTCGCCCAGTTGCTCAGGCGGCGCGTCGGCGATCTTCGCCTTCACGGCTTCCAACGCTAGCGCACGGTACATGGCGCCGGTGTCTAGATAACGAAGGCCGATACGTTCGGCGAGGGCCTTTGCAACGGTGCTCTTGCCTGCGCCCGAGGGTCCGTCAATCGCAATGACCAGGCCGTCACGTTTCACGAATGTCCGCTCCGAGGGAACGCATCATCTCGACGAAACCGGGGAAGCTAGTGTCTACGCACTCGACATCCTCGACGACCGTCTCGCCCTCGGCCGCGAGCCCTGCTACCGCAAGGCTCATCGCGATCCGGTGATCACCGTGGCTGCACACGACGGCTCCCCGTAGTCGAGTCGGTCCACGCGCTAACAGACCGTCGTGGGTGTCGCGGATGTCTGCCCCCATCTTTCGCAACTCCCCGGTGATGGTGGCCAATCGGTCGCTCTCCTTATGCCGTAGCTCGGAGGCGCTCGATAGCTCGGTGAATCCATCGGATTGCGTTGCAGCGACGGCGAAGACTGGGACCTCGTCCACCATGCGCACCACCAAGTCGCCTGCAGCGCTGAGGCCCGAGAGGGTGCAGTGCCGAGCCGTCATGTTGGCGACCGGCTCTCCGGCTTCCTCTCTTCGCTCGGTTACGGCCAAGTCGGCACCTGCCCCGATCAAGACCTCTAGCAGACCGGTTCGCGTGGGGTTGTCGCCAACGCCGAAGACTTCCACCGAGGAGCCTGGCACGATCAGGCCCGCAACCAGGGGGAAGGCTGCCGAGGACACGTCCCCGGGCACCTCGACATCGGCAGCCCGCAGCGTAGCGCCACCGCGGACCGCTACGCTCAGGTCAGAGCGCTCTACCTCCGCGCCGAACGCAGTGAGCATTCGTTCTGTGTGGTCCCTGCTGAGCGACGGCTCGGTAACGACGGTCTCGCCCTCTGCCCGCAGGCCCGCCAGCAGCACGCAGCTTTTCACCTGAGCGCTTGCGACAGGGCTCTCGTACCGGATGCCGCGTAGCTTCCCACCTCGAATCGTCAGCGGGGCAAGACGTCCACCCTCCCGCCCATCCACCATGGCCCCCATCCTGCGGAGCGGCTCGACGATCCGTGCCATCGGACGACGCCGCAGCGAATCGTCCCCCGTGATCACCGAGAGGAACGGGCACCCCGCCAGCACCCCTGCCATGAGTCGGATCGTCGTCCCGGAGTTGCCGGCGTTCAGCACATCCTGTGGCTCGCTGAGTGGACCGCCGGTGACCGACCACTCCCCAGGGCCGAGCCGCTCCACCGGCACGCCCAGATGGCGCAGGATGCGAGCAGTCGCTAGGCAGTCCTCCCCTTCCAGCAAATTGCGAATGTTCGTGGTCCCTTCCGCCAGTGCGCCCAGGATAAGCGCGCGGTGCGAGATGCTTTTGTCCGGAGGGCAGTTAACTCTCCCGACCAGAGGGTGCCCCCCCTTCACACGCCAGGACCGAGTCATCGGTTGGTCTCGTCCTTTAGCCGCTTCGCCTCGCTTAGGAGTTCGAGCACCTTTTGGTCGTCGTGAGCCTGAATGAAATCGCGCATCTCCTTTAGATGGTATTCGAGGTCGTGCAGAGCGGAGACTACTTCGTCGCGGTTGTTAGCAATGATGCTCTGCCACAACTCTGGGGAGCTTGCGGCTACGCGGGTCAGGTCGGCCCAGCTAGGGCCGGCCATCTGCGGATGGGTCAGCATCGCGCTCATACGCATCAGCGTGGCGGCAAGCACGTGGGGCAGATGCGAGAGCACGGCGGCGTGACGGTCGTGCTCCTCCGGACTGAGCAGCAGCGGCTTGCTACCGATCGACTCCACCAGGCCCTGTATGGTCCTGAGCGCAGCCTTGTCGGTATCCGCAGTAGGGGTCAGTACCCACGTCGCCCCCTCGAAGAGGTCCGCGGTCGCATGCGCTGGCCCAGAGTTGGCCCGCCCGGCCATCGGATGCCCCCCGACGAATCGGGGTCGAAATCGCAGGGGGTAGGTCTTGGTCCACGAGACGATCCCGGCCTTGACGCTCACGGTGTCCGTCACGATGCACCCGTCCCGAGCGAACACGTCCGCCTCCACGAGGCACGGGACGACGGCGGGCGGTGGAACGGCTAGCACGAGGATGTCCGCTGCAGCCAGGTGGTTCAAGGTTTCGTAGGTCTGCTCGACCGCGCCGACCTGCAGTGCAGTGTCGCGCGCTTCGGGGTCGGTATCGAAGCCGAACACCTCCTTGCACACACCGTGTTTTCTAAGGGCGAGGCCCAAGCTCGAACCAACGAGGCCGAGCCCGACGATGCCAACCCGACCGAAACTCCTACGCCGCATGGCCTCCGAGCTTGCGCCCGACAGCAGCAGCCACCTTCTCGGCGGCCGCCATGAGCGCCTCGAATGCCTCGAATGTGAGGCTCTGCGCTCCATCCTTCAGAGCCTTGGTCGGCTCGGGGTGCACCTCGATCATCAGCCCGTCTGCTCCAGCGGCAATGGCTGCGAGTGCGACGGCAGGCACCAGCCCAGAGCGCCCGGTACCATGGCTCGGGTCGGCGACGACGGGAAGGTGGGACAGGTCCTTCACGAGCGGGATGGCATTGATGTCGAAGGTGTTGCGAGTTGCTTGCTCGAACGTGCGGATTCCACGTTCGCACAGGATGATGTGCTCGTCGCCCCCGCTCGCCAGGTACTCGGCGGCCTGCAACCACTCCTCGATGTTGGAAGCCCAGCCGCGCTTCAACATCACCGGCAGCCGAGAGCGACCGATCTCTCGAAGCAGACTGAAGTTCGCCATGTTGCGCGTACCCACCTGAAGGATGTCCGCGTATTTGGCTACCAGCTCGACGTCCCGCGTATCCATCACTTCGGTGATCACGGGCAGGCCTGTCTCATCGCGCGCCGCAGCGAGTATCCGGAGGCCGTCTTCACCCATGCCGTGGAAGCTGTACGGCGAGGTGCTCGGCTTGTACGCGCCACCACGAAGTATAGTAGCGCCTGCGGCTTTCACCTGGCGCGCCGTCTCGAGAAGCATCTGCTCGTTCTCCACCGTGCAGGGGCCGGCCATCACGGTGATCGTCGAACCGCCGATGGTCACTCCGCGAACGTCGAATACCGTGCCTTCCGGCTTCGCGGCACGAGCTACCAGCTTGTAGGGCTTCAGGATCGGAACGACTTCGTCTACGCAGGGCAGGCCATAGAGACGGTCCCGAAGCGTGAGAGGCTCGTCACCGATGATGCCTACGATGGTGCGCTCGACACCGCGCGAGAGGTGTGTCCTGTAACCCTGGTTCTGGATGAACTCGATAAGCCCGTCCAGCTCCTCATCTGGCGTGCCCGGCTTGACTACGACGATCATTCAGCATCTCCCAGTCTGAACCCGGCGAGTATACCCACGGGCTAGTAGCGGGCTGGGTTCGGTCTTTCGGTAGGTTTCCCCTCGGTCTTGGAAAACACTACGTCGGTGCGGACCGCTCGGGAGACGAAGGAGAGCTTAGCCTCGCGCCAATCCGCCGGAGCCGAGCGAACGTCGAAGCGCAGGAGCCACGCGGCAGCGAAATAGGGGCCCCGCGGCACGTAGGCCTGGTGGAACCCAGGACGGTCGGGCTCATCGAAGTACAAGCTTGCAGCCAGCCCGAAGGGATAGTCGGAGGCCACCCGCTCGTTGTCGCCCGAGAGCCTCTCCACGAGGCGGGCCTCCTTCAGCGGGCAGGTGGAGCCGTCCAGGGCCAGCGATGCCGTCAGCTTCTCCAATCCCCACCTATCTGCCCTGGTTTCGGCCTCGCGCGTCACGGGTGTCAATTTGGGGAATGCGGTCAGGAGCAGCACGACTACGAGTTCGCCTTCGTGAGCTCTCGACCACTCGGTCCAAAGCCGAAGCGCCTCTTCTGCAGTGCGCAGCTCTCGACCGGTCTGATATCCTAGCCACTCCGAGGCGCACTCGGGGGTCAACAGCCAAGCCCACTGGCTGTGCCGCTTCGCGATGCCGTCGAACCACAGGCCCGCAGGCTGGCGCCAGCCCTTCCCGACCTCGGCGATCCCGTTCCGCGAGGCAGCGAGACGCTGCCCATGTTCGAACGCATCTTGGATGGGGGCGCCGGGCCACACAGGCCCGCCGGCCTGGGCCAGGACGAGGGCGGCGAAGAGAGGAACGAGCATACATTGTTCATTGTCGCCCTCAGGGGGTGCGACCCCCAGTGTGTCGTCGCACGTCTAAATACAATGAGCCATGAGTAGGAGGGGAGGTTGGGTCACTGGCGACGTCACTCGCAGCCTGACGTCATGCTTGGCCAGACGTCACGCTGAGACTGAGCTCATGCTGAGCCCGACCTCATGCTGAGAGGGGCGGCATCCTGAGTCCGACGTCGCGCTGAGCTAGACGTCATGCTGAGCCGGACCTCATCCTGAGAGGGGCGGCATCCTGACTCCGACGTCGCGCTGAGCTAGACGTCATGCTGAGCCGGACCGCATGCTGAGAGGCACGTCATCCTGAGCCAGACGCCGCGCTGAGCTAGACGTCATGCTGAGCCTGTCGAAGCATGGGACCGTTTGCCGCACGTTTTCGGATTTACTAGGCGGCTCCGGCACTCACAGAAGCATGCTTCGACAGGCTCAGCATGACGGATGAGCAGGACACGTTGCTCGTGCGGCCGCATGCTTCGACAGGCTCAGCATGACGGATGAGCAGGACACGTTCCTCGTACAGCCGCATGCTTCGACAGGCTGAGCGTGACGGTCCCAGACGGCCGCAGGCGCTCACTGACCCACTTTTTGCGAGTGGTGAGGGATAGAATCGGTGTCGGCGCTGCGCCATATTCACGCGAGGGGTGTTAGCCATGAACTGCCCGAAGTGCGGACAAGACAATCAGCCCGGTTCGAGATATTGCATTCACTGCGGTGCGGCACTAAGCGCTCAGGCCGCGGCACCGGCCCAGCAGCCGGAGGTGCGAGAGCGTCCCGCTGCGGCCAAGGCCTCGGGGATGCCCATGGGTACGAAGGTGGCGCTCGCTATCGGGGCCCTTGCCGTCATCCTCGTAGCGGGCATCCTTATCGGCAAGTACGGCCCATGGCAGGCGAAGGCCAAGACGCAGGCAAGCGGCGTACTCCAGGCCGAGGGCAGCCAACCCCCTACCGGCATGCTGCAGGCACAAGGCTCTAAGCCTCCCACCGGCATCGCCCAGGCCGAGGGATCCCCTCCACCGCAGCGGAAAGTGATGCCAGACGACATTCGCAAGTGGCTCGAGCACCTCGAGCGCATCGAGAAGCAGCGGGTGGACATGTCGAAAGACCAAGTGTCCTCGCTGATGGTAGTGATGACCAAGCTGTCGGTCTCGGGCGGTGCAGAGAACTTGGAGCGGATCATGGCCGGCGAGGATCCTAAGGCCCCGCACGAGGACCTGTCGGCCCAGGCCAACTCGATGCGTTCGGAGTGGAACGGACTAATCCAGCGATTCCGGTCGTTCCCACCACCGCAACGGTGTCGGCAGCTGGCTAACACGTACGACCGCGTGCTGGTAGGAACGTCGCTGTCTCTGCTCTCCGTTGCTGACGCCCTCGGAAAGGCATCCAGCGATCCCCAGGGTGCGATCTCGTCTCTGCAGCGAATGAAGGGGGAGTCGTATCAGTCGGTGGATGTGCCTGCAGCTTCGTCTGACAACCAGCTGGCCGAGATATGCCGCGAGTACGATACGGACAAGTGGTTCGTGATCCACGCCGACATCGCCGGGCAGATTGGGAGCATCGGTCGCGGCTTCTGAACCGTCGGTAGCGGCAGGCAGAACCCGGTTCAGCGGCGAAATGCGAACCTATGCATCATCCTAGCCTCGGAGCTGCCCTGCTCGCCTCTGCCGAGAGGTACGGCGACAAGCCCGCGCTCATGCAGCGCGACGGCTCACGCTTCCTAACCCTCACCTATAGCAAGTTGCTCTCCCGTGCCCGCCAGGTCGCTTCTGCACTGGCTGCCTCGGGCATCGCGCCTGGCGATCGGATCGCACTGATGTCGGAGAACCGGCCGGAGTGGGCGATCCTGGACTGGGGAGCTCAGCTCGCCGGCGTTGTGCTAGTGCCGCTCTTCCCCACCCTCGCTGCGCCTCAGGTCCGATACATCCTGAAAGACAGCGGGGCCAAACTGTTGTTCTGCGAGGACGCGGGGATCGTTGCCCGATGCGTGGCTGCGATCGAAGAGATGGACCCGAGGCCGGGGCTGGTGTCGATCGAACCAGCTCCCCCCGCGCAGTCGTTTGCAGACTTCCTTCGGGCAGGCGACGGACAGGACTTCCAGGTCGCCGATGCGCAGCCCGACGACCTGTGCACGCTCATCTACACGTCGGGGACCACGGGTGACCCCAAGGGTGTCATGCTCACTCACCGCAACCTGCTGTCCAACATCGAGTCGTGCTTGGAGGCCCTCGACGTGGGGCCGGATGACGTCTTCCTCTGGACCCTGCCACTGAGCCACGTGTTCTCACGCATGGCGGCCCATTTCCTCCCTGTATTTTGCGGGGCGACCATCGTGTGCGGCAAGTCGCTGCGCACGCTCGCCGACGACATGCGGCTGGGACGCCCTACCGTGATGTTGATGGTCCCACGCTTCCTGGAACAGCTCAAAGCGAGGATCGAGGATGGCGCCGAGCGACTACCTCTGCTTCGAAGGGCGCTCTTCCGGTGGGCGCTATCCGTTGGGCTGCGCATGCCGCCTAAGGGCTCGAAACTGGAGCGCGCATCCCAGTGGCTGAGGTGGCAGAGCGCGGTAGCGGACATCCTAGTCGGTCGCAAAGTCCGATCTCGGTTCGGCGGGAGATTGCGCTTCGCGGTGTCGGGAGCGGCTGCGTTGCCGGTCGACGTATCCGCCTTCTTCAACGCGTTCGGCATCGTAATCTTGCAGGGATACGGCCTGACGGAGACATCGCCCGTGATCTCCGTGAACCGGCCGGATGCGAACCGTTTCGGCACCGTCGGCCCCCCGATTCCGGGCGTGGAGGTCCGGATTGCCGAGGACGGCGAGATACTCACTCGCGGTCCTCACGTGATGAAGGGCTACTATGGTCTGCCCGACGCTACTCGCGAGGTTCTGTCGCCGGACGGCTGGTTCGCGACGGGGGACGTAGGCGAGATTGACGAGATGGGCTACCTGCGCATTACGGACCGCAAGAAGGACCTGTTGGTGCTGGCGAACGGGAAGAACGTCGCGCCACAGCCCATCGAAGCACTGCTGAAGTCCTCACCGCTTATCGAGGAGGCGGTGGTGATGGGTGACGGGCAGCCGGTGGTCACGGCGCTCATCGTGCCCGACTTCGAGGCACTTCGGCGGGCAGCGGGCATCTCTGTATCCGACCCCGCGGAAATGGTGTTGCTACCCGAAGTACAGACTTGCATGCGCGAGGAGGTCGACAACCTTTGCCGAGCGGTGGCAGATTTCGAGCGAGTGAGGCGATTTGCCCTGCTGCCAGAGCGCTTTACGGTGGAAGGTGGCGAGCTCACGCCCACCCTCAAAGTGCGGCGTCGCGTTATCTACGAGAAGTACGGGAGCATCATCGGGTCGCTACGAGGGGAGTGAGGCCCACAGCCGGCGGCCCCGGATCCCCCGGGGTATAATCGGTCAAGACATGAATCGTCCCCCGCTGAGTGCGATTGACCACACTGTCGTATTTGGGATCCTGAACGTCACCCCGGATAGCTTTAGCGATGGAGGACTATTCGACGATCCCAAGCATGCCCTGGAGCAAGCGCTGCGAATGGAGGAAGAGGGCGCCGACGTCATAGACGTAGGAGGAGAGAGCACCCGCCCAGGCTCCGAGCCCATAGCCATCGAGGAAGAGATCCGACGCGTGGTCCCGGTCATCGAGTCCCTCTGTCAGACTCTTCGGATCCCGGTCTCCATAGATACTTACAAGCCCGAAGTTGCTAAAGAAGCAATCGCCGCAGGGGCCACGGTGATCAACGATATCACCGCACTACAGAAGCCCGCAATGGCCGAGCTGGCCGCTGCCTCGGGGTGCGACATCGTGCTGATGCACATGCAGGGCACCCCGAAGACCATGCAGGTCGCTCCCACCTACAGCGACGTGGTGCAGGACGTTAGCGCCTACCTGGAAGCGCGCATCCACACGGCCGAGAAGTACGGCATCGCACACGACCGCATCTGGGTAGACCCAGGATTCGGCTTCGGGAAGAGTTACAAGCACAACATCGAGATGCTCGCCCGCATGAACGAGTTTCAGGCGCTCGGCAAGCCCGTGTTGGTGGGTCCATCGCGGAAGTCGTTCCTCAGTCGCCTCGCCGACGCCCCGGCAACAGACCGTCCCGGCCTGACGGGAGGCGCTGTGGCCGCCGCGGTGCTGGCCGGTGCGAGGGGAGTGCGGGTGCATGACGTGCGCTTCATACGCGACATTCTGCTCGTGCTGGACGCCATCTCCGGCGTGAAATAGGAACCTGGTTGCAGGCCGCTGCGTCTCACTCCCGGATGAACTACGCCGTCCGAGCTATCGTTGCGATCGTCGCTCTGATCGTTTTGCCCACCAGCTCTGCCT
This sequence comes from Fimbriimonadales bacterium, assembly GCA_045862955.1. Classification (GTDB taxonomy): domain Bacteria; phylum Armatimonadota; class Fimbriimonadia; order Fimbriimonadales; family JABRVX01; genus JABRVX01. The sequence goes on from BTVI01000004.1 coordinate 64,498, forward strand.
TCTCGCAAGACACTGGGGAACATGCTCGCGCGCTGGTGGAGCAGGCGCTGTCCGCTTGGACCGCTCAAGAGTCGCTCTGCTTCCACGCGACCGGGACTACTAGCACAGGTGACAGCACGGTTCGTTTCTCGGTCACGGTCTGGAAGTCCGGCTCCGACAAGGTGCGACTTCAGTACCTGGAAGGTAATGACGCATCCTCGCTGATTCTTCTCGTTGCCGATGGCAAGAACGTGTGGCGCTGGAACCAGGCCCGGAAGGAGTATCAGCAGCTCCGCGCGCCGGGCGGTGGCGCGAACCTGTTGGCGCTGATGAGCAGTCTTGCGCCGGCCAACGCCACAGGAGCGCTGCGACTCGTGATGGGCGACTCGGAGCTCGTCCCGGCGGGTCAGTATCTCGTGACCGGGTCCCCACCCGGCACCTCGGGAGGAACGCGGGTCGTCCAGTGCTCTGCCACCAGGGGAGTCGGCAAGGCTGAGACGGGTTCGCGCGTCAGCTTTCACATCGTGGAAGGGGAGACCGGGCCGTGGTTACAAGAGGTGCGGATGAGCCAGACGCGTGTTACCGCACGAAGCCTCGCGCGCGTGTCGTGGACAGGGGCTTTCGTCCAGGGCAAGGACCTCGGTCCGGAGGGCTTTGCCTTTGTCCCTCCACCAGGCTCACGCTGTGTCGGCGTGTACGATTCGCCCTAGCGGCTCCGCCGGCCACCACCTAGCCTTCGGGGTAAAATCCAACTCACACGCCGGCAGGGCTCACCGTGCTGGGCCCTGCCTTATTCTGGAGGGCCCTCAATGGCGAACGGTTCCCCAGCGTTCGAGCGCGTTGTCGTGATTGGCGCAGGCGTCATGGGATCGGGCATCGCGGCACACCTAGCGAACTTGGGTCGGCAAGTTTCTCTCCTCGACGTTCCCCCGTCCAGCTTAACAGACGAAGAGCAGGCGCGCGGCGCGACACTGTCGGATGCGGAAGTCCGTCTGCGAGTCGTACACAGTCTTTGGGACCGAGCGAGGAATGCGCGGCCCCCGCACTTCTATCTCCCCGATACCGCAGACAACGTCCGGCTCGGGAATGTGGAGGACCACCTCGATTGGGTGCGGGATGCCGACTGGGTGGTCGAGGCCGTGGTAGAGAAGATGGATGTGAAGCGGGACCTTTACGCCAAGCTGGACCCGCTGCTCGGGCCCGACACGCTAATCACCACCAACACATCTGGGCTCCGCATCTCCGAGCTGGCCGAGGGGCGGAGCGAGCCCTTCCGCAAACGGTTCGTGGGCACTCACTTCTTTAACCCCCCTCGGTACCTCAAGCTGCTGGAGATCATCCCCACCCCCGAGTCGGACCCGGACGTGGTATCGCAGGTGGTAGCTGCATCCGAGGACGAATGGGCGAAACGCGTGGTAGTAGCCCGAGATACGCCGGGCTTCATCGCGAACCGTATCGGAATGTTCTGCATCGTGCAAGCCGTTCACGCTGCGTTGGAAACCGGGCTGAGCATCGAAGAAGTGGACGCGCTGACGGGCCCTCTGCTCGGGCGACCCCGGACCGGCACATTCCGCCTGCACGACCTTATCGGGCTCGATATCGTGGAAGACGTTGCGGGTAATCAGTATCGGCGCCTGACGCACGATCGGTATCGAGACCTCCTTCAGTTGCCTGAGCCGATGAAGAAGATGCTGGCCGATGGGCGTCTCGGCAACAAGAGCGGCCAGGGATTTTACAAGCGCGAAGGCAAGGCATTCCTTACACTAGACCTCGCGACGATGGAATACCGCGAGGCGGTAGAGCCACAGATCGAAGGGATTGCGGAGCTGTCCAAGGCGCCATGGGGCGAGCGTCTGAACCGGCTACTACTTCGCGACGACCGTGCTGGAGAGTTCCTTCGCAAGCACCTCGTCACGTCGCTCACCTATGCCATTTACTGCACACCGGAGATCTCGGACACCCTGCTCGGTGTGGACCGCGTGATGCGCTGGGGATTCGGGTGGGAGCTCGGACCCTTCGAGATGGTGGACGCCATCGGTATCAAGCCATTCGTGGACTTCGTTGGTGCCCAAGGGCTTACCGTGCCGCCACTGCTGGCCGAGGTCCACGACGCTGGGCTGAGCGGCTTCTACCGCAAGGAAGGCGGCGAGATGGCCTACTATGATATGCCGAGCAAGGAACTGACTACCCTGCCCCACGACCCACGCTACATCGTGCTCGCAGACCTGAAGGCGAAGACCAGCCCGGTGTTCGAGACGAAAGAGGCGAGCCTCCTGGATCTCGGCGACAACGTGCTGTGTCTCGAGTTCCACACCAAGATGAACGCGCTCACCCCGGAGATGCCGCACGCGGTGATCGAGGCCGTGCGCCGCGCGGAAGCAGACCGGAAGGCACTGGTACTGGGGAACGAAGGGCGGGGATTTAGTTGCGGCTTCGACCTGCGGACGTTCCTCGACCTGATGGAGGCGAGGGACTGGACCCGGATGGAGCAGATACTGCGTGACCTACAGGCGGCTTCCAAGGCCTTGCGGTACTCCTCGGCTCCCGTAGTCGCAGCCGTCCACGGCTTTGCGCTGGGTGGTGGGCTGGAGCTGCCCATGCACTGCGCGCGGATCGTCGCGGCGCCGGAGACCAGCATCGGCCTACCCGAAGTGACGGTCGGCGTCATCCCCGGCGCCGGCGGGACCACGACGATGGCCCTGCGCAATCCAGGGCTGGAGCAGCGGCTGGAGGCGTTCAAGCTGGTGGCGAAGGGAGAGAAGTCGGCCAACGCCGATCAGGCCCGACGAATGGGCTACCTGGAGACGCGGGACGTGACGTGCTACAACGCCGACCAACTGCTGTACGTCGCCAAGCAACTGGCTCGGCAGACGTGCGAGCCGCGCAGATACGAAGCGATCCCGGGACTCGGCTCACGGTTCGGTGATGCTGTGAAGCGGTGGTTGGATTCGGAGTCTGCAGCAGGCAATCTGCTGGAGTACGACCTCGTGATGGCGCGAGCCGTAGCCGCGGTAATGGCATCGGATCGTGACGTTCTGACCGAGGACGAGATGCTGGAGCGAGAGCGAGAGCAGTTCCTTTCCGTCGTCCAGAACAAGGGCAGCAGTGATCGTATCCGGCACATGCTGGAGACGGGCAAGCCGTTGAGAAACTGACACAGGCTGAGCCGAGAAGGGGGCACCGAGGTTGAAGATACTGGTACCGATCAAGCGCGTCCCGGACCCATACGCCAAGATACGCATTCGTCCGGACGGCACCGGGATCGATGAGACAGGGCTGAAATGGGAAATCAACCCGTTCGACGAGATCGCCGTCGAGGAAGCCGTGCGAACGCGAGAGGCGGGCAAGTGCGAGGACGTGCTGGTGGTCAGCACTGGCGGTGCCGAGTGTCAGGAGCAGCTTCGAAAGGCGTTGGCCATCGGTGCGGACCGGGCGCTGCTGGTCGAGCATTCGGGCACGTTGGAGCCTCTGGACACCGCGCGCGTGCTGAAAGCCGTTTTCGAGCGGGAACAGCCGACCGTGGTACTGATGGGGAAGCAGGCGATAGACGACGACTTCAACCAAACGGGCCAGATGCTTGCCGGGATGCTCGGCCTGCCCCAAGCCACCTTTGCCTCGAAGATCGAATGGCTGGACGGCGAGGCCCGCGTGTCACGAGAGGTGGACACGGGTATCGAGACCATTCGGGTGAAGTTGCCAGCCGTGATCACTACGGACCTTCGACTGAACGAGCCCCGCTACGTGCCTCTGCCGGGCATCATCCGCGCCCGCACGAAGCCTCTAGAGACCGTGTCGCTGAAGGACCTGGGCGTTAGCCCCACTCGCTGCATCGAGATCACCGGAATGGCCGAGCCTCCCGCCCGGCCGCCGGGAAGGAAGGTCGGTTCGGTGGATGAGTTGCTCACAGCGCTGAAGGAGGAGGCCAAGGTTCTATGAGTCGGCTGCTGGTGATCGCCGAGACCAACGGTTCCGCGCTGCTTCCGGCGACCGGCGCCGCATGCTCCTTTGCCCAGCTTTCCGGCTTGCCCTTCGACTTGCTGGCCATCGGCAGCGGGGTGGCCGCCGGCGAGTACGGTGAGATGGGTGCCGAACGGGTGCTGATTGCGAACGACTCTCGGTTGGGCAGGCCGCTTGCGGACCGCTATGCCGCCGTGGTTGCGGAGGTGTTCCGGGCCGGAGGGTACAGCCACGCTTGTTTGTCCTCGACAACCTTCGGTCGTGACCTTCTGCCGAGGGTGGGGGCGCTCGTCGGTGCGCCGATGCTGAGCGACGTCTTGGAGATCGTGGACATGCAGGGCGGCGTGTTCCGACGGCCCATGTACGCGGGAGCTGTCATCGCAACGGTTAAGGTTTCGACCGTGCCGTTGCTGCTCTCCGTTCGACACACGGCGTTTTCGAAGCCCGAGACCCGCGCGTCTTCAGTAGCGGAGACGGTGAGTGTGGGCGAGCTGCCCTCCGGCATGGAGTGGGAGTCGGAGCAGACCAGCTCGACCGGGCGGCCCGACCTTACCCAAGCGCGCGTCGTGGTAAGTGGTGGGCGACCGCTGAAGGACGCTGCTACTTTCGAAGAGCACATCGGCGAGCTGGCGGACCTGTTGGGTGGCGCCGTGGGCGCCACGCGTGCGGCGGTGGACGCGGGGATCGTCGGCAACGACCTACAGGTCGGACAGACGGGAAAGATGGTCGCTCCTGACCTTTACTTCGCCATCGGCATATCTGGTTCGACGCAGCACCTGGCTGGGATGAGCAGCTCGAAGGTGATCGTGGCAATCAACAAGGACCCGGAAGCGCCCGTGTTCGAGGTCGCCGATTACGGCCTGGTCGCGGACCTCTTCGTCGCCGTCCCAGAGCTGAAAGCGAAGCTGCGGGGGTAGGCGCTAAGCAGATGCCACGCCTGCCCCGCTGCCACGATGGAGGCGGTACGGTAGGCTACTGTGCGTTGACGGTCAGCGGCCCGATTAGGTATAAGACCGGCGGCTGCGGCCGCGTCGTCAGAACGCAAGGAAGCGCTCTTGCCAAAGAATGGGAGTCATTGACGTCATGCCAAGCTCACTTATCCGATCCGCTTTGTGTAAGAGGGCCACGCGCAGTGTGCGCCCTCTCTTTCTGTTCCTAGCCACGATCTGCCCGCTCGGGGCATTCGCCTCCACCGAGGCCAGCATCCGGCTGCAATTCTCACAGAACGACCTCACCTTCCTGTACGTCTCTCTCGGGTTTGCCATCTTATCGATCGCTTTCGGGGCGTTTCTCCGTTTCTCCGTACTCAAGCAAAGCCCCGGCAACGAGAAGATGCAAGAGGTGTCCCGTGCGATTCGGGAGGGCGCTTTGGCCTATCTGCGCAAGCAGGTCGCGACCATGTCCATCATGGTCATTCTGCTGGCGGTGGGGCTTTACTTCCTCTATGTCGGCAATCCCTTGTACGGTCCTGTGATGGCCTTGTGGCTAGCTGTGTGCTTCGTGGCCGGTGTCGCCGCGTCTTACATCGCGGGATACGTGGGCATGGGCATGGCGGTCATGGCAAACACTCGGACCGCGAACGCGGCCCTGACCACCAGCAAGGGGTCCATAGAGACGGCATTCCGGGCGGGTGGTGTCTCCGGAATGTTCACGGTCGGTATGGGTCTGCTCGGGGCCACGCTCATCTTCTTGTTCGCCCGTGAGCAGGCGATGCGGCTGCTGATCGGCTTCGGCTTCGGCGGCTCGCTGGCGGCGCTCTTCATGCGTGTCGGCGGCGGTATCTACACCAAGGCAGCCGACGTCGGGGCGGACTTGGTGGGCAAAGTGGAAGCGGGCATTCCGGAAGACGATCCGCGCAACCCCGCCACGATCGCGGACAACGTCGGTGACAACGTCGGCGATTGTGCAGGTATGGCAGCCGACGTCTTCGAGAGCTACGAGGTCACGCTGGTAGCAGCGATCATTCTGGGAGCAGCTACGGCAGCCATCTTCCCCGCTGGTTCCACCGCGTGGATGAAGCTGATCATCTTCGCTCTCATCGCCCGTGGCCTAGGGGTACTGGCGTCCGGGATCGGCATACTCGGAATGCGAGGGTCGGAGAACGTCGATTCGAATCCTCTGACGTTCATCTCGAGAGGCTTCTGGATCTCGGCAGTAGTTGCAGCGGGCCTCACCTGGGCCTTTGCCTACTACTACATGCAGGACATAAAGATCATCGGCGACGTTACTGTCGAGTGGTGGCGGTTCGCGCTTGCACTCACGTTCGGCATCGTGATGGCCTACGCTATCGAGCGCCTGACCGACTACTACGTGTCTACGCACAAAAGGCCGGTCACGGAAGTGGCTATGATCTCTCGTACCGGCCCGGCGCCGATGGTAATCCAGGGTTTCTCCTACGGGATGGAATCCAGCGTCTGGTCTCTGTTCGCGATCGTGGTCGCCCTGCTGACGCCGCTGTTCATCTTCCCGCCCAGCACGTTCGCCGGCACCCTGCTCAGCTTCTACGGCATCGCCTTGACAGGTCTGGGCCTCTTGACTACTACCGGCTACATCCTGGCGATGGACACCTTCGGCCCCATCTCGGACAACGCTCAGGGTGTGTTCGAGATGTCCGGCGCAATGAAGGAACTGGACGAAGCGGACGCCGGGGGAGAGCGGTCGGTGCGTGCGCACAAAATCGTCCAGCGGCTGGACGCCGCCGGCAACACCACCAAGGCTCTGACGAAGGGCTTCGCGATCGCGACCGCCGTAGTTGCGGCGACCGCATTGTTCCACTCGTTCGTGGAAGACGCAAACCTCGCTGGCCACGTCTCGAAGGAGGTTCCGCAGGCGGTAAAGGATCGGCAACTCTCGCCCGGCGAAGCGGATATGGCTCAGGCGATCACGCAGCTGTCTCCGGGCGCCGATGGCAAGGAGGTCATCGATCGGGCTCGGACGGCACTGATGGGCACGGGTAAGTCGGACCCGACGGACGCCGAGGTGGGTCGCGTCCTACAGCTTGCCATCGTCCCGCTGATCCCGGCGGACATGGTGATGGGTACCAGGCCGTCTGTCTCCCCGGAAGACATCTACAAGAACCTGCCGGATGCGGCGCTTTTGGCGACTGGCACCAAGCGCCCGCCCACGGGCTTGCCGGTGGACATACCGCAGATCTTCCTCGGCCTGCTGATTGGCGGCGCCGCCCCGTTCCTGTTCGGCGCGTACTCCATCAACGCCGTCGGCCGCGCAGCGTTCAAGCTGATCGAAGAGGTTCGGAGACAGTTCCGAGCCGATCCGGGCATCATGGAGGGCACCAGCAAGCCGGACTACGGACGCTGCGTGTCCATCGTGACCGCGGCCGCGCAGCAGGAGCTGTTGAGCCCCGGCATCATCGCCATCGCACTTCCCTGCCTGGTCGGCTTCGGCATGGGATTCGGCGCGCAAGAGGTGACCATCGGCGGCAAGCAGTTCGTGTTGACGGGCGCGCAGGCACTCGGCGGCTATCTCGCAGGCGCGATCCTCTCCGGCCAGCTACTCGCGGTGCTGCTCGCGAATAGTGGCGGCATTTGGGACAACGCCAAGAAGAAGATCGAGGACGGCATGTACGGCGGGAAGGGTACTGACGAGCACAAAGCAGGCGTCGTCGTGGACACGGTCGGCGATCCGTTCAAGGATACGGCCGGCCCTGCCATGAACCCGTTGATCAAGGTCATGAACCTCGTCAGCCTGCTGCTCGCGCCCGTGATGATCCAGCCGATGTCCAACACGGTGCGAGCAATCGTAGTGGTGGCTTGCATCGCAGCACTCGGCGTGGCGGTGTTCCTGAGCAAGCGGGGTTCACTCGCCAGCGAGTTGGCTCAGGTCGGCCCGGGTGAGGAGCGACCTGCTCTGGAGGCCTAGCGACGTTGGCCGGAGCCGCCTGGTGGCGGCTCCGGCTCCCAGATCTCAATCCCCGGGGGACCCATGTCAATTCTAGTCAACTCGGACACCAAAGTTCTCGTTCAGGGCATCACAGGGCGCGAAGGCGAGTTCCACACGCGTCAGATGCTCGCTTATGGGACCAAGGTGGTCGGGGGGGTCACTCCCGGGAAGGGCGGGCAGACGTTCCTGGATCTGCCGGTGTTCGACAGCGTGGCCGAGGCAGTGCGCGAGACCGGAGCCAACGCGACTGCCATCTTCGTGCCCGCACCGTTCGCCCCGGATGCGGTTCTCGAGGCCGCGGACGCAGGCATCGAGGTGATCGTGTGTATCACCGAGGGCATCCCTACCCACGACATGGTGCGCGTGTGCAGCAAGCTGCGGGAGCGCAGTCGAGCGCGCCTCATTGGGCCGAATTGCCCAGGCGTAATCACGCCAGCTCAGTGCAAGATCGGAATCATGCCCGGGCACATTTTTGCTCCTGGCCCGGTCGGGCTGGTCTCGCGAAGCGGGACCCTGACCTACGAGATCGTGTGGGAGCTGACGCGAGCCGGGTTCGGGCAGACAACCGCGATCGGGATAGGGGGCGACCCCGTGCTCGGCACCCGCTTTATTGACGTGTTGCCCCTCTTCGAGCAGGACCCTGAGACCCGGATCGTAGTTCTCGTGGGCGAGATCGGCGGTACGGACGAAGAGGTTGCGGCGGAGTACATAAAGACGATGTCGAAGCCTGTCGTCGGCTTCGTGTCCGGTCGGACGGCGCCGCCAGGAAAGCGGATGGGCCATGCCGGGGCGATTATCAGCGGCGGGCAGGGCGGAGCCGATTCGAAGCTCGCGGCGTTGGCTGCGGCAGGCGTCGCGATCGCCGACACGACCTCGGAAATCGCAAATCTTGTGAAAACCCTCGCAAGGTAACCGATTGCTAGCAATGGATAGCCTCACGAAATTCTGGTAGAATAGAGGCACCACCGGCGAACTGAGGTCGCAATGGCAATCTCCGATGACACCATAGTTCTTGCGGAACGCCTCTCGGACCAGTTCGCTCGCATAATGTTCCGCAGCATGAGTGAGCGGCTGGTAGAGGAGTTGACTGCCGCTGAGGTGACCTATCCCCAGTTAGAAGTTCTCCATTACGTCTCGCGCCACTCGCACGTGAGCGTTGGAGACGTGGCTGCCGGGCTGGAAATCAGTTATCCGAGCGCCACGAACATGATTCAGCGGCTGAACAAGAAGGGCTTGATTTCCAAGACCGAGGACCCCCGTGACCGCAGGGCCGTCAACATCACTCTCTCCGAAAAGGGTGCCCGGGTCGTGAACTGGCTAGACCGTGAGCGGAGCACCCGCTTTGCCCTAATCCTCGACAAGATGGACCCAGCCGACCGGCAGGCCTTTTTCTGCGCACTCGGACGGTTCGTGTGCTCCGCCATCGAGGCCGACGTCGCCAGTCCCGACGAGCTGTGCCTCCGATGCGGGCGCGACCAAGTGGATGGGTGCGTGGTGAGGCAGCATGAAGGCAGCGACTTCTGCAAATAGCCCCATCCCGCCAGGCATTCTGTACCTAGACTATGCGGCCACCACGCCGCTAGCTCCCGAGGTGCTAGAAGCGATGATGCCATTCTTGACATCGTCGTTCGGGAACGCCAACACCCTCTACTCCCTCGGGGCGGAGTGCAGGGAGGCCATCCATGCGGCCCGTGAGACGATGGCACGGTTCATCGGCGCGGAGGATCCAAGCGAAGTCGTGTTCACTTCCGGGGGCACTGAGTCGGATAACGCCGCCATTCGGGGAGTGTGGGAGGCCAACCCGGGGAAGTATGTCGTTTGCTCCTCGATCGAACATCACGCTGTACTGGATACGTGCATGGCAGTGGCGGGAGACCGCTGCGTTGTCGTGGATGTCGGGCCGGACGGCATTCTGAGCCCAGACGCGCTGCGGGCCGCCATGCCGCCTGATCCCTGCTTGGTCAGCGTGATGCACGCAAACAACGAGATCGGCGTCATCCAGCCGATTCGCGAGCTCGCCGCCGTGGCGCACGCGGCGGGTGCCGTCTTCCACACCGACGCGGTCCAGTCGGCAGGCAAGATCCCGATTGACGTCGTAGAGATGGGGATTGACCTTCTCTCCATCTCTGCGCACAAGCTCTACGGACCTAAGGGCGTCGGCGTCCTGTACGTGAAAAAGGGTACCAAGCTGAGGACGCAGCAGACGGGCGGAGAGCAAGAACATGGCAAGCGGGGCGGGACGAGCAACACCCCGGGCATCGTCGGCCTGGCGAAAGCTGCCGAACTCGCGATGGGCGAGATGGCAGATGAGACCGTGCGGCTTCGTGCATTGCGCGACCGCCTGATAGACGGCGTGCTGTCGGCGGTTCCCGATTGCAGGCTGACCGGCGCACGCGAGCCGAGGCTACCGCACAACGCACACTTTCTGTTCCGAGGCTGCGAGGGCGAGTCCATTCTGCTGAACCTCGACCACGTCGGGATCTGCTGCAGCGCAGGTGCGGCGTGCGCGAGTGGTTCCGTAGAGATGTCGCACGTGCTCCGCGCCCTGCGGATCGAGCCGGAGTGGGGTCAGGGGGCGGTCCGCGTCTCGCTGGGTCGGTACACGACCGAGTCAGACATCGAGCGGGCAATCTCTGCCCTGGCATCAGCCGTGGAGCAGGTGCGCCGGCTGACCACCGCGCCGCCTCTCATTTCCTGACCCCGTCCGCCGTACCCGCCGGCCGGATAGCAGCGAGGGGACGGCTAGACTGTGGCCCCGAAGGCGGGCCATGGGCCTGGCAAGATTACCTGGCCTGAAGTCCCCCGCGAACGGACGGGGCTTTGGATACGTAATCTATGTTGCGCGCGATCGCAGGAACCCGCGCGAAGAGGGTGGAGTGCGCGACACGTTTGAACCCATCTCGTGAAATCATCTTCAGATTCGTGAACATTGCGTGGGCCAGTAGGGTTGACAGGAGCGGCTCGCTGTGTTATCTTGTTGTGTGAAGTGTAGATTCGCTAGGGAACGAAAGTCCCGACAACGGGCCGAAAAGCTCAGCGGGGCGAGTGCCGTTCGTCCTACGAATTAGAAGAATTGCTGCCTTCACCGAATGCCGGCGCTCCCGATGGCAGGGATTGCGTAGTCGGGTGCGAGCCGTAGCAGGGTTCCTTTTTGCGAGCGTGCATCGGTTGCGCGTGAGGAGGTTAGGAAAGTGCCAATAGACGACACGCTGGACCAAGTGCGGGAGGCACTTCGGTCGCAGCTACCCCAAGACTTCGGTCGTCGGGATGCAGTCGTCGAGTTCCTTGTTGTGGATCCCGACGACGACAGCCCCGAGGACGCGACGGACGACGAGCTTGCGCTGATCGAGGAGGCTGAAGAGGAGCCGGACCCGATCACCCAAGGCAAGCTCGATGCCCGCGCTGCCGCCAAGCTGAAGCTGCAAGGCGGCTCCGACGACACCGAAGAGCTCGAGATGTGGATGCGGCAGACCCGCCGCGCACAGTTGCTTACGCCGGAACAGGAGGTGGACCTGGCGCGGCGCGTCCAGCAGAACGAGCAATGGGCTAAGAACATGCTGATCGAGTCCAACCTGAGGCTCGTGGTCAGCATCGCGAAGAAGTACAACGCCAGGGGCATCCCGCTGGCGGACCTGATCCAGGAGGGCAACCTGGGCCTGATCCGTGCGGTGGAAAAGTTCGACTGGCGGAAGGGCTTCCGCTTCAGTACGTACGCGACCTGGTGGATCCGACGCGCGATCGCTCGCGCGATCATCAACCAAGGGCGGACCATTCGCATCCCGGTATACGTAGCGGAGCTCATCAACAAGGTGGTGAAGACTGCCAATCGGCTGCAGCAGGAGCTACACCGCGAGCCGACGGAGGAGGAGATCTCTCGTGAAGTGGGGCTCTCGACCGAGCGTGTACGTGAGATGCTGCGCGTGGCCATCGAGCCCTTGAGCCTCGAGACGCCCGTGGGTGAGAAGGACAACTCCTCGCTGGGAGACTTCATCCAATCGACGAACATGCCCACACCGACGGACGTGACGCAGAAGCTGATTCGGCGCGAAGAGATTGACGCCGTGCTGAAGCGACTTACGCCGCGGGAGCGCGACGTCGTTCGGCTGCGATTCGGGCTCGACGACGGCCGATCGCGGACGCTGGAGGAGGTCGGGGTGGCGCTCAAGGTCACTCGCGAACGCGTGCGGCAGATCGAGCTTCGGGCGATGAAGAAGCTGCGGAGCCTGGGTCAGGAGTACGCCCACATCGCGGCCCTTCTGGTGAGCAACAACTAACGGGCCGGAGGACGTCTGTTCTCAGGGCCGGTGGCTTTCCAGCCACCGGCCCATATCTTTGCTAAGGCCCGCCGCTGGCTCTCAACACGATCAGCAGGGCGGCGATGTCGGTGGGGCGGACACCGGGCACGCGGGATGCTTGGCCGATGCTGCGGGGACGGATGCGGCTCAGTTTGTCTCGGCATTCCAGAGAGAGTGCCGGGTGTCCGTGATAGTCGAAGTCCTCTGGGATCGGCAGCGCTTCGAGCTCTCGCTGGCGCGCAGCCTGCCTATCCTGAATCTCTAGATACCCTTCGTACTTGGCCTGCAGCTGCACCTGTTCGGCAACCGCTGGCGACACACCGTTCGTCCTCTTTGCGAGTGCCGCCGCCTTGTGGAAGTCCATCTCCGGGCGCTTCAGTAGTTCATATACGCTGGTCCGGTCGGACACGGGGGTCGTTCCGAGCATCAGCAGCCTGTCGGAGTCCTTGCTCGTCACATAGGTTTCGCGCAAAGCGCTGGCCTCGCGCTCAATCGCTTCCCTCTTCTCGCAGAAGATCCGCCATCTGCTGTCATCTACCAGCCCGATCTCTCGGCCGAGGGGTGTTAGCCGCATGTCCGCATTGTCATGGCGTAGGCGCAATCGGTACTCGGAGCGCACTGTTAGCATCCGGTACGGGTCCTCCACTCCCTTCGTCACCAGATCATCCACTAACGCGCCGATGAAGCTGTCGGTTCGGGAGAATACCACGGCAGGCTCGCCGCGCGAGTACCTTGCTGCGTTGATGCCCGCCACGATTCCCTGTGCCGCCGCCTCCTCATACCCCGAGGTGCCGTTCACCTGACCGGCGAGGAACAACCCCTCACACAGCTTGCTCATCAGCGTGGGATGGAGCTGCGTGGGATCCGCCATGTCGTACTCCACTGCGTACCCCGGGCGTAACATGTCGACCTGCTCCAAGCCGGGCAGCGTGCGCAGAAACGCTAACTGTACGTCGGCTGGCAGGCTGGTGGACATACCTTGCACGTAGAGCGAGGGCGAGTCCCACTCTTCTTGCTCCAGGAAAACGGGGTGCGATGACTTGTTAGGAAAGCGAACCAGCTTGTCCTCGATGCTGGGGCAGTAGCGGGGTCCCACCCCCTCGATCCTACCACCGTACATCGCACTGCGCTCTAGGTTCTGCAGTATCACCTCGTGTGTCGCGGCGTTCGTTTGCAACGTCCAGCAGGGGAGCATGGAGCGGGCGGGCCGAGGCCGTTCGTGGAGGAAGCTGAATGCCGGACACGAGTCGTCCGCGGGCAGCACGCCCAGGCGCGAGAAGTCCACGGTACGTGCGTCCACCCGAGGCGTGGTACCTGTTTTGAACCGCCGCATCCGGACGCCCAGTTCGAGTAGAGATTGCGAGACACTCGTCGAGGGTGGGTCACCGAATCTGGCAGCAGGTCGTGCCTCCTCGCCTATGTGGCACAATCCGTTGAGGAACGTGCCAGTTGTTAGTACGACGGCCCGTGCGCGGATTTCGAGGTCAGCATCGAACCGCACTCCTACTATCTTGCTATGATGAGTGATTAGGGACGAGACGGTGCCACGTATCAGGTGCAGGTTCGGCTCGCTCCGCAGAGCCTCGAGCATCTTCAGCGGGTAGAGCCGCTTGCAGGCGTGGGCGCGGAGGGTTCGGACGGAGGGCCCCTTCCCTTCTCCGCAGAATCGAATGTGCGTAAGCGCATGGTCCGTCGTGATGCCCATCTGGCCGCCCAGGGCGTCCACCTCGCGCACCAAGTGCCCTTTTGCCGGTCCGCCGATGCTGCAGTTGCAGGGCATGTGTGCAGTGCGCTCGGGAGAGATGGTCACGCACGCGGTCCGGCAGCCGAGGCGCGCAGACGCCAACGCGGCCTCGCACCCCGCGTGACCACTCCCAACGACGATGACATCGAACTCCCCGCTCGGCATGCGTCGGATTCTACCGCCGGCCCCCCGAGTCAATGGAGCATCCATAAGGCGATCCGTCTGGTGTGGAGGTGTCAGCCAGACCCTGAGATTGGCGTGAGGCCGACGGATGCGACGCCGGCGGCCCCATCACACGCCTCGCACGCGGTGTTGCTCGACGAGGTAGCAGAGCCGTGATAGAACACTCGGGAGAGCCGCACCTCCCTACCCGGTGCGGATGTGTGCGGTCTCTCAGGAAGGAGCGAATGCCATGTTTGGTTGCCCGGATGTTCGCAGCTATTCGAGCTGTCGGCTAGCGGCCAGCCTCGATGGATACCGCCCAACTATTCCAGGAATACGGACATTGAGGCTTACTATCACTGGCCCATCTGGTGTGAGCCGGTAGTGGCCGATAGCAGCACGGTCTTCCTGAGCACGTTTCGCATTAGCACCGGCGGCAACCAACTGCACGCGGTGACAGAAGAGGAGATTCCGCCGCAATCAGGCAACCGGTACCCCGTATCCAGGTGGTATCACCCCGATCATCTCGTGCAGCGGTGCGTAAGAAGCGTGCATACGGCTCTGAGTGAAGCTCCGCAGGCCCGTCATGCTGAGCTCGTCGAAGCATGACACCCCAGAACCGTCATGCTGAGCCTGTCGAAGCATGACACCCCAGAACCGTCATGCTGAGCCTGTCGAAGCATGACACCCCGAACCGTCATGCTGAGCTCGTCGAAGCATGACACCCCAGAACCGTCATGCTGAGCCTGTCGAAGCATGACACCCCAGACCCGTCATGCTGAGCCTGTCGAAGCATGACACCCCAGAACCGTCATGCTGAGCCTGTCGAAGCATGACGCCCCAGACCCGTCATGCTGAGCCTGTCGAACCATGACACCCCAGACCCGTCATGCTGAGCTCGTCGAAGCATGACGTCGCACATCGGACGCCAACGGCTTCCGAGGCCACGCTTGCGGCTCCCGTTGTCATGCTTCGACAAGCTCAGCATGACGGGCTTCGCGAAGCCCCGATGGCGCGGGTAGTCACAGCGTCGCTGGATACATCGGCAGGGTCTGACCTCTCACCTCCGCTGCCGCACCCGCATGCTTCGACAGGCTCAGCATGACGGGTCAAGAAACCTTCTCAGTCCATGACATGACCCTGCCAGCAGGCCACCGCATGCTTCGACAGGCTCAGCATGACGGTGGCGCTGGTTGTCGAGGTATGAAGTACATGCTTCGACGGCCTCAACACCACGGGTTTCGCGCACCTCTGATGGCGCGGGTAGTCACGGCGTCGTTGGATACATCGGCAGGGTCTGACCTCTCACCTCCGCTGCCGCACCCGCATGCTTCGACAGGCTCAGCATGCCGGGTCTTCGTACTCGTGCTACTCCTTCGTGCTCCCGTTGTTCGTACTCCGGTTCTTGGTACCCCCTGTTACTCTCGTTTGTCAGTCTACTCCCTCCGCGGGTCGAAGAGGTCTGTCTTGCCATCTCCGCTCCAGACCTGCGAGAAGCGGTACCACTTGGCATGTCCATCCACGAAGGTGTAGTTCGTGCCACCGGTATGCCATGTCATCGCTAGCTCTTTCTCCGGTTCGATGTAGGTGCCGCTGTCGTTCGGCCAGTACCACCAGGCGGGGTGTACGTGGTCGGAGGTTCCGTTCTCCTTCGTCTCCACGATGTAGATGGTTCCGGCAGGCATGCGGACGGAGCGCAGGGTGCTATGGCCACAGACGGTCGGCAGCTCGTCGCAGAACTGCAGGGGTAGCATCCAGAAGTTCGTGCCGTACGAGGTCTTGCGTGTCAACAGGAAGCCTTCGAGCGGCTTGAGCCAGTTGGTACTGGGGTCGCTGGGGCAGCGATACAGAAGGCGCTTGGATTTCACGTAAGGCTCCAAGCTTGCTACCCACACCCAAGAGGCATTGGCTCCGGTGTGGCTGTCTAGCGGGAACCGATCGTTCCAGTCGTTGGCATACATCCCGACGGCTAGGCCCATCTGACGCATGTTGCTAGAGCAGGTAGTCTTGTTGGCCTGCTGACGCACGCGTGTGAAGACCGGAAACAGAATCGCAGCCAGAATGGCGATGATAGCAATCACCACCAGGAGCTCGATCAGTGTGAATCCCTTCTTGCCCAACATTATGTCTTCCCCCATGCTGGTCGTATCGGCAAGTCCGCAGGACGTCTCGGCCCTGCAGGTTGCCAGGTCCGTGCGCAGAGCCGCAGCTTACGCCTTGGCCCGACGCCTCGACGCAAGGAAGCCGACACCCGCCACAAGGGCTAGCCAAGTTGCGGGCTCGGGTACGAACTGAAGCTCGTACGTGATCAGCGAGTCGTTCAGCGGACGTCCGTCATCGAACGCCACGCCATTCACCAGGCCGAATCGAAGGTAGCGGAAGCTACTGTCCGGCGCGGTGAAGGTAACATGGGAATGCCCATTATCGGGCGCAGAGAGGGAGAGGAGTCCCGGGGTCCCAAGCCCGAAGATCGGGTCCACCTCTCCCTCGATCACTCCGAAGAGACCGGGCGACACGTCCGTCTGGAGGAAGCTGACGTGGCGGAGCATCGGTTCCTCGCCCTCGCGGTGCAAGACGAAGCCCACGTCGGCAATAAAGACGCCGGGCACGACCTCTTCCCACATGACCTGCAGAACATAGGGCGGATCGACGATCTCTTCCGGCTCGATCAGCACGAGGTAGTCCTGGTCGTCATAGCCGGGAACGAGGTCTTCGTCATGGTGATGCTGTGCCCAGCCGATGCTACCGAGGGCGATAGCGCTGGCGAGCGTGCTAGCAAGAAGCTTGTTCACGTTCATCTCCCTTTTCTTAGTGTTTGCGTTAGAGGCCTTGGCCAGAGCGACCGAAGTTCAGCAGCACTGTGTTCAGGTCGTCCAGAGCAACCGTCCCATCTCCGTTCACATCTCCCGCATCGTTCGATGTGCCGAAGTTAACCAGCACTCGGTTTAGGTCTCCCAGGCCAATGGAGTCGTCCCCATCCAAGTCTCCGACGTATGGAAAAGCCCAATCCAGATGGGTGTCCTCGATGAGCGTTACACCGTTGAGGCGCACGGAGAGGTGCTTGCTCAACTTAGCCACCACATCGAAAGTCCCTGACTGCGTAAAGCCCACCATATATGGGTACACGGCAATCCCCGAGCAGACAGGCAGTTCCTGCGATGCCATGGTGCTGCCACCGGACCGAAGCTCGAGGCGAAGCGTCAACTTCCCGAGGTCTCCGACGTACTGCGGGGCCGGGCTAACGCTACCGCGAATCTTGTTCGGGGTCCCCGCTACCATGTAGTAGCGGTAGACGTTAGGCATGTCGTTCAGCGGATTCCCGAGGTAGTCCACTGCGTTTACCACCTTGATGTCCCAAACGTAGACGGCCGCAACGTCGGGAGCGGTGAACTTCAGGTGGTGGTGAGGCGTGCCTGCGTACGGCAGGTCGAAGAAGTTGTCGCACCCGCCCGCGCAGAAGATGTTGCCTACACCAGTCTTGCTGCCGATAAGGTTCGGTGAGATGTATGTCCCTAGGACGCGACACTCTTGGAGCATCGGCTGCGACCATCCGTCGGGCGTGAAGAAGTCGAGGCCTACGTCCGCAAGGTAAAGGCCCGGTGGGTGCGACATCTGTCGAATCGGCTGCACGGCGGGCTGCATCACCTTGGCGGTGCCGGCCTGATAGCCGAAGAGAGCGTCGAGATCGTGTTGTGCGGGGACGAGCGCTACTAGGAGCATGAATCCCCCGCAAGCCAATAGCTTGCTCGCTTTGCGTTGCAATGAGTTCATTGGTTTCCTCCCATTTGTCCAAGCAGGAAGTCGCGAAGTCGCTCTCTCTTAGCGATGCTGCTAGAGCATGCATCGGGTGCAGACACTCACGGATCGCGTGAGCCTAGCGACGGAGAGTTAGTTGGACTAGAGGACGGGCGGGCCGCGAGTGAGGTGGGTAGTTGCGCGCGTCGAGGTGACGCGAGCAGTCGTCAGCGCCGCAACGGAGGGCGGGGCGTCAGTTAGTTGAAGGGTGACTGGCTCTATCCCCAAGCCCGACGCCGAAACGAGAGCTTTGCAGTGGTCGCACTGCGCGGCATCGTGGCAGGGAGCCGAATCGGACGCGGTATCGGACAGGACGGTCTGAGCAAGGTCCCCCGCTACCAGGCAGTCCCCAGGAACAGAGAACCCGGCTATGAGGTGGAAGACGTGCGACCAGGCGCCAAGCAGCAGAATCGCGGCCAGAACCAAGGTCCCGACCCGCCGCTTTCCGTATGTGAGCAGTGGCTTCAGGCCATCCATCTTGGCGTTCGGCTGGCGTCCTTCCGACGACCGCATGACATCAGTCTATCATACAGCAGTACCAATGTCAACGTTTTCGGGGATTGTGCCCTTAGCGCCGTGAACGCTTGGCCGCTAGCCTAGGCCGTCGCCGGACTCGGCTGCGCATCGTCCCGCAGCATCTGCTCCAGCTCGTCCGCCTTAGACGTGCAGAAGTCCAGCATGCGGTCGAGCCGCTTCCCAGGATCCAGCTTGCGTCGGCTGCGAACGATGAAGAACGTTGCGGTGCTTATCCCGACGAGCGCCGCGATGAGGAAGACGATGTTCGATCGGTTGTTCTCGGATGCCATCAACTCCACCGAATGTCTGAGCGGCTCTAGTCGAGGTCGTACCTCTTGGGTCCCCCGCTAGCGTCGCCGCCGATGATGCGTTTCACGAACGTGACCAGTTCCATCGGGTTGAACGGCTTCGTCAGGTACATGTCCGCACCGTAGTGGTAGCCCTCGAACACGTCCTTGTCCTGCGCCTTCGCCGTGAGCATGATCACCGGGAGCTCCTGGAACTCAGGCTCGCGACGCAAGGTCTTCAGGACCTCGAAACCGTCCATATACGGCATCATGACGTCCAGCACGACGAGGTCCGGATGGACCGACTTGATCTTCTCCAGACCTTCCTTGCCGTCGTATGCGGTGACGACCTCCCACCCTTGGCGCTCCAGATTCACCTGGATGAGACGCACAATGTGCCGCTCATCGTCACAAACCAGAATCTTTAGCGCCATACGGACGACCTCCGAGGGGGATACACGATGCCCGAATCCTACCCGTAGGGCTCAGACGCTGTCAACGAAGCCCAGGTTCCCGCGAACCGGCTCAGGTCACGCGCCGAACCGCCCGTAGTATTGTCGGGTCTATCGGGCCCCTCATGAAGGCATCACCAGCACTCGGCGAGCGAGGCCGCGAGCTTGGAGACGGCTTCGGCAGCGTCATGCGCCTGCCTAGTTTCCAGTGGATCGGCGGCGAGCAAGTCCCGGAGAGGTTCCCAACCAGAACCGAGCAGGCCGCAAACTGCGTAGGACCGCACGCCCGCTCGATTGGCTCGGCCCAACACCTCGCCGACGATCTTGCCTTGCAGCGTTTGTCCGTCTAGCTTCCCTTCTCCCGTGACGAGCACGTCACACTCGGCGAGCCTCTCGTCGAACCGGAGCCGGTCCAGCACGAGACGCGACCCCGCCACTAGCTTGGCACCGGCGAATGCAGCCAGCCCGAACGCCAGACCGCCGGCAGCACCGGCCTTCGGCGTATCCGGCGGGAAGGTGGTCAGCGAAGCCAGACGTGACAGCCCAGCTTCCAGTGCCGCACGTTGCACCTGGGTGCGCACACCTTTCTGTGGCCCGTACACGGCAGTGCAGCCGTTGGGGCCGAGCAGAGGGTTCTCCACGTCACAGGCACAGAAGATTTCCGGCCAGTCCGCACGCTGCGGCGGCAGTACCCGAGCAAGCCGCTGCAAAGGACCGCCGCCGGGTTCGAGCTCGGCACCCGAGTCGTTGAGAAGCCGGAATCCGAGCCCCTGTAGGGCCCCTGCTCCGCCGTCGTTGGTTGCCGAACCCCCGAGGCCGACCAGCGCCCTCGCGGCACCGGCTGCCCTGGCTTGGTGCAGCAGCTCTCCGACGCCACGAGAGGTGGCCCGCATGGGGTCCAGCGCGTCCGGGGTCAGCAGCGTGATCCCGCAGCAAAGGGCACTCTCGATGATGGCGGTGCCGTCGCCGTGAAGGGCGAAGGGGGCGGGGATCTGTTCACCGAGAGGCCCGGTCACATCCCGCCAGTGCACAGTAGCCCCCGGCGATAGGCACTCGAGGAACCCGTCGCCCCCATCGGCAACCGGCAGAACCGTGATCTCGACCTCGGGCCGAGCGAGGTGGATGCCAGAAGCCATGGCCTCGGCCGCCTGACGAGCGGAGAGAGTGCCCTTAAACGCGGTGGGGGCTACGAGGATTCGCAAGGCCTGCGGAGGCAACGTGCAGGGCCTAGGCGTCGTCTTCTAAGTCGGACCGGTCGGTCATCTCCAGCACCGACTCGGCCATGTACATCGCCGCGTTGTATCGAACGGCCACGGCTATGGCGTCGCTCGGACGCGAATCGATCTCTACGATCTCGTCTCCCTTGCGCAGGTAGATCTTCGCGTAGAAAACCTCCTGCCACAGGTCGTCTATGACGATCTTGTCCACGGTGTAGCCGAGCCGGTCGATGATGTTTCGGATGAGATCGTGCGTGAAGGGTCGGTCCGGGTAGTCGTTCTCCTTGGCCATCTGGATGGAGAGCCACTCGAAGGCGCCGATGATCATGCGGACGGTGCGACCCCTGTCGTCTGAGAGCACGATCACCCGCTGGGGCGTCTGAGCGGGGTTCTCGAAATCGTAGAAACCCTCGATCTCCACGCGAACTTCCCTATCGCTCTCCCTTCCCAGGCGTTCGTGCCCCGTGGGGAAGAACGGCGGGGGCTTGCTCATATCGTCTTCGTGCATCGGATCGATGTCGTCTGGCATGGTGTGGACTACCGGGCCTATTGCAGCTTGCTCGTCTTTTCTACCACATCGGCGAGGAATTCGTCGTTGGACTTGGTCCGCGCCAACAACTTGATGAACATCTGGGTCGCCTCGATGGAGTCCTGCTGATTGGCCAAGAGCTTCCGCAGCTGCCACACGCTCTTCAGCTTTTCGGGCTTGATTAGCAGCTCCTCGTGGCGGGTGGAAGACCGCCGCACGTCGATGGCCGGCCAGATTCGGCGCTCCGCGAGCTCGCGGTCCAGCACCAACTCCATGTTGCCCGTTCCCTTGAACTCCTCGAAGATGGCATCGTCCATGCGGCTGCCCGTGTCCACCAAGACCGTGGCGATGACCGTCATGCTGCCGCCCTCTTCGATGTTGCGTGCCGCACCGAAGAATCGGCGGGGTCGGTACAGTGCGCTGGGGTCGAGGCCGCCCGACAGCGTTCGCCCACTCGCCGTGATCGTCAGGTTGCTCGCCCGGCTCAGACGGGTGAGGCTGTCCAGTAAGACCACGACATCCCGGCCGGCCTCCACGAGTCGCTTCGCTTGCTCCAGGGTGAGGTCGGCCACGCGCATGTGGTTCTCAGCCGGCTCGTCGAAGGTGGACGAGATGACCTGACCGCGAACCGAACGTCGCATGTCGGTGACCTCTTCCGGACGCTCGTCTACCAGCAACACCATCAGATACACCTCGGGGTTATTGATGGCGATACTGTTGGCGATGGCCTTCAGAAGCATGGTCTTGCCCGCCTTCGGTGGAGCGACGATGAGGCCGCGCTGGCCCTTGCCGATGGGCGAGATCAGGTCGATGATTCGCGCAGACATCTGGTCGGGCCCGATCTCCATCACCATCTGCTCGTTCGGGTAGACCGGCGTCAAGTCTTCGAAGTCGCGTCGCGAGCGCTGCGACTCGACGTCCAGGCCGTTGACAGACTCCACCCTTAGCAAGCCGAAATACTTCTCGCCATCCTTTGGCGGCCGAACCTGCCCGAACACGGTGTCGCCCGTGCGCAACCCGAATCGCTTGATCTGGGACTGCGACACGTAGACGTCGTTCGGCGAGTTGGCAAAGTTGCTGCGGCGCAAGAAGCCGAAGCCATCTGGGAGAAGCTCAAGGATGCCCTCGGCGTAGGCAGTGCCGTGCTCGCGGTTTAGCTCGATGAGCAGCTTGTGAATGAGGTCCGCACGGCCGCGGAAGTCGAGGTCCAGCTCCAGCGACCGAGCCTGCTCCAGCAGCTCTTCGTCGCTCTTCTCGCTTAGGGTTCGGAAGTTGATGCTGGGCGCATTCTCTAGGTCAGAGGACATCTGCAGATGCGGGTCCTGCATTCGCGGTCGCCGACCGCCCGATCCATCACGTCGTCGATTCATGTTGGGGATAGTTTTTACTCCTGACGTGCCGCCTAGGCGGCATCGAAATAGAGACTGGGCTGTGCCCGCCAAAGCCACCGAAACCCGATCGAGCGGGTGGGCAAGAACGAATCTGGAGAGCGACAGCCGAAGGAGATTTGCTTCCTTGGCTACTATAGCACAATATTCGGCCGTTGTCTACACCCCACTGCAGGTTCGCGCGGCCCTGGCTACTCCCTAAGAAATTTGGTGTCGTCCAGGATCGGCGGGCTCTCTACGAGTAGCACTGACAGCCCAGTACCTTGGCGAGGCTCGCAGGGATTTACGTTGCCCAGACGCCGCGACATTCGTTGCGCGATTCTTTAGCGAGTATCTCGACAACGCGGATTACCTGTGATACAATGCTCGAGAGGGCCCCCGGTAAAGGTGCTGGAGCCCGTGCCGGGAGCACCAGGAGGTACGGCATGCGATCCACATTGAGCTCCGTCGTCCACACCGCTCAAGCCCTGCGCTGGGTGGGATCCCTGTTCACCCTCGGGCTCTGTATCCTTGCCGCTCGAGCCGGCGAGTGGAAGATTTCAAGAACGGTCGAGATCACCGTCGCTGGCGGAGTTACGGAGACAATCACCAACTGCCCCGAACCCAACGAGCCCAGCTATGAGATAGGGGGATCAGAAACCGGCACATTTCCGCAACCTGACCCAGAAGGGCTCAAGTACTTCGACCAGAGAGACTGGATGGCCGGCTGGCTAGCTGGCGTCTCAGACCCGGCGCTCGAGGGCACAGCGCGCATAACCTATACGGTGACCTACGAACCGGACTCCGAGGAGGACGAGCCGCCCTCCCGCATAGTCCTGATCCTTGGCGGCTGGCTCTCCTTGGATGGCATCGGACCGGTAGTCGTCGGCGACTGCTGCCCAGGGGAAGGCCCAGAGGTAGGCGGCGTACATGCAGAGGCGCTGGCCCGGGTCTTGGGTGAAGCTCGTGATGGACAGGGCTCCGTATCCGCCGGCTGTGACACGTCGGAGGAGTTCAGCCACGCACGGCTGCGTGTCCTGGTGCGGGTGGTCTCCATGGTAAAGGACCAGCAGTCGGGCAACTGGAGCGGTAGCACCGAAGTCGAGGCGGAGATCGGGATAAAAGAGGAGCTTGTCGGCGAAGGAGCCGTGCGAGCATCCGGCTTCTGGTGGTCAACCGCCGAAGTGCACATCTATCCCGCCGAGCCGGGCTTCCTGTTTCCAGCGTTCTCACTCCCTTCGGGCCCCGGCGGCGGTTGCGAGTGCGGTATCCTCACCATCGAACCGCTCAGCGGGACGGTTACCGCCGGCGGCGAGTTCGTCGTCTTCTCGGGGACGATCCCCCTTCGTTCGCAGCGCCAGGACGACGACCGGGAAGCCGGTGACCCTGGCACAATGTACTCTCTGTTCCCTCCGCCATTCGGGAACATGTCGCACTGGCTATCCATGCGGGTGGAGCCAGGCCGGGCCCTGCTCGACTACTGGACACCGAACACCTTCACCAACGATGTAGACCCCGCGGGCCGACTGGGCTTCGCCATCGTGCCCGCACGCACCTCAGAGGCAGGCGTGGGGTCTCCAAGTGCCTCCGCAAGGGCCGGCGTCCTTGCAAGCACAACGCAGGGCCTAACAAGCCTGACCGACCCCGACATTGGCGACTTCGCAGTTGATGCCACGGGAGCACGCATCCGATTCGGTTCCTACAACGGCGCAGAGCGGGTGGAGTCGAACCTCAGCTTCGTGACGGGAGGCTCGACCATCACGAATGCCGGCCCGCCCGGCAGAATCGCTTCTAGAGGCGGGTGGACCTACACGTTCGGCCTATACACGGATCTCACGGACAACGTCCCGATTCACCTCCTGACGGGCATTACCGACCCGTTCGGCAACGTGGTCTCGATCAACCACGAACAGCGGACCGCCACCTTCAGTTGGAGCGGGGAGACTTGGACCTGGGACCTGTACACGAACGAGCCAGGCGGGCCGTCAGGGTACCTACGGATGCTCGAAAGGCCAGGTGAGCGGTTTACGTTCACGTGGACCGCAGACGGTCGGATGGCCGGCTACGGACGCTACGTTTTCGACCCAGGGCTTCAGGATTGGCAGCTGGTCGAGCACTATAGCTTCGGCTGGAACTCCGCGCCGGGTGGGCTGTTACGCGCCGAGCATCAGGTTACGGGCGACTGCCAGGCTGGTTGCAACACGACGCAGATCGTGGGCCAGGAGTGGCACTCTGCCACACCTTTCGCCAGCCAGAACGAGCCCCACCTGGTTGCCTTCACCGACCGTTTCGGTCACCCCAAGATGCAGGCAACGGCGGTGGGATTCGAAGGTGCAACGGTCGCAACGAATCTGACAAGGTACCAGTCCGGGCGCGACTACATGGTGACAGCGACCGACCAGACCGGAAAGACATCCACCACCCGTCTCAGAACAGAAACCGATGTCACGGGCATCCCCCGGGTCAGCGAGATACACTCAGAAGGAGCAGTGCTCGTCGGCGCCGGTACACCTTCTCGTACCGTCGTCACTCTGGACCAGTACGATCGCGCGATAGCGGTGGAATGGGATACGGAAGCTGGCCCGCTCGCCAACGGCTACGAACTCACCTACGACGGCTACTCGCAGCGCATCGCGTCGGTTCGCAACCGCGACACACACGACACCTGGACCGTCAGTTGGGCCACCGCGGGTGGTGAGCCTGTTGTCGGCGCAGTCACCGACCCGACGAGCATCTCGTGGCAGTTCTCCTACGGCCAACGCGGGAATCCCGCCGCCGCGCTCACGACGATGACCTCCCCTTGGGGCGCACACTGGCTGTTCGACTACAACGGCATCGGACAGCTGAAGCAGACGGCAGCGCCCGGTCGAGCGAGCGACGTTATACAGTACTATGGAGAGGAGCAACAGGACCCACAGGAGTACCTCTCGCTTCCCAAGAGGTACACCGACCCGACGGGCCGCAGCGTGTATTTCGAGGCGTACGACCTAAGAAAGAACCTCACCAAATACTCCTTCGAGGACGACGCCCTCAACAAGATCGGCACGCTCTTCGAATACGACGCATTCGGCAACCTGAGCACGATCACCCACACTGATCAGTCCCAAGCGTCGTTCACCTACGGCGGTGGGCTGCTCACGAAGGTGACGGACGAGGTAGATCGTAAGGTGTACTTCGACCGCTATCCCGGTGGGGATAACCCTGGCAAACTCCGCTCCGTCGCCTTCGACCAGAGCCACGACGACTTGTTCGCCTACCTGGCTTACGATGCCGCCGGCAGGCTCACACACGTCTGGGATGGGCTCCACGCGACCAATCCCTACGAAGACCCCCCGCCAGCCCAAGAGGTGGCCATACTCTCCTATGACTACGGCCAGGCCGGAGAGCTCGTATCCATCACCCATCACAATGCCGATGAGCAGTCCTACTCTACCGAGCGCTTTTACTACAACGCCGAAGGGACCCTGCGCGAGCGCGAGACGACCGACGGGCGAACCATCGGCTATCTCTACGACCCGAATCGCGAGTGGCTCACGGGGATTGACTACCCCAACGATCCGGACGTCACCTTCACCTACGATGCCGCAGGGAGGCTCGAGTACGTGGACGACGGCCCGGGGGCGATTGACTACGTGTACGACGCGTACAAGCGCCTGTGGAAGGTCATCCGAACCTTCGACGCCCTGGCGAACAAGCAGTACGTCATCGAGTACTTCTACAACCCCGACGGCACCGTGCAGAAGACCAAGTCGGGGCTGGTGGCAGGCGGCACCGACAGTCGGCTCGAAACGCACTACACCCTGGACGATGCGGGCAGAATGACTGCTCTTCAGGTGCTCTTCCCTGCCTCGCCACCGCCCGGAGGACGCTCGATGTCGGGTGGCATCCCCGTCGCAAACACCTGGACGTGGACCTATGACCGTGCTGGCAGGCTAAAGACGGAGACGGACCCTACCGGCGTCGTGACCACCTACACCTACAAACCGAATGACGACAAGTCGTTCCTCCAGCGTGTCGAGACGAAGAACGGCGCCGTGACCCTGATGCGCTTCGACTACACGGATTACCCGGACGCGTCGGTGGCGAGTGTTACGGAGACCATCGGCGGCGGGGCGAACGGGACAGTAAGCTATGAGTATGACCACCGGGCCCAGTTGCAGAGCGACGCGAGGAGCGGCGGCTATGCCTTCTACAGAGGCTACCAGTATGACCGAGCGGGAAACCTCGTGCGGCTGGACTTCGACGAACAGGGTCGGGTAAGCAGCGCCTGGACGAGCTCGTACAACCAGCTTCAGTCCGTGAGCGGGGCGCTGAGTTATGGGTTGGCGTACGGAGCGGACGGAGCCGTGGCTGGGCTGGATGACGGGTCGAACCAGTGGACGTACGCCTACGATGACGAGAACCGGCTGAAGGAGGTGCGGCGGGGCGCGAACCTGGTGTACACTTGCGTGTACGATGCGTTCGGGCGGCCGGCAGTGGAGACGCTGAACGGCGCGACGAGGTATCTAGTCTGGGAAGGGGATGAGCTGTTGTTGGAGGTGGCTCCGGGGACCGGAGCGGTGGTGACCAGGCACGTCTGGGGTGCGGGAGGGTACCAGGGGTACTTCCGGAACGAGGGCAGCACCCCTACCCGGTTGGCTCTCCGCGATGGCTTGGGGCACGTGCGCGGACTGATGAACACGTCGAAGGCGATCACCGACCGGTACCTATTCGACGCGTACGGAAACGACGTCGCGGCGAACCTGCACAACACCACCGAGGGCAACAGCCTCCGCTTTCGCTGGAACGGGTCGTATGGCTACCGGACACTGTACCTACTATCCGGTCAGCAGAGTACTAACACGGCCACGGTGATGCACGTCGGTGCCCGCCACTACTCCCCCTCCCTCCACCGCTGGCTGCAGAGGGATCCGATTCGGCTGCGCGGAGGCAGCCCAAACCTATACACATACTGCGCCAGCAACCCTGTAAGCTTCGTGGATCCGTCGGGCCTCTGCCAACTCATTCTCTACGTCAACCCTGGCGGCGCCGGCATGGGCAGTCACCTACTGGTTGGTCTTGTGGACAATAGCGGCAATGTAACCTGGGTCAGCTTCTATCCTGAGGATCCCGCCAGAATGAAGAAGAAGCAATCAGAGGGGCCCGGCCATGTGAGTATCACGCAGACTCCCACGCGAGGAGGGCGCGGAGTCGTCTTCGACATCACCGATGATCAGTACGGGAAGCTCCTTGCAGCGGTTATAGCGGAGGTGCAGCAGCGGGTTGAAGGCCGGGGGAAGAAGTATGACCTGTCAGGCTACAACTGTGTGGATTGGGCGGACGAGTTGTTCTCCATGGCACTCGGCACAGAGCCTTATCCTGAAAGGCAACCTGGAAGGGTGACCAAGCCGAGTCGATACCTTGACTGGTTTCCTGGCAGCAGGCCCATTCCGAAGCTCGGCGAGTGGCGACCAGGTGACGTGTTGCCGGTGCAAATGCGATGAGACCGGGGCGCAGATGGCTGGTGCTAGTGTTAGTGTCTGCCGTAGTCGTCACATCGCTCGGCCTGTTCTTCTGGCCTAGGTTCATAAGTCCTTCGAGGTACTACTATTTGGTGGACTCGCGGGTTCTGCCGGCTCGGCTAGCCGAGGCTGAGCGG
This sequence comes from Fimbriimonadales bacterium, assembly GCA_045862955.1. Classification (GTDB taxonomy): domain Bacteria; phylum Armatimonadota; class Fimbriimonadia; order Fimbriimonadales; family JABRVX01; genus JABRVX01. Next base: position 92,336 of record BTVI01000004.1, read on the forward strand.
CTGGCTCGGTCGGCGAATCCCGAGTGGAGGGAGGTAGCTTGCAGCATAGTGGAGGTCAGCAAAGATAACCGGGCGGTGCCGCTGATGCTGAAGCTGTTGCTTGAGGACCGTGACGAAGGTGTAAGGCGGTCGGCAGCCGCGGCTCTAAGCGAGGTTGACGATCCTAGGATTGCTGGGGCACTTACGCGGCCGATACGTAGGATGGACCCGTGTGCCCGGCGCGTTGCTGCAATTGCTCTCTGGCGTAAGTCCGACCCGGACGCTGCGGCGATCTTCTGCTGGATGCTGCGAAGTACGGAGGAGATGGATCGACTGACAGCCATCGACGGCCTAGGCCGCCTCAAGGGTGAGCAGAACCGGCAAACGGCTGTTCGCGTACTCATGGAGTCGCTAAGCCATGCGCCCCGCCGCGAGCTACTACGCATCTGCGGCACGTTAGTCTATCTGGGTGCAGAGGAAGCGGTGTCCGAATTGCGCCAAGTACGTCAACGACGCGACATCGAGCCTACTGATCGTGAATGGATCGACTACTGGATCGGTCTCCTTCAGGGTCGGCGAGTGGACCCTCCGGAGCACCCCTAGCTCCGGGAGCCGCTCGTTAGGCCTGAAGCCCGCATTGCCTCCACTTACGTGGAGTCTGACGACAAGTGGTTCTTGCAGACGACAGTGATGAAGAACCCGGCCAACATGCTGATGAAGTTCGAGAGCGCGCCCGAACCGGATCCGTAGGACGCGAAACACTCATTACTGCGGCTTACTGCCGGAACCAGCCAAGCGATCGCCGCCGCGAGGGCTGCACGGACGGCGCGAGCTACGGTGGCGACAGCAAGTGCAAGTACGAGCCGTGCCGCACCCATTTTTCGAGCCGGGATAGAGGTGACGAAGCATGCCGCGGAGCAGATGGCACTGCACAAGGTCACCGCCAGGATGATCGAGGTAGCATTGGCCAAGGGCGAGCGGTTCTGGGATCCGCTCGGCAAGACATACATCTACATTCTGAGGAGAGCTTACCAGACGAAGGGCGGAGCGCAAGATCTGCTGATCGCCAAGAGCCCAACGTGCAAGCGTATCGTGACCGTCATCGTAGGAAACAGGGTGGAGAGACCGAGGTTCGTACCCGTCAAGTGATTGTGGATCTGGTATCGTTGGTCAAAGAGCTTGCCGCTCACCCGGACTTCGAACCGGGGACGCCGGTGTGCTTCGAGACTCGGTCGCAACGGTTTGACCAACCATCAGACGTTGCTGATAGCGTGCCGTACGACTGCGCCAACGGCGTAGACCTATGGGTCTACATAGACCACCAAGGGCTTGTGCTTGGGCTCGAGTTCTGGGGCGACTGGTGAGCGAAGGGGCCTCGGGCGTCAACGACTGCACCCGGCGTGGCGGTTGGTGTCATAGTTCCGCTCGCCCGACTCTGGCTCCGACTACCATCGTGCGAAGCGTCGTGTGGACAAGTAAGCATGGGGTGGGAACATGTTCATTGACCTCATCAACGTCCTCAAGCAGATTTCAGCCCGGTCGGACTACGACCCAGGGACGCCCGTGTATCTAGACACGCGACCACAGGGTCTAGAGCCACGGCCCGAGGTCGCCAAGAGAGACGAGTGGCTTTGCGAGAACGGGATGAAGTTGGTCGTTGAGTTCGATGGCCAAGGACGTGTGCTCGGCATACAAGTGTGGCCGATCCCCGACTGAAATCCATCGCCTATCGGTTAGCTCCTTTTCTGCCCATGCCGGGAAGTCTGCGATGAGCCGGCCATCGAGACGGTGAACGGGTTGACGAGGTATCTGGTCTGGGAAGGGGATGAGCTGTTGTTGGAGGTAGCTCCGGGGACCGGAGCAGTGATGACCAGGCACGTCTGGGGTGCGGGAGGGTACCAGGGGTACTTCCGGAACGAGGGCAGCACCCCTACCCGGTTGGCTCTCCGCGATGGCTTGGGGCATGTGAGAGGGTTGATGAATACGTCGAAGGTGATCACTGATAGGTACGTGTACGACGCGTACGGCAACGACGTCGCCCCTAACCTGCACAACACCACCGAGGGCAACAGCCTCCGCTTTCGCTGGAACGGCTCCTACGGCTACCGGACGCTGTACCTGCTATCCGGTCAGCAGAGTACTAACACCGCCACGGTGATGCACGTCGGTGCCCGCCACTACTCCCCATCGCTGAGAAGATGGCTGCAGCGGGATCCTGTTGGTCTGGGTGGTGGCAGTCCCAATCTGTATCAGTACTGCTGTAACTCTCCCATCGGAGCGGTCGATCCGATGGGACTCCAGATGCGGCCCCCAGTAGGACACGAAGAGCGGATCATCTCACTGGCTCTGGGTCTGATTCGGCAGGTTGCCCCGGAGATCGCAGACGACTTGCGATCGATTCTGGTGCTTGTCGATGATGACCTGGAACTCGGTGCTCGCGGCACCATCAGAGATGGCTGCATCGTGCTCAAACCTCACTGGACGGATCCTACAGGGCTGAAGACGTATTGGCACGAGATGAGATCGCGCGCAGTAGAGGCTGCATCGACCATCGTGCATGAGTACTACCACCTGCGAAAGCAGGCGGAGGGATGGGCGAAGCTGATTTCCTCTTTGGCTTATCACGGGGCCCTGTTGTGGGCTACCCTCGGGGTTATGTTCAGCCCCCTCAACGATGTCGAGCAAGTTCCGAAAGACCCACTAGCAGCGTATGAGAAACCGGCGTACTCCTTCTCCGTGCGCTTCCTTGATATCCTCGCGATAGCGAGGCCAGACCTCATTGCGTACATTCGAGCGACACGTGCGGAAATCTGTGCGGCTTTTGAGCAGCACTATGGTTTGCCACTAACAGGGGGAGGTTGATGCCGACACTGCAAGTAGTCTCTCGCTGCTCACTTGCACTGCTTGTTGCGGTATCAGCCGCAGGGTTTGTTGTACTTTCGGGTTGCAGGCCCTATGTGGAGAAGGTGCCGCTCTCCGTCTGCATGTTCAACCTGAGGCAGATGCGGGGTGGATTGCTCGAGGTCGCCAAGGCCTTGGGGCCCGAGGGACTGCGTCGGCTGGACTTCTCACCTGAGGGTAGCGGCTGGCGGAGGTTCGGGGTCATACCTAGCAGCGACCGACCTTGCGAGTGTCCGTCGGCCAAGCCGGACGAAGGATACGGCTATGTTCTGAACCCGCGGCTGTTCTATCACCCTATTTCCGAGATCGCCGACCAGGATTGGCTGATTGCGGATTCTGCGCCCCGCCATGATGGTTACTACTGGGCGATTACGAGGTCCGGGAAGGTCTTCAAGACGAGGTTACTCCTGTGACGAGGGGTTCGGCTTGTTGTGCCTGTTGGTCCACAGAGTCTTCCGGAGCGCGCCTTCGTCGTGGACACGGCTGCCTGGGCACAGCTAAGACCTCAAGGCTATGGTGCGGCAAGAATTCCTTACCTCACAGTTCTCTAGCACCTGTCAGGACAAGTTGCAACTATGAGGCTCCGAACGTGCACGACACCGCCGAGGGCGACCCATTGACTCTAGCATCTCGTGTACCAGGCGTTCAGCACTACGCGCCGCTCAGGGCTGGCGCCCACCCTACGCTATGCCTTCTAGCCGGCCGACAGTGCAATAGCTCCACCACCATGCCCGGGTTCTCGGAATCAGGCGGCCGCCGCACCCTCTACTTGCTAACCGGCCAGCAGAGTACTAACACCGCCACGGTTCCCGAGTTCCCCGGGACAGGCATGCACGTCGGTGCCCGCTACTACTCCCCCTCCCTCCGCCGCTGGCTCCAGCGTGACCCAATTGACCTCCTAGCAGGAGACCCGAACCTGTACGTTTACTGCGCGAACTACCCGGTAGGTCTCGTTGACCGAACTGGCCTCGACGGATTCGAGTTCACGCTAGAGGTCGTCGCGGAAGGTCTCAAGACCGGTCTGTGCGCAGTCGGTGAGGCCTTTACATTCGGCCTGTGGAAGAACGAGCAGTACGCCAACAAGCCGGGGTATGGTACATCCGTCTTGCTGGCGACTGGCGGCCGAGAGGCGCTGCTTACTGCAGGGGCAATCGGAGCGAGCAAGGCGGTCTCTGCGGCGCGCGCTGCGAGATCGGCACGAGCGGCAACAGCAACCGCCGCCGCGGCAAGCACGAGTCGTGCCGCACCTATTGTGCGGGGTGGGATAGAGGTCACGAAGCATGCCGCGGAGCGGATGGCATCGAGAGGTGTGACATCAAAGATGGTTGAGACTGCATTGGCCAGGGGTGAACGGTTCTGGGATCCAGTAGGCAAGACTTACATCTACGTCCTTCGAAAGGTCTACCAGACCAAGGGAGGGGCGCAAGATCTGCTGGTTGCACGAAGCTCGACCTGTAATAAGATTGTGACGGTGATGGTGGGCAACAGGGTCATCAATCCCAGGTATGTGAGTATCCGATGACCCTCCAATTTGTTAAGGTGATCGAGGACATCGTAGCTCGCCCCGACTATGAGCGTGGTACTCCGGTGTACCTCGACGTACGACGGCCCGGACCCAGGAGTCTGCCGGACGTGGCACAGACAGTGGTCTACGAGTGCGAGAACGGCATGGAGCTTTGGATTGACCTGGACGCTGATGGGAGAGCACTGGGCATCGAGGTACTTCCCATCATTGGGTGATTACTAGTGGTGGTGTGGGGCCAGAGGATGCTGGTCCGAGTGGCTTCTGCCCGGCTGATTCAACCAGCTTCAGGCGGTGACGGGCGCGCTGAGTTATGGGTTGGCGTACGGAGCGGATGGAGCCGTGGCTGGGCTGGATGATGGAGTGTACGAGTGGACGTACGCCTATGACGACGAGAACCGGCTGAAGGAGGTGCGGCGCAACGGGCAGGTGGTGTATAGTTGTGTGTACGATGCCTTCGGGCGGCCGGCTGTTGAAACCCTGAACGGTGTGACGAGGTATCTGGTGTGGGAGGGAGATGAGCTGCTGCTGGAGGTCGGGACCAACGGAGCGGTAGCCGTGCGGCACGTGTGGGGAGCCGGTGGGTACCAGGGGTACTTCCGGAACGAGGGCAGCACCCCTACCCGGCTGGCTCTGCGGGATGGGTTGGGGCATGTGAGAGGGTTGATGAACATGTCCAAGGTGGTGACGGATCGGTACGTGTTCGACGCGTATGGCAACGACGTGGCGCCGGGGCTGCACAACACCGCGGAGGGCAACAGCCTGCGCTTCCGCTGGAACGGCTCCTGCGCCTACCGCACGCTCCCCGGCACGAACGTGATCCACGTAGGAGCAAGGCACTATTCCGCGCAGCTACGCAGATGGTTGCAGACGGAGCCCGCGGGAATCACCGCGGGCAATCCTAATATGCACCGATACTGCTACGGCAACCCGGTGTCTGCCGTTGACCCGAACGGTCGGTACACTATTTTCGTACACGGCAGTTGGAGCAACACCGAGCGGTGGGCAACCGAATTCGTGGCACAGGCCAAGCGACAGTGCCTCGAGAAGACGGGGCACTTCATGTTCGGATGGTCCGGCTGGCCGATCATCGGCGAATTGCGGCAGGCCGCCTCGGAGCTCCCAGACTTCATCGAGTCGGTCTGGAGGCGGCACGGAAAGAGCGAACCGATTTACCTGTTCGCGCACAGCCACGGAGGGAACATCGCTCTGTTGGCCTCGCAGATATTGAAGGAGCGGGGGCACGAGGCCGGCATCATACTGCTGGTAGCCTTCGGCACTCCTTGGGGACCTATGCATCCCGGCATCGGCAAGGAGGGTACTTTGATCGAGCCAAGCGATCTGGTGTACCGGGTGTATAACGTATTCTCACGAGGTGACGCTGTTCAGTGGGCGGCGGGTGAGCGCATACCGAGTTTCGCCTCGAAGCTGGAGAAGTGCGGCCGATGGGTGAACGTCGAGTTGCCAGGGGGTTGGTTTTCAGGACTGCGGCACACCGACCTCGGTTCGCCCGCAGACTTGACGTTCCTCCCGAACCCACTACGGTAGTTAGAGGTGTCTTCGATGGACTGGGAAGAGCACAGGGTATTGGCGGAACGCTTGTGGTCGAACGTGCTTGCTACACTAGGGCTGACTGCCGGATGCTCTGCTGTGGCTGGCGTGATGGGTGTGCTACTCGTCATGTTGGTAATGCGTAGGGGGTCCACCGGACTCGAGGGTTTCGTGCACATTACAGTCATAGCCCCACTTTCTTCTGCGGTGATTGGCGCCGTGCTATGGGCGGCCACGTGGCTCGTGGTCAAGAGCATGTTGTCTGCTGCGTTACGCCCGCAGGTCATGCAAGAGATTGCATGGGGTGTCGTAGCCCTAGTTATGGCTTTGCAGGCTTTCGTGTGGGCACTATTCATCAGGCATGGTGTGCAGTAGCAGTCGCTCTGATTAACTGGCGGCGCAGGCCTCTCGGCTTTACTGCCGCGCTCGACACTACATGACTGCTTGGGGCATGTGAGAGGGTTGATGAATACGTCCAAGGTGGTGACGGACAGGTACGTCCACGATGTGTACCCGTTCGCGGGCGGGGGTGCGTCTGACCCTCGTAGCGCGCTGCCCCCGCGCTGTCATGTGGTTGAACACGCGCGCCGCCGGCCGGGCAGCGCAAGTGGCAACGACGTGGCGTCGCGGTTGCACTGCTCCTACAAGCAGGGCGACAGGGACAGCACCGAGGACGACCCGTTCGCTCTAGTGCCTCCTGTGCCCGGTGTTCAGCACAACGCGGGGCTAAGGGCAGGTGGCACCGACGCGGCGCCGAATCTGCACAACACGGCCGAGGGCAACAGCCTCCGCTTCCGCTGGAACGGGTCGTATCCCGACTCATCGGGGACAAGCGGCTACCGGACGCTCTACCTGCTCTCCGGCCAACAAACCACTAATACCGCCACGGTGATGCACGTCGGTGCCCGCCACTACTCCCCATCGCTTAGAAGATGGCTGCAACGGGACCCGATCGACCTACTCGGCGGCCACCCGAACATGTACCAGCACTGCTTTGGAGACTCGGTTCAATTCGTGGATCCTCTCGGGTACCAGACAGACAAGCGCGAGTCGCCCGGCCAGCAAGCTGCCAAGAACGCCGACAAGAACATTGACAGAGGCCCCAAGGACTGCGCTAAGTGGTGTCGGAAGACCTACGAGGACATTCTTCCGATGCCGCCTGGAGCCGCGAATAGCTGGGCCAGGTGGTTCGCAGATCACTCAGAGCACTGCCAGAAGGTGGCCAATGACAAGAGCTATGTTCCCTGCCCCGGTGACGTGCTCGTGGTAACACGCCCAAAGGCAGCACACGGCCGCATACCAATGATAGGAACGCCACTTGAGATCCGGCTGCTGGTGCCAACGGATGTCGGGCCGAAGCCCCTGCACCCTGTTCACATCGTGACAGTGTTCGGCGTGCCCATGATGGTTGTCAAGCAATCAATGGTTGATGCCAGCTTGCCCGACCGCCCTGGTACGAGGAGGCTTCTCAGCCCAGAAAGCCACCTTCACGACCACTCCCCAGGTGCTACAGTGACGATATGGCGGCCCCGTCGCTGCGGCGATACAAGCTGCGATTATTGCAAGGAGAATGCTGCTCGACCGGAGCAGAAGGGCAGGTGACGAGTTTGGTTCAGCTGCTGATGTTCGCATTACTGCTCACGGCGCGGACAGACACCGACGAGCCGTGGTTTGCCTACAAGACCCTCACGGGTGGAGTCGCGGTGCAGGCAGGCCAGACGGTGAAATACACCCTTCCGATGGCGGACATCGTAGGGTGGGTGTCGTGCTCCCAATCGCTACTTGTAGTTGACTACACATCATCTGGAGCACGTGTGCTTGTTGACCCTTACTCTGGCGCGACAACGGGGGTCACGCAGACTGTCTCATGGCCGAAGAGCACGGCTCCGACCGACACCGCAGATCGCCCGGATCCCACGGGAAGCAGGTTCGTCACCTACCATCGGGATGGGAGCATCTGGCTGGCTGACTACACGATGGGTACAGCCACTCAGTTGTTCTCTGCGGATCGACTTAAGAATCAGTTCGGTATTCCGGTGCCAGGAGGCGAGGGACAGCTGCCGGTTCGCAGTGTCTGGAATCCAAGTGGCACGAAGGTAGCGATATCGCTACCCAGCGGCGAGATAGCGACGAGCCAGGCCATGGAGGAGCACTACGACGTCTGGCTGATTGACGTTGCTTCGCGCAATGCCGCGAAGCTGGGACGCGGGTATCCATACGTGTGGCTGTCAGACGATAAGGTACTATGCCTCTACTGGCACATCGTTGGAAACGAAGCTCGTAAGGAAGCAAGGGTTTACTCCACCTCGGGCAAGCTGCTAGCATCGAGGCATGACTTCCACGACCTGGGCTGGGACGGGAAGAGAATCCTGGGAGTCGTTTCTCGTCGCAACCCCAAGACGGACCGAATCGATTGCTTCGTGCAGGCCTGGTCTCCCGATCTGAAGAGGAAGCTCGGGGAGTACCCGTGCCCCGACTACCGGTATACGAACAGGGAGGGCACTCTCGAAGGCATCCCCCGACCGGAGAGGAAGTGACGCTGTCTGATCAGTCGGTCCCCGGGGTCCGGACGCTTTATGCTAATGGCATTGTGTCTTCATGCTTCGGCAGCAGAGCCGAGCGGTGCTCCCGAAGCGCACGGTCAGCAGCGCCTACTTTCGATGGAGCGCCGGCCTCGCCGCCAGGGTCCTCTCGACTCCCTACCATGGCTGCTTCGGCATGACCACTTCGTTCTGATACCGAAGCATCCAGGTAGCGTTGGCTATGAAGATCGCTGAGGTGTGGAAGAAGTACGGCCAGACGGAGCCGATCTACATCTTCGCCCACAGCCACGGGGGGAACATCGCGCTGATTGCCTCGCAATACCTATCGCGTTGGGGGTACAAGACCGGTAACATCGCCGTGATCGCGTTCGGTACGCCGTGGGAACCGTGGGGAGTTCTGACATTCCCGGAAGCTAGGCCGAGCGACTTAGTCGAGCGGGTGTACAACGTCTTCTCGCGCTCCGATGCCGTTCAGTGGTTGTTCGGGAATCGCGTGCCGGGCTGGGCAAGAAACTCGTCCGATTGCGGCTGGTCGGATATTGTTTATGAGGGCAAGGGTGCCCCTGGACACCGCAACCTCGGCCATCCCCGGGACATTGAGAACCTACCACCGTTCAAGTGGCGTGAGTGAGGTAGAGCATCATGGAGATCCATTACCGCTTTGATGTGCCGGACTTCTGGTCGCGGCTTGGCCGATCTGCGTCTTACCTCGTGCTGGCGTGCCTGATTTCAGGCTACGTTGGATTGGTGATTGGGATGCTCCTCACGCGGAGGTTCTTCTCGGAGTTGAGTGGCTTCGCCCACATCATATTGATCGTACCGATGTCGTCGATGATAGTGGGGGTTGTCGTATGGAGCGTGATCCTCAGCGTCGTTTACTTCCATGCCTCCGCCGACGGGGTGCTGGATTCCTCGGTGGTGCTGACTGCCACAATCGTGGCGAGCGGGGTGGTCCTCGTGCTCCAAGCTGTCGTGTGGGTCCTGCTCGTCCGGCTTGGTGGCCAATAGGTGTAGCTCCATCGCAGGCACCGGCCTGGTCAGCTCCCAATGCTGCGCCGGCTGCCATGCCCACGATGTGCGTGACACACTGGCGACCACGGGCAGGACGACGCTGTATCTGGTGTGGGAGGGCGATGAGCTGCTGCTGGAGGTCGGGACCAACGGAGCGGTCGCGGTGCGGCACGTGTGGGGAGCCGGTGGGTACCAGGGGTACTTCCGGAACGAGGGCAGCACCCCTACCCGGCTGGCTCTCCGGGATGGACTGGGGCATGGCAGGGGTGTGCATTCCCTTCCTCTCCCTTCCCAAGGGAGAGGATTGAGGTGAGGGTTTCCGTGGTGCCCCTGCCCAGAGGCCCCGTTGCTGGTAGGGGCCTGCTGGTAGCAGTCGAACTCTCATCCCAGCCTTCTCCCTTGGGAAGGGAGAAAGAGGTTGGTAGTTCTTGCCCCAACCGGCTGGCGTTGCGGGGTGGGTTAGCTGCCTCTTCCCCCCCTCCCTTGTTCAAGCGGGAGGGCCTGCGAAGCTGGGATGGGGGCTGCCGAGCGCACAGTCGGCTCCGACCTAGCTGGGAGAGAGGCGACCCCCTTCCCAACCTTCCCCCTGGCCAGGGGGAAGGGGTAACATGCTGTCGGCCCTGCGGGATGGGTTGGGGCATGTGAGAGGGTTGATGAACACGTCGAAGGTGATCACGGATAGGTACGTCCCCGATGCGTATCCGTTCGCGGGCGGCGGCGGGTCTGACCCTCGTAGCGCGCTGCCCCCGCGCTGTCATGTGGTTGAACACGCGCGCCGCCGCCCGCGCAGCGCAAGTGGCAAGGGCGTGGCGTCGCGGTTGCACTACTCCTACAAGCAGGGCGACAGGGGCAGCACCGAGGACGACCCGTTCGCTCTAGCGGCTCCTGTGCCCGGTGTTCAGCACAGGTCGGCACTCAGGGCAGGTGGCAGCGACGCGGCGCCGGAGTTGCACAACACGGCCGAGGGCAACAGCCTGCGCTTCCGCTGGAACGGCTCCTACGGCTACCGCACGCTCTACCTGCTAACCGGCCAGCAGACGACGAACACTGCGACCGTTTCGGAGTTCTCGAGGACAGGCGGCTACCGTGCGATCTACCTGCTCTCCGGCCAACAAACCACTAACACCGCCACGGTGATGCACGCCGGGGCCCGCCACTACTCCCCCTCCCTCCGTAGATGGCTCCAACGGGATCCGACTGACATCGCGGCCGGAGAGCCCAACCTATACGTCTACTGCGGCAATTGCCCACTTGGCCTTGCAGATCCCCAAGGGCTAGACGGCTTCGAGTTCACGTGAGAGGGCGTCAAGGAGGGTGTGAAGACCGGCCTGTGTGCTGTCGGGGAAGCCTTCACATTCGGCTTGTGGAGGAACGAGGACTATGCAAACAAGCCCGGGTATGGCACGTCCGTGGCACTTGCCACTGTAGGGCGGGAAGCACTTGTTACCGCCGGAGCCGCTGGGGCGAGCAAGGTCATTACCGCGGCGCGCGCTGCGAGATCGGCACGGGCCGCAGCAGCAACCGCCTCCGCAAGCACGAGTCGCGCCGCGCCAATCGTGCGGGGCGGGATCGAGTTCTCCAAACACGCCGCAGAGCGGATGGCAGAGCACAACGTTACTACCAAGATGCTTGAGGTAGCATTGGCGAAGGGAGAGCGATTCTGGGATCCACTCCACAAGACCTACATCTACATCCTTAGGAGGGCTTACCAGACGAAGGGCGGACCTCAAGATCTGCTGATTGCCAGGAGTCCAACGTGCAATCGTATCGTGACCGTCATCGTAGGAAACAGGGTGGACAGACCGAGGTTCGTACCCCTCAAGTGATCGTGGACCTGATATCGTTGGTCAAAGAGCTTGCCGCTCACCCGGACTATGAACCGGGGACGCCGGTGTGCTTCAAGACGCGGTCGCAAGGGTGGGACCAACCATCGGACGTTGCTGACACCGTGCCGTACGACTGCGCCAACGGCGTAGACCTTTGGGTCGACATCAGCCACCAAGGGCTTGTGCTTGGCCTCGAGTTCTGGGGCAAGTGGTGAGCGAGGAATCCTCGGGCGACAGCACCCGGCCCGGCGGTCGGTACCATAGTTTCGCTCGCCCGGCTCTGGATAGCATCGTACGAATCGTAGTGTGGGCAATTAGGCAAGAGGTGGGACAGTGTTCGTTGACCTCATAGACATCCTGAAGGACATATTAGCCCGGTCAGACTGCGCTCCAGGGACTCGCGTGTACCTAGATATGCGTCCACAGGATCCAGATCCAACGCCCGAAGTCGCCAAGAAAGACGAGTGGCTTTGCGAGAACGGGATGAAGCTGGTGGTTGACTACGATGAGCAGGGACGCATCCTGGGGATGGAGGTGTGGCCTATCGTCGAGTCCGAGCAAGCGGACACGAGTTGTGAGCCCCGTCCTCCAGCCCCGCCTAAGGGCCAAGGCTGACCCCCCGTGCTCATTCTCCAGGCGGGCACCGGTTGCGGCAACGACGAGGTGTCTGGTGTGGGGATGGGATGAGCTGCTGCTATAGGTCGGGACCAACGGAGTGGTTTCGGTGCGGCATGTGTGGGGAGCCGGTGGGTGCCATGGGTGCCGGGAGACGAGGTTCTCTCGCATGGTGTCGGAGCATGGCAGAGGTGTGCCTTCCCTTCCTCTCCCTTCCCAAGGGAGAGGATTGAGGTGAGGGTTTCCGTGGTGCCCCCGCCGAGGGCCCTCGTTCTTGGGAGGCGGCAGGTGGTAGCAGTCGAACCCTCATCCCAGCCTTCTCCCTTGGGAAGGGAGAAGGAGGTTGGTAATTCCTGCCTCATCCGGCTGGCGTTGCGTGAGGGGTTAGGGCATGGCAGGGGTGAGCATTCCCTTCCTCTCCCTTCGCAAGGGAGAGGATTGAGGTGAGGGTTTCCGTGGTGCCTCCGCCGAGAGGGCCCGTTGCTGGTAGGTGGCAGTGTTTGCAGTCGAACCCTCATCCCAGCCTTCTCCCTTGGGAAGGGAGAAGGAGGTGGTTAGTTCCTGCCTCATCCGGCTGGCGCTGCGGGATGGGTTAGGACATGGCAGAGGTGTGCATTCCCTTCCTCTCCCTTCGCAAGGGAGAGGATTGAGGTGAGGGTTTCCTGGGTGCCTCCGCCCAGAGGCCCCGTTGCTGGTAGGTGGCAGGTGGTAGCAGTCGAACCCTCATCCCAGCCTTCTCCCTTGGGAAGGGAGAAGGAGGTAGGTAGTTCCTGCCTCATCCGGCTGGCCGTGCGTGACAGGCTGGCTTCCTCTTCCCCCCTCCCCTTTTTCAAGGGGGAGGGCCTGCGAAGCTGGGGTGGGGGCTGGCGAGCGCACAGTCCCCGAACACTTCGCTCGGGGAGAGGCGACCCCCTTCCCAACCTTCCCCCTGACCAGGGGGAAGGGGTAATATGCTGTCGGCTCTGCGCGATGGCTTGAGGCATGGCAGGGGTGAGCATTCCCTTCCTCTCCCTTCTCAAGGGAGAGGATTGAGGTGAGGGTTTCCGGGGTGCCCCCGCCGAAAAGCCAAGTTCCTGGGAGGTGGCAGGGGGTAGCAGTCGAACCCTCATCCCAGCCTTCTCCCTTGGGAAGGGAGAAGGAGGGCGGTAGTTCCTGCCTCATCCGGCTGGCGTTGCGTGGTGGGTTGGCTTCTTCTACCCCCTCCCCTTTCTCAAGGGGGACGGCCTGCGAAGCTGGGCTGGGGGTTGCAGAGCGCACAGTCCCCGAACACTTCGTTGGGAGAGAGACGACCCCCTTCCCAACCTTCCCCCTGGCCAGGGGGAAGGGGTAAGATGCTGTCGACCCTGCGGGATGGGTTGGGGCATGTGAGAGGGTTGATGAACAGGTCGAAGGTGATCACCGACAGGTATGTGTTCGACGCGGATGGGAGCGACATGGCGCCGGGCCTGCACAACACGACTGAGGGCAACTCCCTGCGCCTCCGCTGGAACGGCTCCTACGGCTACCGGACGCTCTACTTCCTAACAGGCCAACAAACCACTAACACCGCCACACTGATGCACGTCGGTGCCCGCCACTACTCCCCCTCCCTCCGTAGATGGCTCCAACGGGATCCGATTGACATCGCGGCCGGAGACCCCAACCTATACGTCTACTGCGGCAATTGCCCAGTTGGCCTTGCAGATCCCCAAGGGCTAGACGGCTTCGAGTTCACGTGGGAGGGCGTCAAGGAGGGTGTGAAGACCGGCCTGTGTGCTGTCGGGGAAGCCTTCACATTCGGCTTGTGGAGGAACGAGGACTATGCAAACAAGCCCGGGTATGGCACGTCCGTGGCACTTGCCACTGTAGGCAGGGAAGCACTTGTTACCGCGGGAGCCGCTGGGGCGAGCAAGGTCATTACCGCGGCGCGCGCTGCGAGATCGGCACGGGCCGCAGCAGCAACCGCCTCCGCAAGCACGAGTCGCACCGCACCAATCGTGCGGGGCGGGATCGAGTTCTCCAAACACGCCGCAGAGCGGATGGCCGAGCATGGCGTGACATCGAGAATGGTAGAGACAGCGATTCTGGGATCCGAAGAACAAGACAGTCACGTACATCCTGCGAGAAGCATTCCCACGAAGTGGAGGCAGGTCGAAGGACCTACTGGTCGCGACGTCGCCGGGCTGCAAGCGCGTAGTTACGGTCATCGTCGGAAGGGACCTGGTGAGTAAGAGGTTCGTCCCAATCAAATGAAGAAGATCAGTCTACTGTCGCTGGTCAAGGAGATCTCGGCTCGTCCCGATTACGAGCGCGGAACCCCTGTGTACTTCGTCACGCGGCACGAGAGCCGTCGAGGCCTGCCTACTGCGGACGAGGACGTGCCGCAGGAGTGCGCGAATGGGATGGAGATTGTGTTCGCGCTCGACCGCCACCGGCGCGTGCTCGGGATGGAAGTCTATCCTATCATTTGGTGAGGGCGACGCGTGGGAAGGGAAGCACTTGCACCAGACTCGGTTTCTGCTCGCGGATTGCTGTGAGTTTGGTGCGCAAATGTGGGACTGTTTGCAGGTCCGATTGCATGGTGATTCCGGCTGCCTGGAAATAACTGCCAGTAGACCGTTCTGAGGTGAATCTTGTATGTACGTCAACTTGCTGACTGTCATCCAAGAGGTCTGGGCGCGAGGAGGCTGCCGGCGAGGCACTCCCGTGTACCTCGACACACGCCCAGAAGGAGCAGAACCGCCGCCCCAAGCTTTCAGGAAAGTGGAGTACGAGTGCGAGAACGGGATGAAGCTGGTGGTTGACTACGATGAGCAGGGACGCATCCTGGGGATGGAGGTGTGGCCTATCGTCGAGTCCGAGCAACCGGACACGAGTTGTGAGCCCCGTCCTCCAGCCCCGCCTAAGGGCGAAGGCTGACCCCCAGTGCTCATCCTCCAGGCGGGCACCGGTTGCGGCAACGACGAGGTATCTGGTGTGGGAGGGCGATGAGCTGCTGCTGGAGGTCGGGACCAACGGAGCGGTAGCCGTGCGGCATGTTCGGGGAGCCGGTGGGTACCAGGGGTACTTCCGGAACGAGGGCAGCACCCCTACCCGGCTGGCTCTCCGGGATGGACTGGGACATGGCAAAGGTGTACCTTCCCTTCCTCTCCCTTCTCAAGGGAGAGGATTGAGGTGAGGGTTTCCACGGTGCCCCCGCCGAAAAGCCAAGTTCCTGGGAGGTGGCAGGGGGTAGCAGTCGAACCCTGATCCCAGCCTTCTCCCTTGGGAAGGGAGAAGGAGGTTGGTAACTCCTGCCTCATCCGGCTACCCTTGCGTGAGGGGTTGGGGCATGGCAGAGGTGTGCATTCCCTTCCTCTCCCTTCTCAAGGGAGAGGATTGAGGTGAGGGTTTCCGTGGTGTCCCCGGCGAGAGGCCCCGTTGCTGGTAGGTGGCAGGTGGTAGCAGTCGAACCCTCATCCCAGCCTTCTCCCTTGGGAAGGGAGAAGGAGGTTGTTAGTTCCTGCC